>NZ_CP170197.1:2690672-3363341 GCF_047300855.1 Sulfuriferula sp. GW1
CATAATCGCGCCGTCGATACGCCGCGGCACCGGCGCCCATGCTTGCCGGGTAGCCTTGCATACGCCCATACAACGCCTGCGCCTCGACATAATTGCCGCTACGGTAAGCAGCGTAGGCCGCCTGCGCGGTGTCGGCATCGGCTGCGCGCACATTCGGCACCACCCCGCCCCACGCCACCATGCCCACCAGCAGCCACCCCGCGACCTCAGGCCGGATGGCGCGCCACCGCAGCGGAAAATGCAGATATAGCAGCAGCAACCATGCCGGCAGCAGACACCATGCGTACAACTCACGCCAGGTTTGCGCCGGATCTACCGGGTGCGGATTGCCGGGCAAACCCAAAATGCCGCGATCGTACAAGGCCTCCCAGTCGGCATCGCCATCCTGCACGGTTTGGTAAGCGCCGCCGCCGAGGCGGGCCAGCGTGGCGAAGCCATGCTCATCCAGGCGGCTGGTCACCGCACTGCCGTCCTGCTCGACCACACCACCATCGGGTAGCGGGATGGTTGCGCCAGCAGGTGTTCCCACTCCCAGTACATACAGCGGCAGGTCAACCCGTTGCAAACGGCGCGCGGCCTCCAGTGCTGCGGCGCCCGCAGTACCTGAGAGCGCGCTGGCATCACCATCGGTAAGTAGCAGCACTGCGCCGCGCTTGCCCGGGCTTTGCGCCAGCAGTGTTTGCTGCGCCAGTTTGAGCGCAGCGGCGATATTGCTGCCCGGCGTATCCAGCAGGCCGGGTTGTGCCAGCGGCAAATCGGCGCGCACAGCATCCATGTCGCGGGTGAGTGGCAGCAACAGCCCGGCGCTGCCGGAAAACACGATCAGCCCGAGCCGTTCGCCATGCAGACGCGGCAACAAATCAAGCAACTTCAATCGGGCGCGCTGCAGACGTTGCGGCGACACATCCTGCGCCAGCATGGAAGGCGACACATCCAGCACCACCATCACATTCAGTTCATGGTGCAACGCTGCGATCCTGTGTTCCGGTGTGGTCAGTAGCGGCAGGCGTGGCCCGGCGGCGGCACAGGCCAGCAACAGCCACGCCAGCATATTGACAACGCGGCGCACATTGGACGGCGCGCCGAATGTACCGCGCACTGCCCATGGCAGCAGGTGCGCATCGGCATAATGCAGCACACGTCCGCGGCGCCAGTGCAGCAGCGCTGCCATCAGCAGCGGTTGCAAGGCCAGCATCAGCCACCACGGGTTGCGCCAGTCCAGTTGCGTCAGCTCGCCCAGACCGGTCATGCCGTCACCCGCCGTATCGCACTCAGTCGCGCCAGGCTCAACAGCCCCACCGCCAGCAACAGCGGCAGCCAATACCATTCCTGCACCACCCGGCGGGTGGCGGGGCGCACGACAGTTTTTTCACGCTGGCCGATGTCATGGATGACACTTTGCAGCGCACCACGATTGCCCGCCTGATAATAACGCCCACCGGTGGCAGCGGCGATTTGCGTCAGCCCCGGTTCGCTAACGGTTTTGGCGGGTGCCTTGGGACGCCCGGCGGCAAACAGGTCGCCGCCAATCTGCACGGTGTAAATCGGCACCCCCATGTGGCGCGCCAGCGCGACTGCCTCGCTGGGGGTGATATCGCCTGCGGTACTGTCTCCATCGGTAAACAGGATCAGCGCCGGGCGCAGGCGCGGCTGCGCCCGCAATTGCTTGAGCGCCAGTCCGATGGCGTCACCGATGGCCGTATCGTCACCGGCAATGCCGACTCGCAGACGCGCCAGCATGGCGCTCACCAGATCCCGGTCAAACGTCGGTGGCACCAGCGTGCCAGCCACGCTGCCAAATGCAATCAGTCCGAAACGATCGCCCTGACGTCCTGCCACAAAACGCGTAACGATGTCTTTGAGTACAGCCAGACGTTCCACCGGCTGGCCGTCCAGTTCAAAATCGGTGATGCTCATGGTCCGGGACGTATCCACCAGCAGCACGATTTCGCGCCCTTGCGGAGTTTCCGGCAGCCACGCGCCGATCCATTGCGGCTGCGCCAAGGCCAGCACCAGACAGAGCTGGGCAAGCAAATCCAGCCAGCGCACAAACCGTCCGCCGGGCTGCGCAACCTGGCTGCGCGCCAGCAACCCCAGCTGGGGATGAATCAACGCCACACTGGCCGGTTCCTGGCTGACACGTTCACGCCGCCAACGCAGCACGGCTAGTACGAGCAGGGGCAATGACAAAACCAGCCAGACTGGTTGCGCCAGATTCAGCATCGGCCTGCCCGCTTCAGCCAGATGTCGACCTGAGTGCATAGGCGCGTCCATTCACCCTCTTCCAGGCCGGCTCCGGCCTGATAACGCAACGCATCCAGACGGGCTATGGCTTCTGCCCAGCCGGGGTGTTCGGCGACCGGCAAGGCAGGCGGCGGCAAGTCCGCGTTTAGCTGCTGCAGTTGCAATCCCAGCCGCAGCTCGGATGCCAGGCGATAGGCAGCTTCGTGCTGGCTCACACTACCCGCAGCGTAAGCTTTCCTGAGATGCTGCAAACGCTTGCAACAGGCACGGACACCACGCCCGCGCCAGCGCATCCACAATCCCGGTAGCACCAGCGCCGCCAGCGCCAAAACCAGCCACCACGCGCTGTAGCTGGAAGCAACGAGCAGCGGCCTGACCGGTTCGATGATGTCGATCAAACCGCTGGTTGGGTCATTCATGGCAGACGCATTTCTTGCAACAGCGCATACGGGTCGGCGTCGGCCAGCAGACAATGCAAGCGCACACCGATGCGTCGAAACAACGCCTGCTGTGCGGCCTGGCTGCTGCTGGCCTGCGCCTGATACGCCGCACGCACCTCGCGCCTGCCGGTGTCTACCCAGCAGCGCGCCGTGGAAGCCGCATCCTGGAATGCGATCAGGCCGACATTGGGCAACGCCTGCTCAGTCACATCCAGCACCTGAACTGCCTGCACCTGGTGGCGGCTGGCCAGACGCAGCAGCGCAGGCATATCCGCCTCGCTCAGCGCATGGAAATCACTGATCAACACCACGTTGGAACCGCGCGGCAATTGCGCATCCAGCCGGTCGAGCAAGGCATGCAGGAGCGGCATTTCCGCGGCAACCGGATCCGTCAGTGGCGGGCAGGGTGCAATCGCCGCCTGCGCCAGTTGCATTGCGCCCGCTGTGCCATTGCGACAGGGCAGCGTCATCGCATCGGGTTGCCAGAGCGTGCCGCCGATACAGGTATTGGCCCGCGCAGCGCCAAATCCAAGCGTGGCGGCAATGCGCGCGGCTTGCGCCACTTTCAGTCTGGTGCGGGTGCCGAAACGCATGCTCGGGCCGCGGTCGATCACCACATGCAAGGCAGGCTGGTGCTCTTCCCGGTAAATCTTGATATGCGGCCGGGCGGTGCGCGCCGTGGTGCGCCAATCCATGCCGCGTATGTCGTCCCCAGCCTGATAGGGCCGCGCTTCCTCGAAATCCAGACCGCTGCCCAGATACACCGAGCGAAAATCCCCGGCGTGACGGTGCTGCGACTCCCTGAAATAGGGCGCTGCCTGTTGTGCCTGGATACGATGCATCAGTTGGGCGAGTTCTTCTGCATCCAGCAACGGCGCATGCGTCTCCACCGCAGCGGGCCGGCCGACGCTCAGGGCAACCAGGCGCTGCCCGAGTGAGGCCAGCTTAGCCAAGGATGCTTTCACAGCGGGTTAAGGGACCGGCAGCGCATCCAGCAAAGCCTGGAGCAGGCTATTGCGCGACACGTTTTCCATGCGTGCGTTAAAGCTCGGGATGATGCGATGGCGCAGGCAATCCGCGGCGACCGCATGAATATCGTCCGGGATGACATATTCCCTGCCCTGCAAATACGCATGGCCGCAGGCCGCGTGGGCAATGGCAAGGGAAGCGCGCGGGCTGGCGCCGACCTCGATCATGCCGGCCTGATCCGGCAGCCAGTGCGCAATATCGCGCGTCGCCCCGACCAGGGTCACGATATAGCGTTCCAGTGCAGCGTCCAGATGAATCTTTCTCACTTCCTCGCGCGCCGCCAGCACGGTCTGCACATCCACTTTAGGCAGGGATTCCGTGTCGGCAGCGTTGCCCATACGGTCGCGTTGCAGTATGCGCAACTCATCCTCCGCACTCGGATAGGTCAGTTCGACATGCAACAGAAAGCGGTCGAGCTGCGCCTCCGGCAGTGGGTAGGTGCCCGCCTGCTCCAGCGGGTTTTGCGTGGCCAGGACCATGAACAGCGGCGGCAACGGCCGGGTTACGCCCCCCACCGTAATCTGGTGTTCCTGCATGGCTTCGAGCAAGGCGGACTGCACTTTGGCCGGCGCCCGGTTGATTTCGTCCGCCAGAATGATTTCGTGGAACAGCGGCCCCTCGACAAAGCAGAAGCTGCCTTCCTGGGGATTGTAGATATCGGTGCCGGTCAGATCGCCGGGAAGCAGATCGGGAGTGAACTGGATGCGCTGAAAACGGGCGTGAACTGCTCCCGCCAACGCTTTCACCGCTGTGGTTTTGGCCAGCCCTGGCAAACCTTCCAGCAGCAGATGCCCGCCGGTCAGCAGTCCGATAACCAGCCGGTCTAGCAAGGCCGACTGACCGACAATGGTATTTTCCAGAGACTGGCGTAGCGCGATGATTTTGGGCTGATTTAGCATCATTCGTTCCTAACATTGGACAGCATGCCGCCACACGAAACCAGGGTGTAGTGTATTAACATTCCCAGAAACGTAACATGGTTAATGCGAACCACAATAATCCTGAAAAAATCAGTTAGCCACAGAGAACACAGAGTTCACAGAGGCAACGGGGTTCGCAGGGATGGGCGGCTTGTCGCCCAATTCGCAAAAACCATTGGTTGCCGTAAATATTGGCTTCACCCATCAGGTGGGGCGGAAAAAATAGGTGGAAACCGCTTCATCTCTGTGCCCTCTGTGTTCTCTGTGGCTTGAATCGCGGTTTTTAGGATAATTGCGGTATTTACACCGCTATAAAATGACCACGAAAATTATTCCCATCTCCTACCCACCCGCGCCAGTCAGCTTGGGCGAATCGCTCAAATACTGACTCAAGCTCGGTTCCATCAGCTTCGGCGGCCCGGCCGGGCAGATTGCCATGATGCACCTGGAACTGGTGGAACGGCGCCGCTGGATTTCCGAGCGGCGCTTTCTGCATGCGCTGAATTACTGCATGCTGCTGCCCGGACCGGAAGCGCAGCAGCTCGCCACTTACATCGGCTGGCTGACTGATGCACGGGGTGAAAGGCGGGGTCGCGGCAGGCGTGCTGTTGGCGCTGCCGCCGTTGCTGATTCTGATTGCGCTCACCTGGGTATACGCATCTTTCGGCAGCCTACCGCATCGGCACGCGCGCGCTCAGGTATGGCGTGCTGTGGGCGATTGCGGTGGCCGCCTTTGTCGCCATTTTCGCGCTCGATATCCCCTTCCCCTACATCGTGCTGGGCGCAGCGAGCCTCGGCATGGCGGGCGGCAAATTCATGCCGGACAAATTCAAGGCCGCGGGCAGTCATGGCACATCCGGCAGGGACTACGGCGCAGCGCTGATCGACGACCAAACGCCCACACATCGCCTGCCCGTGGCTGATTGCGCGCTTTATCGATGAAGCGCCGTAATTTCTGTACGTGCCGGCAAGCGAAGTACTGGAGGTGGCCGCACAAACCGGGGCGGTTCCCTATGATATTCCCGGCGTGGAGTATGGTCATGACTGCGAACGATGCAGCTTCGATGCCTTCCTGATAAAACACCATCTCGACGAGCCCGGATTACAACAACTCGCGCTGATCGTGCGCGGCGCGGACACCGCGCGTCCGGATCTCGCCCCCGAAGCAGCGGGTTTGCTGGCGATTTCACTGGGCTTGTCACGCTGCTTTTCGGACGACCATGAAATGCTCAGGCACGGCATGGTGATCTACGATGCACTCTATGCCTGGTGTCGTGAAGGACGGGCGGAAACTCACAACCGGCCGCCAGCTTGAAACTAGTGCGCTGGCAGCAGCGCCATGAGTTTTCCCAGGGAATCGGGTTCATCCCATTCCGTACCACCGAACATGACGTAACGCACGCGACCCTGTGTATCCACCACAAAGCTGGAGGGCAGAGCAAAGGCTTTCCACGCTTTCAATCGGCTGGCTTCGCGATCCATCAAGATGGGAAAAGTAACCGGCACCTGCTTGAGAAAAGCCTGCACGTCACTGTTTTGTTCACCCACATTTACCGACAAAATCGCGAAAGGCTTACCGGCCATGCGTTTTTGCAAGCGCTCCATCGAGGGCATTTCCTTGAGACAGGGCGGGCAATAGGTCGCCCAGAAATTTACCAGGACAACTCGTCCGCGGTAACTTGCAAGGTCAAATTTTTTACCACTCATATCGGACAGCGCGAGCGCTTTGGCCGGATAAGGCGCAACAGCATGCAAGTCGGCATCGGCCGCGTGTGCAGTGATAAAAAACAGACTAAGGATGAGGGCGAGCAGCGGGCGCATGAGGGGTTCCGTGAGCGGGTGAATCTGACGCAAGCTTGCGCCAGGCATTAAACATGGTGGCGCCGAGTCGCCGGGATTCCTGGAGTTCGTGCTGGCTTTGATTCGGGCGTTCATAAAAAGCATCCCGTACCCCCGGCAAGATCGTTACGTGGACTTTGCTGCCTCCGCTTTGCAGCGCGTCTTTCAGTTTGTCCAGCCACCAGAAACGCGGGGATTGCTGCGGTTGCAACAGCGCGACACTGAGCCGGACATGGCTCGTCGCAGGCAGAAAGTGCAGCGCTTTGCCGGTGTCTACCTCCTCGACCAGATCCGGGTAGATCAGCACGGCGCCGGATATCTTGGGGGGCGATTTAGCTTTTTTTACATGCGGCTCCTGCTGTAACAGCTGTGCGCCATTGAGCAATGGAATCACGTTCGTACCTGCCCCGGCAAGGTAGAGCTTTTTGCCATCGTGCAGCGCAAATTGCAGCAGGGCTTTCATGTCGGAAGCGGGCACCTTGTCGCGACTGCTACGCAGATCGGGCAGATCATACGCAGACAAACTGTCTACCAACCATACCTCCACTCCGTGCGCGGCGAAATATCTGGCTGCGGCTTGCTCATAGCGTTGTTCGCCATACTCGGCCCCCATCCATAACAATCGGTTCTGTCCTTGCGCCGGATAAACGCTGTAGCTCAACACCGCGCCGGACGGCGATTTCCAACGCTTATTTTGCGCATGCGCAGCTGCCTGTACCTGGCTGCTACCCAATGCAGTCAGTAGCAACAGACTG
Organism: Sulfuriferula sp. GW1; assembly: GCF_047300855.1. Lineage (GTDB taxonomy): Bacteria > Pseudomonadota > Gammaproteobacteria > Burkholderiales > Sulfuriferulaceae > Sulfuriferula. Next base: position 2,697,900 of record NZ_CP170197.1, read on the forward strand.
ACCAGCATGCCATACAAGACGCGATTTAATTCATTAAAACCCGGAAACTTCATAAGATATCTGCAGAGCATAGCGACGTTACAGGCAAAGTAACTGCTCCGATGTCTAGTCGCAATGGTACACACTGCTCAGGGCACGGTTTCTTCGGCCCTGCGCTTTACATCCCGGAGCTTGCCTTCTTCCATATCCTGCTCGCGGATAGCCAGGCCGGAAAAGATCCATTCCTCGATGCTCACCACGTCCACATGGATAGTCATTGCCATGGTGTTTGCCCCATTGGTCCGTTATGGCTGGATCAATTAAACCGCGGCGGCGCCGCCGACAATCTCGGAAATCTCCTTGGTAATCGCCGCCTGCCGGGTTTTATTGTAAATCAGCCGCAACTCGTCGAGCACGTGGCCCGCATTGTCTGTCGCCGCTTTCATCGCCACCATGCGCGCACCCTGTTCGGAAGCCATGTTTTCTGCCACCGCCTGGTAGATCAATGCCTCCACATAACGCCTGAGCAATTCATCCACAATGGTTTTGGCGTCCGGTTCATAAATGTAATCCCAGTGCCCATAGGGACTGGCGAGCTGCTCACCGTTGAGCGGCAGCAATTGCTCCAGCACCGGTTCCTGTTTCATGGTGTTGATGAAGCGCGTATAGCAGATGTAAAGCGTGTCTATCCGGCCTTCACTATAGGCATCCAGCATGGTTTTCACCGGCCCAGCCAGCCTTTCCATGTGCGGCGTGTCGCCCAATGCCACAGCGTACGAAACGACGTTGGCTCCCATTCGCCGCAGGAAACCGAAGCCTTTGCCGCCGATGGCGCAAACCTCCAGCGCCATCTTCTGCTCCTCCCGTTCCTTCATGTGGTTAAGCGCCAGGCGCAGCGCATTGGTGTTCAGGCCACCGCACATTCCCTTGTCGGCGGTGATCAGTATCAACCCGGCGTGGTTTGCCGTTCCACGCGCGACCAGGAATGGGGATTTGTATTCCGGGTGTGCGTGGCTCATATGCGCAGCCACATTGCGGATCTTTTCGCCGTAGGGCCGCGCAGCGCACATGCGATCGCGCACCTTGCGCATTTTGGATTGCGCCACCATTTCCATGGCGTAGGTGATCTTTTGCATGTTCTGGACAGTTTTGATCTTGGTCCGGATTTCCTTGAGGCCAGCCATTCGTCGTTATCTCCAAACAAAAAGTCTGCTCGCTGATGCGAACAATGCACCGTTGTAGAGTAGGCGCACCAGGACCATGCCGCCAGTGGACAGATCATGTACCCGGCTAGGTACTTTTCCTTAGGAATGAATGTGTCTGGAGGCTTTCGGGCCGTTTGAGAGAAAACTGGCCCCGGCGCAGACTCATTGCAGATGGCCATTCCGCCACCAGGATGCTGCATTCGGATCAGGGCAACCCGGTATGCCCGTCGGATTACTCGGCGTTGCTGAAAGAACTTCTCTACAATTGTGAAGGTTTGCGCGCTGCAGACGGATTTCGGGAACATGAATTGATGGCATGGATGGGACAGAGGGAAGTGGCGATGGACGGCTCGAGCGCTGCATTGGTGCTCGAACAGTACCGGCAGGCCCATGGGCGGGTAGTCCTGTTTCTAAGCATTGTGGCGGCCATGCTGACACTGTTGCTCGCTGCGCCTGCGCTGGCCAGCCCGCCAGTGCGGATCGGCGTCCTCGACTTCCTCGGCTCCGATGCCGCTTTTTCCGACTGGTCCCCGATGGTGGCGCACCTCGAAACGGCCCTGCCGGAGCGGCGTTTCGTTCTTGCTTATTACAACGTCCCCGGCCTGCGGGAAGCCGTGCGCCGGCAGGAGGTGGACTTCGTGATTACCAACGGCGGCCAGTATGTGGCCCTGGAATCGGAATTCGGTGTCAGCCGCATCGCCACCTTGGAGTCGCCCGGCGTGCCCTCCCCCTCGCAGGCCATCGGTTCGGCGGTGATCGCCCGCGCCGACCGGCGCGATCTGAACGTGCTGTCTGATCTCAAGGGCAAGCGTGTGGCCGCTGTCGGCGAGGATGCGTTCGGCGGCTTCCAGGTGGCCTGGCGCGAGTTCCGGCGCCAGGGCGTCGAACCGGAGGATTTCGCGCGCCTCGACTTCCTCGGCTTTCCCATGCCGCGCATCGTCACGGCCGTGGCCAGCGGCCAGGCTGACGCAGGGATCGTGCGCGCCTGTCTGCTGGAAGAGCTGGCGCGGGCCGGAACCATCCGGCTCGCCGACTTCAAGGTGCTCTCGCCGCGCCGGGTGACAGGCTTCGCCTGCGGCCTGTCGTCCGATCTTTACCCGGATTGGCCCATCGCCACCCTGCGCCATACCGATCTGCACCTGGCCAAGGCGGTGGCGACGGCACTCCTGTCGATGCCGGCATCTCCCAAAGGCTACGCCTGGACGGTGCCGGCGGATTACCGGGAGGTGCACGAACTGTTCCGGGATTTGCAAATCGGCCCCTATGCCTACCTGCGCGAGACCACTCTGCAAGCACTGGCACGCCGCTATTGGCCATTCATGTTGCTTTTTTTCGCGGCGCTTGCCGGCTGGGTCGTGCACACCGTTCGCGTCGAGCAACAGGTCCACGCCCGCACGACGGCGTTGCGTCAGGCGCTGGCGCAACGGGATGCGGCCGAGGCGGGGATGCGCGCGCACCAGGAGCAATTCGACCATTTGTCCCGCCTGTCGATCCTGGGCGAGCTGTCCGGCACCCTGGCCCATGAATTGAACCAGCCACTGACCGTCATCGCCAACTACGCCCAAAGCCTGGTACGCCGCCTCGACAGCGGCCGCTACACGCCCGCTGTGCTGGCTGAGGCGAGTCAGGAAATCGCCACCCAGGCAGAGCGCGCCGGCGGCATCGTGCACCGCATCCGCGCCTTCGCCCGCAAGCGCGCCGCAGTGCGCGAGCGGCGCCCGCTGGCCGATCTGGTGCGGGAGGCCGCCGCCCTGTTCGGCGGCATGCTGCCGGGCGCACCGCACATCGACATCGCCGACCGCCTGCCGGCTGGCACGCAGGTTGAGGCGGATACCGTGCAAGTAGAGCAGGTTCTCCTCAATCTGCTGAAAAACGCCGCCGACGCCATGCAGGGCCTGCCGCCCGATGAGCGCGCCATCGAGGTTACGCTGGAGCGCGAGGGGCGCAACTACCGGATTTCCATCCGTGACCATGGCGCCGGCCTGGCGCCGGCGTCCGCCCAGCACCTGTTCGAACCTTTCTTCACCACCAAGCCCGACGGCATGGGGCTTGGCCTGTCGATCTGCAAAACCATAGTCGAGGCGCACGGCGGACGGCTGTGGGCCGAGGCCAACGCCGGCGCGCCCGGCATGACGTTTATTTTTACGCTGCCCACCGATGACCTCATCCCTTGACCAAGCCCTGATCCATATCGTCGACGACGACGCGGCGCTGCGCCGCTCCCTGGTGTTCCTGCTCGACTCGGTCGGCTGGCGCACCCAGGCCCATGCCAGCGCCGAGGAATTCCTGGCCACCTACCAGCCGGGCGCGCCCGGCTGCCTGGTGCTGGACATCCGCATGCCCGGCATGAGCGGGCTGGAGCTGCAGCAGGTGCTGCGCGCCCAGGACCGCACCCTGCCGATCATATTCATCACCGGCCACGGAGATATCTCGCTGGCGGTGCAGGCCATGAAGCAGGAGGCCTGCGATTTTCTGGAAAAACCGTTCAAGGACCAGGTGCTGCTCGATGCGGTGACCCAGGCGGTGCGCCGCAGCTCCCGGCAACTGGCGGCGGAGCGGCGCCACGACCAGGCCCATGCGCTGCTGGAACGGCTGTCGCCGCGCGAGCGGGAGGTGGCGCTGCGGGTGGCGCACGGCCTGCCCAACAAACTGATCGCGCGGGAGCTGGACATCAGCGAAAAGACCGTGCATGTGCATCGCCAGCACGTGATGGAGAAAACGCACACCGGTTCCGCCGCCGAGCTCGCGCGCCTGATGCTGCGCGCCGACCCGGCCGACCCGGATTGAGGGAGCGCGCTTAGAGCATTTCTATTACCCACTTGGTAACCGTGCCGGTTGCGTGAGCGCATTGATTCCCGCGTGCCTCGTCAAATGCCTTATATTCTTCGGCATTCCACATGTCATAGGTTCGGCCGGTAAACTGTCTCTGCAGTTCCTCGCAGGTGATGCCGCCAAACTCTGCCCGGAACCGCTCCACAAGTTCTTTGTTTTTTCTGAAATTATTGATACAACGGCCTTTATCGAGCTTGTCGCGGTCACGGCCGAATTTCGCACTCAGCGCCAGCAGCCCGCCTGTCAATGCACCGCAAGCACCTTGCGCCATCAACCCGCCGCCGCCGGAAAGCCCATGACTGGCTTTGATCGTGCTGTCATCAATAATACCAACGCTTTCCTGAACGGCGGTCAGAACACATTGCGGACAACAGCCATAAGCCAACTCATACTGCAGGGCCTTGCGGTAGGCATTCTGCGCAAGCTCCCGTTTTTCTTCCGTATTCATGCCGGCCTCCTGAATCCCATGCGCCAACCTGGCGATTTGACCTTAAAGCCCCTTCTTGCTGTGGCGCAATTTCTGGACGCCCTGCAGATGCGCAAGCGCTTTTGCCAACTCCACTTCCAGCTTTGCATACTCCATCGCCGTGACGCGGTTTTTCATGGTTTCTTCGACCTTGCGCTTTTCATCCCATAGCTTGCCTTCCTCCATGGTCTTCTCCCGGATAGCCATGTCGGAAAGAATCGTCACTCCCTGGGGCTGTACCTCCAGCATGCCGCCGGAAACGTAAACCACCTCCTCCTGCGCCTGGTGCGGAATTTTCAGCCGCACGACGCCGGGCTTGAGGCGGGCGATCATTGGCGCATGCCTGGGGTAAATGCCGACCTCTCCCATTTCCGCCGGCACTACGACAAACTCCGCCAGGCCGGAAAAGATCAATTCCTCGATACTCACCACATCCACATGGATAGTCATTGCCATGGTATTTTTCCTCTATCGCCTGCTACAAGCCCCACGGCAGCCTCCTAAGCGCGCGCGACGGTGGCCGGCAAGCCATTGCGCACCGAGGTCCCCGACACCGGGTCCACCCACACTGACTTGCCCTGGCGGGTAGGATCCGCCAGTCCCAGGTCGTTGAGATTGACTCCTGCCCCGATAGCCGGCTCGTCGGGCTGGCGCGCACCACCGATGCGGTGCGCGCGGGCGCCCAGTTCCTTGTGGCCGAAGCCGTGCTCGATCGCCAGTACGCCGGGCATTACGCCGGCATGCACGATCACCCGGCCGCGCACGCTGCCACCGGGGGTGCGGATCACCGCGGCGTCGCCGCTTTCCAGCCCGAAGCGGGCTGCGTCCGCCGGGTGCATCAGTACCGGATTTTCCGGGTGGATGCCGCGCAGCCGCGAGGCGGCGATGGAATAGGAATTCTGCAGCGCCGACTTGAAGCTGACCAGTTGCAGCGGCCACTCGGCTTCCGGATAAAGCTTGCGCATCGGCGTGCCGTCGGCGAACACCGGTTCGGTCCAGGTGGCGCAGCCGGTGAAGCGTTTGCCGGTGATGCTGTTTTTTGTCGCGCCCAGGTTTTCGTTGTAGATCTGCAGGCCCTTGTCGTAGCGGTGGGTCATCCATTCCGGATTGTCCTCATCATAGGTTTCCTTGGCAGGCTGATAGCGCCCGCCGCGGGCCAGGATGAAGGCCACCTTGCGCACTTCCTCCGGCTTCAGGGTGCGTTCCAGCTGCGGCCGCAGACGCTCGACGCCGGACAGCAGGATATCCTCGTCGCTGGCGTCCGCCACCGGTTCCTTGCCGAGCCAGGCGATGTTCGCGCCACCCCGCAGATACCAGTCTTCCGGCCGCTCCAGCGGATAGGTGTTGCCGTCCATGTCGGCGATCGCGCCGGGCCCGAAGCCGGGCAGCGCCATGGCCTTGGCCAGGGCGATGAAAAAGGTTTCCACGCCGATCGCCTGGCCGTCTGCCAGCTTGTCCGCCTTCGGCTCCACCACCGGCCAGCGCGCGGTGCTGGCCTTGGTCGGCACCGCGCCCCAAGCCGAGCCCCAGCCCCAGCTCTCGTACAGCAGCGCGTCGGGCACGATGTAATCGGCGAAGGCGTTGCTCTCGTTGATCAGCGGATCGATGGAAACAATCAGGGGGATTTTTTTCGGATCCGCCAGATCCTTTTCCACCTGCGCGCGCAGGCCAGGGATTCCGTAGACCGGGTTGGCGCTCCACAGGAACAGCGCCTTGATGCCATACGGGTATCCGTTGGCGGCACCGGTCAGCCACTCGGTGGCCAGGGCCGGCGCGTTCGGAAACCACGGTGCCTGGGCCGGATAGGCCTTGCCTGCCGCCTTTTTCGCGGCGAACTCGGCGGTTTTCTCGTATGGCACGTTGCGCCCCAAAGGGACACCGGAGGGCTTGATCATGCCGGGGAAATCTGCCAGGTTGTAGCGTGGGTCGGCACCATCATCCTTGAAGCCGCCGCCGTTCATCACCAGCCCGCCCTTCCAGTTCAGGTTGCCGATCAGGGCGTTCAGGGTTACCACGCCGTATGCGTTGTAGAAACCGTTACCGGCCATCATGCCGCCGTGGGCGATCGCCGCCGCGCGCTTGCCGTGGCTGGAGAATTCCCTGGCCAGACCGGTGATGGTGGGTGCCGGGACGCCGCAGGCAGCAGCGTATTCGTCCAGGCTGTGGGCGAAAACCTGCTCGCGCAGCAATTGCAGCGAGGATTTGACCTTGAGCGGTTTGCCACCGGCCTCGACCGTACTATCCACCAACAGTTGCGCCGAGCCGGCGGCCTTGTCGTGAAACACCGGGTGACCCTCGGCGTCGAGCACCACGAATGGGTCACCTTCCTTGTAGCGAGCCTCCTCGGTCAGCGCCAGCCCCAGATCGGAACCACGCAGGAAGCGCCCCTGGCGCGGATGGCCAGGTTCGGCGATGACCAGATGGGTGGCGTTGCTCCAGGACGGCTCGCCGGCCGCCTGCGCCACCGCAGGGTTGGGGTGGGAAAGGTGTTTCGCGTCGTAGCGCTGGTTCTCGAACAGCCAGCGCATCATACCCATCACCAATGCGCCGTCGGTACCGGGTTTGATCGGAATCCAGCGCGCGCGGTCGCCGGCGGCAAGGTTGCTGGCGTTGGTCAACACCGGATCCACCACCACGTAGTTCAGCTTGCCCTCGGTGCGGCCCTTGGCCACCATTGCCCCCTGCAGTTTGAAAGGATTACCCGCCTGGCCGGGGGCGGTACCGATGAAAAGTGCGAATTCCGTATTGGCGAAATCCGGCTTGCCGTGGGGCATTTTTTTCATGTCACCGAACAGCGCGCCGGAGCCGGAGCGGTAGGCGCCGCCGCAATAGGAGCCGTGCCCGACAACATTCAGCGAGCCGTAGGCCTGCTGCATGAAACGCTTGCCGAAGGCCAGGCGGCCGTCGTTGAAGTTGGTGAAGAGGGCCACCTGGTTGACTTTCGGCCCCAGTTCCGGGCGCTGCGGGTCGATCGGGGTGGTCAGGTCGCGCAGGGTTTTCAGACCTGCGACCTGCCCTTCTCCGAACAGGTTGCCGCCTTCGGTCAATTCCCGCACCAGTTGTTCGAATGGAATCGGTTTCCACTGTCCCGAATTGCGCGGGCCGACCCGCTTCAGCGGGCGCAACACCCGGAACGGCGAGTCCATCTGCTCCAGTACCGCATTGCCGCGGCCGCATGCAGTTGAACGTCCCGCCAGACCTTTGTCCTGGAAACGGGAAAGGGCGACGAAGCTGTCCCGGATCGACGCCTTCATTGGCATGTGCGGCACGGTGGACAACGGGCTGTAAGGGTTGCCGGCGACGCGCAGCACCTTGCCGCTGGCGCGGTCGATGCGTACCCGTACGCCACACATGGTGGTGCAGCCGAGACAAGCGGTATAGCTCACCTGCTGAGCCAAGTTCAGCTTCAGTGTCCCGGTTTCCGGATCGATTTTGAACTCCGGTTCGAGGGAGGCGCCGTAGAATTGGCTCTTCGGCTGATTGTGGTCAAGCAAGGGGCTGAGCATGCGCTTGGCGGTGGCGCTGAAGCCGGCGCCGAAGGCGACCAGGCCACCGGCGATAAGAACCTTGCGACGATTGTTGGTAGTCATGGCGTGCTCCTTAAGCTTGGGCGCGGCGTTGGCCGGCCCAGGGCAGAACTGAGATAAGGATGATCAGAACAGCGATCCACAACCCGGCAGTGCCGAGGATGCCGAGCATGCCGTCCTGGCCGAGGGGCAGATGGTAATCGTGGTAATAACCGGCGCCGGTTTTGGGGATTTCCTGGCCGCCGATGAACACCGTCCAGCGCATCATCCAGGCACTGTGCAGGGCGATCAGACCAGCCGCCAGACGCCAGGCTGGGTGCCGGACGGCAAGCCAGAGCGTGACCATGGCGCTACCGGCGGCCCACACGGCGGTGATCTGCCATGCGCTCGAGGGCGCCACTTGCGCCAGCGCGTTGGCGTGAGTCGGGGACAGTCCGGTTACGCCCAGCAGCAGCCATGCGGCGCCAACAGCCAATACCAGTACCTGGGTCGCCGCCAGCAGGCGCAACAGGTGGGCTCCATGTGCTGCGCGGCCGTCGCCGATGACGCGGTCCAGCACCAGCACCAGACCGATGGCGCCAGCCACTGCGGTGATGAAGAACTGCACCGGCAGAAGCGGCGTATCCCAGAGGGGCCGGGCGCGCACCACCATCACTTCCATGCCGGTATAGAGTGCCACCAGCGCAGCGCCGGTCAAGGCAAGCACGGCGGCGATGCGGATCGCACCCAGGCTGTCATGGCCACCGTAGGCAAACGCCCGGTAGACGCCCGCCCAGCGTCCGCCGGCATCGGCCAGACGCTTCAGATCCGGACGCAGTATCAGCCAGGTATAGAGCGTCAGCCCGCCCAGGTAGAGTGGGATGAAGAAGGCGCCCCAGGCCATCCAGGAACCGAAATTGGGGTGCAGGTAGAAATTGAGGAAGCGGCCGGGCTGGTGCAGGTCCGCGAGCAGGGCCACGGGTGCGGTCAAGCCGCAGGCCAGCGCGCCCAGCAAGGCCAGACGGCTCGCCCGCTCCCAGGCGGGCCGTCGCAGCACGAACCAGGGCACAGTCAGCAGAAAACAGCCCACGGACAGGCCAATCAGGAAAAAATACTGGACCGCCCAAGGCAGCCACGACACTTCGCGGGCCACGTTGACGACTTCGACAATGGATGTGCTCATGATCAACCTCCGTGCTCACTCGGCCGCCACAGGGCGGCCTGGCCCTCGACACGCCCCTGGAAACGGGGATCGAGGCCGATGTAAAAAACGTTGGGGTGGGTGCCGGATTCCGGCTTGAGCACCTTGACCGCGTTGGGTTCCGTGCGTTTGGCGGCGTCCAGCCTGCGTCGCAGCTCACCTTTGGGATCGTTCAGGTCGCCGAAGATGCGCGCGCCGCCGACACAGGTTTCGACGCAGGCGGGTAGCAGACCAGCGTCGACCCGGTGCGCACAGAAGGTGCACTTGTCGGCCTTGTTCGTATCGTGGTTGATGAAGCGCGCGTCGTAGGGGCAGGCCTGGACGCAGTAGGCGCAGCCCACGCAGCGGTCGCCGTCCACCACTACGATACCGTCGTCACGCTTGAAGGTGGCGCCCACCGGGCAGACCGGCACGCAGGGCGGAGTGTCGCAATGGTTACACAGGCGCGGCAGCACGTAGGTGCCGACCTGGGTATGGCCGTCCACCTCCTGCGTCACGGCGTAAGTGGAGACGATGGTGCGGAAGCTGTTCACCGGCACCGCGTTTTCCATGATGCAACTGACAGTGCAGGCCTGGCAGCCGATGCACTTGCGCACATCCACCAGCATCGCCCAATGGTGTTTGCCTTCGGCGGCACTTGCGCTGTTCAAGGGCAGCGCCGCGCCTGCAGTAATCACCGGTAGCGCCCGCAGAAAGGCGCGGCGGGATTGGAAAAGCGTATCGTCGGACATGTTCGGACTCCTCTTCGAGAATGCACTTGTAGAGTAAGCGCACGAAGACCATGCCGCTAGTGGACAGATCATGTACCCGGCTAGGTACTTTTCCTTAGAGAGTGATGTGGCTGGAGATTTTCAGGCCGTCTGAAACCTGATGAAAAGGTTTCACCTAGGAGGCAGATGTCTATGAGAGAAAACCGGCCCGCTGGGAGCCGGGCGGTGTTCCTGAATTTCGCTGCGAAGCTGGAATACCCGCAGTCGCGAGCAGATCGGGGGCTTGGAAGAATTTTGCCTACTGCACGACACAAGCCGCAATTCCAGGCTGCTCGCGAATGGGCATTCATTTCTCTGCAACCCGTCGCGCTAGAAAGTCAGCACCTTGTCGCTGTCGCGTGCAATCCGATACAGGTCCTGCATGGTGGAAATCTCGCAAACGCCGGTATCCGTGCTATCCCGCAGCTTCAGACAGGTGCCACATGCCTGTATCCTGCCGCCCGCCGCAATGAACTGATCCATGGCTTCCGTTACCTTGAATTTTTCGTTGTCCAGGCTGCGGCATTCCACGCCCTGGGCCAACAAAAAAGCCGCAACCACATCCCCCTCCTTCAAGGCAAACACGCCCAGCCGGAACGCATTCCACACTGTTTCGCTGTCGTTTGAATACACTATTATGCCGAGCTTCATGACTGCCTCCTTGAGCTACGAAGGTGCAACTGCCATTTCCCTTAAAAGATTACGCTTTTGATCAGGATGTAGGTAGCGACGATCACCAGAAAGATCCCAAAGCCACGCTTAAGGTTATCCGGCGAAATATGGTGTGAAATCTTGGCACCCACAAAGCTGCCAGCGATGGCAACAGCGGTGAATGTGCCCATTAGCGCGTAGTCCACGGGCACCACACCGAGATAGCCCGTAAAGCCGGTACCGGAGTTCACCGCCACAATGGCAAGCGAGGTCCCGACAGCCTGTTTCATGGGAATGCCGGAAAGTAAAACCAGCGCGGGAATAATTAGAAACCCCCCACCCACCCCCACCATCCCGGTGAGCAACCCAACCGCCAACCCGAGTAATGCCACGTATCCTAGATGCGCGGGCAAGCCCTCGGCATGCAGCGCTATTTCAGGGGCGCTGCGCACCACGTCTGACCCGACGGCGGCGAACCGGCGCTTTGGCTTCAGCATCCTGTACGCTGCCGCATACATCACGAGCGCAAACAGCCCCAACTGCAGCACCACTGGCATGAGTATGCCGAGCTTTGTTCCCGCATACGTCCCCAGCATGCCGCAGAGCCCAAAAATGGCCGCCACTTTCAGATTGACATTGCCGGCTCGAAAATGGTTGATGGCGGAAATGGTGGCGGTGATGGACACAATCCCGAGGCTGAGTGCGATGGCTGATTTAGGATGGACCCCCAATAAGTATACGAGTGCAGGAATCGTAACGATTGATCCCCCGCTACCCAGCAGCCCCAACAGGATGCCGGTGGATATCCCGGCTAGAATGACCAGTAATGTCATGATGATCTCGTTTCAAAAATGGAGATGGGAGTTATCGTGGCCCATGTTTTACAAAGTACGATATATTCAACTATTCAAACGAACATTTGATAATATCCTCTCATACATCAGAGAAGACAAGAAATAACTGGCGAGAATATCCAGGCGCTAATGCAGGGCCCAGTCGCTACGTTGTATATCTTCAGTAATGGGTATTGGTGGCAGATGGCGGAGCGCCGGAACTGCTTGGCCGGTGAGTGGCAAAAGGTCGACTGTTTGCGGAAAATGCGGGGTTTACTGATGGTCACTGCACGGCAGACATCGTGCACCTGCGGAATGGTCCGCTGTTTTGGAGCAAATCGACGATCCTTCAACGGAACGGAGTTATTGGAAGGCCGCGGCTTTTTTTGGCGGAAGTGGCGGATAGGTCTTCATATCCCCGACCAATCGTCCGTGGCGGTATATCCTCAACTCTCCAGGCTCAAATGGCAGCCATGGCGCGCATGATGGGAGGGGTTCTGTCGCGATGAGCGCCACTTCTAACGCACCCATTCCCAGGTTTTGGTCGTGGCGCTCCAGATAGTAAAGCCGATCATGGGCATAGGCGACGAGGTATTCGCCATCCGAGATCAGGAAATTGAACTGGCCATAGGAGGCAACCGCTTCGGCCACGCGCGCGACGGTTTCAAGCCAAAGCTCGCCCGTCAATTGCAGCGTGACGTGCGACTGCCGCGCAATATGTCCAAGCAAGTAGCAGAAGGCATATTCGGAATCCGTCTGCCCATCGGGATGGCATACCGCTTTTTTATTGGCTTGCTCCACCGCTACAATTTCCGGGATCAGGCCATTGTGGGCAAACATCCATACCTTCCCACAGCACACCTGCTTGAACGGATGCGTGTTCGCGAACGTGTTAACCAGCGGGTATTTCGCCTTGCGCACGTGCGCGAGAATCAGGTCGGAGCGTAGTGTTTCGCCCATGCGCGCGAACAGTTCGCTTCGAACGGCTGGCAGAGGTTCTTTGACGAGCCGAAAGTTGGCGCCTTCCTTATACGAAAGGCCCCAACCATCCGGGTTGTCCCCGGCGCCACCACCACGAGCACGGAAATCACGCAGGCAAGAAGCAGCTTCAATTGGCCGACTGCTATTCAGTCCAAAAAGCTCGCACATCGGCGTTCTCCACGGCAATCACTTATCCGCCTTGATAAGTGCCTTGATCTGCTTGATCAAGCGGGGGTCGTCGAAACGTCTTCCGCCAATTGCACGATATACGATCCGCCCCTCCTTGTTGACAATAAACGTGGTGGGTATGCCCATTACTGACCAGGACTTGAGAACCGCAGAATCGCGGTCAAGCACAATGGGAAACGTGGGCATGGTATCCAAGGTTCCGGTAAAGCTGAAAACGGCATCAGAATCTTCCCCCACGTTCACCGCCAGCACGCCAAAGTTTTCTTTTCCAAGCAATAGCCAAAGCCGCTCTAGGGAGGGCAATTCCTGCCTGCATGGGGGACACCAAGTAGCCCAGAAATTGACTAACACCACCTTGCCTCGTAGATCAGATAACCGGTGCGATTTCCCATCTATATCGAGCAGAGAGAAATTCTTCGCCAAGGGTGTTCCCGCCACTTGCGCCAGGGTTTGGGACTGTTCTGCAACGGCCTCATTTATGCACAGGGTAAGGCAGATTAGCCCGCTCACCAATAACCTAGCGAGAATCCCTGTCCGTGGCACACCGAACACCGGCAAGTATGCTTTCATGCAACACCCCTTTGCTTGTCCATCGAAACTTCAGATCGAACTTGCTTCCCATCGGCAGCCTGTATGTGGTCATGCCCTGGTTCCAATCTCCCGGCTCGAAACTCTGCTTCATGGGAAACTGCGACCAGCGAAAGGCGATACGTGCGGATTCGGGTACTTGGTTGGCTTCCCATTGACGCTCCCAATCTGCCTCGAGTTTGAGACCTTGCTCACCTTTTGGGGTGGAGATACGCCAATTGTCTAGCGCGGTGGACACAGCCGCAGGAACAGAGTCATTGCGAAAGATTGTCTGGAAAACGCAGGTCGAAGCATATTCATCGACGGATTTTCGATCAAAACCACGCGCAAGAAAAAAGGCGCGTGCCTGGTCCGGGCTGATCTGAGTCAGGCTCAGAAACACTCCATGATCCTTGCTTTCCCACGTTTCAACCATGTTTTTTGGGTTAACCACGTGGCGTGTACCGGCCGCACTTGCCACCGTATTCATGACAAATAATGTGGCCAGAACAGCCGCGCTCAGGGCTCGGAGTGAGGGGGCGGCACCGCAATCCATGAAAGCCCACCAATAAGCATGCCAAAATTTAACTTTTCGAGTTATCCGCACAGATTTCCTTTTGTGTAAGGAAATAACGATGGTTCAAAACGTGATAACTTCATGGGCCTGAGTCATTTGTGCGCTCAGCGCTTTCATGGAGCCTTTTGACACGCCGGGCAAAAGGTAAGCTTCTCCCCAGCCCATCTTACGCATCGTGGAGCCACATACAAAGACCTGCATTCCCACATCCATCATTTCGTAAAACAAATTACGGCAGGGGTTGTCCTCGGCGAGCTTCGGGTCAGCCAGCCTGGCGCCTTCTTCTACCAGAAACAAAACCACATCCTTATCGTCCGCCATAAGCGCACCCGCTAGCCGTACTGCGGTTAGCGCCCGGTTGTCTGTGGCTTCCGGCGAAGCATGTAAAACAATTAACGACTTTGCCATATTCTATCTTCCTACTCAGCCGGATTCAGGCGCGGATGGGTTTCCTCACCCCACACCCATACGATCAAACCCGAAACCAGCATGGCGATGGTCACGAACCAGAATCCGGAGTTGATGGCACCGCTCAGGTTCGCCACCAGTCCCAGCGCCAACGCGCCGATGCCGTAGCCGAGGTCGCGCCAGAAGCGGTAAATGCCGATGGCTGAACCACGCCAGTTGGGATGCGCAATATCTGCCACTGCGGCACTCAAGTTTGGGTAGAGCAAAGCCATACCGAAACCCGTCACGGCTGCCGAGAATGACCACCAGAAAATCCCCTCACCCATGAGCATCATGCCCACGCCCGCACCGCAAATCCACATCCCCCACACGATGGGCTTCTGCCGGCCGATGTGGTCGGACAGTTTGCCGGTGACCAGCTGTGACCCACCCCAGACGAACCCGTACACGCCCACCACCCAGCCAATGTTGGGAAGGCTCAAACCATGCTGATAGAGATAAAGCGGGTAGAACACCCAGACCAGCGCATCCACGAATTTTTCCACCAGTCCGGCCTGGCTGATGACGGCCATGCGCCTGTCGCGCCAGGACATCAGGGTGAAGACCTCCCAGGTGGTGGGAGTGTCGGAAATGTTATGGGGAAAGCGCGGTTTCGGCCCTTTTGATTGACCCGCAGCATAGCGTGCGCCTTCTGCCTTGGCCCAGGGCAGCGTATCTTTGACCCAGAACAAGGTCAGCGCGATGGCCAGCACGATCACCACCAGGCCAAAGATGAGCAGTCCCTGGCGCGCTCCAAACGCAGCCGCCATATAACCGGTGATGATGCCGGCGATGGCCACCCCCACGTAGCCGGAAAATTCATTCAAGCCGATGGTGAGGCCGCGCTGGTCGGCACGGGTGATATCCAGCTTGGATGTCTGGGTCATGGACCAGGTGAGTCCCTGGTTGACACCCAGCAATACCGTCGCCGCAACAATCCAGCCCCAGCTCGGGGCATACAGGATCATGAACGGGATAGGCAACGCCGACAGCCAGCCCAACAACAATACCCGCTTGCGGCCGATGCGTTCGGACAAACGTCCCGCCACGAAGTTAAGCGGACCCTTAACGAAACCGAACGCCACCACAAACGCCATGAGCAGCAGGAACGAACCCTTCGGCACACCGAATTCGGACTCCGCCAGGGCCGGTACCACGGTGCGCATCATGCCCAGCGTCAGCCCCACCAGCAGTACCTGGAACAACTGGTGTAAGAATTGCACCCGATTGTGGCCGATACCATGTCGGTAATCCTGATAGCCTGCCTGGTGCGAGGTCGAAGTGCTCATCCAATCATCCCTGTCTCATCAGGCCGCGATATTCGCCGCCACCATTTTGTCCATCTCCGCCGGGCGCGGCGGAATTTCGCTGGTGAGATAGCTCACGAACTCATCCCTGACGGTGATATGCAGCCCAGGATTGAAGCGTTTTTCGAAACCGATGGTGGAAGACGGTTTGCCGGAAATGCCCGCGCCGCAGGCGCTGCCTGCCTGGTGGCCGGGGAAGATTTCGGTCTCGTCCGGCAGAGTCAGCAGCTTGGCGTGAATGCTGTCGAACAACATGGCGGCCATCGCTTT
Source organism: Sulfuriferula sp. GW1 (assembly GCF_047300855.1). Taxonomy (GTDB): domain Bacteria; phylum Pseudomonadota; class Gammaproteobacteria; order Burkholderiales; family Sulfuriferulaceae; genus Sulfuriferula. The sequence continues at coordinate 2,713,660 of NZ_CP170197.1, forward strand.
TTCGCGCCCGGCAAGATCAGGGCGGCCGACGCTGCCCACGAACAGGGTATCGCCGGTAATCACGAACCAGGGTTGTTCACCGCGGCGCTTGTCGGTCACTGCCAGGCAGATGCTGTCCATGGTATGGCCGGGGGTATGCAGCACCTTGGCCACCACATTCCCGGCCTCGATGACGTCACCGTCGTGGAGGGGATGAAACGGAAATTGCACCACCGAAGCATCGCTTTCGTGCAGGCAATAGTGCGCGCCCACCATTTCGGCCAGCTTCCTGCCACCGGAATAATGGTCGGCGTGAACATGGGAGTCGATCACGTGGCTGATTGTGACATTGGCCTTTTTAGCCTCCTCAATGAACCATGCCTCGTCGCCCGCGACCACATCCACGGCAATGGCTTTACCAAGGGTGCCGCAGCCGAAGAAATAGGAAAGTGAAGACTCTTTAGTAGCTAGCTGTTTGAAAAACATGGGTTCCTCCGTGAAATATTTCTGATCAAAAATTAGTATTCAAACGAATATTTGAATATTGGACAAAAAATATACCCAAGTCAACCAAAACATAGAGGGAAAACCCGAAAAGATCAAAAAGTATTCAGTTTTTTTCCACCGGCAACAGGTCTGCTTTCCACTCCGGGTATCCGTCTTCCAGGCGGCGTGCCTTATATCCCTGGCTGCGCAGCTGGGAAACCGCCTCATATGCGAACATGCAATAAGGCCCCCGACAATAGGCAACCACCTCCTGGTTCGTCGGCAACTTGGCCAGATGTTTGGACAGGCTGTCCAGAGGGATACTGATTGCGCCTGCGATATGGCCTGCCTGGTATTCTCCTGCCGGTCTGACATCCACCACCACCGCCTCGCCACTGCTGACCAGTTGCAACAATTCTTCACGCTTGACGGGTTTCAAGTCATCCAGGCGGTCAAAATTCTCCCGGACTATGCGCTCGACTTCGGCAAGATGGCGTTCAGCTAAACGACGCAATCCGCTCAGGATGTTGGGAATCTCGGAATCATTGAGACTATAGATGACCTGCAACCCCTCCTTGCGAGATTGCACCACGCCGCTGTCACGCAGTATTTGCAGGTGATGTGAAGTATTTGCCACCGGTATCCCGGTGGCATTCGCCAGCCCTTCTACACTGCGTTCACCCTGCGCCAGCGCCTCAAGCAACTCAAGTCGACTGGGACTGGCCATGGATTTGGCCACCTTGGCAAAATGCTCATAAAGCTTCTTTTTAGGAGAAATAGGCACAGACATATAAAAATTAGGCGCTCAAAAACGAACAGTGATTGATAATTTACTGGCAATGCTCAGACTACATCCGCGGTCACTACGAAAAACGAACCCAGCGGCAGACTGGCAGGCAATACACTTTCCAGTTGCTGCGCAATCCAGCCGCCTCCCGGTGCAAAAATCGAAAACGCCATACGCAGATTCCGCACCGGCTGGTCGGCGAACAGTTCGCGTACCTGTGCCACGGTATGCCAATGTGCGCCGTGATAAGCGCCCTGTCCGCCGCCGCGACCTTTTTGCCAATAAAGCAGACTATGCCGGTTCAACAAGCCCAGCGCAATCCGGCGCCTGGCCACCCGCAGCATCTCCGCGAGTGCAAGGCGCTGATCGGGGATAAAACACAACGCAGTGACCGCCATCACCAGGTCAAAGCCGCCAGCAGCGAAAGGCAGTGCAAGCGCACTGCCGTTTACATAATTTTCCGTACCCACAGCATGGCGTGCTGCAAACGCCAGCCAGTCCCGGTTCGGATCCAGTCCGGTAACGGCAGACTGGCTCCCTCGCGCAAACCGACGGGTGAAATAACCGGTACCGCAACCGACATCCAGCATGCTCTCTCCGGATTGAGGCTCAAGCATACGTCGCAATAGACCGGATTCGGTTTCCCCGACCCAGCGTCCGCGAGGCGTCTGGTACCACGCGTCATACTCAGCCGCCTGCATCGCACCCCCTGAAGCCATTTAAGATTTTCGTGGATATACCGATAAGTAAGTCAAACCCGGAGTTTGAATTTGGTCACATGGTTTAAATAATCAACGATACGACCTGCCCAACCAAGGAACCACCCACATGCTGCATTTTAGAGCCATCGCACTATTCCTGGCTGGGTTAATTTTCGCTAGCGCGGCCAGCGCTGGTCTGACCGAGCCTGTTGACAACAAACTCAGGATAGGTGGAACCGGTTGCGCGATCGCCACAATGCAAACCCTCGGCAAGGCGTTCACCAAAATCCATCCTGAGGCCACGGTTGTCATCACGCCCAGCCTGGGTAGTAGCGGCGGCATCAAAGCTATGCTGGCCGGCTCTATTGATCTGGCGATCAGCAGCCGCGACCTGAAACCGGCCGAACGCGCCCAGGGAGTGCTGGCAAGCGAGTATGCCCGCACGCCATTCGTATTCGCCGTCTCCCCGCGGAACAGTGTTGCAGCCATTACCACAAACGAGCTGGTCAGGATATACAGCGGTGACAGCACGCTCTGGCCTGACGGGAAAAAACTGCGGCTGGTACTACGTCCGCCGGAAGAGTCGGATACGGACATTGTCAAAAGCATGTCCCCGGAAATGAACCGGGCGATGCAAATCGCATTGGCGCGGGAAGGCATGATTAGGGCAATCACCGACCAGGACAGCGCAGACAAGCTGGAAAAAATTCTTGGCGCCATCGGCACCTCGACGCTGGCACAAATCATTTCCGAACAGCGTGCGCTCAAACCGCTGATTTTGAATGGCGTCACCCCAAGCCTTGATACGCTGGCAGAAGGGAAATACCCCTATTTTAAAACCTTGCTCATGGTAAGCAGCCCGAAGCCTAGCCCGTTGACCCAGGCATTTATAGCCTTCGTGCGTTCCGCCGTAGGCCGCCAGATCCTGGCAAAAAATGGCCAATGGGCAGCGCCCGCCAAGTAAGCCTCGAATGCCATGACGCTGCCTGACTCAAGACTGGTACCCAATGCGACCTGGCTGGCGGGCATCTTTGCCGGCTTGATCGCACTCGCTTTTCCGCTGTTGTATTTTAGCCTGAGCTACCAATACCAGAGCGCATCAATGCAAACGGAAGTGGAATTCAACGCAGCCAACATTACACATTTGATCAACGCCAACCCTGAATTGTGGCAATTTGAAGAGCACCGCCTCGTCAGCCTGCTCACCGATCAAGCTTCAACCACCCTGCCCGAGTCGCGCCGTATTGTCGACACCAAGGGCAGGCTCATCGCGCAAAGTCAGGAAAAACTCATCCCCCCGTATCTATCACGCTCTGCCGATCTGCTGGATTCCGGCAGCATAGTCGGACGCGTTGAAGTCATCCGGTCCTTGTCTCCACTACTACTAGATACTGCAATGGCAGGACTGCTCGGCCTGCTGCTGGGCGGGGTGACTTTCATGGTTTTCCGCACCTATCCCGTGCGCGCACTGAAACGCGCGCTCAACACACTGGCCAATGAAAAAGAGCGCGCCGAGGTCACTCTGCACAGTATCGGGGATGCAGTCATTACCACCAATGCCAACGGCTGTATCGAATATCTCAACCCTGTCGCCGAGCAGCTGACCGGCTGGAGCAACGCTGCTGCACACGGACAGCCTTCTTCTCAAGTCTTCAATATCATTAATGAAAATACCGGTGAATTGCTGGACAACCCGGCGGAAAAGGCGGTCCGGGAAAATCGCATCGTCCCCGCCACCAATCATGCCGGCCTGATCAAGCGCAATGGAAAAATCATCCCTATAGAAGACAGTGCCGCCCCCATCTGCAACAGCCATGGCCAGATCATAGGTGCCGTGCTGGTGTTTCACGATGTCAGCCATGCTCGCGCCATGGCGATCAAGCTCAGCCACCAGGCCAGCCACGATGCCCTGACCGGTCTCCTGAATCGGCACGCATTCGAGACCCGCTTACAGCAGGTGCTTGAAAATGCGGCGCGGGAAAACAGCTATCACACCTTGTGCTATATGGATCTGGACCAGTTCAAGATCGTCAACGACACTTGCGGCCACACGGCAGGCGATGAGCTGTTGCGGCAGCTGTCGGCCGAACTGCGCGCCCAGGTGCGGGGCTCGGATATCCTTGCGCGCCTGGGCGGAGATGAATTCGGGCTGCTGCTGGAAGGATGCAGCATGAACATGTCCGACATCATCGTCGGAAAATTGCTGCAGGCAGTCAGGGATTTTCGCTTCAATTGGCAGGAACAAACTTTCTCGGTAGGCGTCAGCATCGGCGTAGTCAGCGTGCATGCCAAGTGCGGGGGTCTGATGGAAATCATGCGCGCTGCGGATTCCGCCTGCTATACGGCAAAAGACCGGGGCCGCAACCGCATTTACGTATACCAGCCCGATGATCACGAGGTGGCACTGCGGCGCAGCGAAATGCAATGGGTATCGCGCATTACCAAAGCCATTGATGAGGATCGATTTCGCCTTTATTTCCAGACTATCCGACCGATCATTTCCGGCGCACAGGGCGCTCATTATGAAATCCTGCTGCGCATGCTGGATGAAGACGGAAAAATCATATCGCCGGCTTCCTTTATCCCGGCCGCCGAACGCTACGGCCTGATGCCGGCCATAGACCGCTGGGTCATCCAAAATACATTCGCCAAACTCGGGCGGCTTTACCGTGGAGGTACGAAGCAGCTGCTTCATACCTGCTCCATCAATCTTTCCGGCACTTCCTGGGCAAATGAAGATCTGGTGGGTTTCATCTGCGAGATGGCTGCCCAATACAGGGTTCCTGCGCGCGTGATCTGTTTTGAGCTCACCGAAACTGCCGCCATCACCCATCTCAGCAAAGCCATTGCATTCATCCGTGAACTCAAAAGCGTAGGCTTCCGATTCTCGCTGGATGATTTCGGCAGCGGCGTCAGTTCGTTTGGCTATCTCAAGCAACTTCCCGTCGACTATCTGAAAATTGACGGCGGCTTTGTCAGAAACATGATCGACGACAAAATCGATCTTGCCATGGTGGAGACGATCAATAACATCGGCCACATCATGGGCATCAAAACCATAGCGGAGTTTGTGGAAAACGAAGCCATACTGGAAAAACTCACCCATATGGGTGTGGATAACGCTCAGGGCTACGCCATTGCCAAGCCCTTGCCACTGGATGATATTATAGTTGGAGCACCTGCCGTAACGCTGCCGCAGGAATTATCCGCATCCCTTATGGCGGTACATTAACTCGAGCGCCAATGACCTGATTTCCCGCCCTGTTTTTCCTGCAGATGGATCGTCTCCATCCGCATTCCCCGATCCACTGCCTTGCACATGTCATAGATAGTAAGCAGCCCGACGCTGAGCGCAGTCAGCGCCTCCATCTCCACGCCGGTTTTGCCCACCGTTTCGGCAGTCACCCGGCATTCAATCGCGGAATCCGTCTCCTGCACCAGAAACTCCACTGATACGTGGGTAAGTGCAAGCGGATGGCACAATGGAATCAGGTCAGCGGTACGTTTGGATGCCATGATCGCGGCGATGCGCGCGACACCCAGTACATCGCCTTTCTTGGCATTACCGTCGAGGATCATTTTCAGCGTGGCAGGCTGCATTACGATGCGCCCGGCCGCTACCGCAATGCGCCGGGTATCGGATTTATCGGCCACATCCACCATCCGGGCATGGCCACGGTCATCGAAATGAGTGAACTGGTTCATAGTCAGGAACTGGAAAACAGAAGTCGTTATCATAGCATTCATGAAATCAGCTTCCTTATTCCTGGCTTTGTGCCTGGCCAGCCAGCCGTTATTGGCCAGCGAACTACCAGACCTTGGCGATGTCTCGCAAGGCGCGTTTTCACCGCATGACGAAGCTCGGGTGGGCACCAAAATCATGCGCGAAATTTACGCTGAACCGGCCTATTATGACGATCCCGAACTCACCGATTACCTCAACAATCTCGGCTACCGCCTGGTGGCTGCCAGCCCGGAAAATCGCCTCTCGTTCCAGTTCTTTGTGCTGCGCGACCGCACGCTGAACGCATTTGCCTTGCCGGGCGGGTTTATCGGCGTCCATACCGGCCTGATTGAAGCCACCCAGAACGAATCCGAACTGGCGGGCGTGCTGGGCCATGAAATCGCCCACGTCACCCAGCATCATCTGGCGCGCATGATCGAAAACCAGAATCAGGGCATCATCCCGTCGCTAGGCGCTTTGGCAGTAGCGCTACTTGCTGCGCGTTCCAACCCGCAAGTGGCTACTGCTGCCATTGCCACGGTACAAGCTACTTCCATCCAGAAACAGCTCAATTTTTCTCGAGACAATGAACGCGAGGCCGACCGTATCGGCATACAAATCATGAGCAACGCGGGTTTTGACCCGCGCGCCATGGCAACTTTTTTCGAACGCCTGCAAAAAAACAGCCGTCTATATGAAAATAACGCTCCTGCTTATCTGCAGACCCATCCGCTGACCTCGGAACGGATTGCCGATATGCAAAATCGCTTGGTCAGCCTGCCCGTCAAACAGGTTGCAGACAGCCTGGAGTTTCAATTGCTACGTGCCAAACTGCTGGCCAGCGAAGGCAGCCCTGAAGCAGCCGTCAAGCGTTTCTCCGAAGCCATCCGCGCTACCCGCTATAACAATCTCGCGGCTGAACGTTACGGGCTGGTAGTGGCGCTGCTGCGCGCACGCCAGTTCGAGCGCGCGGATCAGGAGTTGAACCGGCTCAACCAGTCGGGTGCCCGCAGTCCGATCATTGCCATGCTGGGTGCCCGGATCAAGCAGGAAGCAGGCGACATCGAGGCTGCACTAACCCGCTATCAGGCTGGACGCGAGCGTTTTCCAGGTTATCGGCCACTGCTATATGCAGATGCCAATGCCTTGCTGCAGGCGGGCAAAGCCGAAGCAGCGCTGGCGCTTGTCACCGATCACCTTGCACTGTATCCGGACGATTACCGTCTGTACGAGTTACAGTCACGTGCCTACGCCATGCTGGGCAAAGATTTTTTGCGCCATCACGCCCAGGCTGAAGCCTATGTGAGGCAAGGCAATCTTGATGCCGCCATTGAGCAGTTGAAGTTGGGTCTTAAAAGCCACGATGGCGATTTTTATCAGATGTCCATTGCTGAGGCGCGCCTAAAAGAACTCATGACACTCAATAAACCAGACAAACCATAAGTCTCCTGAAACATTCATCGTGCGCTGATTTGGTATAAACATACCGAATGTCATGTTTTTGCAAAAAAAAACGCGGTCAAGGGCTTGGACAAGCAAAAATTTTGCACTATGCTTGCCGCATCCTTAGTTTGGATAGGCAGACTGGAATGCCTTCACGGCAAACCGGAAAATCATTCAGTTGCACCCACAATTAGACTAGGAGGATGACATGCGTGCAGGAGCATCACTAATCTTGACCGCAAGCATAGTCGGCATGTTCGTTATGGCCAACTACGCGGTGGCAGCAGACGCACCCAAAGAAGAAACCGGCAAGTCGATTGCCTTTGACAAAGGCAAAGGCAATTGCCTGGCGTGCCACGCCATGCCTACCGTGCCGGACGCGGAATCCGCTGGCACCATCGGACCACCGTTGATCGCCATGAGCGCGCGCTATCCGGACAAAGCCAAATTGCGCGCCCAGATATGGGATGCCACGGTTGCCAACCCTCAAACCGTCATGATTCCGTTCGGCAAACACAAGGTGTTGACTGAACAGGAAATCGATAAAGTCACCGATTTCGTATACGGCCTGTAATCCAGGCTCAAAATCACCTAGGAGAAATGAATGAATGAATTGCGTAGAAATATCCTGAAAAGCGCCGGCGCGGCTGGCGTGGTTGCCATGGCAGCTACCGCAGGACTGCTTAAGTCCGGCAATGCGCTGGCCGCCTGGAACAGCAACGCGTTTGCCGCGAAGTCCGTTTCCGAAGCAATCAAGAGTCTGGGTTTGCCCACGCCTACAGATAGCAAGTCCATCACCATCAAGGCTCCGGATATTGCTGAAAACGGCGCTGTCGTTCCCGTGGAAGTACTCAGCACTCTTCCCGGCACGACCAACATAGTCATCATGTCCGAGAAAAACCCCACCGTTCTGATTGCTGATTTCAAGCTCTCCAACGGAGCTGAGGGATTTGTCTCTACCCGTATCAAGATGGCACAAACATCCATGATACGCGCCGTAGTGACCGCAGGCGGCAAGACATACACTGCTGCCAAAGAAGTGAAAGTAACCATCGGTGGTTGTGGCGGTTAACTGACGCATATCTTGCCCGGCATCTGTGTCTTAATAACTTAGCTTAGAGGAATTCAAAATGGCAGAACCAATGAAAATGCGCGCATCCATTAGTGGCGATGTGGCCGATATTAAAGTATTGATGAATCACCCGATGGAATCCGGGCAACGCAAGGATGCCAAGACCGGTCAGCTTATTCCTGCGCACTTCATTGATGAAGTGCATGCCACGCTTAACGGCAAGCCCGTGCTCGACGCCCAGTGGGGCGGTGGCGTGTCGAAGAATCCGTATCTGGGATTCAAGGTCAAAGGCGCCAAAGCCGGCGACAAAGTGGAAATCAGCTGGAAAGATAACAAGGGTGAATCCAATAAAGTTGACGGCGTGGTTTCCTGAGTTTCAACCAGGCTAAACCAGGTGCCAGGGCCGACACCCTGGCGTCACCCGACAAATATCAAACGGAGGACGGCATGAAAACGACAACGTTTCGCGGGCCACAGGCGAAGTCGCCAAAGGCGCACGGCAAAAAAATTCTATTGGCATTGGCTGGGGCCGGGCTCCTGTTCGGCACACTGAATGCAAGCGCCTCACCAGAACAAGATCGCCAGAACCTGCTTAATTTTTATAGCAGCAAGTATCCGGACATCAAAGCCGGGAATTACATCTATGGTGCGCTGGCATTCGATCCCGATGCGATGGCACAATACAACAGCATCATGGATTTTCCACCCTTCAGCTCGGTAGTTGAGCAGGGCAAGAAGATGTGGGAAACACCATTCAAGAATGGCAAAACGTATGCAAGCTGCTTCCCCAATGGCGGCAAAAACGTAGCAGGCAACTATCCCTATTTCGATGACAAGGCTGGCAAGGTTGTCACTTTCGAGATGGCCATCAATGCCTGCCGTACCGCCAACGGTGAAGAGGCTTACAAGTATAACGACATGAAGACCATGGGCACTTTGACATCGTACGCCCGCACGCTGTCGGACGGGATGCCGATGAACATCAAGGTGCAGGGCCCTGCCGCCACTGCTGCCTATGAAGCCGGCAAGAAGCAGTTCTACAGCCGCCGTGGTCAGCTCAACTTTTCTTGCGCCTCCTGCCACGTCGCCAACGCCGGCAACCACCTGCGTTCCGAAGTGCTCTCCCCTGCAGTCGGCCAAGCGACGCATTGGCCGGTATTCCGCGGCGGCGAGAATCTGGTGACCTTGCAGGAACGTTACGTGGGTTGCAACAAGCAGGTCCGTGCCGTGCCTTTTGCGCCAGGTAGCGTGGAGTACAACGACCTGGAATACTTCCATTCCTACATCAGCAACGGTTTACCTCTGAAGGCCTCGGTATTCCGTAAGTAAGCAACCGTTCCATCACTAGGCGAAGCCTGGCGCCAGCCAGCTTCGCTTTTTTTTTGCTGGGCCAAGCCAATCCGCCACACTTGGATGATTAATACCATTTACTTCACCTGTCAGCCCACTAAAATAGGCACACCAGAAACCAGCAATACCCAACAACGCATTGAGGAGCTTAGCAGATGATGAATCGCCGCGAATTTTTACAGATCCTTGCCGTCGCTGCCGCGTCCGGCATGGCGATTGACAACAAACAGGCATTGGCTGGAAATGCACCTTCCAGCTTTTACGATCTGCCAAAATTCGGCAACGTATCGCTGATGCATATGACCGATTGCCATGCACAATTGCTGCCGATTTATTTCCGCGAGCCGGACGTCAATATTGGGGTAGGGACTGCAGTCGGCCAACCGCCGCATCTGGTGGGTGAATACTTTCTCAAGCATTACGGCATCCGACCCGGCACACGTGAAGCGTATGCCTTCACCTACCTCGATTTCGCCGCCGCCGCGCGTACTTATGGCAAGGTAGGGGGATTTGCCCACCTGAAAACGCTGGTGGATAAAGTACGCGCCTCGCGCCCCGGCTCGCTGTTGCTGGATGGCGGCGATACTTGGCAAGGCTCCGCCACCTCATTGTGGACCAAGGGCCAGGACATGGTGGATGCAGCCAAGCTGCTGGGCGTCAACGTCATGACCGGCCACTGGGAATTCACTTATGGTGCCGAGCGCGTCAAACATGTTGTCGATAACGATTTCAAGGGGTACATTGATTTTGTTGCCCAGAATGTCAAAACCAACGACTTCGGCGACCAGGTGTTCAAGCCGTATGTGATCAAAACCATGAACGGCGTGCAAGTGGCAATTATCGGCCAGGCTTTCCCCTACACGCCGATTGCCAACCCGCGCTACATGGTGCCGGACTGGAGCTTCGGCATCAACGACGACGACATGCAGAAAATCGTCAACGAGACGCGCGCCAAAGGCGCCCAAGTGGTCGTGGTTCTGTCCCACAACGGGATGGACGTTGACCTGAAAATGGCGTCTCGTGTGACCGGCATCGACGCAATTTTCGGCGGCCACACCCACGATGGCATCCCCTTCCCATCCCAGGTCAAGAACGCCAAGGGCACCACACTGGTGACCAATGCCGGCTCCAATGGAAAATTCCTTGGGGTAATGGATTTTGATGTGAAAAACGGCAAGATCGCTGGCTGGAAATACCGCCTGCTTCCGGTTTTCTCCAACCTGATCGAACCGGACGCAAAAATGGATGCGCTCATCAAAAAAGTGCGTGCGCCATACATTGCCAAACTGGATGAAAAACTCGCAGTGACCGAAGAACTCCTGTATCGCCGCGGGAACTTCAACGGCACCTTCGATCAGCTTATCCTGGATGCGCTGATGACGGTCAAAGGCTCGGATGCAGCGTTCTCTCCCGGCTTCCGCTGGGGTACCACCCTCCTGTCCGGAGATATCATTACCATGGACCACTTGATGGATCAGACGGCCATCACCTACCCGTCCACCACGCTCAACGAAATGACCGGTGCAACCATCAAGAGCATCATGGAAGACGTCTGCGACAATCTGTTCAACGCCGACCCCTACTATCAGCAGGGCGGTGACATGGTACGCGTAGGCGGTATTCAGTACACTGTCGCTCCCAACAACAAGATTGGCAATCGCATCAGCAACATGACTTTGAAAGGCAAGCCGGTCATGGCCAATAAGAAGTACAAGGTCGCCGGCTGGGCACCGGTGGGTGAAGGCGTATCCGGAACGCCGATCTGGGATGTGGTGGCTGAATATCTGCGAGACATCAAGGTGGTCAAGCCACGCACGCTGAATGAGCCGAAAATCGTCGGTATCGGCAAAAACCCGGGCATCGCTCCCAACCTGATCTGAGTTTTCCTGACCGAAAAAAGGCCGCCATGTGCGGCCTTTTTTTGTTTTCAACCAGTTACGCGTGAATTTATGCTGTATCCGGGCTAAAATGTGCCGATTCAATTGAACCTGTATCTCTCCACGAAAAACTACCCATGAAAAGTAGCGAAATCCGTCAACGCTTCCTCGATTTTTTTGCCCGTCACGGACACACGCCAGTCGCCTCCAGTCCTTTGGTGCCGGGCAACGATCCCACGCTGTTGTTCACCAATGCGGGCATGGTGCAATTCAAGGACGTATTCCTTGGGCGCGAAACCCGGCCTTATGTACGTGCAGCCAGTTCGCAACGCTGCGTGCGTGCCGGCGGCAAACATAACGACCTGGATAACGTCGGCTACACCGCGCGCCACCACACCTTCTTCGAAATGCTGGGCAACTTCAGCTTTGGCGATTATTTCAAACGCAATGCCATCCAGTTCGCCTGGGAGTTTCTTACCCAGGAACTGGGTATCGCCAAGGATAAATTGTGGGTGACGGTCTACCATACCGATGACGAAGCGCACACCATCTGGACCACGGAAATCGGTGTGCCGGATGAACGCGTCATTCGCATTGGCGACAAGCCCGGTGGCGGCTCGGACAACTTCTGGCAAATGGGTGACACTGGTCCGTGCGGTCCATGCACCGAGATTTTCTATGACCACGGCGCCGAAGTCGCTGGCGGCCCCCCGGGCTCAGCGCAAGAAGACGGTGATCGCTATATCGAAATCTGGAATCTGGTATTCATGCAGTTCAACCGCGACGAGACCGGCACGCTGCATCCTCTGCCCAAACCATCTGTGGATACGGGTATGGGCCTGGAACGCATCTCGGCGGTTATGCAACACGTCCACAGCAACTATGAAATCGACTTGTTTCAGGCTTTGATTCACGCTGCGGCACGCGTTACCGGCAGCACAGATTTAACCGACAATTCGCTCAAAGTGATTGCTGATCACATTCGCGCCTGCGCTTTCCTCATCACCGACGGCATCATCCCCGGCAACGAAGGACGCGGCTATGTGCTGCGCCGCATCATCCGACGCGCCATTCGCCACGGCTACCGGCTAGGTCAGAAGCAGCCCTTCTTTCATTTGCTGGTGGCTGATCTGGCGGCAGCGATGGGCGCGGCCTATCCGGAACTGGTCGCCGCACAGACCCGGGTGGCTGCCGTACTCAAACAGGAAGAAGATCGCTTTGCTGAAACCCTGGAACACGGCATGGGTATCCTTGAACAAGCATTGCAGTCAGGCAGCAAAGTACTCGATGGCGCCACCGCATTCAAGCTCTACGATACCTATGGCTTCCCTCTGGATTTGACCGCCGATTTAGGACGCGAGCGCGGCTTTACCATAGACACCGCTGGTTTTGATGCGGCCATGGAGGCGCAACGCAAGCGTGCGCGCGCCGCCAGCAAATTCTCCATGCAGGTCGGCATGCGCTTCAACGGCCAGCCTACAGAATTCCATGGTTACGACACACTGAGCCTGGAGAGTCGCATTGTTGCCTTATATCGGGAAGGCAGTCCGGTGGATAGTATCAGCGCCGGTGAAACAGCGATCATCGTGCTCGACCGCACCCCGTTCTATGCTGAATCTGGCGGCCAGGTGGGTGACAGTGGCGAGCTACGCAGCAGCGCCAGCGTATTTGTGGTGGATGACACCCAAAAGATACAGCCTGATGTGTTCGGCCACACCGGCGTGCTCCAATCGGGCACTTTCAAACTCGGCGATACGGTCACCGCGCAAGTGGATGCCGAAGCCCGCAGCCGTGCCGCCTGCAACCACTCCGCCACACATCTCCTGCATGCTGCGTTGCGTCAGGTCCTCGGCACTCATGTCACACAAAAAGGCTCGCTGGTGGATGCCGCCCGGACGCGCTTTGACTTCGCCCATGGCGAAGCTGTCAGCACCATCCAGTTACAGCAGATCGAAGAGCTGGTGAACCAGGAAATCCGCCGCAATGTCATCGTCGAAACGCAATTGATGAACTACGATGCAGCGATCGCCCACGGCGCGATGGCATTGTTCGGCGAAAAATACGGCGATCAGGTGCGGGTCATCGGTATGGGTGAGTTTTCCACAGAGCTGTGTGGTGGCACCCACGTGAATCGCAGTGGCGATATCGGCTTGTTTAGGATCGTATCCGAATCCGGGGTGGCGGCAGGCATCCGCCGCATAGAAGCCGTCACTGGTCCCGCAGCATTGGCCGTGACACAAGCGCAGCATCAGCAGCTTCTGGAGGCCGCCGCACTGCTCAAAGCCCCGCCGCAAGAATTACAGCAAAAAATCGCGCAGATTGTGGATAACGTCAAACATCTGGAAAAAGAACTTGATCGCCTTAAATCCAGATTGGCCGCAGCACAAGGTGATGACCTGATCAGCCAGGCTATCGACGTGAGCGGAACGAAAATACTTGCTGCAATACTGGAAGGCGCCGACGTCAAAACCCTGCGCGAAACCGTGGACAAACTCAAGGACAAGCTCAAATCGTGCGCTGTGGTATTGGGCAGCACCACTGACGGGCGGGTGACGCTGATTGCCGGAGTAAGCGCCGACCTGACCAGTAAAGTGAAAGCGGGCGAATTAGCCAACTTTGTAGCCAGCCAGGTAGGCGGAAAGGGCGGCGGACGCCCCGATATGGCTCAGGCCGGTGGCACTGAACCCGCACTGTTGCCTGTTGCCTTGCAGTCCGTTGCGGGCTGGGTGGCACAACGTTTGTGATGCATAAGTTCATTTCTCTGCATATTGGTTAACTTTTCGACATATTGGCGGGTAACCAAACCACTGGACTCGCGGCTCTACGAAATGCTGCCCACAAACAGTGTATCTGGCACAGCAAAATGGAGTGGCACACATTTTGCGTAGATAACAACTGCAATCTCAGCAGAAACACTAGTCGGAGTTATTATTCATGTTCAACATTCTGTCCATGCTGCGTAAAAACAGCGCCGAATCCGATCCTCTGGAAAGCGAGAAGACGATCACGCGCTGGATAAACGACTTGCCCGCCGGCAATGTCTTGAACGCACATGAACAAGTGTTGCAAAAAGTTGCCGAATTCAACGCCCAGACCGCCCCATACAGCAAGGAACGTCTAGCCGTACTCTTGTCGCTTGACGAGTATGCGCGTGCGCTTCAAACATCCCTGAGCCAGCAATATCTGCGCAATCCACGCATGTCGCGCGTGATGGAAAGCCGTTTGTGGCACGCTGTCTACAAGTTTTACTGGGAGGTAGCGCGTGGCTATCATGGCTTCATCATGAGTTACGTCTCCAACCCGGCGGGTAATCCGCTACAGACGTCCCTACCCATGCTTACCTTGCGCGCCGTGCATAACCTGGGAAACGTGTTCAAGTGGCACTACTTCCGCTATGAGAAACCAGCCGACAAGCTTTGGCTGAGACTGCACAACCTGTATCGCGTGGCAGAATTTGAAGGTTTCAGCAAAACAGAACTCACTCTGTATCCGGCAAGCAGTGAAACCACCCGCTGCCTGGATCAATACACCCGGATCCTGTTGCTGGGCCAACTGGACACCAGCGCGCTATACCCGAAACAAATCGAAATGGCCGATCAATGGCTCAACCAGTGGTCTCATCTGATCGAGCAGGATTCACAATTCAACCCCGATACCCATACACTTTATGTGGCGCAGTCCGATGATGTGGGCGCACGCCGCATACGCAACACGGAATTTTCAGAATCCTGCCGCTTTATGGCAACTGCCAGGCTGCATGAAAAAATACAGCAAACGCGAAGCGCACTGCAGAATGGAAAATCACCCGCGTTATTAGGCCTGGGTGAGGATTGCCGCTTACCGGACTGCTTTGAAATACTCGATTACGCAGAACGCCAATGGGGCCCTCTCGACAAGCGTGAACAACGCAAAAGCCCGCGCACATCGGCCAAGAAAATCATTGACGTGGTACATGGATTCAACGAGATCTGCGCTGTGGTCAAACAGGGTAAAAACGGTGCGGACGTGCTCCATGAAGTGGATGCAGAGCTCAAATATGATGAGATGATCGACATGAAACTGTATGGTTTTGTGACTGAATCCACACGTACACGCAATCGCCATTCTTCGACCGCACCAAGCGAGAATGCTCCGCCTCACGAACGCTGGGTGATGGAAGATATGAGCGAACATGGGCTGGGGGCCAGCGTACCTGCGGATTCCAACGACTGGGTGCGGCTGGGCAGCATGGTCGCCCTTAAAATCGAACGCGATGCTGAATGGAAAATCGGCGTGATGCGGCGCTTGTTGCATGCCGAAGATGGCTTGCTCCTGGTCGGGATGGAGGTACTTAGCAACGCGCCGCAAATGCTGTTGCTTCGTCCCCAGGCAACCCATGTATTACAGGGCTATAGCGTGAGCACTATGGATACGACGGATGCAACGCTGCCGGTACCGGTAATTTTTATCACGCTGACCGACGACGGCCAGGGAGAGCTGTTGTTGGAGGCTGCGCAATACACCTCCGGACGCAGCTTCCAGTCTGGCACAGGCGCGAAGAAAAACATGATTCGCCTGCGCGACGTGATCGAGAAAGGCGACGGCTGGATGCGTGTTGCTGTCGATATTGCCAAAGACGAAAATCCGACCTAAGCGCGCAATTCCAAAACCTGTACCAGCCATGCGCGAATGGCGTCGATTTCTTCCTCGCACACGCTGTGCGCCATTGGATATACTTGCCATGCCACGTCAAAACCGAAACTAACCAGTTTTTGTCGGCTAAGCTCTGCCAGTTGTAACGGCACTACAACATCCTGCATGCCATGCGCCATAAATACTGGAACAGTGTGGATATCTACTGCACAACGCGTGCTGAAGTCAGCCATGAGCGGCAGGTAAGCAGATAACGCCATCACCCCTCCCTGCGCCTTTCCGCGCGCCAGTCCAGCGTATAGCGCCAGCGCACCACCCTGGGAAAACCCGGCGACGATGATCTGCGATAACGCGATGCCGCGTCCCTGCTCATGCTCGATCAGTCCGTCAACCGTCCGGCTGGATTGCGCCAGCCCTGCCTCATCTTCATCCATATCCAGCCCGCTGCCACGAATGTCATACCAGGCCGGCATCACATAGCCACCATTGACAGTCACCGGACGCTCAGGCGCATGGGGTAATATAAAACGCACACCGGGAAGACTGAGCATCTGCACCACTGGCAAAAAATCATGTCCATCCGCACCCAACCCATGCAGCCAGATCACACTGGCCCGGACAGACTGATTGCCAGCAACGAATTCCAAAGGCGCCAGCGTTGTCATAACGTGGGTATCTCCGGCTCTACCAGCCCATCAAAATCCGCCAACACATAATCCTGGGTGTCTTTGAGTGGCGTACGCAGGCGGATCAGGTGGCGCCGTCCCTGGCTCACCAGGCGCCACTGGCCACCCTGCCGATTGATACTGGCTGGTATCAACACGCAGCGGCGCCGCCCGTAAGGGCCTGTCATGGACAAATACAAAGCGTCCACCATCTGCCCGGCCAAATTTACGTTAATGCTCTCCAGTTTGACCGGCACGGCATTTTCCGCCAGCCGGCGAATGCCGATTTCAGTCCAGCCTGATTCATGCCGGCGGATACGACACACTACGCCTACCAAAAAACGGCGGTCAAAGTTGATCCCGATCAAGCTGTTGATTGCCACTGACACACCATCCGATGTATTCAGGGAAATACCCACGCCTTCCACACCCTCGTCGCGTACCCGACAGCGCTGCAAATTTGGCAAATTGTGGGGCCGCCGCGCCACATGACGATCAATCCGGCTGCGGATATCGTCAAAGCCAAGAAACAGTTCGGTCTGCTTTCCAATTATCTGGCGCGGATGCTGTCGCATGGGCGGCGTTCCGGACCAGTCGTTGACCACCCTGCGCCACAATACCTGACGCCAGCCATCCCCATCCTCCATATCCGTCTGATCATGCCCGGCATGCATGGCAGCCAGCATTAAGCCGGTACCCCAATAGCGATAACTGCCCGGTTCGTTAAGCATGGCCAGCGGCCTGGGTGGATTGCCCGCTTTCAGGTTGACGCCATAGCGATGTTTTTCGGATATCAGCGTGCGTTCCAGCAGGACACTCTTGCTCCAGCGGACGATCCACTCGTCTAACTGCTCGATCTCGCGCGGTTGCAGCGTATCGGGTCGCAGACTATGCAGCATTTGCGGGCGCAGATACAAAGTTTCGCAGCTGGTATCAGCATGCTGCATGTCCGGCAGTGGCATCGGTGTGCGCGCAAACCCGTATTTTTCGGCGACCGCATAGAGCCTGTGCAGACGCGCCCAGAAATAAGGCGGGATTACCTGGTAGCGCAACCACAACCATTTCATCTGCATCGCATGATGATAGAGCGCCCGTTGGGTAAGCAAGGGCAGCAACGCGTCCAGTCTGGATTCCGGATGGCTGATCAGGTAAGCAACGCTTTGCAGATGAATTTCACTCATCTCTTCCCAATAGCCACTGATGGTCGCCAGAAAGCCGCCGCTCACACTGGAAACGTAAGGAGGCAAGGCCAGATAATGCTGGGTCAAACGATGGATGATGGGTGCGGAGAAACTGTCCTGGTAGAGCAGGCTCTCAATATTGGGGCGATTCCATTCCACATTCTTTTTACGCGCCGCTACCAGCGTCTGGATCAGATGCTCGACGGACTCGCAAATTTCACGGGCGGTATAGTTTTCCAGGTCAACCCTGACCGGTGCAGCCAGCCCATCTCCCGCCGCGGGAAACAGCTTGGCAACAAACGGGAGGCTGCGGATATCCACAGGCGAATTTTAACTGTTGAAACGCCGCGACAGTTCCAGAACGCGCTGACCAGCGCTGGTATCCTGTTTGCCAGCCTGCTTGATGGCTTCTGCAAATCCGGCAAAAAATGCCGGCAATGCTTTCACCACAAGCGCCTTGCGCAGGCGGCTCACACCCTGGATCGGCCATTCGGCACGGCAGTTGGCCTCGGGGGCAGCCACGCATATTTTCATGCTCCAGGCGGGCTGGTGAATCTTCCATTCGTGTTGACGCACCACCATCTGATGCGCCAACGGTGTTTCCACGCCCACATAAGGACCATGGAACTCCACCTGCACCGCTGCACACAGCCCCGCCAGCGCATGATCGAGATGGGTGAGCGCATCATCCAGCGCAGGATTAATTGCAATGCTTTGCAAGCGGCTTTGTTCCACCAATAATGCGATAAAATCTTTCATAACGTTTTGCCAAAATTTATGGAATCCATACGCGCCAAATTACGCGCAAACTGGCGCAAATACTATCACATCAGGCAACCCATGCACGCAGCGCTACCCGCACGGGCGGCAATCTGGCACAATCGGAACAGAATGCCGATAATGTAAAGAGGAACGACGTGAGCTTACAAAATAAAGGCACCAAACCCAGTCTGTTGATCGTGGATGACGACCCGCTCATCACCGATACGCTCAATTTTGTATTGTCCAAGGATTTTGAAGTTTTTGTGGCGGATTCGCGCAATCAGGTCAAAAGCCTGCTGACCCAACTGGACGCTCCGCCGCAGCTGGCCCTGGTGGACCTTGGTCTGCCACCGCTGCCACACAAGCCGGATGAAGGTTTCCAACTTATCAGCGACCTGCTCGGCTACTCGCCCGGTATCAAAATCCTGGTGCTGTCCGGACAGAATGACGAAACCAACGCACGCCATGCACGCGCCTTGGGTGCGATCGATTTTGTCGGCAAGCCATGCGAGCCGGAGCAGATCAAATCGCTGCTGTTCAATGCCTTGCTCATCCAGGATGCCGAGCGCACCGCGGAAACCGAAGCGCCAGCTGCGGAAAATCTCATCGTCGGTACCAGTTTCAACCTCGATCGTCTGCGTCAGCAGATCACCCAGTACGCCAACGCCCCGTTTCCGGTATTGATCGAAGGCGAATCCGGCAGCGGCAAGGAACTCGTCGCCGCCAGCCTGCACAAGCTTTCCAGCCGTTCTGCAAAACCTTATCTGGCGCTCAACTGCGCCGCCATTTCTCCTACCCTGGTTGAGCCGACTTTGTTCGGTTATTGCAAGGGAGCATTCACCGGCGCCACCAGCAACCGCTCCGGATATTTTGAAGACGCCTGCGACGGCACGCTGTTCCTGGACGAAATCGGCGAGTTGCCGATGGAGTTGCAGGCCAAGCTGCTGCGCGTGCTCGAAAATGGCGAATTCCAGCGTGTGGGCGAAACCCAGTCACGCTTTTCCAATGCGCGGGTGGTAACCGCCACCAATCGCGACCTGCGCCAGGAGATCAAAGCCGGGCGCTTTCGTGCCGACCTCTATCACCGCCTCTCGGTGTTTGGCATTGCCGTGCCGCCGTTGCGCGAACTGGGCGAGGACAAAGTGCGTCTGCTCGAGCACTTCCGCGAATTCTATGCGCGCGAGGCACGCGTCAAACCATTCACACTGGATAGTCACGCCCGCCAGATGTGGGAGGAATATCACTTCCCGGGCAACGTACGTGAACTGCGCAACATCGTTATTCGCTTGACCACGAAGTGTGCCGGCCAGAATGTGACCGCAGCACAACTGGAAACCGAACTGGATACCGATACCGCTTTCCCGACCGAGATTCCGCTACCGAATGACGGCAAGGCGCTCTACGATACCGCGCGCAAACATTTGCAGACGCTGGCCAACTTCAGTCTCGATCAGACCATGAAACAGTGGGAAAAAAGCTACGTCGAGGCTGCGCTCAACCTCACCCACGGCAACCTCTCGCAAGCGGCAAAAATCCTCGGCATCAATCGCACCACGCTGTACAGCCGGATGCAGACGTATACTAACGAAGTGTGAAACCGCCTGCTCAAAACCGCAAGCCCTTGCCACGGAGGGCACAGAGAAAACCAGAAAAATTTCGCATCCCGCCGCTCTCTGTGCTCCCTGTGTCCTCCAGGGCTGAAGTTTTCAAGGACAACCCGCCCCCATGTACCACGAATTTTTCGGCCTGAAAGAAGCCCCGTTCCGCATCACGCCGGACACGGGGTTTTTCTTTTCCGGCGGCGAACGCGGTGCGATTCTGCAGGGGCTGTTATATGCCATCCGTCAGGGTGAAGGCATTATCAAGGTCACCGGCGAAGTAGGTAGCGGAAAGACCATGTTGTGCTGGATGCTGGAACAGCATTTACCTGACGATATTGAAACCGTTTATCTGGCCAACCCCAATGTCAGGCCGGAGGACGTGCTGCCGTCCATACTCGCCGAACTGGAACTGGCGCGCCTGCCAGATGCCAGCCGGGCTGAACATCTGCGCACGCTTAACGATTATCTGCTGGCACGGCACGATGCGGGCAAACAGGTCGTCATGTTTGTCGAAGAAGCGCAAGGCATGACGCTGGATACGCTGGAAGAAATTCGTCTGCTGTCCAATCTGGAAACCGAGCGCGAAAAGCTGCTGCAAATCGTCCTGTTCGGCCAGCCCGAACTGGATGTAAAACTCGCCGACCCACGCATCCGCCAATTGCGCGAACGCATTACCACTGCCATTACATTAGCACCGTTCACCCCCGATGATATCCGCGCCTATCTGGCGTTCCGCCTCACCACTGCAGGATATCGCGGACCCGACCTGTTTGACCGGCGTGTGGTACGCAAAATCGCGCATGCATCACGCGGTCTGACCCGCCGCATCAACATACTGGCTGATAAAAGCCTGCTTGCCGCCTATACCGACAACACCCGCACCATCCTGCCGCGCCACATCCGCGTCGCCCTGCGTGATAGCGCCTTTAGCGATGAGGCCGACCCACCAAAACGCTGGCTGTTACCGGCCATCGCCATGGGCGTGATGGCCGCAGTGCTCGCCGGTTTTTACTGGCTGTCAAAACCTGCTGCGGCACCGGCGCCGCTGGTTCCACCCAAACCAACGCAAACGACACCAGCCACCACCAGCCTGACCAACCCGGCAAGCGTCACGACCCAAACCTCCTCTGATCCATTCGAGCAGCGTGTCGCCGCCACCCAAGCCTGGCTGATGCGGCAGCCGGCGGATACCTATACGATCCAGCTTTCCCTGCTTCATGACCCGAGCGAATTCGCGGCCTATCTCAAGGAAGTATCCGGTTTGGCGCAGGATCAGCTGCGAATTTTCCGCAGTCAGGCTCAAGGCCATCCCAGTTGGACCGTTATTTACGGAAGTTACCCTACTCGACAAGCTGCTAACCGGGCATTGTCGAGCCTGCCGGAGGCGCTGCGCAAACGCCAGCCCTACCTGAGAACGGCGGGAGGGATACGCAATGAAACCCGGCAAATTCAACAAGTTGGCGAACAGTCGTGATACCATTTCTGAAAAGAGCCGGATGAGAGGGATACCAGTGCTGGAAGGTTCAGGCAAGACAATGAATATTGCGCGATGGAAGAGGCTGCCGATACTCGCTACCTTCGTGCTCGCGGGCTGCGTGCCCCAGGCCGTGATCCAGCCTTCGCAAGGACATATCCAGCAATCATCGCAGCCAACAGCAAGGCAGGCCGACATCCCGCCGCTGGTCAGGACCGTACCCTATCTGCCATCGCCAAAGACCGAGGTCCGCGAACCCACCTACACGATCGTAGTGGATAACGTAGCGGTGAAAGATTTGCTGTTTTCCTTGGCGCGGGATACCAAAAAGAATATCGACATCGGCACCGGCATCACCGGCAATGTCACGTTGAACGCCGTGAACGAACCCCTATCCGCCATCCTCGAACGCATTGCGCGACAGACCAACATCCGCTACCGGATGGACGGCAACACATTGTCGATCATGCCGGATACACCTTATCTGAAAACCTACAAAGTCAATTACGTCAATCTTTCGCGCAATGCCACATCCAGTATCGGCGTGGCGGCGCAGATTGCCAGTACCGGTAGCGGCGCCGTCGGCGCGGCCGCGAGTGGCGGCGCTCAAGCG
Source organism: Sulfuriferula sp. GW1 (assembly GCF_047300855.1). GTDB lineage: Bacteria > Pseudomonadota > Gammaproteobacteria > Burkholderiales > Sulfuriferulaceae > Sulfuriferula. The sequence goes on from NZ_CP170197.1 coordinate 2,736,007, forward strand.
GGCAACAGTTCCTCCACTACGGTAGATAGCCAATCCAATAACAATTTCTGGGAGGTACTGACGGAAAACTTGCGCGCCATCCTGACCTCAACCCGCGCATCCACCCAGCGTGCCGAGGATAAGGCAGCCCGCCTTGATGCGGAGCGCAATGCCCGCGCCGACCGGCTGGAACAGGCACAAGCTGTGGCGCGGGCGGGCGCCTCTGCCACTACCCTGTACAAGGAAGTATTCAACAATACTTCTTCATCACTGTTAAATGACAGCAAAAACGATGTGATCGTCAACCCGGTAGCCGGCACTGTCAGCATACTGGGCAATGAGCGCCAGCAACAGGTCGTCAAGCAATATCTCGACAGGGTAGGCCAGTCTTCGCAGCGCCAGGTGCTGATCGAAGCGACCATCGTCGAGGTCAACCTCAATGATCAGTATCACGCAGGTATCGATTGGTCCCAAATGGCCAATGCCGGCAACGGGCTTTTCGTCACGACCCCGGCCAGTCCCAACAATCTGGCGGGCGCCCTCCAGCCCTTCATCAATATTGGTTACCGGGGTCCAAACATAACCGGCGCCATCAACCTGCTGGAATCTTTCGGCAATGTGCGGGTTCTATCCAGCCCCAAGCTGATGGCGCTGAACAACCAGACCGCGCTGCTCAAGGTCGTGGATAACCTGGTCTATTTCAACGTACAGGCCCAGCAAGGCACCTTGTCCTCAACCGGTACCCCGCTGCAACCCACCACTTTCACCACCACTGCCAAGACGGTGCCGGTGGGACTGGTAATGAGCCTGACCCCGCAGATTTCCGAAAACGGCATGGTCACGCTGGATGTACGCCCCACCATCTCGCGCAAGATCAGCGATGTGAGCGACCCCAATCCCGGTTTGCCTGCCGCGACCCCAAACAAAATCCCGGTGATCCAGGTGCGCGAGATGGAATCGGTGTTACAGGTCGGTAGCGGCCAGACCGTGATTCTCGGTGGCCTGATGCAGGATGACAGCGATCGTGCCCGCGACGGCATTCCGGTATTGTCGCGTCCGGAAGGTATCGGCGCCTTGTTCGGCCAGCAGGAACGCAATATCCGGCAGACAGAACTGGTGATTTTCCTGCGTCCCACGGTCATCACCAATCCTTCACTGGAGAGCGACGAACTCAAGTTCTATAAACGCTACCTGCCCAGCGCCAATTCGACGCCGGGGCAATGGCACAACGGCGCGGACGCCGCCGGAGATCCCCAGTGAGCCTGCTGCTCAAGGCCTTGAAACAGGCCGGTGACAAGTCTGCGGGGGGCGGGGCGCGTAATCCGTCCGCGACACTGGCCGATTCGTTGTCGCTTGAACCCATCAGCGGACCTGCATCTGACGGCATCCCTTACGCCGGCAGGGAAAATGCCGCGCCCAGGTTCAACTCGGCCCAGGCTGCCTGGTACACGCCATGGCTGTCGGGCCAGCGTTCAATAGTGCCGGTAATCGCGGTGTTAGCCGCCTTGTTCATGCTGATTTACGGTGCATTCGTCTATTGGCAGACCCGTACACCACCCGCGCCGGCGATTGCGGTGACACAGCGCAGCAGTGCGCCTGTCATCCACTCGCCCGTTACCGCGCCCACCCCGCCCGCTGCTGCCTCCAGCCAGGTGCCCGTTTCCGCCTTGCCCGAAATCCAGCCCGCCATACAGCCTGCCCCTGCCGCCGTGCCCACCCGCCCGGCCAAGACCGACCCCATGCCGCAGTGGGGTAGCGGCGATGTGATACGCGATTCCTTGTCCACCGAGCATAAACAGACTGCGGTGACCCCGCGCGCCACCTACAAACCGCTGCCGTTTGCAATGCAGACGGAGCGCATTAATCCGCAACTTCAGGACGCCTATCAGGCATACCAGGCCGGGCGCACGCGCGAAGCGCGCAACCTGTATCTGCAAATTCCCGACGGCGAGCGCAATGTGGATGTGCAACTCGGCCTGGCCGCCATCGCCCTGCGCGACAACAATACCCCGGCGGCTGCCCATTATTACCAGCGCGTGCTGGAGCTTGATCCGCGCAACATCACTGCCAACAGCGCCTTGATCAACATGATGGGCGACGCCGATCCGAACGCTTCGGAGCAGCGCCTGAAAACACTCATCGCCAGCCAGCCGTCTGCACAATTGTATTTTTCGCTGGGTAATCTGTATGCCGGACAAATGCGTTGGCCGGATGCCGAGCAGGCATACTTCGAAGCGTATCAAAAGAATCCTGCCAATGCCGATTACGCCTACAATCTCGCGGTCAGCCTGGAACATATCAATCAGAGCAAACCCGCACTCAATTACTACCAAAAGGCGCGCGACCTGATGCAGCCGGGCAATGTCCAGTTTGACCCGGTACGCCTGGATGCGCGCATCAACCAACTCAAAGCGCGGCAGGAATAAGTTTGGCGGAAGCGCGCAAAACTCTGCGTCTGGGTGAAATGCTGGTGCAGCAAGGTCTGATCACCCTGGACCAGCTGCGTATCACACTCAAGGAACAGCAACACACCAACCTGCCGCTCGGACGCCTGCTGGTCAAGCTCGGCTTCATCACCGAGGCCGTGATCCGCGACCAGCTCGCCCACACCATCGGCCAGACCAGCCTCGATCTCGCCAATGTGGTGGCCGACCCGGAAGCGCTCAAGCTGATCTCGGAAGACTTCGCGCGCCGCCATCACCTGCTGCCCATCGCGTTTGATGCGCAGCGCCAGGTACTGGTCGTCGCCATTACCGACATGTTCAATGTGGTGGCGCTGGATCACCTGCGCGCACTGCTGGGCGCGGGTGTCGAGGTGGATACGGTGCTGTCGGGCGAAGCGCAGCTGCTCGAGGCGATCGATAATTTCTACGGCTTCGAGCTGTCGGTGGACGGCATCCTGCGCGAAATCGAAACCGGCGAGGTGGACTATCAGAGCCTTGCCATGGACACCGAGGAATATACCCAGCCGGTGGTGCGGCTGGTCGGCTCGCTGCTGGTGGACGCGGTCAAGCGCAGCGCGTCGGACATCCACTTCGAGCCGGAGCAAGCCTTCCTGCGCATACGTTATCGTATCGACGGCGTGCTGGAGCAGGTGCGCTCCCTGCACAAGAGTTACTGGCCCGGCATCGCAGTGCGCCTCAAGGTCATCTCCGGCATGAACATCGCCGAAAACCGTGCCCCGCAGGACGGGCGGCTGTCGCTCACCCTGCACGGGCGGCCGATTGATTTCCGTGTTTCCAGCCAGCCCACCATCCACGGCGAGAACATTGTGCTGCGCGTGCTGGACCGGGAAAAATCCATTATCCCGCTGGCCAACATGGATCTGCCAGCCGACACCTACACTTCGTTACAGGCCATGATGGCGCGGCCGGAAGGCATACTCATCATCACCGGCCCGACCGGCTCCGGCAAGACGACTACGCTGTATTCGCTGCTCACTCACCGCAATGACGAAACCGTCAACATCATGACCCTGGAAGACCCGGTGGAATACCCGGTCACGCTGATGCGCCAGACCTCGGTCAATGAAACGCTCAAGCTGGATTTCGCCAACGGCATCCGCTCCATCATGCGCCAGGATCCGGACATCATTCTGGTGGGCGAGATTCGCGACCGCGACACTGCGGAGATGGCATTCCGCGCCGCCATGACCGGTCACCAGGTATTCACCACCCTGCATACCAACTCCGCACTGGGCGCGTTTCCGCGCCTGTTGGACATCGGCATCGTCCCCGACATCATGGCCGGCAATATCATCGGCGTGGTGGCGCAGCGCCTGGTGCGCGTGTTGTGCCCGCACTGCCGGGCGGCATACATACCCGACGTCAACGAACAAAACCTGCTGGGCTGGCGCGCCAATGATCATCCGCCGATTTACCGCGCCGTGGGTTGCCCGGCCTGCAATAACAAAGGCTATCGCGGACGCATGGCATTAATGGAACTGTTACGCATGGATAGCGAACTCGACGACCTGGTCGGACGCCGCGCCAGTCACCGCGAAATCCACAACGCAGCCGTGGAACGGGGCTACCGCAGCCTGGCCCTGGACGGTATCAACCGCGTGCTGGAAGGCAAGACCAGCCTGTCCGAAGTATCGCGCGTGGTTGATTTGACGCAACGTGTATTGACTAAAAAGCCCTAGCCCCATGCCCTACTTCAGTTACCGCGCTATTGACCAGCTGGGCCGCAGCAATCGCGGCAGCCTGTCTGCGGCCAACGAAGTCGATCTGGAATTGCGCTTGCGCCGCATGGGCCTGGATCTGGTCACGCTGCGCCAGATGGACAGCCGCGCCAGCAGCTTTGCCCGGGGCGCAGCCAGCCGCCGCGACCTGATCACCTTCTGTTTCCACCTCGAACAAATCAGCCGCGCCGGCATACCCATTCTGGACGGTGTGCGCGACCTGCGCGACAGCATGGACAACCCGCGTTTTCGCGACATACTCACCGCACTGCTGGAGGACATGGAAGGCGGCAGACTGATGTCGCAGGCGCTGGCTGCACATCCGGCGGTGTTCGATACCGTCATCGTCAATCTGGTCAAGGCGGGCGAGCAGACCGGCCTGATGCGTGAAGTATTTGAAAACCTCGGCAACAGCCTCAAGCGCCAGGATGAACTCGCCGCGCAAACCAAGCGCCTGCTGATCTACCCGACCATTGTTCTGAGCATGGTAGGTATCATCATCCTGCTGCTGTTGCTGTTCCTGGTGCCGCAGATTGCCGATCTGATCAAGAACATGGGCGTCGCGCTGCCCATCCAGACCCGCGTGCTGCTATGGCTATCCCAGGCTCTGCGCAACTGGTGGCCATTGTTCCTGATCCTGCCCGTGGCGCTCGGCAGCGCCCTGTTCGTCACCCTGCGCGCCAGCGAACGCGCACGCTTCATCGCCGACGACGTCAAACTGCGCCTGCCGGTAATCGGCCCCATCCTGCAAAAAATCGCGCTGGCGCGCTTCAGCAATTTCTTTGCGCTGATGTACCGTTCCGGCATCACCATACTCGACGCCCTGCGTGCCGGCGAAGATATCGCCGCCAATCGGGTGATCGCGGATGCTATCCGTCGCGCCGCGGCGCGCATCGGTAATGGCGAGGGGCTGACCGAAAGTTTCCAGAGCCTGAGTGTGTTCCCGCCATTGGTGATCCGCATGTTGCGTGTCGGCGAAACCACCGGCGCGCTGGATAGCGCGCTGGAAAACGTGAGCTATTTCTATACCCGCGAAGTTTCCGAATCCATCGATAAATCCCTGAAAATACTGGAACCGGCATTGACTGTGGTGCTCGGTCTGGTCATGGCGGTCATCGTCGGCTCGGTGCTGTTGCCGATGTACGATGTGATCGGCAACTTGAAACTATGATATTCACCTCGCAACTACTGATTTATGTTTGCGCCTGGAATATCACGGTCGCCTGCCGGCGTGCCGGCAAACTGCGCCTGATCGGACAATTCGACGCTGACGAAGGCGGACGGCGCGCCTTTGCCGCCACGCTGCAACTGTTTAAAGGCAGCCCGGTATCGGTGATGGTGGATAGCGTGGACGAGGACTACCGCCTGGAAACGCTGCCCCACGTCATTGGCAGTGCGCGGCGCGAGATGCTGGAGCGCCGCCTGCGCCAGGTCAGCCGCAATGCACTGTTTAGCGCCGCCTGGCCGCAAGGCCGCGAAACCAGCGGACGCCATGACGATCGTTACCTGTTCATCATCCTGAGCAATCACGATGCGGTACGCCCATGGCTGGATTTGCTGCACCAGCATGGCGTGCATCTGGCGGAGCTGACCGTATTGCCCGCCATCAGCCACGTCCTGTTGCAGCGCATCGGACCCGCCGAGCCCCATGTCCTGCTCGTCTCCGAGCATAGCGGCGGCTTGCGCCTGTCTTATTTCGAGCATGGCAATCTGCGTTTCTCGCGTCTTACCGCACCGGAAAGCACCGATGGCCGCGCTCCGGATATCGCCAGCGAGATCAACAAAACCGATCTGTATCTGAACAGTCAGCGCCTGATGCCGCGTGACGCGCAGCTTGCGGTATATGTTCTCGATCCGGGAAACAGTTACACCAGCCTGTGCCGCGAAATCAACAACGAGAACAAAAATCTCATCTGTCAGACAGTCGGTTCCGCCGCATTGGCAAAATTGGCCGGCGTGGACGAGTCGCTACTGCACAAGACGGTAGATGTGACTTATCTGGCCGTATTGGGGCGTAGACGCGCGGCGGTCAATTTGGCACCCCCCACCTATACTCGCGGTTATGCGCAATTGCTGTTGCGGCATAAACTTTACACGGCGGCGTTTGCCGTGCTGGTGACCACACTCGCCATGAGCGGCTATCTTTTCGCACGCCAGCATGATCTCGAACAGCAACGTCTGATCACACAGGATCGCATCCAGAAACAGGCCAGCCTGTACCACGCAGTACAACTGGCGCTTCCGCAAGCACCCACATCGCCGCAAAACCTGAAACGTGTGGTCGAGACTGCACGCGCGCTATATGCCGCACCTCGACCCATGAGCGATTTCGCCCGTGTCAGCCAGGCGCTGGAGGCGGTTCCCGAGATTGCCGTCCTGCGCCTGCACTGGATCGATCACGACGGCGCCGATAGCACCACACCGCAGCCTTCTGCCACAGGAAAAACGACCGTTCCGGTTTTGCGCGCCGTGTATTTCGAAGGCGAAGTCACTCCCTTCCAGGGTGACTATAAAGCTGCATTAGCCAGCATCGAACATTTTTCCGCCACTTTGCGCAGCGAACCCGGCGTTGCCGAAGTACAGACCCTGACACTGCCGATAAACACCGACCCGACTACCACGCTGGATGAATCCCTGCACGCCGGCAGCAATGCGCCGGGCGCGCGTTTCAAGCTCAAACTGCTCATGAGGCCAACGCAATGAAGGCAGCGCTGGAAAATCTCAAAGCTGCGCGTCTGGCGCTACTCGCATTGTTGATGGCCGTCGTGCTGGGCGTATTGCTGGTGCACTACGCGCTGCAGGCCAAACAGGCCGCCCAGCAGCGCCTGGGACAGTTGCAAATGGCGCTCAACGAAGCGCAACGCAAGCTGTCGCAATCCGGCAGCGAAAAAGACCTGGTGCAGCAATATCTGGACGCCTACCACGCCCTGCAAACGCGCGGCTTTATCGGCCCCGATCAACGCCTGGCGTGGCGCGACGCATTGGCCGATGCCGGGCGCCGTCTCGCCATCCGCGACCTGAAGTTCAGCATCGGCCCTCAGCAAGCCTACACCGGCGTGGTGCCGGTCGATGTCGGCAAGATGGTGTTGCATGAAGCGCCAGTCCATCTGACCGGCCAGCTGTTCGACGAAAACGATCTGGCGCGGCTGATCGACCTCCTGGCCAGCCAACCCAACGGCATTCTGGGTGTGCGCGACTGCGAACTGAAACGCAGCAGTATTCAGCTGCCCAGCCCTAATGAACCGCAACTGCAAACGCGATGCAGCTTCGCCTGGTATACCTTGAGCCCCGGCGTAACTGACAGGAGTGCACCATGAAGAAGTGTATCGTCAGTCTGCTGCTGTTCGTTCTGCTGAGTCCGGCATACGCCACCAGCCTGTCGGGACGTCTGTTCTACACCCCGGCGCAGCGTACCCAGATCGAAGCCGGTCGCAATCGCGGCACACCAACCCCTGCAGATACCGCCCCCGCCGCGGGAGATACGCTCTACAACGGCTATGTGACGCGCAGCGACGGCAGCACCACCCTCTGGATAAACGGCCAGCCGCGCCGAATGCAGCCTGCGTCAGGCACGCCGGGCAAGCTCAAACTGCCCGCCATCCCCGCGCTCAAACCAGGCCAGGAATTCAACACCCAGTATGGCCGGATACTCGAGCCCTACGAGCGCCCCGCTGCAGTACTGGCCGTGCAGCCCGCCGTTCCCGCTGCGCGCAAAACGCAACGCAACTCGTTGCCGGACGGCGATGACGCACCCGGCGACTCATCCCATGAGGGCGACTCGGCCCAGCCGCCCGCCGCCAGCGAACACTAATCATGCGCACCCCGCCCTCCCTGCCCAGGCAGCAACGCGGCGCGTTGCTGATCCTGCTGGTGATTGCGCTGGGCGTCCTCGCGGTAACCCTGTTCGTCGGCATGCTGTCGAGTTCCGCAATACAGAATGAGCGGGACAAGAAGACTGCGGTCGCGCTGGCGGAGGCGAAGACAGCGTTGATCGGGTGGTCAGCTTCGCGTTCAAGCAATACAAGCAATTACACACCCGGACAACTCCCCTGCCCCGAAGATCTGAGTCTCATAGGCTTGCCCACTGAAGGGACAGCAGCCAGCTCATGTACGCTTCCAGCTAGCGGGCGCCTACCTTGGAAAACCCTTAAAATAGGTGACATCCGTGACGGCTACGGCGAAAAATTGTGGTACGCCATTTCCAACGGTTTTCGCTCGTCGCCAATTAACAGCATGACACAAGCGCAATTAACCGTGGATGGCGTGCCGAACAGCGCGGTAGCGATTATTTTTTCGGCAGGGCCACCGATTGCCGGGCAGGTGCGCCCCATCCCAACAGCCTCCTCACCGCCACTCATCAGCAATTACCTGGAAGGCAGCAACAATGATGGCGACAACCAATTCGTGACCCAGGGTCCTGCGGGAACTTTCAACGATAAATTACTAACCGTGACACATCACGACCTGTTCTCAGTAGTCGAGCGACGGATTGCTAATATCATCATTGGAACAGACACCACCATCATGGGTGCCAGCACCCCTCCTGACTCGGGCTTGCGCTACGCCTATTTACATCAACTCCCCGAGCACTCTTACCCAACCAGCCCACTGGATTATGACCTGCTGTCCTACGATAGCTATACGAAAAAAATGCTCACAGACAAAGATGCCAACAACCACAGCTGGGAAACGGTCGTCGGTTATACAACATCCAACTCAAATTTCATTGCGCAACTCAATCTGAGATACTGCACTGCCAAGACCACGTCCGGGCAAGCTGGCATCATAACGTGTCATTAGGAATGAAGATGCACACTATCCATACTGTGTGTCGACAAGATTCTCACGCGCGTGGCTTCACGTTGATCGAAATGGCCATCGTGTTGATTATTCTCACGCTGGTGGTTGGTGGTGCGCTGGTGCCACTCGGTGCCCAGATCGAACAGCGCCAACGTGCAGAAACCCAGCGCACGCTCGATGAAATCAAGGAAGCATTAATCGGCTATACACTCTCGCATGGCGTATTGCCTTGCCCTTCTGATAAAGACGCAATCACCGGAAATCCAAACGGCAAAGCAATCAACAACTGCACGACCAGCGTCATCGCAACGGGTTATATCCCTTGGGACACGTTAGGTGTAAATAACAAGGACGCCTGGAATAATTTAATCCGGTACGCAGTAGCTACAAAATTTGCCGATACCAGCAACCCCTTTACGCTGGATACCACATCACTTAACTCAACGAATACGATCACTATTCAGACTCGCAATACAACCGGAACAATAGTCACGATCAGCTCAACAATACCGGCGACTGTGTTTTCGCTGGGCAAAAACGGTTACGGTGCGCTGAGTGCCGATTTCATTGCTCAAAGCAGCGTCCCAGCCAGCAATCTGGATGAAAAACAGAATATCAGCCCCAATTCACTCACCTACTTCAGCCGCACCCCGGCGCCTGCTGGCACAGCCACAACAGTCGGCGGTGAATTCGACGACATGGTTGTCTGGATTTCCCCCAACATCCTCTACAACCGCATGGTTGCCGCCGGCAAGCTGCCGTAAGCTTCACCCCGGCTGGCTGCTCAGCGTAAAGCATACCTCCCCATCCCGGTTACTCGCCAGCCGCAGCATATAGCCAAGTTGCGCCGCTTGCTTGCCAGCCTGGTACAGGCCTATGCCCAGACCATGTTCCGAACCTACCGGGGCATCGAACAGATGCGCCGCCACTGCATCGGGCGCCGCCTCGCCGCTATCGCATACGCTCAGCGTGACCTGTTCCGCGCATTCCAGGCGCACGCTGATGCTGACCGATTTATCTTCCTGGCGCTTGCGTAGCGCGTTGCCAAGCAGGTTGTCGAGCACGCTGTCGAACAGATCCTGCGGCAGTGAACAGCCGAGGGCGGCAGGATGCATGACGAATTCGATGTTGTCACGCGCATAGTGCTGCAGCACGCGCTCCCACCACAGGGCGGCGCCGATCAGGCTGTCATCGGCCTGCTGCGGGGCTTTTAGCTTGTCCAGGGTACCTTGCAGGCGTTGGGTCATTTGCGGCAGCTGGCGCTGCATCAGGGCTTGCAGTGCTTCGGCTTGTTCCGGGTCGCTGTTCTGCGCGGCGGCCACCAGGGTCTTCATGGATTGCAGCAGATTCTTGACATCATGCGTGAGGCGCGCGCCGGTCTCATAAATCGCCTGGGTGTAGGCGTTGTGCTGCAATTTCTGCTCGCGCAATTTGGCCTGATAAAAATAGCCGAGCAACTGCGACAGCAGGTTGGCATGAATTTGCAGCGCAGGTGAAATCGGGCGTTGGGTGTACCAGCGGAGTTCCAGCCCGTGGTAAGTGAAGTTGAGCACATGCGCTGTCTGCGTACCAAAACTGCTGCTACTTTTGGCGGTGGCCCAGCTTCCGCCTGCCAGCCAGGGCAGATCATCGAGACTGGCCACCGCAGCGCGGATAAATGCCTCGGGGTCGTGCTGATATTCCGCCTGCCGCGCGAGGTGCTGTATCCATTGTTCGAACGGCAGCCCGACCGATAACAGGTATCGCGATAGCAACTGGCTCAGCCCGCCAAACCCGGCGCGCGGATTCCACAGCCAGCTCAGCACCACCAGCAGCAGGGCCATGGCAATCAGCATCTCGGCCAGCGCGATCAGATAATCGGTTTGCGTCACGGCAACCACCGCAAAACTGCCCAGCACCAACACCAGCACCATCAGGAACAACATCAAGCCGTAGAACAAATCCACCACGCTGATCTGCTGCACCTGTCGTGCACCGGGACGAATCAGCACGATCGCCAGCGGCAGTGGAATCAGCCCGTAACGCACGACGAGCGCCACTGCCGAATGCAACTGATTGGTGCTGAATACGTGCGGCACGACCCAGGCCAGCAACAGGGCGAGCAGATAGGCCAACGCCAGCAGATAAACCAGGCGCTGGGGACGCGACTCGACACTGGTGGCATTGGTGCCCACCAGGCCGATCAATACCGCCACCCACAACGCCAGTACCCACCAGCTCCAGAACACCAGCAGCATCGCCGCAGCGAAAATCAGCGCAGCAAGACGCGGATCCAGCTTCTTGTCTCCACCGACCACGGGTTGCCAGAGCAGAAACAAACCGTAATGCGCAAGCAAGAAGGGGCGGGTCCAGTACGCGTCGTTACCGAACACTACAGAAAAATGCAGCATCAGCAACATCAGTCCAAGCCAGAGGTTGGGATGAATGTCGGGCAGCTGGGTGGCGAGGCGGAAGCGCGTCGGCACGGGCTTTGCGGTTTGTTCAGTCAATTAGCGACACCATAATCTTGAGACCATTCATCCTGAAAACCGCAATTCAAGCCACAGGGCACAGTGAATATTTACGGCAACCAATTGTATGCGTGTTGGGTGACAAAACACCTCTCCCTGCGAACCCCAGCGCCTCTGTGAACTCCGTGTTCTCTGTGGCTAACTGATTTTTTCATGTTATGCCTGATCGTTCCGGCCCCGTTCTCGCATGTCGGCAGTATCGCGGAGTGAGGCGTTCGGCTCAATGCCCACTGGTTATTGCGCCCTACCGGTCTTGCGAGCGACCCGTGTCGAGCGAGGGGTTATGGGTTCTGCATAAGTATCCACGTAAGTGTCGATGAGCTTCCGAATCATGCGCTGATACTGCGTGTGGTGCTTTGAAGCCTCGGACTTGAAAAAGTCGACACTTTTCTTGCTTAAAGCAATGGTGACCTTTACTCCTTCTTCGCGGAACGCCAGTTCTTCCGGCGGGGGGAGAAAATCCCGCACAACCTTGGCCTCGATAGGCTCGCTGGTATATTTAATTTTAGCGGAACTCGCTTTACTCGTTTTCGTGCTCATAAATTGTCTTTCCCTTCCGCCAATAGCCGGCGCCAAAGATGCGAATAACGCCGCCACGATAAGTAAAACGGACCGTGAGAATGCCCCCGTCAACCTCGCCGAAGCAAAAGTAACGCTGCTCGCTTTTGCTGTGTGCAAGGTCTTCCGCTATGACCCGGTTGTGATCGGAAAAAGCATGCTGGGCCAAAGAAAGCGATACCCCGTGTTTGCTCTGGTTTTCTGCATCCTTGTCTGCATCCCACTCAAACCGGGTCTTCTTCATGGGTTCAGACTAGCACAAGACAACATTTGTTGCCATATAAACGTATGGGTAAAAGGTGCGACTGGAATTAGAATCCCCCGTCCGGGTGAATGCCGGGTTGGGGCTATAAGTCGCGGGGAGATAGCCCCGTATGCTTTGCGATGCGGGCCAACATCCTGGTGCCAATCTCTTCACCATCGCGAAAGGCAAACACGTAGTCGGGGAATCCGGGACGGCTAAGCGTTCTGTGAGAGCCGGACTGGCGCTTGATTTCCCAGCCGGGCCGGAACAAGGCAGAGAGAACTCGCTTTGCTCTGGCCGAAGGCCACTGGCTCATGCAGCAACAGGGATGGAAATATTTATTGCGATCGCCCGGCTTTCGCCATGCTCAAGACGCTCGGCGATAACGCGAAGTGCGAGCGCCCCAGCCTTGGGCATGGCTTCCTGAGCGTTAGCACCATAAGCCAGGACACCTGGCAACTCTGGCACCTCAGCCAGCCAACGTCCGCCATCTTCCTGTTCGTGCACGATAGTGAAATTCATGATCTTGCTTCCGGCGTTTTTTGCTCAAGGCGATATTCTAAGTCCGGGTGATCTAAACCCCCAACGAATGAGCTAACCGCGCGCTACCTGCGCGCGCACGGTTGAGCGCGCAAGGCACAATAACCGAAGGGCGTTTCACCCTATTGGATTGGACTGGAATGAGGGGTTGGGCTTGGACAGTTAGCCACCTTCGACGGTGCCATCTTTAATCTTGTTCAATTGGATACGTGCTTGATGAAGGAGCTCATTAAGCTGGCTTACCTGGGAATATGAATTTCCGTGAGTTTCATTGGCAAGCCTTCGTCCCATCTCCTGAACCACGACAAACAGATCAGACAATTCGTCAATTGTTTCACGCCTTTCACCTTCCCTTGTTTCGTTCCCTGACATGGTGACCACCCTTTCCTGAATGAGGCACAGCCGTTATGCCACAAAGAAAATTAGAAATCGGATTCGCTATTTACAAAATAGCATATGTGCATGGCGTAGCGCCCATGCATGCCAACCGAAGCCTCTTCTCCAGCGCGTTGAGTTATGCGGCCACCTCAACAGAAATCTCCCAACCAGGGAAAACCAGCACTGCGGGATGGCACTTGAGGGCGCGGGCAAGAACCTTGGCGCGCTCGACACCGAGATTAACCCGGCCATTCTCAATAGCGGAAATGGCGGCTTGAGGAATGCCCGTGAGTCCGGAAAGCTGACTTTGGCTCAGTTCCTGAAGTTCGCACAGGATAGCAAACCCAGCAAACGCGCGGAATTTTGACAATTTTTCGCCACCCCTGTCGAGAACTCGGCAATCGCACTCATCCGCATAGAGCCGGCTTTAAAAATACAAATAAATTCACTTTAGAAACAGTGCGTTAAAAACATCATCATCGCCAAAATATGGTGCGATTCTTGCAGAGAAATTTATCACCCATCATATAGCCGGGATAGATACCAATGAAAAACATGCAAAAACAGAACGGGTTCACACTGATCGAGATCGCCATCGTTCTGGTGATCATCGGCCTTTTGCTGGGCGGCGTAATGAAAGGCCAGGAGCTGATCAATAGCGCGAAGGTAAAAAACCTCGCGGCCGATTTCAGGAACATTCCCGTGCTCATTTATGGCTATCAGGACAAATACAAGCGGCTACCGGGGGACGACAATAGTGCAAAAGCTCGTTTTGGCGCAACAACTGTCGATGGCAATGGCGACGGAATAATTGATGGCAGCTGGAATTCTCCCGTTAGTACCGAAAACCTTGATGTCGAAAGCGTCCGCTTTTGGCAACATGTCCGGCTAGCAAATTTGTCGGCGGGGTCGACTGATTTTACTAGTATTGCTACTGCAAGCCTCCCAACCAATGCGGAAGGTGGCAGAGTAGGCATCCAAATGAGTGCCCCAATTCTCGGGATGTCTGGAAGCTACTACATCTGTTCCCAGAACATTCCATTTAAGCTGGCTCAGCAATTGGACACCACATTAGATGACGGGAATGGCGCAACAGGTACGATGCGCGCACAAGCGGGAAGCACCACCGATTCGGCCAAAAGCGGGGTTGCCTATGCTGATGGCAACAGTTACACGGTGTGTCTCGCTTTCTGAGTTTGGCTCAACTCAGATAGGGCTCTGAACGGGGGCTTTTGGGTACTGGTGCCACTCCTAGCTTTCAAATTACCCCTGCAACAACCTGATCTCCGCCGCCGCCAGATTCTCGGGTATCCCGCGCAGCACCAGCACATCGCCCGCCAGCACCTGCGTTTCCGGCTGCGGATCGAGGCCGCGGATATTGCGGCGGCGCACCGCGATGACTTCCACACCCAGTTTCAGTATGCCGGTTTTGGCCAGGGTTTTGCCGGCTGCTGCCGCCTGCGCGGTAATCAGCACCGACAGCAGGCGCGGCTGGGCGATTTCCGACAGCTCGGCCATTTCGTCGGTCGCACCACGGAAGAATCCGCGCAGTAGCCCATAGCGCTGCTCGCGCACGCCGCGCAGTTTTTTCAGCACGCGGGTGAGTGGCACGCCGAGCAGCAGCAGGGCATGGGAAGCCAGCATCAGCGAACCTTCCAGTACCTCCGGCACGACTTCGGCGGCGCCTGCCTGTTTCAGCGTATTCAGGTCGGTGTCGTCCACGGTGCGTACGATCACCGGCAGGTCGGGACGGAGCTCCTGCACCACGGCAAGAATTTTCATCGCGCCCGGCAGGTTGGCGAAGGAGACCACCAGCGCACGTGCGCGATTCAGCCCGACGGCCTTGAGCACTTCGCGCCGCGCCGCATCGCCGAACACGACATTCTCACCCGCTGCGGCGGCCGCCTTGACGCGAGTGGGGTCGACGTCCAGCGCAATGTAGGGGATATTTTCGGATTCCAGCAGGCGCGCCAGACTTTGCCCGCTGCGGCCATAACCGCAAATAATCAGGTGCGCGTCGGCTGCAAAACTTTTCACTGCGATGTCGTGCAACTCCCTGGCGCGCCCGGCCCATTCGCCGCCGCACAAACGCCCGGTGATCGTATCGGTATACTGGATAATGACGGGCGCGATCATCATCGACAGCACTACCGCAGCCAGCACGATTTGCAGCGCGGCGCCCTGAATCAGGTTCAGGCTTCCCGCCTGCGCCAGCAGCACGAACCCGAATTCGCCGCCCTGCGCGAGGCCCAGCGCGGTGCGCATGGCCACCGGCGACTCGTTGCCGAACAGGCGCCCCAGCCCCCACACCAGCGCAGCTTTGAGCAACACCAGCGCGGCCAGCACCAGCACCACCCAGCCCAGATACGCCCACACTGCGCGCAAATCCAGCAGCATGCCGATGGTGACGAAGAACAGTCCCAGCAGCACATCGCGGAACGGCTTGATGTCGTCTTCCACCTGATAGCGAAACTCGGTTTCGGAAATCAGCATGCCCGCCAGGAATGCGCCCAGCGCCAGCGACAATCCGGCCTGGTCGGTGAGGTAGGCCAGCCCGAGGGTGATGAGCAGCACGTTGAGCATGAACAGCTCGGAGGATTTGTGACCGGCCACCATGCTGAACCAGGGGCGCATCAATTTTTGCCCGATGAACAGCAGCACGAACAACACCACGGCGGCTTTAGCGCTCGCCCAGCCCAGATCCACCCACAGGTTTTCGCTGCCTGCCGCCAAGGTCGGCGTCAGGATCAGCAACGGCACCACGGCCAGGTCCTGAAACAGCAGCACGGCGATCATCTGGCGGCCATGCTGGGATTGCAGTTCCAGCCGCTCTGCCAGCATCTTGCTGACAATGGCGGTGGACGACATCGCCAACGCCCCGCCCAGCGCCAGTCCGGCCGCCCACGGCAACCCGGCTCCCCAGGCCACTGCCATCACCAGCAAAATGGACACCATGACCTGCGCGCCGCCAAATCCGAATACCGTGGTGCGGATGGCTTTCAGCTTGGGCAGACTGAACTCCAGGCCAATGCTGAACATCATGAACACCACGCCGAATTCGGCCAGATGGCGCGTGTCCTGGCTGTCGGGTATCCAGCTGAAGGCGTGCGGACTGACCAGGATGCCCACCAGAAGATAGCCCAGCATGGAGGGTAAACGTAATGCGCGAAACAGCGCCGAAACGATCACGGCGGCAGCGAGCAGAATCAGGACGAAGCCGAGGGTAGTATGCATAGCCTCAAGATTAGGGGCTACGCGCAGCTACCGCAATAGCGGGGGCGTCTTGTATACTCCACCCGTATCCGGAAGACAGCCAAAAATACGATAACCGCCATGCCCGACACCTCTCCACCTAAATTCGACCATGCCGCCGCGTTGACGCTGGCGCGCCGCGTACTCAGCATCGAGGCCGGCGCCGTCGAAGCCCTGGGAAATCGCCTGGACAGCAGCTTCACTGCAGCGATGACGCTGATCCTGGCGTGCCGGGGACGCGTGGTAGTCAGCGGCATGGGCAAGTCCGGGCACGTCGGCAACAAGATTGCCGCCACCCTGGCCAGTACCGGCACGCCGGCTTTTTTCGTGCATCCGGGCGAAGCCAGCCATGGCGATCTGGGCATGATCACCGCTGAAGACGTATGCATCGCATTGTCCAATTCCGGCGAGAGCGCCGAACTCACCAGCATCGTGCCGCTGATCAAACGGCGCGGCGCGCGCCTCATTTCCATGACCGGCAACCCCAACTCCACCCTGGCGCGCGAAGCCGACGTGCACCTCGACGCCAGCGTGGCGCAGGAGGCCTGCCCGCTCAACCTCGCCCCGACCGCCAGCACCACTGCGGTACTGGCACTCGGCGATGCGCTGGCAGTTGCTTTGCTGGAGGCACGCGGCTTCAGCGCCGACGACTTCGCACGCACCCACCCCGGCGGTTCGCTGGGGCGCAAGCTGCTGGTGCATGTGCGCGATGTGATGCACGCGGGCGATGCGCTGCCGCATGTGAATGCCAATGCCTTGTTGCCTGAAGCATTGCTGGAAATGACCCGCAAGGGACTGGGCATGACGGCGGTGGAAGACGACAACGGCCGGTTGATCGGCATCTTGACCGACGGCGATTTGCGCCGCGTGCTGGAAAAGGCCATCGACATTCGCATCACCCCCATCCATCAGGTGATGTCCGCCAACCCGCGCAGCATCGGTGCCGATGCGCTGGCCGTTGCCGCGGTGGAAAAAATGCAAAGCCACAACATCAACGGCATGCTGGTGGTGGATGAGGATAACCGGCTCATTGGCGCACTCAACATGCTCGACCTGCTGCGCGCAGGTGTAGTCTGATGCAGAAACATACCTTGGATATCGCGCACCAACGCGCCCAGTCAATCAAGCTGGCCATCTTCGATATAGACGGCGTGATGACCGATGGCAGCCTGTTTTTTGATGAGGACGGACGTGAATACAAGGCTTTCAATTCGCTCGATGGTCACGGCCTGAAAATGCTCAAAAGCACCGGGGTGGATACCGCCATCATCACCGGGCGCAGTTCGCAAGTGGTGACCCACCGTGCGCACAACCTAGGCATCGCTCATGTTTACCAGGGCGTGGACAACAAACTGGAGGCCTACCTGCATCTGCTGGAAAAATTGGGCCTGTCGGCAGCACAAACCGCCTATATGGGTGACGATGTCATCGATCTGCCGGTGCTGATCCGCTGCGGTCTTGCCATCTCGGTGCCGGCAGCGCCTGCCGTGGTCAAACAACACGCGCACTTCACGACGACGCTGGGTGGCGGTTGCGGAGCGGTGCGCGAAGCCTGCGAATTCATCATGCAGGCACAGGATACTTACGCTCAAGTCATCGCCCATTACCTGCAATGAATTATCGTGCTGCTATCTGGTTTCCCATTGGTCTACTTGCAGCCCTGGCGGGTCTCTCACTGTGGCTGCAATATGCGCTGCAGGCACCCAGTACCGAAAACCCCCTCACCCGCAAACACATTGCCGATTATATTGTGGAAAACTTTAGTGCCACGCGTACCGACCTTGCCGGCAAGCCGGAAAATACGCTTCGTGCGCGCAAGACCGAACATTTCCTTGACGACGATACCACGCAACTGGAAGCGCCCGACTTTACTGCATTCGACAAACAAGGCGGCACCGTGAATGTACGATCCGCACATGGATTTGTGTCCAGCAAGGGCGATATCATTATCTTTACCGGCAAAGTGATACTGGTGCGCGACCTGCACGATGCACAAGGCCCGCTTACCCTGACCACGGAATACCTCAAGGTGATACCCAAGCAGCACCTGATGCTCAGCAATCGTCCCGTCCTGGTACAAGGCAAGAATATCGTCATTCATGCCGGCGCCTTGCAATTGAATAGTCAAACCCGCGAACTGCTACTCTCCCATCACGTCAAAACCCACTATGAACCCATTCATTAAATCTCCGTTCGCAGCCGTATTGCTGCTGTTGACCCTGCTTCTGGCGGGAGGTCCTGCGCTGGCCGAAAAGGCCGACCGCAGCAAACCCGTCAACATCGAAGCAGACAGCGTCACCGTGGATGACCTGCGCAAGGTCAGCGTTTATCTCGGCAATGTCGTGCTGGTGCAAGGCACCATGACCCTGCACGCCGACAAGATTGTGGTGCATCAGGATGCGGAGGGCTTCAATAGCGCCACCGCCTATGGCAACCCGGTCAGTTTCCGCCAGAAGCGCGATGGTGTGGATGAATATATCGAGGGCTATGCCGATCGCATGCAATACGATGGCAAACCCGGAACGCTGCAGCTATTTGACAACGCCCATCTCAAGCGCGGCGCCGACGATTTACGCGGCAGCTATATCTCCTACAATTCCAATACGGAATTTTTTGAAGTCAAAGGCGGCAACAATGCGGCTGGCTCACCGTCCGGCCGCAAAGGCAGGGTAAGCGCGATAATCCAGCCGAAACCCGCCAAACCCGGCCCGGCAGCCCCCCCTACAGCACCGTTGCCACCCAAACCGACCAATGGCATACAGAAGACCCCATGAGCGAACTCAAGGCAGAACACCTCAGAAAGAGCTACCAGTCGCGCCTGGTAGTCAAGGATGTATCACTGGAAGTACGCAGCGGCGAAGTCGTCGGCCTGCTCGGCCCCAACGGGGCCGGCAAGACCACCTGTTTTTACATGATCGTCGGCCTGGTACGACTGGATGCCGGGCATATCAGCCTGGACGACAATAATCTGGGCGCCATGCCGATCCACCGCCGCGCCGCATTGGGCTTGAGCTATCTGCCGCAGGAAGCGTCCATTTTCCGTAAGCTCACGGTGGCGGAAAATATCCGCGCCATCCTCGAGCTCAAGAATTATTCCGAAGCCGAGATCGATACCCATCTCGACAACCTTCTCGAAGACCTGCACGTCTCCCATCTGCGCGACGCCCCCGCCATCAGCCTGTCCGGCGGCGAACGGCGGCGCGTGGAAATTGCCCGCGCACTGGCGATG
The DNA here is from genome assembly GCF_047300855.1 of Sulfuriferula sp. GW1. Taxonomy (GTDB): domain Bacteria; phylum Pseudomonadota; class Gammaproteobacteria; order Burkholderiales; family Sulfuriferulaceae; genus Sulfuriferula. The sequence continues at coordinate 2,755,680 of NZ_CP170197.1, forward strand.
AATCCGCGCTTCATCCTGCTCGACGAACCCTTCGCGGGGATTGATCCGATTGCCGTGCTGGATATCCAGAAACTGATCCGCTTCCTGACCGAGCGCGACATCGGCGTCCTGATCACCGACCACAATGTGCGTGAGACGCTGGGCATCTGCGACCGCGCCTACATTATCAACGAAGGTACGGTGATGGCTGCTGGCAAGCCCGATGAAATCATTTACAATGAAAATGTAAGAAAGGTTTATCTGGGCGAGCATTTCCGTCTGTGATCTCCGCTTTCCTCAAGTAAACAGCAACTATTCCGTAGATAGTCTTAATAGTACGCAGCAGGCTTGGGACCTGATACCCAAACATGAAACACAGTCTACAACTCAAGCTATCACAGCATCTCACGTTGACGCCACAGTTGCAGCAGTCTATCCGTCTGTTGCAATTGTCCACGCTTGAGCTGAACCAGGAACTGGAGCAAATGCTCCAGGACAACCCATTGCTGGAGCGCGTGGACAATCTGGATGACGGTGAAACCCATATCAACGGTAGCGATCCCGAGCTGCGCAGCGAAGCACCTACCGAAACCAGCAGCGTGGCCGACAATACTCCGGAGCCGGAAACACGCGAACTAGGCGACATGGACTGGGAAAGCGAGGGCAATTACGGATCGCCCGATGATGACGACGAAGACCGCGATTATCAGCAACCTTCTTTCGAGACTACTTCGCTGCGCGATCATCTGTCCTGGCAGCTGAATCTCACCCCCTTGTCGGAGCGCGACAAACGCCTGGTGCTGCTGTTGATCGATGCGTTGGACGATGGCGGTTATCTGACCCAAAGCCTGCAGGACATTCTCGAAATGCTGCCGCCCGAACTGGAAGTCGAGCTCGACGACCTGCAGATCGCACTTAAAAATTTACAAAACCTCGAGCCCACCGGCATCGGCGCACGCAACCTGTCGGAATGCCTGACTCTGCAATTGCTGGCGCTGCCGGAGGATACGCCGCATCGCGATTGTGCGCTGACCATAGCCAGCACGCATTTGCACGAGCTGGGATCGCGCGACTATAGCGGGCTGAAACGCAAACTGCATTGCGATGATGATGAGCTACGCGTGGCACGCGATCTGATTACCCATCTCAACCCCAAACCGGGGGCATGCTTTGGCGAATCGGATACGCGTTACATCGTTCCGGATGTCATTGTAAAAAAAGTCAAAGGTCTGTGGGTGGCGAGCCTCAACCCCGACGCCATGCCCAAACTGCGCATCAACCGCATGTACGCCGACATTCTGTCGCGCAACCGCGATAGCAGCCATCAGCACCTGGCCAGCCAGATGCAGGAAGCCAAATGGCTGATCAAGAACGTCATGCAACGTTTCGATACCATCCTTAAAGTATCGCAAAGCATTATTGACCGCCAGCGCCATTTTTTCGAGCATGGCGAAGTGGCCATGCGCCCTCTGGTGCTACGCGAGATTGCCGAGGTCGTGGAACTGCATGAATCCACCATTTCACGCGTCACCACGCAAAAATTCATGATGACGCCGCGTGGCATTTATGAACTTAAATACTTTTTCGGCAGTCATGTTAGTACCGAGACCGGGGGTGCCTGTTCTGCCACCGCCATCCGCGCGCTGATCAAACAACTGGTCGCCGCTGAAAACAGCAAGAAACCCCTATCCGACGGACAGATTGCAGACCTGCTCGGTCAGCAAGGTATCGTGGTGGCACGCCGCACCATTGCCAAATACCGGGAGTCCCTGCAAATATCGCCCGCCAGTCAGCGCAAGTCGCTTTAACCGCATGAAAGGAACAACATGAATCTCACCATCACCGGCCATCATCTGGAAATCACCCCCGCCATTCGCAGCTATGTTGTCTCCAAAATGGAAAAAGTCAGACGTCACTTCGATCATGTCATCGACATCAACGTCATCATGACTGTGGAAAAACTCAAACATATCGTGGAAGCCAACGTTCACCTGCGCGGCAAGGATATTTTCGTGCAGGCCGAAGATGCCGACATGTATGCAGCGATTGACGGCCTCACCGACAAACTCGACCGCCAGGTAGTCAAGCACAAGGAAAAACACGGCGATGTCCATCAGGCGCAAGGGGCCATCAAACATCAAGTTTCCGACATACCCGAATAACCGGACAACATGAACCTGATTCTCCCGCTGCTGCCCCCTTCACACATCCTGCTGGATGTGGAGGTCAGCAGCAAAAAGCGCCTGTTCGAATACATCGCTGCGCTGTTTGAAACAAGTATCGCGCTGCCGCACGCTACGATTTTCGACAGTCTGCTGGCGCGCGAGAAACTCGGCTCAACCGCACTCGGCCATGGCATTGCCATCCCGCATGGCCGCATCAAGGGCCTCAAACAGGCCAGTGGTGCATTGCTGCGCCTGCGTACACCGGTTGAATTTGATGCCCCTGACAATGCACCCGTCACCATCCTGTTTACCCTGCTGGTCCCTGTGCAGGCCAATGACCTGCATCTGCAAATCCTCGGCGAACTGGCGCAAATGTTCAGTGACAAGCACTTGCGCGAAGCCTTGATGACGGCTCCCGATGCGGCGTCCGTGCACGCCCTGATCGCAGCCTGGAGCGCCTGATGATCGCCTCGATTCCGGTCAGCCGGATGTATGAGGCGATGCGCCAGACTCTGGAGCTCCACTGGCTATCCGGAAAACAGGGCGGCGAGCGGCTACTGGCTAGCGACACCGTGCAGAAGCCCTCGCTGGCACTGGTCGGCCATCTCAATTTCGTCCATCCGAACCGCGTCCAGGTACTGGGTTGCGCGGAGATGGACTACCTGCGCAGTCTCGGCAGCGAAGCCATGGCGCAGGCCATCCGCAGCCTGTTTTCCACCGAGCTGGCCGCGATTATTGTGGCCAATGGCGAACCGGTGCCGCCGGATCTGCTGGCAACTTCCAGAGCCAGCCAGACGCCCCTGTTTACCTCACCACAGCCCAGTCCGCAGCTCATGCCGGTACTGTCTCACTACCTCACCCAGGTATTGGCTGAATCCACCAGCGTGCACGGGGTCATGCTCGAAGTCATCGGCATCGGCGTCATGATTACCGGCGACGCGGCAGTGGGCAAAAGCGAGCTGGCGCTGGAACTGATCACACGCGGTCACCGCCTGGTCGCGGACGACATGGTGGACATGTACAAAGTCGCGCCCGAAACGCTTGAAACCCATTGCCCGCCGCTGTTGCAGGATTTTCTGGAAGTGCGTGGCCTGGGCATTCTCAACATCCGCACCCTGTTCGGCGACACGGCGGTCAAGCTGCAAAAAAACCTCAAGCTCATCGTGCACCTGAAGGCCCCCGAAGAAGACGGGAGTGAAAATATTTCACGCCTCGACATGCATGCATCCAGCGAAGTCATCCTTGGCGTCACCGTCCCCAAGGTCCGCATCCCGGTTGCCGCCGGGCGCAACCTGGCTGTACTGGTGGAAGTTGCGGCGCGCAATCACATCCTGCGCATGCGCGGCATCAACAGTGCCGAGCAGTTCGTCACCCGCCAGCAACAGTTCATGGACGATAACCCATGATGCACCTGGTATTGATCAGCGGTTTGTCCGGTTCCGGCAAGAGTATTGCACTGAATGTACTGGAAGACGCAGGCTATTATTGCATCGACAACCTGCCCGCCAATCTGTTGCCGGAAACCATCCGCTTCCTGTCTGAACATGGATACGACAAGGCGGGCATCAGCGTCGATGCACGCAGCGGCGAATCGTTCCTGGAACTGCCCGGCCTGGTCACCGAATTGCGCAAGCAGGTGGACTTGCGTGTGATTTTTCTTGAATCCAAAATTGAAACGCTGGTGCGGCGTTTTTCTGAAACACGGCGCCGTCATCCGCTGAGCAGCGACACGCGTTCGCTGCGCGAGGCGATCGTGCACGAGCGCGACCTGCTCGGCGACATCGCCGAACTGGGCCAGCGCATCGACACCAGCGATCTTTCCACCAACAGCCTGCGCGCCTGGATCAAGGATATTATCGCGCTGGAAAATGCCAGCTTCACGCTACTTTTCGCTTCGTTCGGCTTCAAGCACGGCATCCCGCTCGATGCCGACCTGGTGTTCGACGTGCGCTGCCTGCCCAATCCGCACTACGACCCTAAACTGCGCCCGCAAACCGGACGCGACGCCGATGTGATCGCATTCCTTGATGGCGTGCCCGAGGTCGCCGACATGCTTGCCGACATTCGCGCCTATGTGACCAAATGGCTGCCCTGCTACATTTCCGACAACCGCGCCTATCTCACCGTCGCCATCGGTTGTACCGGCGGCCAGCATCGTTCGGTGTATTTTGCCGAGCATCTTGCCGCGCATTTTGTCGCCACCCAGCAAACCCTGGTACGCCATCGGGAGCTGGCTTGAAATTTCACCACCTGTTGCGTCCCGGCGACTGGATGGTGCTGGCAGCGGGCGGCGTCACCGTCGCCAGCCTGGCACTCGCATTCTGGTTTGGCGCGCCCGGGCAGCGTCTGGTCATCAAACGCGGCGGCCACCTGTTTCTGGAAACCTCGCTCAACCATCCGCGCACTATCGATGTGCCCGGCCCGCTGGGCACTACCCGCGTCGAGATCGAAGACAAGCGCGCGCGCGTATTGTCCGACCCCGGTCCGCGCCAGCTGTGCGTGCATCAGGGCTGGCTGAGCCGTGCCGGGCAGGCCGCCATCTGCCTGCCCAATCAGGTCAGTGTGGAAATCGCAGGACGCGTCAAAAGCTATGACAGCCTCAACTATTAAGCTGAATGCCAGTCCGGAGGATCACCGCATCGCGCGCATGGCGGCGCTGGCGATCGGGCTGACCATGATGGAAGCGGCGCTGCCCTCCCCGCTGCCCGGCGTCAAACCCGGACTGGCGAACATCGTCACCTTACTGGTACTGAAACAGCATGGCATGCGCACTGCAGCGTGGGTCTCGGCGTTGCGGGTGGTGGCAGGCAGTCTGTTGCTGGGCAGCTTCCTGACGCCCGGATTTTTCCTCAGCGCAGGCGGCGCAATGGCCAGCCTGGCCGTGCTGTGGCTGGCGCAGCGCCTGCCTGAACAGCTGTTCGGCGCGGTCAGCCTGAGCATACTTGCCGCTTTTGCACATATCGCCGGACAAATGGCGATCGTCTATTTCTGGCTGATCCCGACATCGGGCGTGCTCTACCTTACCCCTGTATTCGCCGCTGCCGCACTGGTATTTGGCCTGGTCAACGGGCTGGTTGCAGCGCACCTGCTGGCAACGCCACCCCCGGCCACCGTCTCTGAGGAGCCCGCATGAATCCCCCACGTACCGTCACGCTCGCCCTGACCGGTGCCTCAGGCATGCCTTACGGCCTGCGTCTGCTGGAATGCCTGCTGCAAGCGGAGGTACAGGTTTATCTGCTGACTTCCAGCGCCGCGCATATCGTCGCCAAACAGGAGTTGGATCTCACGTTGCCTGCGCGCGCCGCCGAACTGGAGTCTTTTCTCGGCCAGCGTTACCACGCCCAACCCGGCCAGTTGCGCGCATTCGGCCGCGAGGAATGGTTTGCGCCGGTCGCCTCCGGCTCGAATCCGGCGGATGCCATGGTGGTTTGCCCGTGCACCATGGGCACACTGGCAGCCATTGCACAGGGGCTGGCCGACAACCTCATCGAGCGGGCTGCCGACGTGACCATCAAGGAACAGCGCAAACTCATCCTGGTACCGCGCGAAACGCCCTATTCCGCATTGCATCTGGAAAACATGCTGAAACTGGCCCGGCTCGGCGCGGTCATCCTGCCACCCAATCCCGGCTTCTATCACCATCCCCGGAGTGTCGAGGATCTGGTTGATTTCGTGGTGGCACGCATCCTCGACCATCTCCATATTACGCACCAACTGATGCCGCGCTGGGGAGACGCGAAGGGTGATCCGGCTTGAATTGGTTAAAGAAAAATCTGCCGCTGATATTTGATCGGATACATAACGTGCAAACCCTGGAAATTCCGATTTTCACGCTGAATACGGTGCTCTATCCCGACAGCCTGTTGCCGCTGAAAATCTTTGAGCAGCGCTACATGGACATGGCCAAAACCTGCATGAAAGACCATCTGCCATTTGGTGTGTGCCTGATTCAGGCCGGTGAAGAAGTCGGTGAGCCGGCGACCCCCCATGCCGTCGGCACGCTGGCGCGCATCACCCACTGGGATATGCCGCAGTTGGGGATATTGCAGATTACCGCACGCGGCGAACAGCGTTTTCTGATCGAAGACAGCAGGGTCGGTGCGAATGGCCTGATCAGCGCTCAAGTCAGCATATTGCCCCAGGAAACCGCCCAGTCGATACCGGCTGAATATGCTGCCTGCCAGGATGTGTTGCGGCACATCATCGAGGAACTGGGCGAATCACACTTTACCCCGTTGCAAATGGATAATGCCGCCTGGGTCGGTTATCGGCTGGCGGAGGCCCTGCCGATCAAGCCCTCCGCCAGGCAGGATTTGCTGGAAATGAATGACAGCACGACGCGCCTGAAAATTTTGCTGGAATTTCTCAAACGCCAGGGATTGGCGGGACGATAAGTGCCCGGAAATTCCGAAACCGGCCCGCTACGGGCCGGTTTCGGTTTCGGTTTCGCAATAAACGGACTATTTTTTCAGTTGCGGCTGGTCGATGTAACGAACGTCTTTGGTGGAGAGCGGAAGCGGATTGATGTATTTGTACCCGCGACCTTCCCAGTAGGCGATTTCTGGAAATCCGGCCGGCACCACGGTAATGAAACCGTGCATGTCCTCAGCATTGAAGCCGGCAGCATGCATGGCGTTATTGCACATCTTGAACTCCACCCCGTCTTTCGCCAGTTCCGCCATCTTGTCCACAATGCCCTGGTATTTCTGGTAATTTTCCTTCGCAAACGCGCGCAACTCGGGGCCGTGGGTCACCACCACCACCTTGCCATGCGTGACCTTCTGGGTATTCTTGATATAGTTGTAAAGCAGATTCAGCTTCTGCGGGTCATCGTAGTTGACGTCGAACACCGTGTCGGTGACCGGCATCGCGTGCATGTCTACCTTGGCAGTACCGTAAGGTGCAAACTCTTCAGCAAAAACCTGTTGCCCAGGCACCAGGACAAATGTTGCGGCGACAGCCAAGCCGATCAGTCTGATTTTCATTATTTATGACTCCTTCTCCGTTATGGGTGCGCCACTTGCATCGACCCGGCCGCGCACTATTGCCGGGCTTCCAACTTTATACTGAATCTTGAGAGGCATAGCACCTCCCGGATCACTTTTGCAATATCCAAAAATCCAGGTCGGGGCAGGAATGATCATTCGTCCTGGTTCAGTCGAAAAACCGATCCTTGCGGGCACTACGGCTTGGGTGGCGCTACCGGCGTCTGGCTCAGCACCCACTTGACCATGGTCTTGATATCGGTGTCGGACAGTTGCGGATGGGGCGGCATCGGTATGCCACCCGTATAGGCAGTCCATTGCCCGGCGCTGCCGTTCTTGATGGCGGCAGCAAGTTTATCTGCAGCATTCGCGTCATCCTTGAAGCGGTAGGCAACCCATGCATACGCCGGCCCCACCAGCTTGGCATCAACCTTGTGGCAGGAGAAACAATCACTTTTTTTCATCAACGATTCTGCACTGGAGACACTGGCCGGGACTGATTCGGGGGGTGTCGCAGCCGGGGTTGAGGGTGGTGCTGGCGTAGGTGCAACCTCCGGAGCGGGCGGGGTCACTGCTGCCTGGGGTGCTGGCGTCACTTCCGGGGCAGGAGTTGGTTCTTTTTTTCCGCACCCGCCGAGCAAGCCCGCCATCGTTAAACCAAGTCCAATCGCTGCAGTAGCGGAATTCATCCTGATCATGCGTCTACCCTCCTGATTTATATTGACCCGTCATGGAAACATGCAGGTTCGGTATAGCATATCAGTACAAACTCACCAAGCGCAGAACGCGCATGACTTTACTGCAGGCTTTCCGCCTTGCGGTCGCGGTTCAGCAAATCGTCGACGACGGCGCGCGGCGCCACACCTTCGTAGAGCACCCGGCATACCGCATGGGTAATGGGCATGTCGACACCCAGCTTGGTGGCCAGCTTGTCCACTTCGCGCGCGGTGGTAACACCTTCCGCAATGTGGCCGAGGGCCCGCAAGATGGCTTCCAGGCTCTCGCCAGCGGCCAGGCGCAAGCCAAGCTGACGATTGCGCGACAGGTCGCCGGTACAGGTCAGGATCAGATCGCCCATGCCGGTGAGTCCCATGAAGGTTTCCATTCGGCCGCCCAACGCCAGACCGAGGCGGCTGATTTCAGCCACACCACGGGTAATCAACGCGGCGCGGGCGTTATGTCCGAAATGCAATCCATCGGAAATGCCGGCGGCGATGGCGATGACATTCTTCAATGCGCCGCCCAGTTCGACGCCGATCACGTCATTGCTGGTATACACGCGCAGACGACCGCCGTGCAACGCAGCGGCCGCTTCCCGCAATGCTGACGTATCGCTTGTTGCCAGGGTGAGCGCAGTAGGCAAACCGGCGGCGACTTCCTGGGCAAAACTGGGGCCGGATAATACGCCCCGCGCCACCTCATCGGGCAGCTCTTCCTGCGCGACCTGGTGCGGCAGTTTCATGGTGCCCGCTTCAAAGCCTTTGCATACCCAGACCAGCGGCGCGCGCTGATCAAGTGCCGACAATTGCTTCAGCACACTGCGAAATGCACCGCTGGGCGTGGCGACCAGCACCAGCTCCGCGTGCGCCAACGCAGCGGGCAGATCGTCTTTGAGACCAAGCTGATCCGGTAACGTCACGCCGGGCAGGTAGCGCGGATTGCTGCGTGTCGCATTCATGCTGGCGATCTGATCGGCATCGCGTGCCCACAGCGTGACTGCATGACGGGAAGCCAGCACCACCGCCAGCGCGGTACCCCAGGCACCGGCGCCGAGGACGGTGATGTTCATACGCCCCACACCTGGCTGAGTTTGATGTAACCGCTGCTATTGTTGGGCAGCAGCACCCGCACCCAGCCATTGGGCAGGGTTTCCTGCCATTCCAGCATGACGCCTTTTTCGGCCCGTGCGGTAATGGGCGCACCATCCTCCGCAGCGCTGCGTATTTCGGCCTGCGCCGCTTTCACCACCAGCATATGTTTGCTGGTAGCAGCTACCTTGCCGGCCTCTATCCAGGCCAGCGCGCCGCTGCTGTCGCGCACTTTCAGCCAGTTGTCCACGTTCACGACCACTTCCACCGGATAGCCGCGGCCGACGACAAACAGTTTCTTGGCCATGCTGGAAGGGGCATCGTACAAAATCGCTGCCGGCACAGAAACCGAACGATAATCGAGCGCCTGCGCGGGCAGCGCAAACAGCGCAGACAGGGCTAATATCAGGCTCAGTCGTTTCATATCAGTTAAGCGGCGTGCCCGGGGCCGGAGCCTGCTGTTGCTGCATATAGATGGCTTCAAAATTGACCGGATTGAGAATAACGGGAGGGAATCCGGCACGGCTCACTACATCGGAGATGGTCTCGCGCAAATACGGGAACACGATATTCGGGCAGCCTATGCCCAGCACTGCATCCATCTGATCGGCGGGCACGTTTTCGATGCGAAAAATTCCTGCCTGGGCAGCCTCTACCAGGAACATGACCTTCTCGCCAAGCTTGGCGGTAATGGTGGCGGTGAGCACGACTTCGAACACGCCCTCCCCCACGTTGCTGTTCTGGGTGGCAAGCTGCACATCGATCTGCGGCGCTTCACGCTCGAGAAAAATTTGCGGTGCATTGGGCACCTCCACCGACATGTCCTTGACGTAGAGTTTTTCGATCCCGAAAACGGGTTGCTGCTGGTCTTGCTCGCTCATTTGGATTCCCTGATGTTCAAAAAGCCGATTTTAACCCGCTCTGGCTGCATTTGTGTGACCGGTTTACAGGCAACATGTTCGATAGCAGTTGAATCTTTACCGCAGCGCTGTTGTCTGCTGCTTCGGCAGCCATAAGAACGTCTCGACGCTAAGGAACAAAAATATGGATTGGAACCACGAACTCCTCGACAGTATCGTCTGGCTCGGCAAGGCGTTTGCCATCAGCATGCTGGGCATGACCGCAAGCGTTGCGCTGCTCGGTACCTTCACGGTCTGGGGGCGTCAATTCCGCCGTCTCACCTGGGCGTTTTTCAGCCCGAAACGCAGCTTGTTGCCGCTCGCCGGCCTGATGCTGATCGTGCTGATGACGCTGTTTTCCGTGCGCATGAACGTGCTGTTTTCGTTCTGGTACAACGGGTTTTATACCGCCATGCAGAAACTCGATGCCAAGGCGTTCTGGTTCATGCTGCTGGTGTTCGCGGTACTGGCGGCGGTGCATGTGACGCGCACGCTGTTCAACTTTTATCTGCGCCAGGCATTCCTGATTCACTGGCGCGCGTGGCTGACCGACAATCTGGTCGACCGCTGGCTGGCGCATCAAGGCTACCATCGCAGCCAATATGTGCCCAATGCCCCCGACAACCCGGACCAGCGTATCCAGCAGGACGTGGAGAGCTTCGTCAGCGGCTCGCTCAACCTGTCGATGGGGCTGCTCGACGCGGTGGTCTCGCTGTTTGCGTTCACTGTCATTCTGTGGGGGCTGTCAGGAGCCCTGGCGTTGTTTGGGGTGGAGATTCCTCGCGCCATGGTTTTTCTGGTCTATCTCTATGTGATTGTGGCCACGGTGTTTGCGGTATGGATCGGGCGCCCGCTGATCCGTCTCAGCTTTCTCAGCGAACAACTTAACGCCAACTTCCGCTATGCATTGATCCGTCTGCGTGAATACGGCGAGAGCATCGCATTTTTTCGCGGTGAAACCGTGGAGCGCGGCAATCTGCTAACGCGCTTTGCCAGCGTGATCCAGAATATGTGGGCGATCGTTTATCGCTCGCTCAAATTCCAGGGCTTCAACCTCGCCATCAGCCAGGCTGCTGTGGTGTTTCCGTTCATCGTGCAGGCACCCCGCCTGCTGGCAGGCAAGATCACCCTGGGCGACATGATGCAGACGGCTCAGGCTTTCGGTCAGGTGCAGGATGCCCTGTCCTTCCTGCGCAGCTCATACGACGAATTCGCCGGTTACCGTGCCGTACTCATTCGTCTCACCGGCTTTCTCGACAGCATGGATGCCGCCGCCCTGCTCCCTTCCGCACACATCGTACCCAGCCAGCACAGCGTTACCATTGAAGCACTCACCGTACGCACCCCTGCACAGGTTGCACTGGTGGAAAACCTCAATCTCAGCCTGACTGCCAATACTGCGCTGCTGATACGCGGCCGCTCCGGCATCGGCAAAACCACTCTGTTACGTGCGGTCGCCGGTCTGTGGCCTTATGTGGACGGCAGCGTGACGCGCCCGGTGGAACAACAGGCGCTGTTCCTGCCGCAAAAACCCTACCTGCCGCTCGGCACCTTGCGCGGTGCTCTGTATTACCCGGCAATCCCTCTGATGAGCGATCAGGCCGCCCATGTGCTGCAGCAATGTCATCTCGGCCACCTTGCCAGCCGGCTCGACGAAACGGCCGACTGGGGCAGTATCCTGTCGCTGGGCGAACAGCAACGCCTGGCTATCGGCCGCGCACTGTTGAGCCAGCCGCAGGTGGTGTTCCTGGACGAAGCCAGCTCTGCCATGGACGAAGGTCTGGAGCACGCCATGTACCGACTCCTGCGTCAGGTGCTGCCCAAATCCATTCTGGTCAGCGTAGGACACCGCAGTAGTTTGCTGGAATTTCACACCCAGGAATTGACGCTGCTGGGCGACGGAAAATGGCAGTTGAGTGCTTTGGTGTAGCGAATTACAAGCTGGCGATAGCGCGATGGCCAGGTGGTGGGGGTCAGCGCGCAAATCGCTTATCATTAGCCGATGGAAAAATGCCGCACGCCACACCCGCCATCCCGGCCAGAGCCCGCCGCCGCCCCCACCCTGGAGGCCAAGGTCGCGTTCCTGGGACGGCCGGGCGCTTACCCTGAAGCGCCATCCCGGGTGGAAGCGGTGGAGACTCACATGTCCTGGGTCTTCCTCACCGATGCCCATGCTTACAAGCTGAAGAAGCCGGTGCGTTACGACTACCTGGACTTCAGCACCGTCGAGGCGCGCCGCCTGGACTGCGAGCAGGAGGTGCGGCTCAACCGCCGTCTGGCTGCCGATGTCTATCTGGGCGTGATCCCGCTGGTACTCGGTGCGGAGGGCCGCTTGAGCGTCGGCGGGCTGGGGGAGGCGGTGGACTGGCTGGTGCAGATGCGACGCTTACCGGCGCAACGCATGCTCGATCATCTGATCCGGAGCGGGGCAGTCAAACCAGCGGAAATCAACCTGCTGGCTCGCCGGCTCGCCCTCTTCTATGCCGCAGCGGCGACTGATGCCATCACGCCTGAGGCGTATCGACAGCACCTGGCCAAGCGCATCAAGGCTAATCTGCGGGAGCTCACCAGCGCGGAATTCGGACTGGACAAAGACGTGCCGGAGCGCCTCGCCCGCTTCCAACTCGGCTTCCTGGAAACCCACGCCGGGCTGTTCGATAGCCGCGTGCGCCAGGGCCGCATCGTCGAGGGCCACGGCGATCTCAGACCGGAGCACGTGTGCCTGCTGCCCGAACCGGTCGTCATCGACTGCCTGGAGTTCAACCGCGAATACCGCATCCTCGATCCGGCGGACGAGCTGGGCTATCTGGCCCTGGAGTGCGAGCGGCTGCACGCTCCGGAAGTGGGCCGTTGGCTGCTGGAAAGATATACCGAAGCGAGTGGCGACGTCCCGCCCGCCGCCCTGCTCCATTTCTATCAAAGCTGGCGGGCGGTCTTGCGTGCCACGCTCGCCATCTGGCACCTGCGCGATGACGGGCGCCATCCCCACAAGAAATGGGTGGAAACCACCATGGAATACCTGGAACTGGCGCAGCGGCATGCGGCTGCGGCAGCAAGCTGACGCTTAGGCACCTGCCAGCAGTTCGACCAGCGAACCCCCGCTGTGCAGGCGCCGGATGGCCTCGGCGAACAGGGGGGCGGACGCCAGCACCTCCACCCGGCTGTCCAGCAGCGCCGGCGGCAGCCGGAAAGGCAGGATGGTGTCGGTGACCAGTACCTTGTCCAGCGCCGGGTCGGCCAGCACCTGGCCCGCCGCGCCGACGAACACGCCGTGGCTGGCTGCGGCGTACACCCGGTTCGCCCCCAGCGCCTTGCAGGCGGCAGCTGCCCGCGCCAGCGTGGTGCCGGTGCTGATCAGGTCGTCAATGATGATGGCCGTCCTGCCGCCCACGTCACCCACGACCGCTGCGCCGGAAACCACGCCTTCGCTGCGGCTCTTCTCCATGAAGGCGGCGGTGACGGGCCGGCCGAGCGCACGGGCCAGGGCCTGACGGAAGGCTTCCGCCCGCTTCACCCCGCCCACGTCCGGCGAAACCACCACAACAGCTTCGTCCTGCAGCCGTGCCGCGAACCAGGCCACGAACAGCCCGCTGGCTTCCAGGTGTTCGGCCGGGATGCGGAAGGCGTTCTGGTAGGCGGCGAGATTGTGCACGTCCAGGGTCAGCACCCGGTCCGTGCCCAGCGCTTCGAACAGCTGGGCCACATAGCGGCTGCTGACCGGGTCGCGCGACTTGCTCCTGCGGTCCTTGCGGGCATAGGCCAGATAGGGGCAGACGGCGGTGACCCGGGCTGCGGAAGCGTCCTTCAGCGCGCCGATGAAGAACAGCAGGCGCACCAGCTTGTCGTTGGCGCTCATACCCGGCTCGCCGTAGAGCGACTGGATCACATATACATCCTTGCCGCGCACGTTTTCCAGCGGCCTGGCCTTGTGTTCGCCGTCCTCGAACTCGCGTTCCTGATGCGCGCAAAGCGCTATCCCCAGGGCCTTGCCCACCCGCTCGCCGTATGGGCGGCTGGTATCAAGGGCGAACAGGCAAAGATCATCCAGAGTCATCGAATTGTCTCCTCGCTTTTCGCGGGTGATGGCGTAATTTTCATAATGTGCCAGACTGAATCATAGAGTATGTCCATACGAAAGGCGCGAACCATGGAACCCAAGGAATGTTTTTTCCAGGAACAGTTCGGCCACTGCTGGCTGGAGGACAGCCAGTGGCTGTTCCAGGCGCTGGACGTGCGCGAACAGCCGCTGGGCGAACCCGTCAAGGTCGAACTGGAAGAGTTGCTGTTCCATCATGATGAAGACGAAGAACTGCATTAGGGTACGTTGCGCCGCATAAACTCTCATTGAAGGAAGGGAAATCGTCATGGCTATCGGAGAAATCTGCAACCGCGAGGTCATCGTCGTAGCGCCAGAAACCACGATCGGCGAAGCGGCCCGGCTCATGCGCCAGCACCACGTCGGTGACGTGATCGTGGTCACCGAAGAGGGGGGCCGCCGCAAACCGGCCGGCATCGTGACCGACCGTGATGTGGTGGTGGAAGTGGTCGCCACCGGGCTTGATCCTGCCGCGCTCACCGTGGGCGACATCATGGTGCCCGATCTGGCGACCATCCCGGAAAAAACCGGCGTGTTCGAGGCCATTCGCTACATGCGCGACCAGGGAGTACGCCGCATGCCGGTGGTGGGCGAGGATGGCAGCCTGGTCGGCATTCTGGCGCTGGACGACCTGCTCGAATTGCTGGCGGAGGAGCTGGGGGCGCTCTCCCGCCTGGTGGCGCGTGAGCAGGGCAAGGAAGCCAGGAACCGGCGCTGATCGTCAAAATAGCGGCAATGTTGGCATGCTTGACCGGCGTATTGCCCCACCTGGGGTGTCAGACGGCCGCGTCGGGTTCCCCCAGCTGCGCCAGTATCCGGCGGCGCACGCTATCGCGCAATTGCAGCGCGGCTTGCCAGTCCTCCCCCGCAGCCGATAGCGGCGCGCCGATCAGCACCTGGAGTGCGCTGTAATGCGGCCGCAACTCTTCGCCGCGCAGCAGGGTGCGGGTGCCGGTCAGGGTGACCGGCACCACGGGCGTGCCTGCGCGCGCGGCAACGACGAACGCCCCCATCCTGAACGGCAGCAGTCCCGGTTGGCTCTGGAAAGTACCTTCGGGGAAAAAAACCAGTGATTCGCCGGCGCGCGCGCGTGCCTCCAGCCCCTGTGTATCCTCCACGCTGCGCACGCTGTCGAAACGCTCGACAAAAGTGCTGCCGAGCCGGCGCAGCGGAATGCCGGCGGCCGGCTTGCGCAGCAACTCCTGTTTGGCCACATAGGCAAACCGGGGCGGCAGGGCCGCGCTGAGGATGAGCGCATCCAGGTAGCTGGCATGGTTAGCCACCACGATCACCGGGCCGTGGCCGGCGAGGTATTGCAAACCCTGCACCCGCGGCGTCAGGCCGGCCAGCGCCAACGCGAAGCGTGCGCTCGCCCTGGCGATTTTCCGGCGCAGCGCAAGGGCTGGGGCCAGCACGATCAATAGCCATGCGAAGGGCACGATGGCGACGAAAACGGTCCAGGCCCAGGCGCTCCATAGCCAGTCGGCGCCGCGCCGCAGCAGGCGGCTGGCTTGCGCTGCGGCACCGGCGCCGGCCAGCCGCACCAGTTGCCGCCACGGCGCGCGCTGCGCGCTGAACAGCTCGCCGCGTTCGTAGCGTTCGCGGCAGGCGGCACGGCGAATCTTGCCGCTGGAGGTCTTCAGCACAGTGCGTGGCGGGGCCAATACGATATCGTCGGCCGGCATGCCGATCAGGTCGACGGCGAGGCGATTGATCTCGGCCAGTATCCGGCTGCGTTCCTCGGATGCAACCGGCGCACGCGTCTCGGCCAGCACCACCAGCCGCTCCGTGCCCTGGTTCGCGTCGGTCGCCGGGAATACCGCCACCCCGCCGCGGCGCACGCCACGCACCTGGCCTACGGCTTCTTCCAGTTCCTGCGGGTGGATGTTGTGCCCGCCGCGGATGATGATGTCCTTCTCGCGCCCGGTGAGATAGAGCTCGCCTGCCGCGAGATAGCCCAGGTCGCCGCTGTTCAGCCACGGTCCGTCGAACAGGCGCGCCGTCGCCTCGGGATTGTGGAAATAGCCGCCGGTCGCGGATGGCCCGCGAAACTGCACGCGCCCTTGCGTGCGTTCGGGCAGTTCGCGCCCGCCGCCATCGACAATGCGGATGGCGTTGCCGGGCAGTGGCAGGCCGCAGGAAACAATGCGCAGCGCGTGCGTATCCTCCGCCCGGGCGGCGCGGGCGATGCCTGTGGTCGAGAGCGCGCCGCGGTCCACGCGGTCGATCAGCGGCCCGCGACCGGGCGGCGGAAACGCCAGCCCCACGGAGGATTCCGCCAGGCCGTAGACCGGCGTCATGGCATCGGGACGGAAGCCGAAGCGGGTGAAGCGCGCGGCAAAATGCGCGATCGTCTCGGGACTGACCGGCTCCGCACCGTTGTAGGCCAGCCGCCAGCAGCTCAGATCGAGGCCGCCGAGGTCGCGATCGTCGAGCTTGTTGGCGCACAGTTCGTAGGCGAAGTTGGGCGCCGCCGAGACGGTGGCGCGATGCTGGTGGATGGCCCACAACCAGCGCCCCGGACGGCCGAGGAAGGCGAGCGGCGACATCAACACCAGCCGGAATCCGGCGCTGAGGCTGCCCAGGCAAGCGCCGATCAGCCCCATGTCGTGATACAGCGGCAGCCAGGACACGAAGATGTCGGCAGCGGTAACCCCTGAGGCGCGCTCCATCGCGCGCAGGTTGGCGAGCAGGTTGGCGTGGGTCAGCACCACCCCCTTGGGGTTGCCGGTACTGCCGGAGGTGTACTGCAGCAAGGCGATATCCTGCGCGTCCACGCGCGGCAAGGGCGGTACCGCGCCCGGAAGGGACAGATCCGCGACGGTCGCGACGGCGCGCAACGAGGCGCACTGCGCACGCAGCAGGTGGCCGAGCAGCTTGGCACGGTCGTCGGTGATGAACATGGCGGCCCCGGCATTGGCGACGATGCCGGCGATGCGCCGCATGTGATCCTCGATTTGCGCAGGACGCGCCGGCGGGTACAGCGGCACCGGCACGCAGCCGGCGTAGAGCGCGCCATAGAATGCGGCGAAAAACCCGCGTCCGGTGGGAAGCATAATGGCGACCCGGTCGCCAGCACCTGATCCCTGCGCGACCCGGCCTCCCGCGCCCAGACCCTGGGCGAGCAGCCCGGCAGCCAGCGCCCGGGCTTCTGCCTGCAGCATGCGATAGCTGATGTCCTCGCTGCGCTCGTCCTCGACATAGAGCGTGATATGCGTCCGCTCGCCGTGCATCGCGACATGCCAGTCGAGCATCTCGATCAGCGTGGCGGCGGTTTGCGGCGCAGACTCGACCCCAGCCGCAACCGTCGCCGGTATCCCGGCCGGGGCGGGCGCCCCACCAGCGGCAGCACCCGCCATTTGCCGCAGCAGATCGCGCGGCGTTTCAGCCTCGGCGAATGCTGCCTCACCAAGCCTGACGCCCAGTTCGCGCTCGATGCGGGCGAGCAGTTCCACGCGCGCCAGGCTGTCCAGACCGAAATCGCGCTCCAGCGCATGATCCAGACCCAGGCGGTCGATGCCATTCGCGCCGGGGCGCAGTTCGTGCGCAAGACCGCGTACGACATCGAGCAGTTGCTGCGCCTCGGCGTGGTTGGAAATCGTCATGTCTGCCTCCATCATGCCTGCTTTATAGCGCATGGCGCCGCGCCCAGCAGCCACAGGCCGAGCGCCTTGGCGCGTGGGTCGGCATGCCGCCCCACTCATGCCGCCTCCTGGCGTTGCGCGAGCAGCAGGTCGATCACCCGCCACAGCCGCCACAGGTCGGGCAGATCCTCGCTCCAGAAACGCCACGACAGCAGATGCGGAATGCTCAGGTCCACATGCCCGAGCACGCGATGGATGATAAACACGGTTGCCTGCCCCTTCGGCGCGGCGGCGGCGAGCGCGAGGCTTTCCGGGTAAGGAATGAGATTGTCATTCTTGCCGTGCACCAGGATGAGCTGTGCCTTGAGCTGCTTCAGGTCGTGACGCGACAGGTCGAGGCGGGCGATGTCCGCGCGCATGGCCGCCGGCAGCTGCGCCAGCAGTTCCGGAAAACGTGCGGGATCGCTGTTGGCGGCCAGCGCGTACACCGCCCGGCCAGCGGCGCTCAACTGCGCGGCGAGCGGCGTCAGGTCGGCGTGCGGATCCCGGCTACGCAGCGCCACCATGCGGTCGAATACTGCGCCGTCGCGCTGGTCCGCCAGGTAGCCCAGGCTGGAATAAAGCAACACCATTTTGCCGGTGTCGTCCGGGGTAATGTGGTGCCACTTGCCCGCATGCTCGAACCAGCCGGTGGTGAAGAAGCGCATTGCACGCGGCAGGTCATAGTAACCCCCCACGCCCACGATGAAGCGCACCTGCTCGCGGATGTCGGGTTGCAGCGCGGCGAGCAGCGTGGGGCCGACTGCGTAGCTGAAGGCAAACATACCGGCGCGGCCGCCGGGGGCAAGTTCGGGGCGGCTGACCAGGTAGGCGAACGCGTCCGCGATCTCGCGCGCGTTCGCGGGGCGGATGCGCAATTCCCGAAAACCGGCAAGGTCGGGCGCCAGTACCGCAAAGCCGGCACGCGCCAGGGTCGCAGCGAAAGCGGTGAGACGCGGGTCGTCCTTGCCCAGCGGCACCGCGCCGGGCACCACCACGATGGCGGCGCGCGGGCAGTGCTTGCCGCGCGCGGCCGTATCCCGTGGTTCAACAGCGGCCGGGGAGACGCAACCGTCCAGCGTACCCGGCAGATACAGGTCGGCGCGGTGCAAGCGCCCCGACACCGTGTAGGAAATGCTGCGCCGCAGCGGCGCAGCGGTGGTCTGCTTGAGCCGAGAAGGGCCTTGCGCCGCGGCAAAATCCTGCAGCACCAGCGCGGCTTCGTAGTAGCGCTCCGGCACGTATCCCGCCAGCAGGACGAGGAGCGCCGCAGCCAGCACGCCGCGCGCCAGCCAGCGAGACGCTTGACGATCCTGGCTACGCTCAGGCATCGCAGGCTCGGAGGGCGGCACTGGCGGAGGCGGCGTGCTCCTGTTTCAGCTCTCTGCGCAGAATCTTGCCAATGGCGGACTTGGGCAGCTTGTCACGAAATTCCACCTGCTTCGGCACCTTGTACGCGGTCAGGTTCGCCTTGCAGTGTGCAATCACTGCGGCGGCGGTGAGCGCCGCATCCTTCTTCACCACAAAGACCTTGACCGCCGCGCCGCTCTTCTCATCCGGGACGCCCACCGCGCCCGCTTCCCTGACGCCGGGATGCATCATCATCACCTCCTCGACCTCGTTGGGGTAGACCTTGAAGCCCGACACCACGATCACGTCCTTGCAGCGGTCGATGAAGCGGATGGCGCCGTGCGCGTCCATCACGCCGATGTCCCCGGTGCGCAGCCAGCCGTCGGCGCCGAGGACGCGAGCAGTTTCTTCCGGCATGTTCCAGTAGCCGCGCATCACTTGCGGCCCCTGCACGCAGAGTTCGCCCTCCTCGCCCAGCGGCAGCTCGCGCCCCGCCTCGTCCCGCATCGTCACCCGGGTGGAGGGGATCGGCATGCCGATGTTGCCGCTGAACGCCCTGGCGTCGAGCGGATTGGCGCACACGATGGGAGAAGCCTCGGTCAGGCCGTAGCCCTCGATCAGCGCCACCCCCATGGTCTTCTGCCAGCGCTCCGCCACCGCGCATTGCACCGACATGCCTCCCGCTACCGCCACCTTGAGCGCGCCGGCGTTGGCCCGCTTCACTTTGTCGAAGCCGGGCGCGTTGAGCAGCATATTGAACAGGGTGTTGACGCCGACGATGGCGGTGAAGCGGGTGTTGCGCAGTTCGCGCACGAAGCGCGGAATGTCGCGCGGATTGGTGATGAGGACGTCGTTCGCGCCCCACTTCACAAACAGCAGCAGGTTGGCCGTGAGCGCGAAGATATGATAGAGCGGCAGCGGCGTGACGACCACCTCCTCGCCTTCCTTGAGCGTGCCGCCGACCCAGGCCGAAGTCTGCTCCACGTTGGCCACCAGGTTGCCATGGGTCAGCATCGCGCCCTTGGCTACACCGGTCGTCCCGCCGGTGTATTGCAGGAAAGCGATATCCTCATGCGTGAGCGGCACATCGCTCAGCGTGTGGCGCGCGCCGAGTTTCAGTGCGGTGTTGAAGGCCGTGGCGCCCGGCAGATCCCAGCGCGGCACCATGCGCTTGATCCGCTTGATGACAAAGTTGACCAGGCACGCCTTGACCGGCGGGAACAGGTCGCCCACGCGGGTGGTGACTATGTGGCGCACGGCGGTTGTCGCGGCGACCTCCTGCAAGGTATGCGCGAAGTTCTCCAGCACCACCACGGCCACCGCACCGGAGTCGGCCAGCTGGTGTTGCAGTTCGCGCGCGGTATAGAGCGGGTTGACGTTGACCACCACCAGGCCGGCGCGCAGCGCGCCGAACAGCGCCACCGGGTATTGCAACAGGTTGGGCAGCATGATGGCCAGCCTGTCGCCCTTGCGCAATCCGGCCACCTTCTGCAGGTAGGCGCCGAAATCGCGGGACAGGCGGTCAAGTTCGCCATAGCTCAGGGTGACCCCCATGTTGGTGAAGGCGGGGCGCTCGCGGAACCGCCCGCAACTTTGTTCGAGCATGTCCTTGAGCGAGGCGAAGCGGAAGATGTCGACTTCCGCCGGAACGCCTCGGGGGTAGTGCTGCAGCCAGACGGCTTCCATGCGGGTCTCCTTTACCGGGCATGCGAGATTTCCCGTGCCCGAGTCACTACTCTAAGGTTATAGCCCGGATGGCTTGAACTGGCTGCTTGATTGCGGTTGAGTCGCCCAACCCTGCCCGCGTGAATTGATGCTCCAGACGCCGGGGCACCTACGCCGGGCCGTTTGGGGTCTGGGGTTCCTTGATTGCTGTCGAGTCGCCCTTGCCTGCGCGAAGAGGGGGCGGAGCAGGCTGGGCCGTCTCCGGGTGGCGTTCTGATCGTCCGACCTCGGCACGAACGCGCGGCAGGCATTCCGGGTATTCGCACTGCACAAAATCGATCAACGCCTCGCGCACCCGACAAGACAAATCCCATCTCCGCGACGCATCGGGAGCACTGATCAGTGCGCGAATCTGCATGCCATGTTCATTGCTGTCGACCACCTGGATCATTGACACGCGCTGGTCCCATTCCGGCGCTGACTTGCAAACGCGCATCAGCTCTTCACGCAACGGCGCCAGCGGCAAGCGGTAATCGAGCCACAAAAGCACCGTGCCGAGCAGTTGCGATGTGCTGCGCGTCCAGTTCTGGAATGGATTCTCAATGACCCACTGCAGCGGCACGATCAGGCGCCGCTCATCCCATATTTTCACCACCACATAAGTCGAGGTAATTTCCTCGATACGGCCCCATTCATTGTCCATGATGACCACATCGTCGAGCCGGATGGGCTGCGTCAACGCGATTTGCAGGCCGGCAATCAGATTGCCCAGCACCGGCCGGGCGGCGAGGCCCGCGGCAATGCCGGCAACCCCGGCCGACGCCAGCAGACTGCCGCCGATCTGGCGCATGCCTGGCAACACCATCAGCGCCGAAGCCAGCCCGATCAGCAGCACGAAAAACATCAGCGTGCGCGTCAACACCCGCGTCTGGGTCTGTATTTGCCGCGCATGCATATTGTCGCTGGTATCCGTCGGGTGGAGCCGTATCACGGCTTCTCCCACCCCGGCAATGGCGCGCATCACCAGCCAGGTGATCGACAGCGTCAACGACATCGCCACAAGGTCACTGAAAATCTCTTGATGACGCAATCCGTCGAGCGCCGCAGGCAGGGCCAGTTTCACGGCAAGCAAGGGCAGCACCAGCCTGGCCGGACAGGCCGTGTAATCCACTACCACACTGGTCACGGTGTTAGAACGCGTGAGGCGGCGCAACATCGCATAAATGACCGCATAAGCAATCAACGCCAGCACCACAACGCCTATCGTCACCAATGCGAAAGTCAGCCACGGATAGGCTTGGATGTCCTTTAATAAATAAGCCAGCTGCATTTTTCCCCCTATTTTCCAGACAGGTAAGAAATTTAGTGTGGCAGATGGCCGGGTGGTTCCCGACAAAGCCGGCTGGATAGCGGAAACTGGTTATTCCTTATCCCGACAGGCGCGCACGTCAAGCGTGTCGGCAACGCGTCCCGAAAACAACCGCCTGTCCCCTCAGGCAGGTTCCAGCTTGGCGTATTCCAGCGCCAGCCACTTCATCCCGTTCGCGCCGCCGAAGTTGATCTGCACGCGCGTGTCGTCGCCCTGCCCTTCCACGTTGACCACCACGCCGAGGCCGAATTTGGCGTGGCGTACGTTCATGCCGATGCGCCAGGGCGAGGCGTTGCTGCGCGCCCTGGATGCCGGTGCCACGTAGCTGTCATAGCTGGCCGGAACGGCTGCATTGCGCCGGGCATTGACCAGTTTCAGCAATGCCGGCGGCAGTTCGCCGATAAAGCGCGACACGATGCCATAGCGCGTTTGCCCGTGCAGCATGCGGCTTTGCGCATGGCTTAAATACAGCCTGCGGCGCGCGCGGGTGATCGCCACATACATCAGACGGCGTTCTTCCTCGATGCCGTCCTGCTCGTTCATGGACTGCTCGTGCGGAAACAGGCCCTCTTCCAGTCCGCCCAGAAACACCGCATGGAATTCCAGACCCTTGGCGGCGTGCACGGTCATCAGTTGCAGCGCATCGGTGCCCGCGCCGGCCTGGTGGTCGCCCGCTTCCAGCGCGGCGTGCGCAAGAAAGCT
Source organism: Sulfuriferula sp. GW1 (assembly GCF_047300855.1). Lineage (GTDB taxonomy): Bacteria > Pseudomonadota > Gammaproteobacteria > Burkholderiales > Sulfuriferulaceae > Sulfuriferula. The sequence goes on from NZ_CP170197.1 coordinate 2,778,321, forward strand.
CGCCAGCGGACCGCCGACCTCGTCGAGCTCGGCCATCGCTTCCGGATCGTTGGCGAATACGGTCGCGGCGTTGATCAGCTCGTTCAGGTTTTCGAGCCGATCGGCGCCTTCTTTTTCGGCCTGGTAATGCGCCGCCAGGCCGCTGGCATGCAGCATGTGCTCGATCACTTCCGGCAACGGCAGCCCCTGGGTGGCGTCCTGCATGGCCAGCATCAAGGCGACAAAACCCGGCAAGCCTTTGGTGCTGTCCTTGCTGGCATCGGCCCTGGCGCGCGCGGCCTGCCACAGGCTCGTCCCGCCCGCCTGGGCGGCATCGGCCAATTGTTCCAGCGTGCGCGCACCGATGCCGCGGGTGGGGAAATTGACCACGCGGCTGAACGCGCCGTCGTCGTCCGGGTTGGCCAGCAGACGCAAATAGGCCAGCGCGTGCTTGACCTCCTGGCGCTCGAAAAATCGCAGCCCGCCGTACACGCGATACGGCACTCCGGCGCTGAACAGCGCATGCTCCAGCACGCGCGATTGCGCATTGGAGCGATACAGCAGCGCCATGTCCACCAGCGCCGTGCCTTCGCGTTGCAGTGCCTTGACTTCCTCGACGATGAAGCCGGCTTCTTCCTGGTCGGAATACGCCTCGAACACGCGGATCGGCTCGCCGCTGCCTTCCGCTGTCCACAGGTTCTTGCCGAGGCGCGACTGGTTCTGCGTGATCAGCGCGTTGGCGGCGTCGAGAATGTTGCCGTGGCTGCGGTAGTTCTGCTCCAGCTTGATCACGTTGTCGCCGGCATAATCGCGCTGGAATTCGTTCATGTTGCCGGTATGCGCGCCACGGAAGGCGTAGATCGACTGGTCGTCGTCGCCCACCGCCATCAGCACCGATTGCGCCCCGGCGAACTGCTTCAGCCAGCGGTATTGCAGACGGTTGGTGTCCTGAAACTCGTCCACCAGGATGTGGCGAAAGCGCTCCTGATAATGCGCGCGCAACATGTCGTTGCGGGCCAGCAGCTCGTAGGAACGCAGCAGCAGTTCCGGAAAATCGACCACACCCTCGCGGTTGCACTGCTCGTCGTAGGCGGCGTAGAACTCCACCAGGCGCCGCGTGTAGGGGTCGAACACCTCGATCTGCTGCGGGCGCAGACCGGCTTCCTTGTTGCCGCTGATGAAGTACTGCACTTTCTTCGGCTCGAACTTCTCGGTGTCCACATTGAGCGACTTGAGCAGGCGCTTGACCGCGGAGAGCTGATCGGCCGTATCCAGAATCTGGAACAGCTGCGGCAGCCCGGCCTCGCGGTGGTGGGTGCGCAGCAGGCGATTGGACAAGCCGTGAAAAGTGCCCACCCACATGCCGCGCGTGTTGATCGGCAGCATCGCGGTCAGGCGCGTCAGCATTTCCTTCGCCGCCTTGTTGGTAAAGGTCACCGCCAGGATGCCCAACGGCGAGACCTGCCCCGTCTGAATCAGCCAGGCGATGCGCGTGGTGAGCACGCGCGTCTTGCCGCTGCCTGCTCCGGCCAGGATCAGCGCCGACTGGCCCGGCAGGGTCACGGCGGCAAGTTGCTCGGGGTTGAGCCCGTCGAGTAGGGAGGTCATGTTAAACTTTCAGATGGCAATTATTCTAAAAAATTCGTCACAGAGGGCAGAAAGCTCGCAGAGATAAAAGCGAACACAGGCGTACGCCCGGTGACCGCCATGCGGTTTTTTCGGATTCATCCTAAAAACGTGAAGCCACAGAGAACACAAAGGCCACGGAGTGGTCACGGGCTTTGAGGAGAATTGTTTTCCTCCGGATGTATCTGGAAAAAACAAGCAATGCGCTGCTTTTTCTCTGCGTACTCTGTGCTCTCCGTGGCCAAAGCTGTTTTAGATTCATTCAGTAAACAAGGATTATATATGCCCAAGCAACTCGGCTGTTTTATAAAAGAAGCGCGCAGCCATATCGAAGAGTGGGACGCCGAATCCGCCCATGAAAATCTGCAATCCGGCGACGTGCTGGTGGTGGACGTGCGCGAAGCCGACGAATTCGCACAAGGCCACATACACGGCGCCATCAACATCCCGCGCGGCCTGCTCGAAGGCGCCGCCGACCCGGGCTACAAGTACCGCGACCCGCGCCTGTGCAACGCCCGCGACAAGACCATCCTGCTCTACTGCCAGGCCGGCGGGCGCTCGGCGATGGCGACCTGGGTGCTGAAGCAGATGGGGTTTGAGCACGTCTACAATATGGCAGGCGGACTGGAATGCTGGGAAGCCGAAGGCCTGGAACTGGAGTCATAACATGCTGCACATTCTGTATTTCGGCCATCTGGTCGATGCGCTCGGCGGCGCCTCCGAGGATTTCGAACTGCCGTCAGCCCAGACCACCGTGTCGGACCTGTGCGCTGCCCTGGCACAGCGCGGCGCAGCCTGGCACAGCGCTCTGATCGACAACAAGTCACTCAAGATCACCGTCAATAAACAGTTTGTGGACGCCGACAGCCAGCTCAAGGACGGCGACGAAGTCGCCTTCGTCGCTTTCATGGTGGGCTAATAATGGGCATAGGGATGGGCATGGCGTCGGACCAGCAGTGGCTGCAACTGGCGCTGACCGGACTCATGATTGCATTGCTGCCGCTGAGTTACGCCTGGGTCAAGGGGCGCCGCGACCGCTACCGCCAGCTGGTGTGGCTGACCCTGTTCCTCACCTTCGATCTGATCCTGTTCGGCGGCTTCACCCGGCTCACCGACTCCGGCCTGGGTTGCCCGGACTGGCCGGGCTGCTACGGCACCGCCAATCCCTTCCTCGCCCATGCCAGCATCCACGCTGCCGAGGCGCTGATGCCGAGCGGGCCGGTGACCTGGGCCAAGGCCTGGATCGAGATGATCCATCGCTACCTGGCAATGATGGTGGGCGTACTGATTATCGCGCTGATGGGGCTGGCGTGGTTCAAACGGCGCGAGCTGCGCCAATCGCCGTGGCCGGCCACCGCGCTGTTCATACTGGTGTGCGTGCAGGGCGCATTCGGCGCGTGGACGGTGACGCTCAAACTGCAGCCGGTGATCGTCACCCTGCACCTGCTGCTCGGACTGACCCTGCTCGGGTCGCTGGCCTGGCTCGCCGCGCGCAGCCAGCCTGCAGCTTCGCACGATGCCGCAGCCAGCCGGCTCAGCCCGTGGATCGTGCTCGGCATTGTATTGCTCGCAGTGCAGATCGCGCTGGGCGGCTGGGTGAGCACCAACTACGCGGTGCTCGCCTGCACCGATTTCCCGTTATGCAACGGCCAGCTGATCCCGGCCATGGACTTCCGGCACGGCTTCACGCTGTGGCGCGCGCTCGGCAAAACCGCCAGCGGCGCGCTACTCAGCCACGACGCACTGGTCGCCATCCACTGGACCCACCGCGTGTTCGCTGTCGTCGTCATCGCCTACCTGGGCTGGCTCGGCCTGCGCGCCCGCCGCAGCCCGACGCTGACCCGGCCCGCCCTCATACTCCTGGCGCTGATCGCCCTGCAATTCGCCAGCGGGCTATCCAACATTTTGCTGCAATGGCCGCTGCCGATTGCCGTCGCCCACAACGGCGGCGCAGCGGCGCTGCTGGTGACGCTGGTGTTCATGCTGGCGCGGAGCAGGACGGGTGCAGGCCGGCGAGCATAAGGGAACATCGAGGACGGCATTTGGCCAGGAAGAAACCCAGGCGATGGGCAGTTGTGTACCAAAGACAGACCTTCGTGATAACCCAACGCCCCCTTTGGCCCATCGGTTGGTAAAGTTTTTCCTGTGGGAAGGGTCTTCCGATAGCACGTAAAATATGATTTTCAGGTCAACAAATGCGAGACTCACGAATGGAGTTCCTTGAAAGATGGCTAAGTGCAAGCATGCTTGCCTTGGCTCTTTTGACGAGTTCTGTCGCAAGTGTAGCGAGACCACAACCATGTGGCCCTAGCTTTGAGCGAGAAAACTTTTCTCAAATAGTCGGGACACTAGGCGCTGAATGGCGTGTTCTGATAGCTCTGACTTGAGATTCTTTTTTCCCCCTAAACGGAGTCACATTGAAGACGATCATTCTCGAAGAGCGCGGCTATTTCTGGTGGCACGACGAGCCAATTCCAAAGGGGCACTTTGCGCCAGAGTCATCCGTTGCTGGCATCCTGAAAATTGACGAAGAAGGTCGGGTTGAGCTTGAATTGGATGGTGTTCTCTCGAGTGATGAAGATCCCCTCGCCGCCTTGTTTGATCATAGAGAATTCTTTCCACCTGACAAGGGTATTCAAGGGATACTGAAAGGTAGCAACAAATTTGCGCTTCTCATGGGGCTTGTCAAGAATGGAGGGCAGTTCAAATCAAACGGAATTTCATACGAGAAATACCTAGCAATAAATTGTCTCGTTGGAAGTGGCCCGTTTCCACAAACAGATGAGCCATTGCGGTTTCGCAAGCTTCAGGTCACCTTAAATGGATTTGAGGAATGGTTACGGCTTGGCTCCATTGAGACTAACAGAACGAAATCCGGTATCTCCGCAAAATACAAGCTTCCCAAAAACATCTCGTATCCTCTGGATGACGGCATTCTATCGATCAAATACGACATCTCAGGCCCGTATCTAGGCAAGCAGAAGATGCATAACCTCACCCTGAGCGAAGATGGATCAATTTGCTACGCCCCGAAGCAGAGCGATCTACTTGAAGGAATGAAGAATCTATATGGCCTCATGGAAGATTTGTTTATCCTGCTGACGGATTCAGACTATTGCCTCGACTGGCCACTACTTTCTTACGGGAAAGACGAAAATTATCGATTCTATTTTTTGCGAAATAGTAGCCCTGCCACCGCTCCAGCCTGGCATGAATGCTGGACTAACTTTGCACAGCTTCGCGAGAACTTTGGTCAAATCTTCTCTACCTGGAAGAAGAAGCGGGAGATTTTTGGCCCGGGGTTCTATCTGTACCTAGGTGCGCGACGCGGCATTCAGCTATATCCTGAACACCGGTTTGTTAATTTGATATGGGGCATTGAGTCGCTGCATAGACGGAAGACCCCCGAATCTCCGGCACCAAGTAAGTTCAAGAAAAAAATTCAACGAATTTTGGATCAGGTTACAGACAGGAAAGATAAACTATGGCTAGAAAACAGGTTAGGGCATACCGACGAACCGGCGTTGGAGCAACGGATTTTTGAGACCTTCAAGGGTCTTCCGCTCAACCTGGACGAAAAGATGCTTCGTCAATTTGCTGCTGATTGCGCTCGTAGCCGTAATGACATTTCGCATTTTGGGGGACAGCGGCAGGACGGAAATTATAGAGAGTTTGTTGCAAGTCTAGACAAGAAGAGCAATGCGCTCTCATACCTTTACCATGCTCTACTTCTGCAGGAAATCGGTGTCGACGAAAAAATACTTAAATGGTGGATGTATGAGGGCTTCCGATCTTACGGCATCAAGAGCACCTTGGTTGATGTTGGCTTGTTAACCAAGAGTGCCTTGAGCCCAACAGCAGCACTTTGATTTTCTGAGATTTTCAGTGACTGCTTTGGGCATGCGCCGTGCAAAGGCTGCGTTTTCTAGTCGGATGAAAGATCCACCCGACAACTGTTTTCAGCAGGAAGCAACCATAAGCGGCTATGGTAGTAACGAAGCGGCTCAAGTTGTGGGCGCAATCCAATATGCCACGTTGTCCAGGCATTTAAATCGATCGCAACCGCCTCAAACGGGTCGAAATCAGCCGCTTCAATTTAGACTCTTCTGCGGGCAATCCTGCGAACGTTTTACAACAAATTCCGTAATCCCAATAAGAAAGCCGGGCGAACCCGGCGTTCTTATTGCACGATGAGTCAGGTCAATCAGGCTTTTTTCTTGGCGGCAATCATGTCTTCGATTATCGGCCCGAGGATCAGCTCCATCGAGTAACCCATCTTGCCGCCCGGTACCACCAGGGTGTTGGCGCGCGACATGAAGGAGTTGGGAATCATGTTGATCAGGTAGGGGAAGTCCACGCCCTTGGGGTGGCTGAAACGGATGATGACCAGACTCTCGTCCGGCGTGGGGATGTCGCGCGCGATGAACGGGTTGGAGGTATCCACCGTGGGCACGCGCTGGAAATTGACGTGGGTGTGGGAGAACTGCGGGGTGATGTAGTTCACGTAGTCGGGCATGCGACGCATGATGGTGTCGACGATGACTTCGGCGGAGTAGCCGCGCTCGGCCGCGTCACGGTGGATTTTCTGGATCCATTCCAGGTTGACCACCGGCACCACGCCCACGCCCAGATCGACATATTTGGCGACGTTTATCTTGCCATGCGAAACCAGGCCGTGCAGGCCTTCGTAAAACAGCAGGTCGGTACCGGAAGGTACATCTTCCCACGGCGTGAATTCACCGGCGGACAGCTTGGTGCCGAGACGCTGGTTGTGCTGCGCCGCCTCTTCATCGCTATGCAGGTAATACCGTTTTTTGCCCTTGCCGTTCTTGCCATAGCTTTTGAACAGTTCTTCCAGCTTGTCGAAATGGTTGGATTCCGGACCGAAATGACTGAAATGGTTGTTGCCCGCAGCTTCGGCTTTTTTCATCGCCGCCTTGAATTCCGTACGGCTCAGTGCGTGAAAGCTGTCGCCTTCGATCACTGCGGCGCTGATGTTCTCGCGGTGGAAAATGTGCTCGAACGCGCGCTTGACGGTGGTGGTGCCTGCGCCGGAAGAACCGGTCACGGCGATAACGGGGTGTTTCTTGGACATGATGCGCTCCAGTTAAGAACTATGAAAAAGCCGAATATAATCGCGGCAGTATAGCTTTTAAGCTGTCCCGCTGTCCACGCACCGCCAGTTCGACAGGGTATAATCGGACTTTTGCCAGCGCCGTTTATCGCATCTCATGGAAGCCCAATACCAACCCCAGAAAATCGAGGCGGACGCCCAGCGCCGCTGGATTGAATCCGCTGCCTTCAAGGCCGTCGAGACTTCCGACAAGCCCAAGTACTACTGCCTGTCGATGTTCCCCTACCCTTCCGGAAAGCTGCACATGGGGCACGTGCGCAACTACACCATCGGCGATGTGCTGGCGCGTTTCCACCGCATGCAGGGCTATAACGTGATGCAGCCGATGGGCTGGGACGCGTTCGGCCTGCCTGCGGAAAACGCCGCGCTGAAAAACGGCGTGCCGCCCGCCGCATGGACCTACGCCAACATCGATCACATGCGCACCCAGTTGAAGAGCCTCGGCCTGGCGATCGACTGGGAACGCGAGCTCGCCACCTGCAAGCCCGAGTATTACCGCTGGGAGCAGTGGCTGTTCACGCGCCTGTTCGAAAAAGGCGTGATCTACAAGAAAACCGCTTCGGTCAACTGGGATCCGGTGGACAACACCGTGCTCGCCAACGAGCAGGTGATCGACGGACGCGGCTGGCGTTCCGGCGCGCTGGTGGAAAAACGCGACATCCCGATGTACTTCATGCGCATCACCGCCTACGCTGATGAGCTGCTGAGCGGCCTGGACACCCTGCCGGACTGGCCGGAGCAGGTCAAAACCATGCAACGCAACTGGATCGGCAAAAGCTTCGGCTGTGAAGTGCATTTCCCCTACGACACTGCAAGCATCGGCGAGCCCGGCGTGCTCAAGGTCTACACCACGCGTCCGGATACGCTGATGGGCGCAACCTATGTGGCGGTCGCCGCCGAACATGCGCTCGCCGCCCGCGCCGCTGCCGGCAATCCGGCGCTGGCCGAGTTCATCGCCGAATGCAAACGCGGCGGCGTGGCCGAAGCCGATATCGCCACGCAAGCCAAGAAAGGCATGGACACCGGCCTGTTCGTCACCCATCCGCTGTCCGGCGAAAAACTCCCGGTATGGGTCGCCAATTATGTGCTGATGGGTTATGGCGAAGGCGCGGTGATGGCGGTACCGGCGCACGATGAGCGCGACTTCGAATTTGCCGAACTATACAGGCTGCCGGTAAAAACCGTGATCGCTTCCAGCAGCGGCGCATATGAAACCGTGGTTGCGCCCTGGCTAGATGCTTACGGCGATCATGGCGTATGCATCAATTCCGGCAAATACGACGGCCTGGATTTCGATGCTGCGCTGGAAGCCATCGCCGCCGACTTGCAGTCCAAAGGACTGGGCAGCAAACGCACCCAGTTCCGCCTGCGCGACTGGGGCATCTCGCGCCAGCGCTACTGGGGCTGCCCGATCCCGATCATTCACTGCGCCACCTGCGGCGATGTGCCGGTGCCCGACGACCAGTTGCCGGTGGTGCTGCCGGAAGACGTGGTAGTCACCGGCGCGGGCTCGCCGCTGGCGAAAATACCCGAGTTTTACCAATGCACCTGCCCGAAATGCGGCCAACCGGCGCGGCGCGAAACCGACACCATGGACACCTTCGTCGAGTCGAGCTGGTATTACGCGCGCTACGCCAGCTACGATTGCGGCAACGCCATGCTGGATACGCGCGCCGACAAATGGCTGCCGGTGGATCAGTACATCGGCGGCATTGAACATGCCATTCTGCATCTGCTGTATGCGCGTTTTTTCCACAAGCTGATGCGCGATGAGGGCCTGGTGCAATCGAGCGAACCGTTTACGCGCCTGCTCACCCAGGGCATGGTCATCGCGCCGACGTTTTACCGCGACGCTGGCGACGGCAAAAAAGACTGGATCAATCCGTCCGAGGTCGACGTGCGCATGGATGAGCGCGGCCGTCCGCTGGATGCCGTGCTCAAGGCCGACGGCCTGCCGGTGGTCATCGGCGGCACCGAAAAAATGGCCAAATCAAAAAACAACGGCGTCGATCCGCAACTGCTGATCGACGGCTACGGCGCCGATACCGCGCGTCTGTTCATGATGTTTGCCGCGCCGCCGGAGCAAAGTCTGGAATGGTCGGATGCCGGCGTGGAAGGTGCATTCCGCTTTTTGAAACGGCTGTGGAAGCTGGTGCATGATCACGTCAGCACCGGAGTGGTACCCGCCTATAGCGGCGGTGAAGTATCCGCCGAACTGAAAGCGCTGCGTTTCCAACTGCACAGTGCAATCAAAAAAATCAGCGATGATTACGGCCGGCGCCAAACGTTCAACACCGCCATCGCCGCAGTCATGGAATTGCTCAATGCATTGAGTAAAATGACTGACGCCAGTCCGGCTGCACACAGCGTGGCGCAGGAAGTACTGGAAGGCGCAGTGCTGATGCTCGCACCCATCGTGCCGCATGCATGCGAAGCGTTGTGGACAGCACTTCAACCGGGCACCCGGTTACTCGATCAGGCCTGGCCGAAAGTGGACGAATCTGCGCTGGAGCAGGATGAGATCACCTTGGTGCTGCAAGTCAACGGCAAGCTGCGCGGCGAGCTCACCGTCGCCAAATCCACCAGCCGCGAGGTCATCGAACAACTGGCGCTGGCGCACGAGGCAGCACAAAAATTCATGGCCGGACAAGCTCCGAAAAAAGTGGTTGTGGTTCCGGGACGACTGGTCAATATCGTAGTCTGAACTCAATTGGAGACAGCATGAAAAACATTCTTCCCGGCCGGTTATGGCTGGTGGTCCTTAGCGTCATATTCATCGCCGGCTGCGGCTTTCATCTGCGCGGGCAAATAGAACTGCCGTATCGATCCGTTTATGTGCAGGGCGGACAGGATGGATTGGCGGCGGCGCTGCAAGCCGCCTTGCGCCTCGGCCATGCCGGTCGCCTGGCGCCCAGCGCGGAAAAGGCGGAAAGCGTGATTGATATCATGTCGGTGCAGAACAGCAAGGTAATCGTGGCCCTGTCCGGCATCGGCCGGGTGCGCGAATTCCAGCTGCAATACCGCGTGCAATACCAGCTCATCACACCCAAGGGCAAAGTTATCCTGGCGCCTGCCAGTCTGCTGCTGGCGCGCGACATGACTTATAACGATGCCCAGGTTCTAGCCAAGGGCGCAGAAGAGCAACTGCTTTACCGCGACATGCAGAAAGACGCTGCACAGCAGATCATGCAGCGTATCGCCAGCGCCAAATAAGCATGCGCGTCAAGGCGGAGCAACTCGCCCAGCACCTGGCACGCGGCCTCCAGCCGCTTTATACGATATATGGCGACGAACCGCTGCTGGCGCTGGAGGCCGCGGACATGGTGCGTGCGAGCGCCCGTACCGCGGGCTACAGCGAACGTGAAGTGCACACCGTGGAAGGCCGTTTCAACTGGAACGATCTGCTTTCTGCCGGCGACAATCTCTCCCTGTTCGGCAGCCTGCGCCTGGCCGATATCCGCATTCCCTCCGGCAAGCCTGGGCTGGAAGGCGGCAAGGCCCTGCAAGCCTATTGCGCCAGGCTGCCTGCAGACACCATCACGCTCATTACGCTGCCCAAGCTCGACCGCCAGTCCACCAACGCCAAATGGTTCACTGCGCTGGATGCCAGCGGTGTCGTGGTCGGCGTGAACCCGGTGACCATCGACCAGCTGCCGCGCTGGATCGGTACGCGGCTGGCCGCGCAAAACCTGCAAGCCGACAGCCAGACGCTGCGTTTTCTGACCGAACGCGTGGAAGGCAACCTGCTTGCTGCCCAACAGGAAATCCGCAAGCTTGCCCTGCTATTTCCGCCCGGCAACATCACTTTCGAGAACGTGCGCGAAGCCGTGCTCGATGTGGCGCGTTATGATGTTTTCAAGCTCTCCGATGCGCTGCTGGCGGGCGATGTGCCGCGCCTGATGCGCATGCTCGACGGCCTGCGCAATGAAGGTGAAACGCCGGTGCTGATCCTGTGGACTCTCACCCGTGAACTGCGCATCCTGACCCGCATCAAGGCTGGCCAGGCCAGCGGCCAGCCCATCGCCCAGCTGATGCGCGAAGCCGGAGTATGGGAGTCGCGCCAGGCACTGGTGGACAAGGCGCTCGCCCGCGTCAGTCTGGCCACGCTCACCCAGGCGCTGCACGATGCCGCCGCGATAGACCGCACCATCAAAGGTTTGCAAAGCGGCGATGTGTGGGATGCGCTCGGTCAACTGGCGTTGAAAATCGCGCCGCCAACCAGATCCGCGCGTCTCTCCCCTGCCCATTAGTAGAGGTCAATCACATGCCTGACACGAGCCGGTTTCCCCCAGCACATGAGTTCCATCTCAGCCTGCGCGTCACCGATCTGGAACACAGCACGAAATTTTATACCGCGTTTTTCGGCGTCGAACCGAAAGACCGTACGGCCCGATTCAGCACCTTCATCGTGCCGCATCTGCACCTGAACATGGTGCTGCTGGTGAATGACCGGGGCGAGGCACTGGACACCTACAGCCTGTATCACCTGGGGCTGGGCGTGGCCGACAAGGCTGCGGTGATTGCGGCTGCCCACAGCGCCCGGCAAGCCGGCGCCGAAATCGTCAAACCGCCGCGCACCACCTGGCGCGGCACCCCGCTGCACGAACTGTGGCTGCGCGACCCGAGTGGCTACCTGATCGAGATTTATGCGCGGCTCACCCCCGGGGAGCTGGCGCAGATGCCTGCCGATCAGGAACCTGTATTTTTGACAGAATGACTTGTTCTTCAGCGTGTCCGCTGCCTGACCCACCTGCAAAGTCACCCAAGCAGCATATTGCGGTTCCGGGTTAAAATCCGGGTTCGACATTTACCTCTGGATTTGATATGGACATCAAAGCCTATATGCAGGATATGGGACGTGCTGCCCGCGCCGCTTCTCGCGCCGTAGCCCGCGCCGATACCAACACCAAAAACAAGGCGCTCACCGTCATGGCGCAAGCCATCCAGCGCGACGCCGACAAACTGCTCGCCGCCAATGCCGAGGATATGGCCGCTGCGCGTGCCCATGGACTGGACGAGGCGTTACTCGACCGCCTCGCGCTGAATGCCAAATCAGTGGCCGGCATGGTGGAAGGTCTGTTGCAGATCGCCGCATTGCCCGACCCGGTAGGCGAAATTAGCGACCTCAAATACCGCCCTTCCGGCATCCAGGTGGGCAAGATGCGCGTGCCGCTGGGGGTGATCGGGATCATTTATGAAGCGCGTCCCAATGTGACCGCCGACGCCGCCGGGCTGTGCCTGAAATCCGGCAACGCCGCCATCCTGCGCGGCGGTTCCGAGGCGATCCGCTCCAACCAGGCGATTGCCGCCTGCGTGCGCGAAGGGCTGGCCGCCGCCGGATTGCCGGAGACTGCAGTCCAGGTCATCGAAACCACCGATCGCGCAGCTGTGGGCGAACTCATTACCATGAGGGATTATGTAGACGTGATCGTGCCGCGCGGCGGCAAGGGGCTGATCGAGCGCCTGATGAACGATGCGCGCATTCCGGTGATCAAGCATTTGCATGGCGTGTGCCACGTCTACATAGACGACCGCGCCGATCTGGACAAGGCGGTGCGCATTGCCGACAACGCCAAAACCAGCCGTTATGGCACCTGCAATACGACGGAAACACTGCTGGTGGCTCAAGGAGTTGCAGCCACCGTATTGCCAAAGATCGCCGCCATCTACACCGCCAAGGGCGTGGAAATGCGCGGCTGCGAGGCATCGCGCCGGATTGTGGCGATGAATGCGGCGACGGATGAGGACTGGGTCACCGAATACCTCGCCCCCATCATCTCCATCCGTCTGGTGGACGGCATGGACGCAGCGATTGAGCATATCAACACGTATGGTTCGCAGCATACCGATGCGATTGTCACCGAGGACTACACGCGCGCGCGCCGCTTCCTGCGCGAAGTGGATTCCAGCAGCGTGATGGTGAACGCCTCCACCCGTTTCGCCGACGGCTTCGAATATGGCCTGGGTGCTGAAATCGGCATTTCCACCGACAAAATCCACGCGCGCGGCCCGGTCGGACTGGAAGGGCTGACTTCGCAGAAATGGGTTGTGTTGGGCGATGGCCATGTGCGCGGATAAAAACCCAAAGCACTTCATGCCACAGAGAGCACAGAGCCCACAGAGAACAGCTGCCTACATCACGCTCGGTGCCCTCTGTGCTCTCTGTGGCAAATCGCCTTTAGATGCATAGCCTCACGCACAGCCATTGAAACCCATCGGCATTTTCGGCGGCACTTTCGACCCGATCCACTTCGGCCATTTACGTCTGGCGGAGGAAATGGCCGAGGCGCTGGAACTCGCCACGGTGCATTTCATTCCGGCGGGCACGCCGCCGCATCGCACCCGTCCGCGCACCGACGCGCATCACCGGTTGCAGATGGTGCAGCTGGCCATTGCCGGCAATCCACGTTTTGTGCTGGACAACCGCGAAGTCGGGTTACCGCGTTTGTCTTTCACGGTGGAGACGCTCGCCTCATTGCGTGACGAACTGGGCGCCACCCAGCCCTTGTGCCTGCTGCTGGGCGCCGATGCGTTCCTGGGCCTGACCACCTGGTACCGCTGGCAGGACTTGTTCGCACTGGCGCACATCGCAGTCGCGCATCGTCCCGGCTTTCCGCAAAGCACCTGGAAAGACGCCATGCCCGAGGTGCTGCGCGCCGAACTGGAAGCGCGCATGGCGCACCCGCAAGACCTGACCAGTGCTGCGGCGGGGCTGCTGGTGACGCGTCCGATCACCGCACTGGATATCTCCGCCACGCACATCCGTGACACTTTGCGTGCCGCACGCAGCCCACGTTATTTGCTGCCTAACGTGGTTCTCGACTATATTCAGGCCAACCAACTATATTTACCGGAAAATTAATGGATATCAACGAAATCACTGCTGCAGTCGTCGACGCACTGGAAGACATCAAAGGCCAGGATATCGTGGTTCTGGACACCACCCCCCTCACCTCCATGTTTGACCGCATGGTCATCGCCAGTGCAGACTCCACGCGTCAAACCAAGGCGCTGGCTCATAATGTGCAGGAAAAACTCAAAGAAAAAGGCGTCCCTGACCAAGGCATTGAAGGCCTGGAGTCAGGGGAATGGGTGCTACTCGATCTGGGCAGCGTAATCGTGCATGTGATGCAACCTGCCGTACGCCAGTACTACAACCTGGAAGAGCTCTGGAGCGCAGCGCAGGATCAGCGCAATAAACGCAACGCAGCGGGCTGAGCCGTTCCATGAAGCTGCGCATCATCGCGGTGGGACAGAAAATGCCAGCGTGGATCGAAGCCGGGTTTGCCGAATATGCCAGGCGCATGCCGCGCGAGAACAGCATTGAGCTGATTGAACTCAAGCCGGAGAAACGCGCCAGCGGCAAGACCGGTGAGCAGATCAAGGAAGCCGAGCGCGACCGTATCCTCGCTGCGCTGCCGCGCGACGCCACAGCGTGGGCACTGGATGAGCATGGCACTCAGCTCACCACACTGGAACTGGCCGATGCGCTGCGTGAATGGCAAGGCGCCGGGCGCGACACGGCTTTCGTCATAGGGGGCGCTGACGGCTTGCATCAAGATATCAAGCAACGTGCCGATAAACTGGTTGCGCTGTCACGCTTTACCCTGCCGCACGGACTGGTGCGGGTGATGCTGGCGGAACAGCTATATCGCGCCTGGAGCGTGACTCAGAACCATCCTTACCACCGGGAATAAGACCTAACATGGCGCATATTGATTCACGCATTTATCTCGCCTCCCGTTCGCCACGCCGCCGCGAGTTGCTGCGTCAGATTGGCGTGCGTCACGAAGTGTTGCTGTTGCGTGAATCCGGCGGCCGCCTCGACGTCGATGAAACACCACGACCTGGCGAATCGCCGCAGGATTATGCACAGCGCATCGCATGCGCCAAGGCCGACGTTGGCTGGCAGCGCGTCATAGAACGTCATATTCCGCACTATCCGGTACTCGGCGCCGACACCACGGTAATCCTGGATGACGAAATTCTCGGCAAGCCACTGGGCCTGAATGCGGCGATTGACATGCTGGGCAGACTCGCTGGCCGCAGCCATCAGGTTGTCACGGCAGTCTCAGTGACATACGAAGATCGATGCGAGGCTTTACTGAGCACGTCGACAGTCAAATTCAAGCCGCTCAGCGAACGTGAAATTCTCGCCTACACCAGTAGCGGCGAGCCTTTTGACAAGGCGGGCGGTTATGCCATACAGGGGCGCGCAGCGACTTTCATTGAACATCTGGAGGGCAGCTATTCCGGCGTAATGGGCCTGCCGTTGTTTGAAACGGCGCAGCTGCTGGAACGCTTCAACATGAAATTCTTCGAATAAGCCCAAAGGTAGATCGCGCATCATGAGTGAAGAAATTCTCATCAACGTTACCCCCCAGGAGACCCGCGTCGCGGTGATGCATCTGGGCGTCGTGCAGGAACTCCACATCGAGCGCATCAGCCAGCTTGGCCTGGTCGGCAATATTTACTTCGGCAAGGTGTGCCGGGTATTGCCGGGGATGCAGTCCGCATTTATCGACATCGGCCTGGAACGTGCCGCGTTTCTGCATGTCGCCGATATCTGGGAAGAGCGCCATGCCGGGGGCGAGGAACGCCCGATTGAACGCATTCTGTTCGAGGGGCAGGGTGTGCTAGTCCAGGTCATCAAGGATCCGATCGGCACCAAGGGCGCGCGACTGTCCACCCAAGTGAGTTTTGCCGGGCGTTTTCTGGTGTATCTCCCGCAGGAAACGCACATCGGCATCTCGCAAAAAATCGAAGATGAAGCCGAACGCGAATCGCTGCGCCAGAAACTGCAACAGTTGCTGCCCGAGGATGAACACGGCGGTTTTATCATCCGCACCATGGCAGAGCAGGCTGAAGAACGCGAATTGCAGGCGGATATTGAATACTTGCGCAAATTGTGGGCTGATATTCAACAGCAGGCTCGAACCGCGCCATTGAAATCGCTGCTGTATCAGGAACTTAACCTGTCGCTACGCGTGTTGCGTGATTTTGCCAACGATGAAACCGACCGCATTCTGGTGGATTCACGCGAAACCTACCAGAAGATGATGAGTTTTGCCGAGAATTATAGTGGTGGCGTGGTCGATAAACTCAACCACTATGCCGCCGAACGCCCGCTGTTTGACTTGTATGCCATTGAAGATGAAATCGAAAAAGCGCTGGCGCGGCGTGTGGAACTGAAATCCGGCGGCTATCTGATTATCGACCAGACCGAAGCGCTGACCACGGTGGACGTAAATACCGGCGGTTTCGTCGGTGTACGCAATTTCGACGACACTATTTTCAAGACCAACCTGGAAGCCGCGCAGGCGATTGCCCGTCAATTACGGCTGCGCAACCTGGGCGGCATCATCATCGTCGACTTCATCGACATGGACAATCACGGTCACCGCAACGAAGTATTTTCCGAGTTCAAAAAAGCGCTGGCGCGCGACCATACGCGCATGACGGTGAATGATTTTTCATCGCTGGGCCTGGTGGAAATGACCCGCAAGCGTACCCGCGAAAGCCTGGCTCATGTGTTGTGCCAGCCCTGTCCAACCTGCCAGGGGCGCGGCGAAGTCAAAACTGCGCAAACCGTGTGCTATGAGATCCTCCGCGAAATTGTGCGCGAGGCACGCCAGTTCAATGCGCGCGAATTCAGGATACTGGCATCCCAACAAGTGATTGATCAGTTTCTGGATGAAGAATCGCAAAGCCTGGCGCAACTCGGCGATTTCATCGGCAAGCCGGTATCGCTACAGGTAGAAAGCTTGTATACCCAGGAACAATACGACGTGATTCTGATTTAAATGCATGCCCGGTCAGGCAGACCCGCCTTGAATTAAACGAGCTGTCTTGCCATTGCGGCGCAACAAGATTGAAACGCCCCCTGAACCTCATCTGCGCCAGTTCAAATTCCGTCCGCTGGCCATTATCGCGATACAGTTCGAAGAGCAGGTACCACACGGCCGAGTGGCTGCGCTCATGGCTGGCAAAATGTTCCGTCAACAACGTCATGGCGCGTTCCGGATAGCCAAGGTGCACGAACACAGCAGCTTCTTCGGTGATTTGATTTACCGTCGCCATCAGGAAATCATCTTCCTTGCGACCTGACTGCGACGCGACCCGTGCTGTGCTTGCATGCCGAGGTCTATCAACGCGCCTGCCCGTCGATGTCGCCGCTAATGGGCTGTCGAGCTTCCGGCTTCTCCCAGAAGGCTTCCGTCCAGGGCTCGGTGATGTTAACAGCTGCGGCATCAGGCAATACATCAGTAACTACCGGGTCATTTGAACGACGCTGCCTGCATAGTAAATACAGACCCGCAGCGCCCGTGGCCAACGCACCCATCTGGTACATGTACCAGGCTGGCCAACTCGCCGAATCTTGTTTCAATGACCCGGAAGGTAATGCTGCAGGCCTGGGGCGGCAGTCATGGCAGTAATCTGTTTGCGGAGTATCGCCACGGTAGCCCTGGTTTCGGCCAATTGCTTTTGCAACGCAACCATATCGTCCTGCAAAGCATCTGCCTGTATAAGCCTGGCATCGTTATCAAGCGGTGGGGCAGTCTGGTTGACATCGGATATCTGCCCACGCTGCCCCGGCCAAGTGCTCAAGCTGGTGCTGATATGCAAAGCAAACTGATCGCCCGAGTTTGCCGGGGCATGACCAGCGGATATTGGTACAGCTTTCCGAGGTGCTGCCGAGATGGTTTTTTCTGCCTGCTTCGCGGTATTGTTCACAGACAGTAACCGGGAAGAGTGATGCCGCGTAGCCGCATCCTTATGCTCACGCTTGGCGGATGGCATGACCGCAGCATTACTTCCCGCACGCACCGCCGGTTGCCTCGTTAAAGGGGCGCCTGCCGTCACTGGTGCAAAGCCGGATTCTTCAGTCAAATTCGGAACGACGTCTATCAATACAGTGTAATCGCGACGCAACGAGTTATCACACACCGACTCCAAGGCGAAATCCAGCACCGGATCGTTGACAGAGTAGGCGGTGGTCAACAGCAAATACTTACCCTGCGCGTCCCTGCACAAGTTTGACAACGGCACGCCTGAGCGTGGGCAAATCGAGCCACCCTGGTGCGGCCTTTGCACCAGACGGAAGCACTCTTCCCCTCCCGCCATCTCGGACGAATCTGCCCATATGGGGACCTTCACACGCAGGGGTGACCAATACCGGAACGCACCTGCGCCGGCCCCAGGCCGAGCGCATGACCGATAGACCGAATGACCCGATACCGATACCCATACCCAACAAAGTTGCGACCAGTAAGCGCGGGGCCGGATATTTAGGCCACGGGTATTTATTTCGTCTCATGCAACTGCCTGCACTATATGCAATGAGGGCGGGGAAGCCATCTTCACGGCGTCGTCCGCATGGTTTGAAAATGTCTGGAGAATCGAATTGATTTCCTGATGCTGCTGTCCCAGGTCGTCAAATTGTTGCTTTAACTCTGCGACTTTGGCCTGCAGGTTATCCAGATTGTCATGCACCTTGCGTATGTTATCGACACGCAGTTCCAGTTGGGTTTTATGGTCACGGATGCGTATTACCAGCGGATCCAGAGTCCGGCGCAGCCATGCATCGGCTTCCAGGCGCGCCATCTCGAAAACGGTGCGCGCCTCGGACACCAGGCTTTGATAAAACTTGCTCACCATAAAGCGCTTTTCCAGCATCAAATTAAGGGGGTCACGGCAAAACATCTCGGTACTCTGGGCCAAACTCGCCAGACGCTGGCGATGCCGGTCCATATCCAGTTTGGGCGGGTTCAATTGCGGGAATCCATGCTGTTCTTCAAAACGCCGGTAGGCCGAGTCAAGCAATTCCAGGATGGTGGCCGCAGTCTTGTCCACTTTGGCAAATTGCGTGTTGATGCGCCCGAACAGATTATTCATCCCACGGGTAAGAGTGACGGTGGTCCAGCTTTCATCCAGATGTTCGCGGCTTTTTTCCAGCATGGCATTTAGCACATCACCGGATAGCTCGGACAATAATGCGCGCCCCTGTTGCTGCACCAGGTTACGGGTAATCTTGAAATTCAGCGCAACCGCATCATAACCACGCTTTTCGATTACCAGTTTGTCGCGCAGCTTGGTGACCACTTCGCGGTTTTTTCCGGTGAAACCACTCAGTTGCTCCGCATCGCTTTTAACCGATTTAAGTCTGGACAATACCCCATCACGCGAGGCCTCCAGCATGGTCAGCACCTCGCGATTCACCGACTGGTGCAGCAGTGCCTGACGCGAGGGTATGATTTTGTCGGCAAGTAAAGTCTCCAGCCTGGCAATTCCGGAACGCTCCAGAAGCACCTGATCATCGCGAATTTTTCCAACCAGCGCTTTCTGTGCGGAAACCGCAAATACTTGATGGCGTGGAATTCTAAGCTGCTCGGCGGTTTGGTCTATCTGGCGCTGGATGATGGCGTCGATTTCAGCTTCCGATTTGAGCTCGTCCCAAAGCATGTCAATCTTGTTGAGTACCGCGATATGGTGGTGCACACGGCGATAAACGGTGTTTTCCCAGATATCCAGATCGGAGCGTGTCACCCCGGTTTCGGTGGCCAGCAGGAAAAACACGCCGTGCGCATTAGGAATCGCGCTAAGGGTCAATTCGGGTTCGCTGCCCAACGCATTCAGGCCTGGCGTATCCAGAATAGTCAGCCCGCCTTGTAACAGCGGGTGCGGGAAATTGATCTGGGCATAACGCCAGGCCGGCACTTCCACCTTGCCGTCAGCCGCACCCATACGTGCCAACTCGGCATCATCTTTATCGCATAAGCCCATGGCACGCGCCTCGGTGATCGGCACACGCTTGACTTCGGCCAGCGAGCGCAAGGCTGCACTCAGCTGCATGGCGTTGGAAGGATCGAGGCTGATCGTGCTCCACTCTATGGGCAATCGTTTGAGCGTGGCGATGCTGTCATCGCGCAAGCGCGTCTCGATTGGCAACAAGCGCACATACGGCTTACTGTCGGCATCGTGGAAGATTTCCGTCGGGCACATGGTCGTGCGTCCTGCATCCGAGGGCAGAAGGCGCTGTTTGAGGTCAGCAAAAAAAAGCGCGTTGATGAGCTCCGATTTACCCCGCGAAAATTCGGCCACAAATGCCAGCACCAGCCGGTCCTGCTTCAGGGACTCCGCCAGATCATAGAGGCGCAAGGTCTGCTCTGCATCGATATCTGCATAGCGGTCCAGCCAGCCGCGGTAAGCGTCCAACGAACCGAGTATCGCCGCGCGGCGTTGTTGATAATTCGCGACTTCCTGCTCAAGCCGATTTGCCATGTCTACATTCCCATTTGTTCTAGTTTTTGAATGGTCTCGTCATCCAGCGCCGCAATTTTCAGTATTTTCCGGCGGCTCTTTTGTCCGCCCTGAATCCGGACGTTCCTCGCTGATATATCGAGTGTTTTGGCAATAAATGCGCACAGGGCAGCATTTGCCTTTCCGTCAATAGCGGCTGCCGCAACACGAACCTTGAGCGCATTGTCATGAATACCTGCAATTTCCGTGGTTTTTGCTCCTGGTTGAACATGCAGTAAAATCTGTGCCGATCCGCCATTTATTTTCAACCAGGACGGAAACACGGTATCGCGCCGTTACATCATGCTACGCGCTACGCCCTCCAACCAGGCGAGCGGCAGCATGATGATAAGCTGACACACCAGCAGAAAAGCCAGCGGGGAAAGATCAAAATTGGCAACCGGTGGAATCAGGCGCCGAAACGGACGCAGCAGAGGGGCTGCCAGCGCCGCAAATACCGGCATCAAGGGCGACAGCGGATTCACCATGGACAATACAGCCATCACCAACACCAGGCCAATCAAGGTATAGATACCCAGACTAACCAGACGCACGACCGCCAACAACAGGAATGCAGGCAAAACCTTGCTTCCTGCCGCCAGGAACGGGTAGCCGTCCAGCCCATATAGTGCCAGCAGCAATATAAATTCCAGCACCAGAGCCAGCAACAGGGTACCCATGTCCACTCCGAACAAGCCTGGGATGACGCGCCGCAACGGACGTACGGCAAAATCGGTGAGCTTGATCACAAACTGTGCAAACGGATTGTGGAATGGAACACGCACCCATTGCATATAAAAACGCAGCAACAAGGCGATCAGGAACAGATTCACGAGGTTTTGCAGCAAAAACTGCAAGGCTTGGTTCAACATGGTCAATTACCTTGAAAACATACTGTGATTGTTACATTTTCCAAACGCATGCGACGTCTTAATTATTGCAGAGCATCGCCCAGCTCGATAGATCGCTCGGCCGCAGCATGAATAGCGCTGATAATCGCAGCCTTGACCCCCGCTTCATCCATACGCTGCAAGGCGCGCTCGGTGGTACCTGCCTTGGAAGTGACGCGTGCACGCAGCGTCGCAGCCTCTTCATGGCTCCCTGCAGCCAGCTGTGCAGATCCCAGCATGGTTTCCAGTACCAGCTGGCGTGCGGCAGCGCTGCTCAGCCCGAGCTCCTGCGCTGCCTGTTGCATGGCTTCGATAAAATAAAATACATAGGCCGGGCCACTGCCAGAAACCGCCGTGACCGCATCCATCAGTGCTTCGTCTTCCACCCACAACACACTGCCTGCAGATTTAAGAATGTCTTCTGCCATCTGGCGCTGAGGCGACTGAACTGCGGGCATAGCGTACAAAGCCGTGACACCGGCCCCGATCATGGCCGGAGTATTAGGCATGGTGCGCACCACATTGGAATAACCCATTAGCCACGCCGATAAAGTGCGGGCACGCACCCCTGCGGCAATCGACACCACCAGCTGCGTGGCGAGCAAAGGCGACAATGCCTGCGCCACCCCTTTGAGCTGTTGTGGCTTGACTGCCAGTACCACGGCATCCGCAATGACGGCTTCCGGACCCACCTCTGCATAGGTGCTCACCTGATAATCAGCCGCCAGCCGCGCGCGCGCCTCGGCATTGTGTTCGACCACCGATATCTGCCTAGCAGAGTACCCTTGACGCAACAGACCCGCGATCAGAGCGGTGGCCATGTTGCCGCCGCCTATAAACGTAATACGCATTCCCACTCCCGATAAGTTAATTTATTATCCGGCGCCCGCCAAAAATCGCTGAACCCACACGCACCAGGGTTGCGCCTTCGGCTATCGCGGCCTCCATATCGTCCGACATGCCCATGGACAGTGTATCAAGCGGAACATCCAGGCCATCCCGCAATTGTCGCAGCAAGCGGAACTGTGCATGTTGCTGGTCCGCGTTTTTACTGGGCGCCGGAATCGCCATCAGGCCGCGCAAATGCAGGCGCGGCAGTTGCGCTACCGCATGCACGAGCGCCGGCAAATCCGCCGGTGACACGCCGCTTTTGCTGGGTTCGCCGCTGACATTTACTTGTACGCATACATTCAGCGGAGGCTGCGTAGCAGTCCGGGCTTCGTTCAGGCGTTGTGCAATGATGGCACGATCCACGCTGTGTACCCAATCAAAATGCTCAGCCACCGCACGTGTTTTATTGCGTTGCAATGGCCCGATGAAATGCCAGGTTAAAGATAAGTCAGCCAGTGCCGCTATTTTGACTAGCGCTTCCTGTACGTAGCTCTCGCCGAACGCCTGCTGCCCGGCAGCCGCCGCTGCGCGTATCGCGTCGATGCCGAAAGTTTTGCTGACTGCCAGCAATTCGACCGTATCCGGCTTCCGCCCGGCAGCGCATGCCGCCGCGGCAATCCGTGCGTGCACGGCTTGCAAAGCGCTTTTTACTGTGTCCATAATGGCTCGAAAATCATCGCGGAATTATAACAAATGGAAATCTCCGAACTGCTCGCCTTTGCTGTCAAGAACAAAGCCTCCGACCTGCATCTGTCGGCCGGCCTGCCGCCGATGATACGGGTACACGGCGACATCCGCCGCATCAATCTGCCCGCCCTGGATCACACTACGGTGCACGACATGGTGTACGACATCATGAACGATGGCCAGCGCAAAACCTATGAAGAATCGCTGGAGGTGGACTTTTCCTTCGAGGTTCCCACGCTGGCGCGCTTTCGCGTCAATGCTTTCAACCAGAACCGCGGCTCGGGTGCCGTGTTCCGTACCATTCCCAGCAAGGTGCTGACGCTGGAAGAACTCAATGCACCCAAGATTTTCAAGGACATATCCGACCAGCCGCGCGGCATCGTGCTGGTCACCGGCCCTACCGGTTCGGGCAAATCCACCACGCTGGCGGCGATGGTGGACTACGTCAACGAAACCCAGTTCGGCCATATCCTGACCGTCGAAGACCCGATTGAATTCGTCCACCAGAGCAAAAAATGCGTGATCAACCAGCGTGAAGTGGGCCCGCACACGCAAAGCTTCTCCAACGCCCTGCGCTCGGCGCTGCGCGAAGACCCGGACGTGATCCTGGTGGGCGAGATGCGCGACCTGGAAACCATCCGCCTCGCGCTCACCGCTGCCGAGACCGGGCACCTGGTGTTCGGCACCCTGCATACCAGTTCGGCGGCCAAAACCATCGACCGTATTGTGGACGTGTTTCCGGCAGCCGAAAAAGAAATGGTGCGTTCCATGCTGTCCGAATCGATCCGCGCGGTCATCGCGCAAACCCTGCTCAAAACCAAGGACGGCGCGGGTCGAGTGGCTGCGCATGAAATCATGATCGGCACCCCCGCCATCCGCAACCTGATCCGCGAGAACAAGATTGCACAGATGTATTCCTCCATCCAGACCGGGCAAAACGTCGGCATGCAAACCCTCGATCAATGCCTGCAGGATCTGGTACGGCGCAACACGGTTTCAGTGGGTGAAGCGCGTTCCCGCGCTTCGAACAAAGACATGTTTGCCGGATAAACACAGGATATAAATTTATGGACGCCCTCAAAGCCTTGCACGATCTGCTGCGCCTGATGCTCAGCAAAAAAGCCTCGGATTTATTCATCACCGCGGGCTTTCCTCCCGCCATCAAGGTGGACGGCAAGATAGCGCCCGTATCCAACCAGACCCTTACCCCCGCGCATACACGCGAGTTTGCGCGGGCATTGATGAACGATCGCCAGTGGGCGGATTTTGAAGCAAGCCATGAAAGCAACTTTGCCATTTCCCCGCCGGAAATCGGCCGTTTTCGTGTCAACGCATTTGTCCAGCAGGCACGCGTTGGCCTGGTATTGCGGACCATCACCACCAGGATTCCCAAGTTTGAGGAACTCAACCTGCCCCCGGTACTCAAGGATGTGGCCATGGTCAAACGCGGCCTGGTGATTTTTGTCGGCGGTACCGGTTCGGGTAAATCCACTTCGCTCGCGGCGATGGTCGGCTACCGCAATGAAAATGCCCAGGATCACATCATTACCATCGAAGACCCGGTGGAGTATGTTCACGAACACAAGAAATCCATCATCACCCAGCGCGAAGTCGGCGTGGATACCGACAACTGGTTTGCGGCATTGAAAAACACCCTGCGTCAGGCCCCCGACGTGATCCTGATCGGCGAGGTGCGCGACCGGGAAACCATGGAATATGCCATCGCTTTTGCTGAAACCGGTCACCTGTGCCTGACCACGCTGCACGCCAACAGCGCCAATCAGGCGCTGGACCGCATCATCAACTTCTTCCCGGAAGATCGCCGCCAGCAATTGCTGATGGATTTGTCGCTGAATCTCAAGTCGTTTATCTCGCAGCGCCTGATCGCCAGAAAAGGCGCCCCGGGACGCGTTGCAGCGGTCGAGATTTTGCTCAACTCGCCGTTGATTTCGGAACTGATATTTAAAGGCGATGTTCACGAGATCAAGGAGATCATGTCGAAATCACGCGAGCTGGGCATGCAGACTTTCGACCACTCGCTGTTCGACCTCTACGAGGCGGGCATGATCAGCTACGAGGATGCGTTGCGCAATGCCGACTCCCTCAATGACCTCAGGCTGAAGATCAAGCTGCAAGGCCAGGAATCCAGAGAGCGCGATATCATGTCGGGACTGGATCACCTCGATATCGTATAGCCAGCCGCTATTCATATCCCAGCGCGGCAGTTTCCGGCATGCTACCGCCTGTCATTTAAGCGTATTGTTGCGTGAAGCGGGCATTGCTAGTCTGCTATACGAACATTTGCCCCAGATTGCGCGGCAATGCCGGTGCTTCATACTAGCCAGGGCGGCAGCAATACCAGATCTGGCAGAGTATTCATAGGTTAATGGACAATTTTTAATGCGTCTGGCTTTGCACGTCGAATAAGGAATCATCATATTGGCATTGGGAAAATTCACGTTTTCCGGCGTTCGGGCTCGCGTAATGCTTCTGGTGGTCCTGGCAGTAGCGCCATGGCTGGCGATCACCATTTATCATGCCATTGAGGAACGCGGCGTTGCGGTCAAAGCCGCGCAGGACAATGCACTCAGGCTTGCACGCCTTATTTCATTTGACCAGCGCGGCACCATCAGCCATTCGCGCAGCCTGCTGCAGACCTTATCCACGTTGCCGGAAATCCGGAACGGCGCATTGGCTGATTGCCGCTTGTTGCTCGCGCACATGCTGGACGGCACGCAGTACTACGCCAATATCGGGGTCGTGGATGCGAACGGAAAGCTGCTGTGCGATGCGATGGGTACGCGAAAATCGATTGATTACAGCGACCGCACTTGGTTTCGCGAGGCACTCAAAACCCGCCGCTTCGTGATCGGCAGCCTTGCTATCAGCAGAACCACGGGCAAACCCGTCATTGTCACCGCGCTGTCCGTAATCGATGCGCAAGGCACAGTGCAGCGCGTCGTTTTTTCGGCGATCGATATCGGATGGCTCGAGCATCTCCTTCAACAGGCCAGCTTACCGGCAGGCACGGCTGTCAGCGTGATGGACGCCCAAGGCGTCATCCTGGCGCTGCATCCGGATGGGCGGAAATTTGTGGGCCGGCTCAATCCTATGGCCGAGTTGATCCAGGCCATCCGGGACAGAAAAAAAGAAGGCGTCGGCGAAGCCAAAGGTCTGGATGGCAATACGCGGCTGTTTGCCTACCGTCGCCTGTTTGAAAACCCCGCGACCGCCTCCGGTTATGTCAGCGTCAGCACCCCGACCGCTATCCTGTTTGCCCAAAGCAATTATCTGTTTGTCCGGGATATGGTCGTAGTGGGACTGGCGACCGCTTTGATATTCATCCTGGTATGGGTGGGAGCCAACATTCTGGTGCTGGATAAAATGCAGGCGCTGATCCATGCGACCAAACGGATTGCGCATGGCGATTTCAGTACGCGCACACAAATCCAGGGCTCCGGCGAATTAAGCGAATTGGCACGCACCTTCGACAGCATGGCGCAGTCGCTGGAGTTGCTGTTCCAGCAGAGCCAGCACGTCATGGAGGTGATGCCAGAAGCCGTCATCGTTTCCGACAGCCGTGGCAGGATCATGACGGTAAACGCCCAGGCCGCAAAATTATTCGGTTATGCGCGCAGCGAAATGATCGGACTGGAGATCGAAGCCTTGGTACCGGAACGCTTCCGGGCTGCCCACAGCGCTCATCGCAATGCCTATATGGCAATAGCTGCACCTACCGTCAGGGTCATGGCGGAGGGACGGGAGTTGTTCGCACGCCGCAAGGATGGCACCGAATTCGCCACGGAAATCAGCCTGGGGCCCTTAAAGACGGAAGACGGCGATTTTGTGATCAGTGCGGTTCGTGACGTCAGCGAGCGCAAACAATTCGAGACCCGCATACTGCACCAGGCAACCCATGATCCGCTTACCGGCCTGCCCAATCGCATCCTGTTCCACGATATTCTCGATCACGCCATGGCGCGTGCCCAGCGCACGGAAAAACTGCTGGCGGTATTGTTTCTCGATCTGGACGAATTCAAAAATATCAACGACACCCTCGGTCATGCATACGGCGACATGCTGCTGAAGGAAATCGCACAGCGATTGACGACAATACTGCGCAAGGATGATCTGGTGGCGCGCGACGACGCGCTCGTCGCACGTCAGGGCGGCGATGAATTCACCATCCTGCTACAGGGCATCTCGGTCGTGGATAACATCATCCTGATTGCAGAGAAGATACTTGCCGCCATTTCCCGGCCTTTCATCGTCGATGATCATGAAATGCACATGACGGCGAGTATCGGCATCACCATCTTTCCATTTGACGACACTGACATCCAGAGCCTGCTGCGCAACGCCGATACCGCCATGTATCGCGCCAAGGAGAGCGGGAAAAACAATTTCCAGTTTTACACGGCAGGAATGAATCTGCTGATTCGGGAGCGCATGGATATTGAAAATGGGCTGCGTCATGCGCTGGCAAGAAACGAGCTGGTGCTGCACTACCAGCCACAGGTGGATATCGCGAGCGGAAAAATGATCGCCGTGGAGGCGCTGGTGCGCTGGGCGCATCCTGAAAAGGGCCTGATCCCGCCCGACAAATTCATACCGGTCGCGGAAGAAAGCGGCCTGATCGTGCCCATCGGAGAATGGGTATTACGCACTGCCTGCCGGCAAAACAAAGCCTGGCAGAATATGGGGCTGCCGCATATCCGCATGGCGGTGAACCTGTCCGCACGCCAGTTCCGGCAGGCTCATCTGCTTGAGGTAGTGGCCAAAGCCATGGAAGATGCCGGCCTTGCCACCTATTCAGACAGCCTGGAACTGGAGGTGACCGAAAGCGTCGTCATGAAAGACCTGGAAGGAACCATCAGCACGCTCAACAAACTTCATGCAATGGGGGTTCGACTTTCCATTGACGATTTCGGCACCGGCTATTCGAGCCTGAGCTACTTGAAACGCTTTCCGATCAATACGCTCAAAATCGACCAGTCCTTTGTCCGCGACATCACCACGGATGCCGACGATGCAGCCATTGCCTCCACCATCGTCACATTGGGACACAGCCTGAAATTGCGGGTAATTGCCGAGGGCGTGGAAACCGCGCAGCAACTGGCGTTATTGCGTGAGATGAAATGCGATGAAATGCAGGGCTATTATTTCAGCAAACCGCTGGAGGCAGCGGAACTGGAAAAACTGCTGCGTGAGGAACGGCGCCTGTCCGGTTAATCCCGCTTATTTGCGCGCCGATCCGGCTACCACTTTATATTCAAACAGGCGGCATTCCAGCGCGCCATTGAACAACGGCGTGCGCTTGCTTGCCGCGAGCCGGATCAGTTTGGGCAACTGCATGTCGGCTGACAGGATGTACGCATTCCAGCCGGCGCATTTGCGTTTCAGCCAGTCGCCCAGTTTGGGATAAAACTCCGCCAGCTCGGCCTGTTCACCGATACGGACACCGTACGGGGGATTGGTGACGATGGTCCCGGATTCAGCCGGGGCCGGAACTTCCAGCACGTTGCCCTGCTTCAGCTGCACCACACCGGAGAGCCCGGCTGCTTCGAGGTTGACCTGTGCATCGCGCAGCGAATCGCCGAACAGGTCACGACCGAAAATCGCTTGCGGCTCTGCCGGACGCTGCACCGCGACGGCAGCGTCGCGCAACTTGTTCCAGACCACTGCATCGAAATTGCTGAGCTTCATGAAACCGAAGCTGCGCCGGCTGCCCGGTGCGATATTCAGCGCCATCAATGCGGCTTCCATCAGGATGGTGCCACTGCCGCACATCGGGTCGAACAATGGCGTGCCGGGCTGCCAGCCGGACAACATCAGCATGCCGGCTGCCAGATTCTCGTTCAGCGGTGCAGCGCCCGCCTGCTTGCGCAGGCCGCGCTTGAACAGGGAATCGCCCGACGTATCCAGATAAAGGGTGCAGGTATCGCTTGTCAGAAAGGCATAAATGCGCACATCGGGTTCACGGATATCGACGTTGGGGCGCTCACCGGTGGCCTCACGGAAACGATCGCATACCGCATCCTTGATGCGCAGGGTAGTGAATTCCAGGCTTTTCAGCGGTGATTTCTGCGCTGTCATTTTCACCACGATGGTGCGGTCCACGCTGAAAAATTCCGGCCAGTTGAAGGACAGCGCGCCCTGGTAGATATCCTCTTCATCGCGGTACTCGCCGCCGCCTACTCGCCACAGCACCCGGCTGGCAATGCGCGAATGCAGGTTGACGCGGTAGCACAGCGTGAAATCGCCGGCGAAGGCGACACCCCCGTATCCACTGGCAACATCCTGCGCGCCCAGCCCGGTTAATTCCTGGGCCAGCAAAGCTTCCAGGCCACGTGGGCAAGGAGCGAAGAATCGTTGGTTTTTCTTGTCCATAACGCTCAAGGTTTCAGTACCACTAAAAACACCACAATAAACAGGATCAGCACCGGTACTTCATTGAACCAGCGATAGAAGACATGGCTCAAGCGGTTGCGGTTTTCGGCAAACACCTTGACCAGATGGCCGCAATACAGGTGATAGGCCACCAGCACACCCACCAGGGCGAGCTTGATTTCCAGCCAGGCCCCCGCAAAGCCGTAACCCAGCCAGAGCCAGGTGCCGAATAGCAGCGCCAGTACGCCAAGCGGCGTCATGAAGCGATACAGTTTGCGCTCCATCAGCTTGAAGCGCTCCGAAGTGGCGGTGTCACTAACCATGGCATGGTTGACGAATAATCTCGGCAAGTAAAACAGTCCGGCAAACCAGCTGGTCACAAAAATGATGTGTAATGCCTTAATCCACAGCATGTATCTATCCGAATGAAAATGAACCTGAATCCCGCCGGCATTGTCTCTGCAGAAATACGGCGGGCATTTGACTGGATCGGCACCGTGCCCGAGGAGATCATCATGCAAGCAGGGAGTGATGCCCCGGAAAATCAGCAGCCAGGCATATTACTCCAGGCTGGAAGGACTGGTGGCACTGCCGTTCAAGGACTGGTCATCGCGGATGATTTCCATATAACCTTCCATCTCGCGCTTGTAGTATACATAGTCCATCTCCGGCGCCGCACCACCCAGGCGGGTGATGACCGCGGAAATCTGGCCGCGATGATGGGTCTGGTGATTCATCATGTGAGTGAGTACATCGCGCATCCACATCGAGCGCGCCTCGCCTTCGGATGACACATAATCCAGCTGGCCATCAAACCAGTCTTCCGGACAGCCCTCCAGCCACAGCGTGAGTTCTTCGGCCTGACGCTGGGTAGCCTCGATCAACTGGTCCCAGTCCGGATAGGTGAGCTGCCGGAAATCGACTGCCACAACTTCTCCACGCAACCGCGCCAGCCACAGGCGGTTGACCAGCATGATGTGATCCACAGTGTGGTGGATAGTGCCGAAAAACAAGCCTTGCGGGCTGCGCAGCAAGGCGCGGTCAATACCCCCCAATGCCGCGAACAGACGATCATTCGCCCACTGCTGGTAATCCGACAGCACCCCGAAATAGCTTTTCCACGAATACCGATTTTGCATGATCAACCTTTTTTAATGAGTGCCTTATCCAGACGACTGCGCAGCTTGACGAAATCGAGTGAACCTATGGTTTGTTCAACGATATTGCCATCCTTGTCGATCAAATACGAAGTAGGAGTAAGCTTTACATCATCAAACTGATGCGCCAGATTACCCTGCACATCCAGCGCGACCGGAAACGGCAGGGCGCGCTGCTGCTTGAACCGGAGCACATAACTGGGGGGGTCGTAACTCATGGCGACTGCGATCACTTCGAAACCCTTGTCATGATATTGATTGTAAGTTTCCACAATATGCGGCATTTCTTCCACGCAACCAGGGCAAGTGGTCGCCCAGAAATTCACCAGCACCATTTTCCCATGCAGGCTTTGCATGGATATCTTCTTGCCGGTGAGGTCGGTAAATGTCACTTGCGGCGCCGGGGTTTTTTGCGTCAACCCGAGGAACAGTGCGACTGCAAGTGCGCCGAGCACTACAGTAATCAACACATACTTGTGATATCGTTTATTGCTCATCTGCCTCTTTCCATCCAGAACTCGTCATGCAGGATTGTCATGTTTTTCGCCACCCTTGTCATTAGCACCATCGTTGCAATAAATCAGCTGATTAGACATACCGACAATCAGGCCAGCAGCAATTTGAAAAAAACCCGGGCGCATGGTTCCATGAATTGCGTAACCCAGGCTTGCAAAACCCGCGGCTCTATAAATAATCGACCCAACAGGATGGTGGCATACTGATGGCAAAAGTCCTGTTCATACTCACCGCCGCCCACGAGCTCACACTCAAAAACGGTGATCGTATCCCGAGCGGTTTCTGGGCGCAGGAATTCGTTCCACCGCACCATATTTTTCTCGAACACGGGCATACGATCGACATTGCCACCCCCAGGGGAAAACCAGCCGCGCTGGATGAAGACTGTTTTGCACCGGCATTTCACCACCACGATAGCGGCCGTATCGCCAACCTGCGCGAACAATTGTCCGACATCGAGGCTTGGCACACTCCATTATCGCTGGAACGACTGGCGCTGACAGGCGCCAAATATGACGCGATATTTTTCCCCGGCGGATACGGCCCAATGGCCGATTTGATTTGTTCCGGAGCCGCAGGCAACCTGGTCAAACGCATCCTGGCCAGCGGCGGCCTGATCGGCGCAGTATGCCATGGGCCAGCAGGGCTGGTCATGGCACAACAGGACGGAAACTGGCTATTTGCAGGGTATCAGATGACCTGCTTCAGCCCACAGGAAGAACAGCTGGCCGGATTCGCCGACACGCTGCCCGAATTGCTGGCTGAACGCCTCGCCAGGCTGGGCGGGGAATTGCATTTTGGCGCACCGGACAGCGAGCATGTCGTCATCGACCGCCAGCTCCATACCGGCCAGAACTCGGCTTCAGTCGAAAAACTGGCTTTTGCGATGGCGCGCCGGCTCAAAAAAATGGGCAGCCTGGACAAAGATGCTTGCGGCACCCCGTGCTCCTGATTCAAATTGCGTTTAAATCTCCCGTCGCGTCAGTCTTGACTGGCATTTATTCCAAGCCATCTTCCTTGATCAATCCCGCTTCGCGTAACGCATCATAAACAATCTCCACCGCATGGCTGAACACCGGCATGCCGCCGACGATCGCCGCCGTCTCGCATACGCCATATAACTCGCGCGGTTCTGCTCCCGCTTTCAATGCACCCCGCACATGCAACTGGGCGGCTTGCGTGTGCCCCAGAGCCAGCAGCATGGCGAAATGCACCAGCTGCTGAGTCTTCCGGTCGAGTGGATTGTCATGGATAAGCGATGCACGAAGCGATTCAACGGCGTCGATTGAGGCTTCATGGTCGGCGAGTTTGGCCAGCGCGCTGCGCTTCCTGACGTTATCCGGAATGAAACCGAGCAGGTCGCGATAGCGTTTTTCGATTTCTGTTGCACTCATCCCAGTACCCGTCCGGTTTCCTGCCATTCCATATATTCCGGCGCTGCGAGGCCTTGCTGACGCATCAGCAGGTCGATCTGCCCGAGATGGTAGGCATGATGCCCCAATACAGACCACAAAAAACCGATGCCGGTATAGTGCCTGCCGGTAAAGACGAGCTCTTTTTCCAGCACTGCGGGCGTCAAGGCATGCAGATTTTCCAGATTAACGGCGTGCGTGGTGCGATAGGCATCAATCAGTGCAGGACCATCGGGCAGGTTTTCCAATGCACTGGGCTTGCCCGGCAGTGGCATGGTGGCTTTGGCCGGCAGGCCTGCCAAGTGCTCAAACCAATGACGCTCGGCATTGATCAGATGTCTCGTCAAAGCGCCGATGGTGATTTTATTGACCCGGGTGCCCAGGAAAAGTGTTTCAGAGTCCATGGGAATGGCGCTCCACTGCGTGTCGCTCAGCATGCCCAGATAATCAAAAGTATGGATAACTTCCTGATCGAATAAAGATATAAAACGCTTTAGTTCATTCATGACAAACCTCCAGTAATAAATACCACGTAATGCCCTGATAAATACGCTTCCAAAGTCCATGGCTATAAGTCCGACTCTATCGATGTTCGAATAGTTTCATATCCGCGCCTGGAAGAATGCACCAGCCAAACTGCACTTAACCTTGAGAAAGCCTGAGAAAGTAAAGGGTTATTTAGCCGCCTGGTTACTGATAAAATGGCGCTTTAGCAATCGCCGTGCTGCTCATGGACACCCCCCGCCTTCGCGAAATTCCCTACAACTACACTTCGTTTTCCGACCGCGAAATCGTCATCCGCCTGCTGGGAAAAGAAGCCTGGGAGATCCTCAACCAATTGCGCGGTGAACGTCGCACCGGACGCTCGGCACGCATGCTGTTCGAGGTGCTGGGCGATATCTGGGTGGTGTCGCGCAACCCCTATTTGCAGGATGACCTGCTTGCCAACCCCAAGCGCCAGGCGGCATTGATCGATGCGCTGAATCATCGCTTGAATGAAGTCGACATGCGCCGGCAGGACAATCCGCTGGTTGCGCCGCTGCTGGAAGCCGCACGCCGGGCCGTGGCCGATTTCCGGTCGGATTTTTCCCATACGCGCCAGCTGCGCCGTGACACGCTCAAAAAACTGAGCCGCCATACGCGCAAGGACAACATCCAGTTCGACGGCCTGGCACGCGTTTCCCACGTCACCGACGCCACCGACTGGCGCGTGGAATACCCCTTCGTCGTACTCAACCCGGACAGCGAAGCGGAAATCGCTCACCTGGTCAAAGGCTGCATCGAACTGGGGCTGACCATCATCCCGCGCGGCGGCGGCACCGGCTACACCGGTGGCGCGATACCGCTCACGCCTGACTCTGCTGTCATCAACACGGAAAAACTGGAGGCTTTGTCCACGGTCGAAATGACGCGCCTGCCCGGCGTGGATCGTGACTACGCCACCATCCACTGCGGCGCCGGGGTGGTGACGCGGCGGGTGATGGATGCGGCGGATGCGGCGGGCTTCGTGTTCGCGGTCGACCCGACCTCGGCCGACGCCTCCTGCATCGGCGGCAACGTGGCGATGAACGCCGGCGGCAAAAAGGCCGTGCTGTGGGGCACGGCGCTGGACAATCTGGTGTCGTGGCGCATGGTGACACCGGATGCGGAATGGCTGGAAGTCACCCGCCTCGATCACAACCTGGGCAAGATCCATGATGCCGCGACGGCGCGTTTCGAGATCCGGCGCTACGACATTGACGGCACAGCCGAGATCGCCCGGCCGGAAATCCTGGAAATCCCCGGCCAGCACTTCCGCAAGGTGGGGCTGGGCAAGGACGTCACCGACAAGTTCCTGGCCGGTCTGCCCGGCATCCAGAAGGAAGGCTGCGACGGCATCATCACTTCCGCCCGCTTCATCCTGCACAAGCTACCTGCTTTCACGCGCACGGTGTGCCTGGAGTTTTTCGGCCAGGTGCGCGAAGCCGTGCCTGCCATCGTCGAAGTCAAAAATTATCTGGATGCCCACCCTCAAGCCATCCTCGCCGGACTGGAACATCTGGACGCGCGCTACATCAAGGCGGTCGGCTACGCCACCAAGGCCCACCGCAACGAACGCCCGAAAATGATCCTGCTGGCCGACGTGGTGGCGGATGACGAAGCCGCTTGCGGCGAAGCGGCTTCGCACATTGTCCAGCTCGCCAATGCGCGCGGCGGCGAGGGCTTCATCGCCGTGACTGCCGAAGCGCGCAAGAAATTCTGGCTGGATCGCGCCCGCACCGCCGCCATCGCCGCTCACACCAACGCCTTCAAGATCAACGAGGACGTGGTGATTCCGTTGCACCGGCTGGCGGATTATTCCGACGGCGTGGAACGCATCAACATCGAGCTTTCCATTGCCAACAAGCTGAAATTGCTGGATGCACTGGAACCGTTTTTCCGCGCCGACCTGCCGTTGTTCCAGGATGAGGATACGGTGGCCGACCCGCAAATGATCGAAGAACGCCGTAGCCGCGCGCTGGCCCTGCTGGAAAAAACCCGTATGCGCTGGCGCTGGCTGCTGGACCATCTGGACGCGCCGCCCGCCAGCGCGGGTCTCGCCATCGTCAATACCGATCTGGTCGCATCCAACGGTCACACCACGGTGTTCCAGGCCCTGCAGGACCACACCCTGCGCGTGTCGTGGAAGCGCGAAGTGCGCAAGGAACTGCAGCGCATTTTTGTCGGCCGCGAATACCAGCCGATACTGGATGCCAGCGACCGCCTGCACAAACAAATCCTGAAAAGCCGCGTGTTCGTGGCGCTGCACATGCATGCCGGCGACGGCAACGTGCATACCAACCTGCCGGTCAATTCCGACGACTACACCATGTTGCAGGAAGCCAACGCCGCGGTGGCGCGCATCATGCATCTGGCGCGGGACCTGGGCGGCGTGATTTCGGGCGAACACGGCATCGGCCTCACCAAACTGGAATATCTGGAAGACGAAGCGATCCAGAGCTTCGTGCGCTACAAGCACAAAGTCGACCCGGAAGGCCGCTTCAACAAGGGCAAGCTGATGCCCGGCGCGGATCTGCGCAACGCCTATACCCCCAGCTTCTCTCTGCTGGAAACCGAGTCGCTGATCATGGAGCAGTCCGAGATCGGCGAGATCGCCGACTCGATCAAGGACTGCCTGCGCTGCGGCAAGTGCAAGCCAGTATGCAACACGCATATTCCGCGCGCCAATCTGCTGTACAGCCCGCGCAACAAGATCCTTGCGACTTCGCTGCTGATCGAGGCTTTCCTGTATGAAGAGCAGACCCGGCGCGGCGTTTCCATCCAGCACTTCGACGAATTCGGCGATGTGGCCGACCACTGTACCGTTTGCCACAAGTGCCTGAACCCCTGTCCGGTCAACATCGACTTCGGCGACGTTTCCATCGCCATGCGCAACTTCCTGCGCAAGCAGGGCAAGAAAAAGTTCAACCCCGGTACGACGGCGTCGATGTTCTTCCTCAACGCCACCGATCCGGCCACCATCAAGCTCACCCGCAAGGTGATGATAGACTGGGGTTATCAGGCGCAGCGCTGGGCTTACCAGGGCGCGAAGAAACTTGGCCTGATCAAGACACAAACCAGCCATCCCCCCTCCACGCTGGGCACCGCCCCGGTACGTGCACAGGTCATCCACTTCATCAACAAACCCATGCCCGGAGGCCTGCCCAAAAAAACCTCGCGCGCGCTGCTGGGACTGGAAGACGCCAGCATCGTGCCGGTAATCCGCAACCCGGCCAAACTCAGCGAGGATTCCGACGCTGTGTTCTACTTCCCCGGTTGCGGCTCGGAGCGCCTGTTCTCGCAAGTGGGACTGGCGACGCAGGCCATGCTGTTCGAACTCGGCACGCAAACCGTGCTGCCGCCCGGCTATCTGTGCTGCGGCTATCCACAGACCTCCAGCGGGCAGGCGGACAAGGGCGACGCCATCACCACCGAAAACCGCGTACTGTTCCACCGTGTGGCCAATACCCTCAACTACCTCGACATCAAGACCGTGATCGTGTCCTGCGGCACCTGCATGGATCAGTTGCTGAAGTACCAGTTCGAGAAAATCTTCCCCGGTTGCCGCCTGCTCGACATCCACGAATACCTGCTGGAGAAGGGTGTAAAACTGGAAGGCGTGAACGGCACGCGCTACATGTACCACGACCCGTGCCACACGCCGATGAAGACCTATCAGCCGCTGAAGGTAGTAAACCAGTTAATGGGTGAAGAGGTGAAGCTGAGCGAGCGCTGCTGTGGCGAATCCGGCACGCTGGCGGTGTCGCGCCCGGATATTTCCACTCAAATC
Source organism: Sulfuriferula sp. GW1 (assembly GCF_047300855.1). Lineage (GTDB taxonomy): Bacteria > Pseudomonadota > Gammaproteobacteria > Burkholderiales > Sulfuriferulaceae > Sulfuriferula. The sequence continues at coordinate 2,814,611 of NZ_CP170197.1, forward strand.
CGCTTCCGCAAGGAAGAAGAAATCCGCAAGGTGGCCGGACAACTGCGCACCGAATCGGGTGAAACTGCTGCGGTGAAAATCCTCACCTCATGTCCGTCGTGCCTGCAGGGCTTGTCGCGCTACGATGACGACGCTGCCACCTCGGCAGACTACATCGTGGTGGAAATGGCCAGACACCTGCTGGGGCCGGACTGGATGGAGAGTTACATAGAGAAAGCCAGCAACGGCGGCATCGAACGGGTGCTGCTGTAATCCTGATCCGACGGTGTCAGGACTGTGTGGCAAGCGCAGCCCTGCGCAGGTGACGATTGAGCCAGAGCGGTATCAGGCCGAGCAGTATGCCCCCCACCGCCACCACTCTGCTGGTGGTATTGAAAGCCGGCAGGCTGTCTATCCCGACAAACCAGAGAAAGCCTGCGCTGGTTAATGGCCAGAACACCAGGAAGGTCAGGTTATAAGCATTTTTTGGCTGATTGCTCCACACATGCCAGGCGCACGCTAAACACGCCAGCCCGTAATAAAAAGCCGCCTGAAAGCCGATGGCATTGACCGAATCCTGAATGATCTGGTTGACGCTGGGTATGCCCGAAGCCAGCAACAGCAGCAACAAGCCAAAGCCGGCAATCACCAGGGTGGCTATCCACGGCGTATTCCAGGACGGATGCAGACGTGCATAACGCGGGTGCAGCATGCGGTCGCGGCTTTGCGCGAACAGCGTACGGCTGAACTGCAGTATGGAAGTCTCCAGCGTGCCCACGGTACTCAACATGACTGCCAGCACCGCTATGTAGCTCCAGGGTTTGGGGAACAGCTTTTCGGCAATGGCAAGTACCACATTCGTGCCCGATGCCTGGATTTCCTGATCGCTCAACACCAGGAGTGTTGCCATGGCAAACAGGATAAACAGCGCCAGCACCACCAGCATGGCCAGCAGCGAACTGAGCCCCGCCACCCGTGAACCATCTCGTGTTTCTTCATTGAGATTGACGGTCACATCCCAGCCCCAAAAAAAGAATAGCGCCGTCAATGCGCCCAGCGTGAAAAGGTGGGGAGTGAAGCCAGCCGGGCTGAATGAAGTCAGCGATAAATGATGCGCGGGGTGGCTGCCGTATTGCAGCCACGCGGCGATTAAAATAACCAGCACGATGCCCAGTTCCACCAGCGTCATCGCCACCTGCACATAGCTGGTCAGTTTGATGCCCTTGATAATCACGGCGCTGACCACCACGAGCCAGGCAGCGGCAACCAGCGTTACGCTGCCCGTGCTGTTAGCCAGATTGGGCGCGACCAACGCCAGTGTGGCAGTGGCTGCGGGGATGGTACCGGATACCATGAACACGGCCGAAGCAACCAGCAGCGCCCAGCCGGAAAGAAATCCCAGTATCGGATTAAAGACACTGCTGAGCCAGGCATAGGACGCGCCGGCATTGGTATCCAGCCGGTTCAGATACATATAGGCAAACGTCACGCCGAACATGATCAGCCCGCAATACAGCAGGCTGGCCGGCGACAGGATGCCTACCGCTGCGATCAGCGTGGCGCTGGTGGCGGCAATGGAAAATACCGGCGCGGTACCAGCCACACCCATGATGGTGGATTCCGCCAGACCCAGTGCGTTTTTTTCGAGACCGGATGCTGCGCTCATGTGCCCCCAAAGCGTAAAATGATAAAAATATTCAACCTGTCCGTGCATGCGGATTATGGCCCTACAAGAGAACGCAAACCGGCCGGATATGGTTGACACGCCGGATACAAAGCTCGCCCGACAGGCACATCTGCTTACTACTCAGGAATGAATACAATGGAAAATTGCGAGCTATGCACCCAGCCTGGTGGCGAGTTGTTGTGGAACGATGATTTTTGCCGTGTGGTACTGATCGACGACGTGGACTATCCCGGCTTTTGCCGGGTGATCCTGAATGCCCATGTCAAGGAAATGACCGACCTTGCCGAGGCGCAGCAGCTGCGGCTGTTACGCGTGGTGCTAGCTGTCGAATCGGCGCTGCGCGAGACGCTCAAGCCCGCCAAGATCAACCTCGCCAGTCTGGGTAACATGACACCGCACCTCCATTGGCACGTCATTCCGCGCTTTACCAGCGACCGGCATTTTCCCAACCCGATCTGGGGGGCGCCGCAGCGCGAATCGCGTCCCCAGGGCCAACTCAACCTGATTGCCGGCATTTTGAAATCCGCTTTGGCGCAGCGTCTGTAACCGGCCAAAACACTCCGGCTGCGCGGAAAAACACCCTCAAGCGGCCGGCGGCGCCATCACCCGGCCGGATGGAAAACACGCCGCAAAACAGCTGCCTTTACCAACCTGGCTGTCGATCATCAGTCGCGCCTGATGACGGGTAAGCACATGCTTGACGATAGCGAGACCTAGGCCGGTACCACCCGTTTCACGTGAGCGGCCACGGTCGACTCGATAGAAACGCTCGGTGAGGCGCGGGATATGGTGCGGTTCAATACCGTCTCCGGTATCAGTCACGCTGAAACATGCTTCACCGCCGCGCGCCGCCCAGCGCAAGGTGATATTGCCACCCTTGGGGGTGTAACGCACCGCATTGCTGACCAGATTGCCGAAAGCACTTCGCAGTTCGTTGAGGTTTCCCATAACCCAACGGTCAATATCGATGAACAGCTCGACATGGTGACGTTCGCCGCTCAGGCTCTGCGCATCCTGAAATAATGACTGTGCCAGCGCAGGCACATTGATGGGTGTTTCCTGCAGACGGTTTTGCGGACTCTCCAAGCGCGACAGGGTAAGCAGGTCTTCCACCAGCATGCGCATGCGCTCGGTCTGTTGCTGCATCAAATCGCTGTAGCGGCGGAAATCCACCGGATTGATGTGCTCCATGTCGGCGAAGGTTTCCAGGAAACCGCCTACCACGGTGAGCGGCGTGCGCAATTCGTGCGACACGTTGGCGACAAAATCGCGGCGCATCGCGTCGACCAGTTCGATCTGGGTAATATCCCTGGAAATCAGCATCTTGCGTTTGTCGCCAAACGGCACCAGTTGAACCGATAGCGACACATCGCGGCTGGCAGGCGATTTCATGATGAGCGGTTCGCTGTAATCATGTCCCGCCAGATATTCATGAAACGGGGCCTGCCGAATCAGATAACCAATGAACTGACCGCGATCGGTAACGTTATCCAGACTGAAATGCCGGCTGGCTGCAGGGTTGAACCAATCGATCTGGTCAGTATCGTTAAGCATTACGATACCGTCCGGGATGGCCTGTGCGGCATGCTCGAAACGATCGAGCAGCGCAGACAATTTGGTGGTGCTGCGTTTTTGCCGGCGCAGCAGGCGCTCCAGACCGTAGAAGATATCATCCCAGGCGCCGTACGCTTGGGGGATATCACCACGCTCCCCTCGCTCCAGCCAGCGGATCAACGCAGCCATCTGCCGCAAATGGTAGACCAGATAACCAAGCACGCCCAGCACGAACAGGGCAATGCCCGCCGATACATTGAATAATGCTGCAGCCAGCAGGGCTGCAAACAGCATACCGCCCAGCATCAGGGCTGGACGCCACCAGAAATCAAACAAGGCGATCCCCGTCGCTTAAAGGGGGTTAATTATGCTTGAAATCATGTATGCCAGGGCAGACAATAAAATCACGCAGGTTGTGCTGACAGGCGATAGCCAGCCCCGCGCACCGTATCGATCAAGGTTTCATGCCGGGTAGGTTCCAGCGCCAGGCGCAAGCGGCGGATATGAACATCCACAGTGCGCTCCTCCACAAACACATGGTCGCCCCATACCTGATCGAGCAACTGTGAACGCGAGTACACGCGCTCCGGATGGGTCATCAAAAAATGCAACAGGCGGAATTCGGTCGGACCCAGTTCTACCGGCGTCCCGTTGCCAGTGACGCGGTGACTCACCGGATCCAGACTCAACCCCCGTATTTCCACTTTGTCCTCGGTCATCTGCGGCGCGCGGCGGCGCAACACCGCCTTGATGCGCGCTGACAATTCGCGCGGTGAAAACGGCTTGGTAATGTAGTCGTCGGCGCCGGTTTCCAGGCCGAGCACTTTGTCGCGTTCCTCGCCACGTGCGGTAAGCATGATGATGGGCACATTTTTCATGCGCACGTCGGCCCGAAATTTCCGGGCGAGGTCGATCCCGTTCATGCCGGGCAGCATCCAGTCCAGCAACACCAGATCGGGCAAACTGTGCTTCACCATACCTGCCGCTATCTCGGCCGAATCGGCGCACAGCACGCTGTGACCGGCCTGTGTCAGATTAAACCGCACCAGTTCCTGGATACCGGGTTCGTCCTCTACCAACAATATCGTCGCAGCCATGTTCGCTCCCATTTGATTATTCAATAGTAATGCATGTTATGACAGCCTTGTGACAAACTCGTGACAATGCCGGATAACGCATCGCCTTTTGTTTCACCCCCGTGTCGGTTATGATTCTGGCTGTTTTCTCTGATTGTTTTCGCACCATGGATAACTCCACCCACTTTGGTTTCAAGACGGTTGCCGAATCCGAAAAGGCGACCAAGGTCGCCGATGTTTTTCATTCCGTCGCGCTGCGTTACGACGTCATGAACGACCTGATGTCGGCTGGGCTGCATCGCGCCTGGAAGCGTTTCACGGTCGAGACTTCGGGCGTCAGGCCAGGCAATCGCGTGCTTGACGTGGCAGGCGGTACCGCCGACCTTACCCGGCTATTCTTGAAAAAAGTGGGTAGTTCCGGCCAGGTCTGGCTGACCGACATCAATAGTTCGATGCTCAGCGTGGGACGCGACCGCATGCTGGACGAAGGACAGGCGGTGCCAGTGGCACAGTGCGACGGCGAAAAACTGCCGTTCCCGGACAACTATTTCGACTGCGTTAGCGTGGCTTTCGGTTTGCGCAACATGACCCACAAAGACCTCGCGCTGGCCGACATGTATCGTGTGCTGCGCCCCGGCGGACGGCTGCTGGTGCTGGAATTTTCCAAGATATGGAAACCGTTGGCGCCGCTTTACGACGCCTACTCGTTCAAGCTGCTGCCGTTCATGGGCAAGCTGGTCGCCAAGGACGCCGGCAGCTACCAATACCTGGCTGAATCCATCCGCATGCATCCCGGTCAGGAGGAACTCAAGACCATGATGAAACACGCCGGATTTGCCAAAGTCGACTACTACAACCTGAGCGGCGGTGTGGTCGCCTTGCACAAAGGCTACAAGTTTTAATGCTGTCCAGCCTGGCTGCCGGTGCGGGCTTGCCGCTGCTCAATCACTTGTTGCACGGTGCACCGTGGGCGCGCCAGCGCTTGCTGGCGTGGGCCGGCCATACCGTCAGCATCAAGCTGTTCCCGCTACGCCTCACTCTGACAGTCACAGCAGGGGGCACGTTTGCTACGGCCGAGGCCGGCGCAGCGCCCGATGCCCATATCGAGCTTGGCCCAGTGCAGGCGGCTCGCCTGGCTATGAAAGATCCGGCCGCATTCCAGAATGTCGTCATTGAGGGCGATGCGCAGTTTGCCGCGACCCTGGGCAGCATTTTCCGGGAGCTGGATTGGGATGCGGAAGCGGATCTGGCACGCGTAGTGGGCGACGTTGCCGCCCATCGCCTTGTGCACAGCGCACGCAGCCTGCATGCATGGCAACGTCACGCCATGGATAGCGCGCAACAATCACTGGTCGAATATGCCACCGAGGAACGCCCGCTGCTCGCCAAACGCCGTCACATCGCCACTTTTATTGATGACGTCGATGCAGTGCGTGACGATACCGCGCGTCTGGAAAAACGCTTGCAACTGTTCGCCGCGCGTCGCAACGTAGACTAATGCGAATTTTACGACTGATTACCATCATCTGGGTCGCGCTACGCTTTGGCCTGGACGAGTTCTTTCTTGGCCACGAGCGCGTGCGTGCACTGCGCTGGCTGGTCAAAACCACGTTGTTCTGGCGCAACCTGTCCGAGCCGCGCGCCGTGCGGCTGCGCCGGGCGCTGGAAGCGCTCGGTCCGATTTTCGTTAAATTCGGCCAGATGCTGTCCACCCGCCGCGACCTGATGCCGCCGGACATTGCCGACGAACTGGCGCGCCTGCAGGACCGTGTGCCGCCCTTCCCCGCCGAGGAGGTCCGCACTACTTTGCAGCGCGTCTACGGCAAGCCGGTGGAGCAGGTGTTTGCGCAATTCGAAGCCGAGCCGGTGGCGAGCGCCTCTATGGCGCAGGTGCATTTTGCCGTATTGCAGGACGGTACCGAGGCTGCCGTCAAAGTGCTGCGCCCCGGCATCGGCGCGGTGATCGAGCACGACCTCGGCCTGCTGGAAGCCGGCGCCCTGCTGGTGGAAAAACTGTTCGCCGATGGTCCGCGCCTGCACCCGCGCGAAGTGGTGGGGGAGTTCCGCAAAACCCTCACCGACGAGCTCGATCTGATGCGCGAGGCCTCCAACTGCTCGCAGTTGCGGCGCAATTTCGAAGACTCCGAGCTGCTCATCGTGCCGGAAGTTTATTGGGATTATTGCGAGCCCGAGGTAATGGTGATGGAGCGCATGAAAGGCGTACCCATCAGCCAGATCGACACGCTGCGCGCGATGGGCGTGGACATCCCCAAGCTCGCTATGGCCGGTGTGGAAATATTTTTCACCCAGGTATTTCGTGACGCTTTTTTCCATGCCGACATGCATCCCGGCAATATCCAGGTCAATGCGCGCGGGCAATACATCGCGCTTGATTTCGGCATCATGGGCACGCTCACCGAAGTCGATAAAAATTACCTGGCGCAAAATTTCCTGGCATTTTTCCAGCGCGACTATCGTGCCGTGGCACAGGCGCATGTGGACGCAGGCTGGACGCCCTCCGACACCCGCGTGGACGAATTCGAAGCCGCCATCCGCGCTGTGTGCGAGCCGGTATTCGACCGGCCATTGAAGGAAATCTCCTTCGGCAAGGTGCTGCTGCGCCTGTTCCAGACCTCGCGCCGCTTCAACATGGAAATCCAGCCGCAACTGGTGCTGTTGCAAAAAACCCTGCTCAACATCGAAGGCCTCGGCCGCCAGCTCGACCCTGACCTGGATTTGTGGAAAACCGCCAAACCGTTTCTGGAACGCTGGATGAACGAGCAGGTGGGCTGGCGCGGGGCAATCAAGTCCATCAAACAGGAAGCGCCGCGCTGGGCCGTTTTGCTGCCGCAACTGCCGCGTCTGGCGCATGCCTACCTCGCGCACAACCGCAGTGCTGATCTGGCGGCACTATCCAGACAGCTGACTGCCGGCCAGGCGCGCCAGCAAAAAATTCTGGCGCTGATCGCTTTGCTGCTCGCCATTTTGGCCGCGCTGGCCGGGTATAGCCTATTCAGACATTAAACTTGGGAAGTTGAAGCCACAGAGAACACAGAGGCCACGGAGTTGGCGCAAATTTTGAGAAGAATTGTTTTTCTGCTGATAGGCGAGTCTGGAAAGGCCGCCCCTACGTTGCCTTCCCTCTGCGTTCTCTGTGCTCTCTGTGGCCAAAGCCATTTTTTAAATCGAGGGACGCCATGCTGATCTGGTTTGTAATGCTATATTTACTCATCTCCATCGGCATCGGCCTATACGCTGCAACCCGTGTGCATAGCGCCAAGGACTATGCCGTCGCCGGACGCTCGCTGCCACTGTACATCGTCACCGCCACCGTATTCGCGACCTGGTTCGGCTCGGAAACGGTGCTCGGCACCTCCGCCACCTTCCTGCAGGATGGCCTCAGGGGCATCGTCGCCGACCCGTTCGGCGCCAGCCTATGCCTGGTGCTGGTCGGACTGTTTTTTGCGCGCAAGCTGTACCGCATGAACCTGCTCACCATCGGCGATTATTACCGCCAGCGCTATGGCCGCACGGTCGAACTGCTCACCAGCCTGGCGATCGTGACGTCTTACCTGGGCTGGGTTTCGGCGCAGATCACCGCATTGGGGCTGGTGTTCTCGCTACTCAGCCACGGCAGCATCAGCGCGCACGACGGCATGATCATCGGCGCCGGCATCGTGCTGGTGTACACCCTGTTCGGCGGCATGTGGTCGGTGGCGCTCACCGATTTTTTCCAGATGATCATCATCGTTATCGGCATGCTTTACATCGGCTGGGTGGTGAGCGGCTACGCCGGCGGCGCCGGCAACGTGATCAGCCACGCGCAGGCGGCGGGCAAGTTCGAATTCTGGCCCAGGCTGGAAACACGTGACATATTGGCTTTCATCGCCGCCTGGGTGACCATGATGTTCGGCTCGATTCCGCAGCAGGATGTATTCCAGCGCGTGATGTCGGCCAAATCGGAAAACATCGCGGTGACGGGTGCGGTGCTGGGCGGCAGCCTGTATTTCCTGTTCGCCTTCATCCCCATCTTCCTGGCCTATTCCGCCCTGCTGATTGATCCGGCTTCGGTCAACGCGCTGCTGGGCACGGACCCGCAGCACATCCTGCCCGACCTGATCCTCAACCGCACGCCGGTATTCGCCCAGGTCATGTTCTTCGGCGCGCTGCTGTCCGCGATCATGAGCACCGCCAGCGGCACCTTGCTGGCGCCGTCGGTTACCTTTACAGAGAACATCATCAAACCTTTCATCGGCCACCTCAGCGACCGCCATCTGCTATGGGCCATGCGTGGCGTGGTGGTCGGCTTTGCCTGCATTGTCACCGTATTCGCGCTCAACTCCAACGCCAGCATCTACAAGATGGTAGAGAACGCCTACAAGGTCACCCTGGTAGCAGCCTTCGTCCCGCTGGTGTTCGGTCTGTACTGGAAGCGCGCCAACACCCAGGGCGCGCTGTTCGCCATCGCGCTGGGCGTGTCGTCGTGGCTGCTGCTGGAAATCTTCCACCCGGATGGCCTATGGCCGCCGCAGCTGTTCGGCTTGCTGATGAGTCTGGCGGGGATGCTGGCGGGGTCTTTGATTAGCTCGAGGTATCGCGTTTGACCTCGTCAGGGATTTGTCAGTAGTTTTTACAGTACCGCCTGGGAACTTTCCAGACGAGCTGCTGCCGCCCGCACCATTAAAACTTAACATACTGAAGTTAAATATAATTTTGTTTAATTCTCTATGTTGGCATGGGTAATGCTTAGCGATTGATAAGGGCAGTGCGATAGTGATCGCGGAATGCAGTAATCGTGACTGACCCTAAATTTATTTAAGGAGAAAAAAATGTCATTTTCAATCAGGTCCAAAAGGACACTGCGCTTGGCAATGCTGGGACTTCTCGGATCCCAAGCGTTGCCCGCATTGGCGACACCCGTAGTGATTCAAAACGGCTATGTCCAAGCCGGGGTAAGCGATTACGGAACCTTGGGCTCGGACGGGAACACCTCGCCTGGCATCTTGTTCGACAAAACAGGAACCGGAAGCTACGGAGTCAATGATTTTCTGACGCCAGGTACCCCATTCGAAGGGTTTTACGTCACCACAGCAACGGGTGTGGGCAACGCTGGCTCGAACAATACTGGGTACCCAGCAGACTTCGGCACTACGTCTCCGACATCATCGAGTGGCACGAGCGCGAGCTGGAGTGGCGCGACCAGGTATTTCAGCATTACCAACACTTACAGCTTGACGACATTGAGCGGACAATCGGTCATTGCCATTAATTCAGTGTTGACCAATACATCGGACGGAACTTTGTCAGGCGTTAGCTTCCTTCGCACACTGGATCCTGATCCGGACGTCAATGCCTTCGGTTCCTACGATACCAATAATGTTGTGCTGTCCGACAACCAGGCTTGCGGTACGGGGCCTTCCAGTGGTCAGACGATCTGTATTTACAGCTTTGACACAGGCATACATAAAGCGGGGGTAAGTTCTTCGTGGTCGGAAGATCCGGCAACCTATCTGGCAGGAGTCAACAGCGGCCCTACTGGTGATTATGCGATAGGTATAGGATTTGATCTTGGGGACATCGCTGCAGGCCAATCGGTTTCGCTCAGTTATGGCTACTCCCTGGGCGCGACGAAGGAAATTGCCAGTGGTGGTGGAACCGTTCCCGAACCAGCATCTCTGGCGCTGCTCGGCATCGGTCTGGTAGGACTGGTGGCTGCGCGTCGTCGCAAGCAGATGGCTTGACCTGTCGGATTACTTGACAGCAAAACGGCGGCCTTAGCCGCCGTTTTTTATTGCCCGTATGACATCATCCGCTACCCGATTAACGCAAATACCCCTCATGTTCCAGCTTGAGCAAAATCCGTTGCACCGCTTCGTCCACACTCAAGTCCGTGGTATCGATCGACAGCTCTGGCCGCTCCGGAACCTCGTAGGGGTCGGAAACACCGGTGAACTCCTTGATCAGCCCCGCCCGCGCCTTGGCATACAGTCCCTTGCGATCGCGCAATTCGCAGGTTTCGATGGGGGTGGCGACAAAGACTTCCAGAAAACCGCCGAGGGGTTCGATCATGGCACGCACATCGCGGCGCGTATTGCGATAAGGCGCAATCGGCGCGCAGATGGCGATACCGCGGTTCTTGGTGATTTCCGACGCCACAAAACCGATGCGGAGCACATTGATGTTGCGATGCTCGCGCGAGAAGCCGAGTTCGGACGACAGGTGGCGGCGCACGATATCGCCATCCAGCAGGGTGACTGAGCGGCCGCCCATTTCCATCAGGCGCGTGCCCAGTGCACGCGCGATGGTGGATTTTCCTGCCCCGGACAGGCCGGTGAAAAACACCGTGAAGCCCTGCCGGTCGCGCGGCGGGTAACTGCGGCGCATTTCCGCCAGCACTTCAGGGAATGTATACCAATCCGGAATATTCACCCCCGCTTGCAGCCTGCGCTGAATTTCCGCACCGGTAAGGGTCAGCGCACGCGCGCCTTTGGGGAGTTCTTCCAGGGGCATGAACTGGGCGCGTTCTTCCACGTATACCATGCGCGGAAACGGGATCAGGCCCACGCCGATTTCAGCGATGTGGTCGGCGACGCGCTGATAATCCTCGTGCTGCACGATATCAGTACCGCGCCGGTGTTGGCCGTGTGTATCATGTTCGCCACCGACTATCAGGTGCGAGCAGCCGTAATTGCGCTGGATGATGGCGCGCGCGAGCGTGTCACGCACACCGCCGTCGCGGACATACACCGGCGACAAGGCCAACTGGCTGGTGGCCGAAGGAAAACGCCCGATCACGGCCTGATAGCTCCGCACCAGGGCAAAATAATCTGCACTTTCTACCGGGTCGCCACCCGCCATCGGGTGGATCAGCAGGTTGGCCTCATTCTGTACTGCAGCACGCAGAATAAACTCATACTGGGCACGCTGCAGTTGGGTACGCGCGGGATAAGCAATCACATTGCGCCAGCCAAGCCGCGTGAAGCCGGCGCGCAATTCGGCCGGGGTGAGACGCAATGCCATGAAATCGTGGCGTAGCGGCAACGACAGACCTTCGACAGCACCACCCACATACCATTTTGGCGGTGCATCGGCTGCGTATCCCAATTGCTCGGCTTCAAGCTCGATATCCGCCTGCCAGATCTCGTTCACCATGACCACTGCCAGCATGAAGCCTTCCGGGTCGCGCAATGCCAGCGGCTCTCCGGGTTTCAGGCTGCGCGCCAGCGTTTCGTGGACTTGCAATACAACCGGGAGTGCCCAGGCACGGCCATCGGCAAGGCGCATGGAATGCAGCACGCTCAGATAATCGGCTTGACTGAGATAGCCGGTAAGCGGCGCATATCCCCCATTCAGCAACAATTCCAGATCGCATTGTTGACGCCAGTTCAAATCCAGTGACGGCAGGTGGAACGCATCACGCTTGAGCTCCACGGCACGCGTGCTGTTCACCAACAAATTCACCAACTCGCCGCCGTAAGGCGTGATCAACTGCTCCACAGCATCTCCCTTAATTCTTTTCGAATATCGTATAAAAGCGATTTACAAACGCTTCCAGTTCCGCCTCGGGCAAGTGGTTAATACCCGCCGCACCGCGACGGCCCCCGCCCGTGGCAAAGCTGCTGCATAACACATCCGCACCAGCCTTGGTCGTCTGCGGTGCACGCACGCTCACCACATAGCCGCCACCGGGTTTGTGGGTCAACACGGCATGGGCGCGTTCGGGATAATCGGTTGCCAGACGGTTACCGAACACACCGGATACGCGCCGGCTCCAGGTCGCATCGGGTAACAAGTAAACGGCACCGCCACTGCGAACTTGAATTGGCTGCACGGCGTGGGCTCGGGCCATGTCCTCGACGTACCCATCACGCAGTACCTGGTAAGCAGGTTCAGTCTGGATAAGTTCGAATGGATCGGTGTACGCATGCACCATACGGTAGAGCTCTATCGGCGCGTAAAACAGATCCGCCAGCGTGTCGCCGTAGCCGTTGTAGTTGATGCATTCACCCAGATTGCGCAGGTCATCCAGCTGCGCTTCGCTCAAATTCAGCGGAGCGGCCGTCGTACGCGCGGCACCGGCCATGTTGTCGCCAAACGCTGCAACCACTGCCCAGATCAACTGACTACCGCCCAGATAGCGGTTCACCAGAAGACTGGTACAGACATTGGCGTCGGTATCGATGTACGCATCCAGATGCGGATGCTGGGGGATGTCGCCGGGAATATGGTGGTCGAAATAACGCACATGCGCGCCGGCTGCGAGCAGGGCGACTAGCGCCGCATGGTTTTTGCTCATGGCAATATCGAGCACGGTAATCTCATCACCCGCCGCCGCGTGCACCTGCGCAAGCAGCCCGATATCGCGCTTCACCCCGCTAATCAGGATGGCCTCCAGCGGCTGTGCCAAACGCAACTGGTGCAAAGCACAAATACCGTCCGCATCACCATTGAATACATCAAAATACCGTGTCACGTTTTGCCGCCTCCCTGGCTTATTCCGGAACCGTTGCAGCAGCGCTATATCATACCTGCTTCTGCTACCATCACCTCATGTCTCACACCTCTTCACCTTCAAGCTTGACCCGCCTGATGCGGCTCGGTGCGCTGCTGCTATATCTGCTGCTGATTGGATACGGCAGCCTCTATCCATTCAGCGGCTGGCGTGCGCCCCTGAATGGCAGCCTGGCGTTCCTGTCAGCACCCTGGCCGCACCATATTACTCGTACCGACCTGATTACCAACATTCTGGCCTATCTGCCACTGGGTTATCTGCTCGCAGCCTGGCTACGCCTGTATCTGTCGCGCTGGCGCACCGTGTTATGGGCAATCCTGGCCACCTCGCTGTTCAGCCTGCTGATGGAATGGTCGCAGACGTTCCTGCCTGGCCGCATCGCAGCAACACAGGACATTGCAGCCAATGTGACGGGTGCCATGGTAGGCGTGATGCTTTACCGCCTGCTACAGGAAAGCAAATGGCCCGGGCGTCTGCTGCCCCGCTGGCGTGGGCGCTGGCTGGCACCCGGGCTGTGGAGCAATTTCGGTCTGCTCGTGCTGGCATTATGGGGATTATCGCAACTCAGCCTGGATGTTCCCTCATTGGTAGCGGGCAATCTTAAAACCCATTTTGTGCCATTTTGGGAGATTCCCGGCAGCGATGGCTACCGGTTTCATCTGTTACATGCGCTGATATTTGGATTCGAAGAAGGGCTGGCAAGTTTGCTAATTGCCGGCCTGATGCGCCATCCGCCCAGAAAACTGTCCGGATGGGCCGCAATTTTTGGATTTGTCCTGGTGTGCAAATTGCTCGCCGCTGCGTTGCTGTTAAAAGGCTGGGTGCTGCCGCGACTCTTGTCTGCCGAGATGGTGAGCGGCATGGCGCTGGCGGCGCTGCTGATTATCTGGGCAAGGCGCGAACCGGCTGGTTTACATGCACAGTTTTTGGCCTTGCTGCTGACGCTGGCCGGGGCATTGCAATTCCTGCTGCACAGCAACGCAATGCGCGCTTTTTCCGGCGGCAGCGGGGCCGTCCCCCTCAACATTACCGCGCTCGCAGCCTGGGTTGCACTGGCGTGGCCGGCATTGGTATTGATATTACTGTGGCTGCGCCCGAGGCCGCTTGCGCGCAGCGTGCCGTAAATGGGGCCGCTCGCGTACTGCTGTCCAGGTCCACAACAGGAAAAACAATAACGTCATTCGCGGTGCATCAAACAGGCTGTCCACCACGCCTACGGTGAGGAACGCCGCCAGTGCTGCTGCCTGCGCAGGCGCCGGACAATAATCATGTGCCCCATTACATGGCCCCTGCTTGGCCTATCTGATGCCTCACTGGTGCGCAAGGTTGCAATGAATATCTGCAACGTCGACACGAGTTGTCGATTGCACTCCTTGATATGCATGCGCCTACACTCGTGCTCAGCGTGGCATTCTGTTCGAAGTTCTCTTTCGGGAATGGTGGCCGGCCCTGATTTCTACGTTACGCAACGGGAAATTTTTCCGGCTGCCAAATAGCCAGCCCAACACCGGATACTGAATTAGTACGAACAAACCGATTGTCCCGAAGTAAACCACCAGATATCGCAGCATCAATAGGTATCCATGTGCATAGTGAGCCCGATCAGGACTCAGCAGGAATTGCATGGCCGAGAATACCTGGCCGTATTTGACAAGGGCATCTTCGGTTCCATATCGGACGGCCAGATAGGCTAGCGGCAAGGAAAACATAAATCCAACCAGCACCTCTGCGCGTAGACCGTTATGTCTCCATCGCTGCAGTTGAGCCGCCAGCAATGTCCCGCCGAATGCTACCAGGGCTGCGAAAGCCGAGAGCAGAAGGGCCGCGCTTACGCTGCCACCACCCGCCATTAGTTCGGTAAGATTGTCGGTCGCCGCATTGGTGACAACAGCCCAATAAAGCAGCGGGAACAATGCCGAAACGGTTATCACCCATGACAACAATGCGGTTGCCGATTTTTGTCTGTATGCAAGCCAGATCGCTGCTCCGGTTCCGCCGGTAATCGATAACGACAGCGCAGTGAACAAGGCAACGAACCGAACTGCAGTTTCCCAGTACCAAGGCAAGGCCAGCGTCGGGTGACCGACAATCTTGTAGATTCTGTCGAGGGAAACGGAGACGCTGATCAGCAACCATGCCACAATTGCATGCACGCCAAGCATTCCCGGATAAAGCCATGCCCGCCAGAGCCTGCGTGTCAGCCTGTTCACGATGACGACCGGGAATCCAAGGCTCCAGCAAATGAAGAAAGAAAGCGCAATCAGTGACAGGAAAGGGTGAACGGGATGTAGCAACCCTCTCACATCGTAATGAACAGCCGGGGAATGCATTGCAAGCCACCCCCCTGCCACAATGAGGCTGATTACACCCAGCAATTGCATTAAAAGTTTGCCGAACGCCTCTCCATTTGCTGCACCTGTGGTTTCCTGATCGGTGACGTCGGCATGCCTTGTGATTCTCTCCGTAGTTTCGTCAACCGCATTGCTGCGAGGTGGGCGTATTGGCATTGCCGTTTCGGCCTGTTTGGAAAATTGGCTGGAAGTAACTCTTTCGGTTCGTACCCGGTCGGCATCAATCGTCCTGCTGTCTCTTCCACCAACTTTCCTCTTGTCCGACTCGATCACCAACATAGGCAACAGCAAAATCAGATAGAAAAGAAACGCAATGCGCGGGGCCTCGAGGGGGCTTCCGAACAGACCTACGCTCAGGAACCCCCCCAGGGAAGCAAGCAAGATGACGTATACAAAATGGCCCTGGCGCGTGGCTTTCAACAGTGTTGCAAAGCTATATGACACCAGCAGAAAAAGCAGAAGCGCGCCCACCCATCCTTGTTCAAAAAAGGCTTGCACCCAGATATTTTCGATATGCCAGGGCCAGTGATTAAACGCTGAAAAAAACCAGTGTTCATTCCCTTTTGAAAAGTCGCCATTCGAAACGAGTTCGCGGCCATCCGTCCTGGAGAGATGCACATTGTCGACATCCGCCACGCCATGACCCGTATTTTCCAGAATCAGCTTCACGGTTCGCCGGGCAAACCATGGCCCTTCTCCCAAGGACCCCGAATCCACCGAGAACGCGTAATGTACCCAGCCCTCCTGTATCCCGGATTGTTTGATATTCGAAGCCTTGCAGTGCCTAGATTCAATGTAAGTCCGTTCACAGATCATGACATTGAGGCTGCCTCGAGATGACTTGCTACGGAGATCCAGAGACAGCTTGTAATCTGTATGCGGATTCACTGCCACAATCTGTTCGAGATAGATCGGATCACCCGCACCAAGGCTAAGATAAGCATTGTCGTTTTCCACCGAATAGCGGTAGGTTGCAGGGATGGTACCGGTAGAATTTCTATAGAAGTAGGTTTCAGGAAAGCGGCCGAGGCCCATGCCAAACGTCATAGTCAGCCAACCCGAGTCCATTATTTCCAGCGTGTCCCGCCAGTGTGCGAGTCGGGTCGAGAAGTCCAATGGGACCAGTGCAAGCCGGCTCTTAGCGTATGAGCCTTCCAGGATCGGAACCGCGACAATCACCGCGATCACAACGGACAGGGCAGCAGCAGCGAAGAAAGGCCTTCGCTGCCGCCACCGCTTTGCTCCGGTCATCAGGCTTCCCGCTGCCAGTATCGTCATCGAGACGCCAAATCCAAGGTAGCCGCCCCTGGCAAACGTCACGAATAGCGCATACGTTCCGGCGGTGAAGAGCAAGAGTGCAAAAGCGCGCTGAACCATGCTTCTGTGATAGAAGGCCCAAGCCACGGTGAATGGCAAAACCGCGACCAGATACGCCTCAATGTGGGAGCCGCCAGTATGCATGCTCGAGAACAGCCCAGAAACCCGGAACTCGCTGGAAAAATTGAGGAGGCCCGGAAACAGTAGGCGTTCCCATAACACCGCGAGAATGACGCCAGTCAAACCCATGACCATACCTGCGCTGAATCGTCGTAAAACGTTCACACCGGAGCGCATGTGGTAGAAGACCAATGGAATCAATCCGGCCACTTCGAAAAAACCCTTCGCCGCGGGAAGAGCATTGTACTTGCTGTAGTAATTGGAAAAGGCATTGAGATCCAGCGGTTGAAGAGGGAGCAAACCAATCAGCAGACTGGCAAAAGACGACACACCGAAGGCCAAAAGAAGAAAACGCAGTCCCCGCGGCATTCCCACCTTGGATGGTGTAGAGGCGATGGTCCAGAAACCGATGCCGATGGTAGTCAGCACCAACAAATCGAATTCGTTGAAGAAAAACCATCCGGTCCAGGGTGCCAAATCGAATGTTGGCAGCAGCGCGGGGATGATGAATAGCCAGACCGCAGGAAATCTCAGCATCAGCACTGCGTACAGGGTGACGGCAATGGCCAGCAGGCGAGGTTCCGATGGAAAAAGGTACAGTCCCCATGCCGTTGCACCGAGTGCCAGTACGGAAACAATCCGAAATGCAAAGAACCGCAGGTTCTTGACGCCGTGTGGTCGAATCTCCTCGATGGATTCCTGCTTGGCCGGGGGTGTAGGTGTTGGAAGACCAGCTTGAGTACGATGGATCAGCCAAGGCCATAACGCGAATCCGCTGGCACCCCCGCTTGCGCCTAGCAGGATGTTCGTCGTATCCGGATGTTTACTTGCGATAAAAAGTTTCCCTGCTTCCATGACGAAAGCCAGCCCCGCGCTGACCAGCGCAACGGTCAACGCGGGGCTCGCTTGAGAGCGCACATCGCGTCTTCCGACCCACAGCCAGAATCCAATTCCGACAGGAATGTAGAGCAGAAAGTACATGACCACACTGGAGGTCGCCCATGCCGTACTTGCAAAGTAAAGATAGTAGAAGGGCGTGAGGTGGAGTGTCTGGAAGCGATCCGCGGCTCCGGCCATGCTCTCCCAGGCATTTGTGAGATAACCGTTTGTTGCAAGCAATATCAGAAAATAGGGAATTGCAGCCAATAAAACGGCTCGTTTTGACACAGGGCCAATGGGCATTCTGCCGGCTGCTCGAGTCAATGTTTGCAGCGCTGCTATCCACCAGCGCCCTAAGAGAATCCAGAGGGCGATGCCGAGCAAGGCACCAATAGCTTGCGCAACGATATCGCCCCAGGATGAGGTACGTGTTGGCAGGAACACTTGCAGAAACTCGACCGAGATCGCGACAAAAATACACGCGAGCCATATCAAACCTGCCACAGCGATATTGCGCAGCGGTCGTCCTGTCTTCGCAAAGGCGCCGAACCAAAAAAAAGCAAGGGGTACAGCAAGCAGGATATTGGTCGTCCTGTCTGCAAGCGAAATTAGTGTTGATCCAGTTCCTGCGTTGAGAAACATTTGCCAGGCTTCCGACAGAGAATGCGCGTGGAAATCCAACGGTACCAAGCTGCCGTAAACCACAAAGCACAGGTAGGTTAGCGCCGCGTAAGTGATCAATGTGCTGCGCTCTGGCTTGTTGCTCATAAAATCCCCCTTATTTGCGCGGCGGGCGTGCCAGCAAGAGTGGTGTACTTGCCCCGGTCCGCGCACTGGACAATGTGCCCATATCATCCAGATTGCGGCGTTGTCCGGCATAGTCGCGCGTCAGTTCAGACAGCCCTTTCAGGCGTTCGGCAGACACACGCAGCCGGTGTATCGGCGTGACATCCAACTCAGGCGGCGCTGCGTCCGGGCGCCGCAGATACAACCTAGCACTGGCATAGTCCTGCGCCAGATTGCCTGTATCCACGAGGCCTGCCACAGCCCGGCCAGCGAAGATCAAATTATGCGTGAATGACATCTCTGCCTCCGGTGTATCTGGCTTATGCAGCAAGCGTACGCCATCCCCGCTGGCGACAATGGTGTTGTAGGCAATCACGATATTTTTCGGAATGTCGTGATGCGGCTGGATATGCACTGCGTCGCCCGCCGGGTTGACGAAGATATTGTTGTACAGCGCAATATTGCCTTCCCCCTGAAACAGGGCTTCAGTCGGGTTGCCATAGAAAAAATTGGCGTAAATCCGGTAGCGATCATTTACGCCGTTGCCCGTAAGCGGCCAATGCCCAACCAGCACATTGGGGCGCGCCAGCTGGCCGTTGCTGGCATTGTTTGCCTTGCTGAACACGTTGTGGCGGATGATGGTCTGCCGGGCTGTGACAGGCATTCCGGGCACGCTGGCGCGGACGATCTGGTGTTTGATTTGCAGGTTATAGCCCAGCGTGTAGGCGATATAGTTATATTCGATCACGCCGCCGACAAACGCGTCGCTGCCATCCGAATTGCCGAGGTACATACCGGTGCCTGCGCCGAGAATCACATTGTCGCGAATCACCCAGTCCCACGCCGGACATTTGGTGGAGATGCCTACGGTTTGCTGGTTGTTGCCGTGTCCCTGGATCAGCAAATTGGTCAGCGTAATATGATGCGCAAAATGCGCATGGCCTTCGGCGCGTACGCCGTCCACCGGCAGGTTGCCCCCGTCGAGGACCAAATCACGGATTTCAACATAAGCTGAATCCACGATGCTCACTGTGTTGGCGCCGGAACGGGCATGAAACACTGCACGCGCCGGTGCGACTGGCCCGGCAATGACAATGGGGCGGTTGGGAAGGCCGACCAGCTGGTGCACAGGCAGACCGTTCGTATAATCGCCTGCTGCGAGTTGCAGCCGATCGCCAGGCTTCAGGGTGTGTATCAGTGCGCGATAATTGGCAGGATTGGCGCTGATTATTCGTGCTTCAGCCGTAACGCCGCCCCCAGCCCAGAGGATGAATATCACCTGCCACACAAAGCGCCAGGCCGTCGTCACGATGTTAATCCGGCAAGCCGGCAAGTTTCTGCTCAAGCTGGCGTACCAGGGCATTGACGTTCTGCCGGCTGGTGTCGATTACCACGTCGGCCACTTCGCGATACAGCGGGTCGCGCTCGGTGTACAGCTCGCGCAAGCGCGCCTTGGGGTCGGCTGTTTGCAATAACGGACGATTGCGGTCATGGCGCGTACGCTGCCATAATTCCTCCACCGCACCGCGCAGATATACGACCGTGCCGCGCGACTTCAACAAGGCTCGGGTTTGCGCACTCAATACTGCTCCACCCCCTGTGGCCAACACCACGTTGTCGAGGCTGCTCAACTCGTCAATGACAGCTTCTTCACGCCTGCGAAAACCCGCCTCACCTTCTACTTCGAATATCACCGGAATCGTTACGCCATTGCGACGTACCAGTTCATGGTCGGAATCATAAAAGCTTTTATCGAGGTGTCTGGCCAGCAATTTGCCCACTGTTGTTTTGCCGGCACCCATCAGGCCGACCAGAATAATATTGGTATGTTTATCAGTCATGGCAGGATTGTAGCGAAAGCGGACGCTGCTACCTAGTCCGGCTATTTGAACAGACGAAAAAAAAGCGGGCTATGCCCGCTTTTTTAATGAATGCGTTTTAACGCAATTCCATATTGTCTTTAATAATGCGCGGCGTGAGGAAAATCAGCAATTCGGTTTTACCATCTTGCTTGTTCGTCGTTTTGAACAGATTTCCGAATACCGGAATATCTCCCAACAAGGGCACCTTGTTTACATCTGTGCGTACGCTTTGCTCATAAATGCCACCCAGTACCGCCGTTTCACCATTCTTCAAACGTACCTGTGTTTTAACCCGTTTTGTATCTATCGCCGGGTTTCCTGCTGTAGACGCACCCACTGCATCTTTCTGCACTTCAACATTCAGGATCACAGAATCATTGTTGAGTATCTGAGGATTAACCAGCAGACACAAGAAAGCATCCTTAAACGTCACAGTAGGTGGGGAGTTCGCGGTACCCGGCGTAATGTAAGGAATCTGCGTACCTTGCAGGATGACCGCAGGTCTCTGGTTGGAGGTCACTACGCGCGGATTGGAGATAATCTTGCCGCGATTGTCCGCTTCCAAGGCGGACAACTCGAGGCTTACCAAATTGCCGCTGCCCAGATTAATCAGCGACAAACCCAGCGTGCCGGCTGCAGCCCCGCCTGTTATCGCAGGCAGATCCACATTAAATGGCGCCGCACCATTCACGCCTGAGGTTATCCCGCTCGCTGCGTTAGCTGCGCTATTCGAGACTCCCACACTATCGCCTTTCCGACCATGCTGGACACCAAAACGCACGCCCAACTGGCGGCTGAACCCATCATCCGCCACCACCACGCGCGCTTCGATCATCACCTGTTTGGCAGGGATATCGATCAACTTGAGCAATTCGCGTACTTCGTCCTGCTTGCTGGGCGTGTCGCTAACTATCAGGCTATTTGTTTGCGGCTCTGACGAAGCGCTGCCGCGCGAGGACAGTATCCGGCTCACACCACCAACTGAACCAGATACCGTAGTTGGTGCGGCCGTAGTTGTCACTGGAGTTGCTTTGACACCTTGTGCTTGCGCCGAACATGACACATCTTCTCCGTTATCGCCCGGTGCCGCAGCTTGCCCTTGCAATACCCGGGCAGCTTGCTCGGCACGCATGTAGTTAAGCTCATAGCTGCGCACTACCAATGGTTCCAGTGCCTGTGTAGCCTGACGCGACTCCAGTTCGGCTTTTTCTTTGGCAACCAGCTCATCCTTGGGCGCAATCCAGATCACATTACCATTGACGCGCTTGTCCAGACCTTTGCTTTGCATGATGATATCGAGTGCCTGATCCCAGGGCACGTCTTTCAGACGCAGGGTAAGGTTGCCATTCACCGTGTCACTGGTGATGATGTTAAGACCGGTAAAATCCGCAATTACTTGCAGCACCGAGCGCACCTCAACGTTCTGGAAGTTCAGGGAGAGTTTATCGCCGGTATACTTGGGCTTGCCTGAGCCGGTTTTACCGGATTCTTCCTGTTTGGCACGCACTTCTATGGTGAACTGGTTGTCAGCCTGATAAGCGGAGTACTCGTAGTCGCCTTTGGGCTCCACTATCATGCGCACGTTACCACCGTTGCTCTGGGTTTCAATAAATTTGACTGGCGTTGCGAAATCATTGACATCAAGACGGCGTTGCAGGCTGCGCGGCACGTCAGTATTAAGGAAATCCACAACCAGTTGTTGACCCTGCTTGCGAATATCGATGCCGGTGGTGGTGTCGGACAAGGTCGTTACAATGCGCCCTTCTCCGCTTGACCCACGGTGAAAATCAATATCGCGCACGCTGTGCTTCGCAGCGCTCGGCGCGCCTTCAGCGAAACGCGGCGTTTCATTACTGGTAATCTTATTATTGGAGGCCTGCAAGGTAATGAACAGATCATTACCCTCAATGCGTGTGGTGTACTGGGCAGCCTTGGACAGGTTCATCACCAGGCGAGTACGGTCTCCAGCTTGCACGATATTGATATTACGCAGGGCACCCTGTCCGACATTGACGGTATTTTTACCTAGGCCATTGCTGGCACCGGCCAGATCAAGCACGACACGCGGCGGATTGTTAATGGCAAAGCCGGCCGGACTAGCTTTAAGTGGCTGCTTTAAACCCACCTTAATCAGAAGCTTGCCATCTTCCAGCGTGGAATAATCAAGTGACTGGACGCTATTGGCGTCGCTTCCGGCGGCACGTACTGTCTGCATACCCATGGCCAGGAATAAGGCAACGGCGATACATGCAAGTAATTGTTGGT
Source organism: Sulfuriferula sp. GW1 (assembly GCF_047300855.1). Classification (GTDB taxonomy): domain Bacteria; phylum Pseudomonadota; class Gammaproteobacteria; order Burkholderiales; family Sulfuriferulaceae; genus Sulfuriferula. The sequence goes on from NZ_CP170197.1 coordinate 2,836,999, forward strand.
ATAGATGAGCCAGTTTGTTTTTCATGGTAGACCTCATATTTACTGTTCCTGCAGGGTAAGGTTGCTTTCGCGCTCTGCCCAGTCGCCTGCGCTGTCCTGCACGATTTCTTTTATTTTCACGGTGGTGTCATTCACTGCGGTAACCAGACCAAAATTTTGTCCCATGTGGTTGCCGCTATGAACCCGGTAAATTGCATTGTCCGGCGCCTTGATAATTGCAAATGTCTGGCCTTTTTGCTTGAGTACGCCCACCATTTTCAGGCTTTCCAATGCGTAGGCTTCGAGCGGCTCTTTGGGACGATTCATATCCGGCTGCAGTCCGCCGCCACCTTGAGACAGCTTGAGCTTGCGTGGCTTGAACGGGTCGGGAAGGTCAAATGCCGCATAGGTAAACGGCTGATAAGGCTTGACCTCAGGCAATGGATCAACCTTGCCGCGCAGATTGTTGCCCGAGTTTTTGACAAACTGCTCCAGGTCTTCATAGCCACTACCGCCGCATGCGGCGAGGCTTAATAACAGGATAATGGAAACGAGCCGTTTCATTTTTTAGCTGCTCCCTTGGCGCCTTTTTTTTGCGCCGCAATTTCGTCATCGTCCAGATAACGATAGGTTTTCACGACGGCATTCATGGATAAGGCACCGTCTTTTTCCGGACTGATTTCAATATCATGCAAGGTAACAATACGCGGCAGTTGCGCGATGTCGCTGGCAAAGGCGCCAAGATCATGATAACTGCCGGTAAGGCGCACGCTGATTGGCAATTCTGCGTAGAAATCGCCGATTTTTTCTGTGCCTGGCTTGAATAACTCAAATTGCAGGCCACGTCCCAGCCCTGCCTGGTTAATGTCGGTCAGCAGCGCATCCATCTCGGACTTGTTGGGTAACTGTTTGAGGAGCGCGCCGAACGAACGCTCTATGTCCTTGAGCTGCTGTTTGTAAGCGTCAAGGTTAATAGCCTGACGCTTTTTGTTCATGTAAGTATCGCGCAGGGACATCTCTTCCTGCTTGGCAGTATTTAATGCATCGAGTTGCCCACTCCAGCCAAACCAGTAGCCGGCGAAAACAATCGCCACAAACAGCACCGCCAGAAGAGTTGCCTTGACGCTCATCTGCGCATTGGCAAGATCCTTCAGACTGAGATTATTCAGGTCATCTAGGGTCATGATTTACCGCCATTTTTTTCTTGGACATCGGCGCTGCCCTGTGGCTGTTTCTGCTGCACATTGAGGTTGAATTCATTGGCGCGCAAACCTTGTACGGTTGCAGCATGAATTTCAATCAATGCCGGCGATTCCAGCCAAGGCGATGACTCCAGATTGCGCATCAGGCTGGAAACGCGCGCACTGGACTGGGCATACCCTTGCAGATTGATGGTATTGCCGGTCTGCTTGATGGATTTCAGGTACAGTCCCTCTGGCAATAGCCGCACCAACTGGTCAAGCAAATGCACCTCGTTGGATCTGTTGGTTTGCAAAGTCTCTACCGCTTGCTTTCGGGCAAGCAACGACTGCGTCTGCTCCTTGAGCCCCTTGATCTCAACAATATCCTTGTCGAGTTTGGCGATTTCGGCTTTCAAATATTCATTACGTTTTGCCTGGGTCTGTTGGCGAGCATCCAGCGCCAGATAGCCCAAAATAACGATGGCGATACCAAACAGGGCGACCGCCCCCAGCAACAGATTGAACTGCCGTTGGCGTGCCGCGCGCTTGACTTCACGATGCGGGAGAAGGTTGATGCGTATCATGCTGGGTCAAACCTCCTCATCGCCAGCCCGCAGGCAACTATCAGTGCAGGCGCATCGAGCGCAAGCCGACCCGGCTGTACTTTGTTTGAAACAGCCATATTGGCAAATGGATTGGCGACCATGGTACTGGCCTGGGTACGTCCGGCAACCTTTTCATCCAGACCGGGGATGGCTGCACAACCGCCTGCAAGCACTATGTGATCAACTTTGCTATACGGTGTGGAAGTAAAGAATAACTGCAACGCGCGGCTGATTTCCAGCGCTACCGTATCGGTAAATGGCTCCAGCACTTCTGGCTCATAGCTTTCCGGCAAGTTACCGCCGCGTTTGGCTTTTTCTGCTTCTTCTATTGACATGCCGTAGCGGCGCTGGATTTCCTGTGTCAGCTGATTACCACCAAACGATTGCTCACGCTGGTACATCATTTGTCCATCCACAAATACCATGATATGCATGATTGCCGCACCGATATCAATCAGCGCAACAGTTTGCCCGCGCCCCTCGTCGGGCAACATGTGCGTCATGGCTTCGTACGCTGTCTGGCTGGCATTGGATTCCATATCCATTACTAGCACTTTTAGCCCGGCAGCTTCAGCTGCGGCCACGCGATCTTCTACCTTTTCCTTGCGGCTGGCGGCGAGCAACACCTCCACCTCGCCCGGATTATTCGGCGCAGAACCCAGTATCTGGAAATCCAGGTTCACCTCATCCAGCGCGAACGGAATGGACTGGTTGGCTTCTGCCTCAACCTGCGATTCCAGTTCTTGCTCGGGCAGGTCGGCGGGTAGGATAATTTTCTTGGTAATGACTGCAGCAGCGGGCAGCGCAAGCGCAACATGTTTTGCGCGGCTACCCATGTCTTTCCAGGCGCGCCGGATAGCATCCGCCACTTCGTCAAGCTTGGCGATATTCCCATCGACCACAGCATCTTTGGGCAATGGCTCGATCGTATAGCGCTCGATACGATACAGACCCCTCCCTGCATCGCTGACTTCCACCATCTTGATGGCGCTGGTGCTGATATCAACGCCAATCAGAGGGGGAGACTTCGCTTTGAAGAAATCGAACTGCAATGGAAATCCCTTTTTTAATGTAATAGTTAGGAACTAAATACACAATTCACGTTAAATGCTAACAACAAGTTTATATGCTGTAAAGGTTTTTACGCTTTCCGCAATCCAAACCATTGTCACAACAAGCGTGTTTTAACTTGCCTACTGATAACGCCTATAATGTCGGGAACTTTAGATTCCTCACCCAAGATTTTTTACTGATCCCAAAATGTTCAAATCCCGTTGGCACTATCTCATTGCTGCACTGGTTACTTTTTTTCTGCTTATTGCCGCTTTGGGAGTCCTTGCTGCAGTATTGATTTATCCCAACTTACCCAGCCTGGATAGCCTTACCGATTACCGTCCCAAAGTCCCGATGCGGGTCTACACAGCGGATAATTCTCTGATTGCCGAATTCGGGGAGGAGCGGCGCGCCGTGGTCAGCCTTTCCAATATCCCTCATTTTGTCCCGCAAGCCATTCTGGCTGCAGAAGATGAGCGTTTTTATCAGCACGGCGGTGTGGATACCTTGGGCATTTTGCGCGCCGCGCTAAGTAACGTGATGTCGGGCGGCGCCAAAGAAGGCGCTTCCACCATCACCATGCAGGTGGCACGAAATTTCTTTCTGACTCGCGAAAAAACTTTCGCACGTAAATTGAACGAAGCGCTGCTCTCAATCAAGATTGAGCACGCCTTGTCCAAGGATCAGATTCTCACTCTGTATATCAATCAGATTTACCTTGGTCAGCGTGCCTATGGTTTTGGCGCCGCCTCCTATGCTTATTTCGGCAAACCATTGCAGAAAGTCACTATTGCCGAGGCGGCGATGCTGGCCGGATTGCCCAAGGCGCCGTCACGCTACAACCCGGTGGTCAACTTCGAGCGTGCGCGTCAGCGTCAGTTATACGTACTTAACCGTATGCATGTACTCAAATACATTGATGACGCCCAATACGAGCAAGCCAAAAACCAGCATCTGGTGATCCGCAGCGGACCGCTGAGTACAAAAAACGTCAGCGCAGATTATGTAGCCGAGATGGTGCGGCAGGCCATGTACGATCGCTACCAGGATGCCATCTACACCAGCGGAATGAAGGTCTATACGACAATACGTAAACGCGATCAGGATGCCGCCGACCAGGCGTTGTGGCAGGGCGTAATGGATTACGATCAACGCCACGGCTATCGCGGTGTGGAGGGATTTGTCCAGATACCTGCAGACGATCAGAATATCGAAGCTACGCTGGATGACGCCTTGCAGAATTCAGTTGTCGTCCATAATTTGCAACCCGCTGTGGTGCTGGAAGCGAAGCCCAAACAGGTACGCGCTTACAGCAAGGATTCCGGCATGATTACCATCACCGGCTCCGGACTCAAATTTGCCCAGCGTGCACTTACGGGCGGCCTCCCGGCCAAGCTTGATATCCGGCGCGGGGCATTGATCCGGGTTGAGAAAGATAGCAAGACTGGCGCGTGGCGGATTGTTCAGATACCCACTGTAGAGGCCGCATTTATCTCTATCGACCCGAAAACCGGTGCGATTCTGTCACTGGTCGGCGGTTTCGACTACAACCTTAATAAGTTCAACCATGTTACCCAGGCATGGCGCCAGCCCGGCTCAAGCTTCAAACCTTTCATTTACTCTGCTGCACTGGAAAAAGGCTTTACAGCCGCCACGCTGGTGGATGATGCGCCTCTTACAATCCCGGCTGCGCAGGCCGGCGGCGTGGAGTGGTCTCCAAAAGACTACGAAGATACCTATTCCGGCATAGTCAGCGTGCGTCAGGCGCTGACCAAATCCCTGAACCTGCCTACCATTCGAATCCTGCAGGCGATCGGTCCTAATTACGCGCGCGACTACGCAAAACGTTTCGGTTTCGACCCTGCGCGCCAGCCCCCTTATCTCACTCTGGCGCTCGGCGCCGGTTCGGTCACGCCACTGCAGATGGCGAGGGGCTATACCGCGTTTGCCAATGGCGGCAGGTTAGCCACCCCCTACCTGATTACCCGCGTTGTAGATCAGCAAGGGCGAATCCTAAGCCAGACCGTGCCGGAAAAACCGCGTCAGGTGATCGACCCGCGCAATGCATTTATCATGACCAGTTTGATGCAAAGTGTAGTGCGGCGTGGCACTGCCGCACGCGCCATGCAGCTGGGGCGCAGCGATCTGGCGGGTAAAACAGGCACCACCAACGACCAGTTCGATGCATGGTTTACCGGCTATCAATCCAGTGTAGTGGGTGTTGCCTGGATCGGCTTTGACCAACCGCGCACTCTCGGCAGAGGCGAAACCGGGGCCCAGGCCGCACTGCCGATCTGGATGAAATACATGGGAACGGTATTGCGTGATGTGCCACAAACCGGTTACGCGGTGCCCAGTGGCATTGTCACCGCCACCATCAATCCCCTCACAGGTCTGCCAGCCGCGAACGGCGAAACGGGCTACAACGAATATTTTTATCAGGAGACCGTACCCGTGCTCACCACCGTCCCTGCCATTCCCGAGGCGGTGCCCGCTACACCGGAGACCCCTCAACCGGACACCCCACAACCTGACTCCAGTCCGGTGTTTTAGACATCATGAATAGTCGACGCAATCAGTTGCGTGAGCGCCTGGCGCAACTTGCTGCGCAGTTGATGGCTGAGCACGGCATTCAGGATTACGGGCTGGCCAAACGCAAGGCTGCGCGGCAGCTGGGCGTGGAAGATGGCTATAACTTGCCTGGCAATCAGGAAATCGAGCTGGCGCTCAAATCGTACCAGGCGCTCTACCATAGCGAATCTCACCCGGCGCGATTGCGCGAGTTGCGTAAAGTCGCGCTGGATACCATGCGCATGCTCACCGACTATCATCCTTATTTAACCGGTTCGGTGCTCAATGGCACGGCCGGACCGCACTCCGATATTAATTTGCAGCTCTTTACCGACAACGAAAAAGAATTCGAGCTGTATCTAATGCAGCGCAATATCCCCTTCAAACAGGGTCAACGTCAGATACACCGGCAGGGGGGGGCAAAAAACATCCCCAGCTTCACACTTAGCCTGGATACAGCAGATGTGGAAATCGCCATTTATCCTGAAGACGAGTTGCGTAGTGTGCCCCGCGGTCAAGCTGACGGCCGTACGCCCAAACGCGCCAAATTGTCACAAGTACAGGCACTGTTAGACGACGTAACGCCCGCCTTACCTGCCATTGAATAGCCCGATATTGGGCACTCCATGTATTCAGGCGTCCACTCGCAAATCATGTCAAGAAATCCGACATACAGTTGAGATCACGACGCCAGACCGCTAGACTCTTGCCCCGATGGGAATTGTTTGGGTTTCCAGAACACCGTGCCAGGGCAAAACAATACGCCAGTTTTTACAGCTGGCACGCATCCTGCATAACCATTCTGAAAAAAACAATATAACCAATAAACAATCGGCACCTCACAATAGAAACGGGACAACCCAAAGGTGACAAGTACAACATGATTCGATTTTTCAGACATTACATACCCGCCCATCTGATATTAATAATGGGGCTGGACCTTGCCGTCATGGTGGCTTCGATCTATCTAGGCATCTCAGTGCGTTTCATCGAGAGCAGCGGCGACCTGCCTTCTTCACTCGGCCCGATACTCCCCAAAGCCGGCTCGTTTGCGCTGGTGATGATGTTGATCATGACTGTATTCGGCATGTACAGCGGCGAATGGATGGCGGGTGCACGCGCCGTTGCAGTCCGCATGATTGCCAGTTTCGCAATGGGTTTCGTGGTCATGAGCCTGCTGTTTTATTTGTTCCCGGATATGTTGCTGGGTCGCGGCGCATTCCTGTTTTCTCTGCTGTTTGCCCTGATTGGTGTAACGCTTACCCGCATTGCATTCGTTAAATGGTCTAATCTCGACACCTTCAAGAAACGTGTCCTGGTGCTGGGAAGTGGCAGCCGTGCTGCCAAGGTGGATCAGCTGATCAAGTCAATGTCATCAGCCCGCAGTCTGCTAGTAGTGGGTTATCTCCCCCTGCAGGGCAACCACCATTATGTAGAGCATGCGCGCGTATTGCATGACACCGCCAGCCTCGGCGAAATCGTCACCAAATACAATATCCATGAAATCGTCATTGCGGTACGCGACCGTCGCGATGGCGGCTTGCCGGTGAGCGAGCTACTGGAATGCAAGTTGCGCGGCATCAATGTCATTGAGCTGTCCTCATTTTTCGAGCGCGAAAATGGTCAACTGCAACTGGAATCACTTAACGCCAGCTGGATCATCCTGTCCGAAGGCTTCAAGCAGGGACTCGCGCGCGACACCATCAAACGCATTTTCGATCTGGTGGTGAGTCTCGTCATCATGCTGATTTCACTGCCCGCCATGGCGCTGACTGCACTGGCAATTTATCTGGAAAGCGGCGGCCCGGTTCTCTATCGTCAGGAACGCGTAGGCCAGCATGGCAAGCCATTCACCATCTTGAAATTCCGCAGCATGCGTCCCGATGCAGAACAAGACGGCAAACCACGTTGGGCGAACAAGGATGACGATCGCACCACACGTACCGGACGTTTTATTCGACGCGTGCGTCTGGATGAATTGCCGCAACTATTCAACGTATTCATGGGACATATGAGCTTTGTTGGCCCGCGGCCTGAGCGTCCTTATTTCGTCGAGGAACTGACCCGGCAGATTCCCTATTACAATAGCCGTCATACCGTCAAACCCGGCATTACCGGCTGGGCGCAGGTATGCTACGCGTATGGCGCCAGCGTTGAGGATGCGGTGGAAAAGCTGCAATATGATTTGTACTATGTCAAAAACCACACCCTGTTTCTTGACATGATGGTCCTGTTGCAGACAGTACAGGTTGTACTCTGGGGCAAAGGTCAGTAAACCCGCCGCTGCCGCCCTATGAATGCCACCCTGATCAGCTACGGTTTTGCATCGGTTGCGTTTGTAGCGCTGAGCGCGATGGCGGTATCGAGGCGCGGCGCCAATCGCACCGGCATGTTCATGGCTGCCAGCCTGGTAAGCGCATTGTGGGCCGGGCTCGCAGCGCTGGATGCCTACCATGGCCAGCACATCTCTTCGCTCACCGCAATTACCGAACTGTTGCGAGATGCCGCATGGCTGTATTTCCTTCTTGACCTGGTGAGCCAGCGCCAGGGCATGCAGTCTAAAACCATGTCCATTCTGCGCGTGGCCGGCTATGTCATGCTGGCATACTGCACGCTGCTAATAGTACGTATCGTGGCGGATTCGTTGAGTATTTTTCCGGACCTCGTTGGTCTACCGGTTCTGGATACACTACTCGGTGGGGCAGTAAGCCGGGTCATCCTGGCAGTGCTTGGCATGGCTTTGGTAGAACAGCTATTCCGCAGTACCCGCAGCGAGGACCGCTGGGGCATCAAATACCTGTGCTTTGGTCTTGGCGGCATGCTGGTCTATGACTTTTACCTATACTCCGACGCCATGCTGTTTCAACATATTGATGCGGAAATCTGGGCTGGACGCGGAATTGTGAATGCATTGTCGGTGCCGCTGATTGCCATTTCCGCCAAACGCAATCCCAACTGGGATCTGCGCGTCACCGTATCCAGACGACTGTTTTTCCATACGGCGGCCTTGCTCGGTGCAGGCGTATACCTGCTGATCATGGCAGGCGCAGGCTATTACATCCGCACCTTTGGCGGAGAATGGAGCAGTATCCTGCAGGCTGCATTCCTGTTCGGCGCATTCGTGATCCTGCTGTCCATTCTATTTTCCGGCACGCTGCGGGCACGGGTGCGGGTATTTATGAGCAAGCATTTTTTCAGTTACACCTACGACTATCGCGATGAATGGCTCAATTTCACCCGCATCCTGTCGCAGGGTGATCCTGGCGAACAGCTATGCACGCGCGCCATCCAGGCCGTTGCGGGATTGGTGGAAAGCCAGTCGGGCGCCTTGTGGCTAACGCGCGAACCCCATCGTTTCACCCGCATAGTTAGCTGGAACCTGCACCACGCCGATGGCGAGGAACCTGTCGATGGCGCCCTGGCGGAATTTCTTACCCAGCGCGAATGGGTAATCAATCTGGATGAATATCGCAGCCAGCCCGAGCTCTACGAAGGCCTGCAGCTGCCTGCCTGGATCAACGCCATCCCAGATGCCTGGCTGCTAGCGCCACTACTGGTGCGCGACAAACTGATCGGATTCATGATTATCGGTCACTCCCTGGGAAAAATTCCATTCAACTGGGAAGTGAGCGATCTGGTCAAGACCGCTGCGCGCCAAGCCGCCGCCAACCTGGCCCAGATGGAGGCTGCGGAGGCCCTTACCGTAGCGCGCCAGTTCGAATCGTTCAACCGCATGGCGGCATTTGTCGTGCACGACCTGAAAAACCTCATCGCACAGCAATCCCTTCTGGTGTCCAATGCCGGTAAATACAGGCACAACCCGGAGTTCGTGGACGACATGATCAGCACTGTGGAAAGCTCGGTAACGCGCATGGATCGTCTGCTGCAACAGCTCAAGGGCAGTCAGCCGGTGGCGCTGATCGACCAAAAAATCGAACTGGGCCGACTGCTTGCCGAAATTATCGGCGAGAAACATGTCTATCGGCTCAAGCCCGTGCTGCAGATGGAAGCCGCTTCCATCGAAGTCAATGCCGATCATGAGCGCCTCAAACGCGTGCTCGGCCACATCCTGCAAAATGCGCTGGAAGCCACCCCCTACGATGGCCATATTGAGGTGCAGCTGTCGCGCCAGGACGACGATGCAGTGATAGACATCACCGATACCGGTTGCGGTATGGATGATACCTTCATCCGCGAACGCCTGTTCCGCCCGTTCGATTCCACCAAAGGCTCCGGCATGGGCATTGGCGCCTACGAATGCCGCGAATACATTCTCGAACTGGGCGGCAGAATCGACGTGACCAGTAAACCCGGGCAGGGGACTACTTTCAGCATCCATATCCCCGCAGAAAACACGCGGCGGGAAACAGGCAATTTGACTCAAGGAGAAATCGCGTGAGCGATAACAAACCCACACTACTCGTAGTCGAGGACGACCCCGGGTTGCAAAAGCAGCTACGCTGGAGCCTGGATGGGTATGACATACAACTGGCGGCCGACCGTGAAGCCGCGCTCAATCAGATTCGTCGCTTCGAGCCGGCAGTGGTATTGCTCGATCTCGGCCTGCCACCGTTTCCCGACAGTGCCGAGGAAGGACTCGCCACTTTGCAACAAATCGTAGCCATCGCGCCTTCCACCAAGGTAATCGTGGTAACGGGCAATCAGGATCGCGCAAATGCCGTCAAAGCCATCAGCCTGGGCGCCTATGATTTTTACCAGAAGCCATTCGATCCGCAAATTCTGGACATGATCATTGCGCGCGCATTTCGCGTGCACGGTCTGGAGCAAGAGAACCGCGTGCTCCAGCAACAAAGGCCTGGCGAAGTCATGCACGGCATTATCACCAGCGCACCTGGCATGGTCCGCGTATGCCGTACCGTGGAAAAAGTCGCTCCCTCCGACGCAACCGTATTGCTGCTGGGTGAATCCGGTACCGGCAAGGAGGTCCTGGCACGCGCTCTGCACCGGCTCTCCAACCGGGCCAGTGAACGTTTTGTCGCCATCAACTGCGCAGCCATACCCGAGGCCTTGCTTGAATCCGAGCTGTTCGGCTACGAAAAAGGCGCATTCACCGGAGCTGCCAAACAGACTATCGGAAAAATTGAATACGCCAGCAAAGGCACCCTGTTCCTCGATGAAATCGGCGACTTGCCGCAACCTCTGCAGGCCAAGTTATTGCGTTTCCTGCAGGAGCGCGTCATCGAGCGCCTGGGCGGCCGTGGCGAAATCCCGGTTGATGTGCGGGTGATCGGGGCCACCCACCAGAATCTTGAAAACCTGATCCAGGCCGGCAGCTTCCGCCAGGACTTATACTACCGCCTGAGTGAAATCAGCGTGACAATCCCCCCGCTACGGGAGCGTCAGGGCGACGCCGCCTTGCTCGCCCACGCCTTCCTGGAAAAATTCAGCACTCAGCAAAACCGCACCCTGAAAGGCTTCACAGCCGACGCCATTGAAACCATCGAAGCCTACCCCTGGCCAGGAAACGTACGCGAAATGGAAAATGTCATCAAGCGCGCGGTCATCATGGCGGAGGGCACGCAGATCACCGCCCAGGATCTGGGCCTGAAAGCTGGTAGTGCCGAATCCGAACCGCTCAACCTGCGCCAGGTGCGTGAAGAAGCCGATCGGCGTGCTGTGATCCGCGCCCTGGGGCGTACCAATGGCAATATCGTGCAGGCTGCGGAGCTTTTGGGCGTTAGCCGGCCTACCTTGTATGACTTGATCAACCGTTGTGGCCTGAAATAAATTTTCCGTGACCATCAACCACATGGCCGATAACGCCATTAGTTGCGGCGTGGTAGCATGATCTTCAAATTTTAAAGGGAAACATGGATATGTTGCGGCTGGACTTGCTGTTGTTATTTATGCGCCTTGTCTTACCACAACACTACTGAGACCGGCTGATTTGCCTGCATTATTCAGACAATTTCTGCATCCGGCCACCATGATACCCACCAATAATTAAAAAAAATAATATCCCAGGAGACTGACGTGCCCTCTATATCCCGCCTACATATTGCATTGCTGCTGACCCTATTCGCTACAGCAGCTTGCGGCGATTCCGCTTCAAAATATCTGTCCGAGGCCAAACAATTACAAGCACAGGGCGACGACAAAGCCGCCATCATTCAGCTCAAGAACGTCCTGCAAAAAGATGACAAAAATGCCGAGGCACGCTATCTGCTGGGTATTGCCTATAACCGCAGCGGCAATTACGCCTCGGCGGAAAAAGAGCTGCGGCGCGCACGCGACGCCGGGTATTCCCCGGACAAGGTAGTGGTTGCGCTGGCCGAAGCGCTGCAGGGACAAGGTGCTTTCCAGCGGGTGATTGAGGAAATCACCCTGCCTCAGGGTGCTTCCGGGCCGCTCCAGGCGCAGATCCTCGTCGCCCGCGGCAACGCCGAATTGGGTCTGAATGAACCTGACAAAGCCGGCAAACTGTTCAACGAAGCTCTTAAAGCGGCACCCAATTCCGCTTCGGCGCATTTGGGGCTGGCACGCATCGCCGCCGCCAAAGGCAGCCTGGATAGCGCCCTCGGCGAAATCGAGAACGCCTTGAAGCTGGCGCCCACGGATCGGGGCGCCAGGCAGATGAAAGCGGATCTGCTGCGCCTGAAAAACCAGCCCGAAGCCGCGCTCGTTGCCTACCGCGAGGCGATCAAAAGCGATCCAACCAACTCCGCCGCCCATCTCAGCATTGCCTCCATTTATCTGGCGAGTAATAAATTGGCTGAAGCCCAGCAGGAAATCGAAGCGGCGCGCAAACTCGGTCCCAACAACCTTTCCGTGCGTTATATGCAGGCGCTGGTGGATTTCCGTGGTGGCAAGCTCGACGCGGCGCGAGACAACTTGCAGGAGGTGTTGAAATCTGCGCCAGAATACCCGCCTGCACTGCTGCTGTCTGCCGCAGTCAACTATGCGCAGGGCTCCTACGAACAAGCTGCGAGCCAGCTCGGCAAGGTGCTGGAAAAAGCGCCTGCCAACGCCTATGCGCGCAAGTTGCTGGCCGCCACCCAGGCCAAACTGGGCCAGAGTGCGCAGGCACTGGTAACCTTGCAGCCACTCAAACCGGAGGAGTCGAACGACCCCCAGCTGCTGGCGCTGGCCGGTGACCTCTACCTGCACACCAATAATTTCACCAAAGCCAACCAGCTTCTGGAAAAAGCCGCCTCCATCGACCCCAAGAGCGCCGCAATCCGCACCGGGTTAGGCGTGAGCCGTCTCGCCAGCGGCGACACCGACCGAGCGCTGGCCGACCTCGAATCCGCCGCAACCCTGGATACTGGAGCCGGCGCGCACAAAGCCGGCACGCTGCTGATCCTGACGCTGATGCGTGACAAAAAATACGACCGCGCCCTGCAAGCCATCGCCGATCTGGACAAAAAACAGCCCAACAATCCGATCACCTACAATTTGCGTGGCGGCGCATATCTGGGCAAAAAAGACCTGGGCAACGCACGCAAGAGTTTCGAGCAGGCGCTGGCAATCAAACCGGATTTTTTTCCGGCTGCTGCCAATCTTGCGCAACTCGACCTGCAGGCAAACAGCCCAGCCGCCGCACGCAAGCGCTTCGAGACGCTGCTCCAGCACGATGCCAACAACACCCAAGCGATGCTGGCGCTGGCCCAGCTATCCGCCCGGGCAGGGCAGGAAAAGGATTACCTGAGCTGGCTGGAACGGGCTGTCAGGACGGCACCCAATGCGCTGCAGCCGCGTCTGCTGCTGGCCGATTACTACCTGCGTAAAAACGACTTCTCCAAAGCTCTGGTGCTGGCCAGAGAAGCCCGTACCGCCAATCCCGGCAGCCCGGACGCACTGGATATGCTCGGCAATGCCCAACTGGCGGCTGGCGATAAGGACAACGCTCTCGCCAGCTTCCAGAAACTGGCCGAAATGGCGCCGCAATCCCCCGCGGCTCAGGTTCGGATCGCCCAGGCACAGCTGGCACTCAAACAAACCGACAAAGCGCGCGCTGCGCTCAATCGTGCACTCCAGATCAAACCTGATTTCCTTGATGCCCAGACCGCCCTGATTGCCCTCGACATTCAGGACAAACACTACGATCAGGCCATCCAGATGGCACACAAGGTACAGCAGCAACTGCCGCGCGCCCCTGTTGGTTGGGTGCTGGAAGGCGATACCCAGTTGATGCAAAAACAGCCCGCACTGGCACTGCAAAAATATGAAACCGCCTGGCACCTGCAAAACAGTGGTCCGCTGGCCGTTAAACTCCACAACGCCAAAGTGCTGTCCGGCAAAGCTGCTGAGGCGGATGCCGGGCTGCTTGGCTGGCTCAAGGCGCACCCCGATGATGCCGCTAGCCGCGCCTATTTGGCGCAGAACGCCATGGAACGTGGCAACTATGCACTGGCCAATACCAATTACGCCACATTGCTGGAAAAATCCCCCAGCAACATTTTGATCCTCAACAACTACGCATGGAGCCTGCAGCGCGCCGGCGACACAAGAGCATTGGATTATGCCGAACGCGCCTACAAGCTTGCCCCCGACAATACCGCCGTTATGGATACTCTGGCCGAAATATTGATGAATCGAGGACAAACCGGGCGCGCCATACAACTATTCCAGCAGGCGTTGTCAAAGTCACCTGACAACACTGAGATCGAGTACCACTACATCCAGGCACTGGCAAAATCCGGCGACACTGCTCGTGCACGTAGTGAACTTGAACGCCTGCTCGCCAGTGGTGCCGCATTTTCACACGAGACTGAGGCGCGTACGCTACTTAAGCAACTGCAAGGCAAGGCAAATTAACTACTGAGATTCAAGAATCTTTTCAGGGAACGAACATGTTACTTAAACCACTCCAGTCGGCTTTGATTCTTGCATTATTGGCCACGTCCACCCTGCAAGGCTGCGACCATAACGCCAACCTGACCGAGCAGCAACTCATCCAGCGCGCCAAGGATTTTGAGGACAAAGGCGACCTAAAGACAGGCGTGATTGAACTGAAAAATGCACTGCAGAAAAATCCCAACAGCCCGCAAGCCAGGCTGCTACTCGGAGAAATGTACCTAAAATCCGGCATGGGTGCGGAAGCTGAAAACGAACTTCAAAAAGCTCAAAAACTGGGTGTAAACCAGGAAACCATCAAACCTCTTCTAGGCGAAGCCTTGTTGCTGATGGGAAAATACGATCAAGTACTGGCCGAAATTCAACCCGGCGACACAACCTCCAAACCAAACCTGGGGCGCATTTATCAAATGCGCGGCGAGGCTTTGCTTAAAACGGGTAAATTGCAAGAGGCGTGCAACCTGTTTCAGCAATCGCTCGATACCGATACGAGCAATCCACCGACTTATTGGGGGCTGGCGCAATGCGCCGTAGCGAATAAAGAAATGAGCAAAGCGAAAGCCTTGCTCGATACCGCTCTCAAGATCAATGACAAACAGGCCAAGACCTGGATATTTATTGGCGATCTGGAACAATTCAATAAAAATTCGCAAGGTGCACTGACCGCTTATACCAACGCGCTGAAAACCGAACCGGGTAATCTGGAAGCACTACAAAACCGCGCCATCATCAATGTCACACTTGGGCAATTGGATCCCGCTCGAACTGATATCGAGAAAATACGCAAAATAGCGCCGAAATCGCTGCTTTCCAAATACACACAAGCCTTATTGTCCTTTAAACAGCAAAAATACTCAGAGGCGCGCGATGCCCTGCAGGAAGCATTGCAAATCGCTCCAGATCACACCCCTACTCTGTTGCTATCAGGTGCCGTGAACTATGCACAAGGCTCGTACGAACAAGCCGCCAACCAACTCGAAAAAGTCCTCGAAAAAGCACCCGGCAGCGCATATGCACGCAAACTGCTCGCTGCCACACAAGTCAAGCTCGGTCAGGACAACCTGGCGCTGGCCACCTTGCAGCCACTTCATCCGGATCAATCCAGCGACCCGCAGTTACTGGAACTTGTAGGTGGTATTTATTTGCACAACAAGGAATACACAAAAGCCAGTCAACTGCTGGAGAAAGCCGCTTCGATTGATCCAAAAAATGCTTCTATTCGTACCGGCTTGGGTGTGAGTCTCCTCGCGAGTGGCGAAACAGCGCGTGCCTTGGCCGACCTGGAATCCGCCGCTGCGCTGGATACTGGCACAGGTACCGGTGCACGCACAGCAGACACACTGTTGATCATGACACTACTGCGCGAAAAACAATATGACCGCGCGTTGCTGGCCATCGCTGATCTGGACAAAAAACAACCCAACAATCCTCTCATCTACAATTTCCGCGGGGGTGCTTATGTAGGAAAAAAAGATCTAGATAAGGCGCGTAATAGTTTCGAGCAGGCGCTGGCAATCAAACCAGATTTCTTCCCCGCCGCCGCCAATCTGGCGCAACTTGATCTGCAAGCGAATAACCCCGCCGCCGCACGCAATCGTTTTGAGGGCATCCTCAAGGTAGACAAGAATAACTTGCAAGCCATGATGGCCTTGGCCGAACTGGCCTCCATCAACAAACAGGAAAAGGAATATGTCGATTGGCTGGAAAAAGCGGCCAAAGCACACCCAGAAGCTATCCCGCCCCGTGCCCTACTCGTCCAGTATTACCTGGCCAAAAAAGAACCCCAGAAAGCCTTGGCCCTCGCCAAAGAAGTGTCCAACGCCAACCCGGACAATCCCGAGGCACTTAATTTGCTGGGCACCACACAACTGGCCACCAATGATATAACCAGCGCCATTACCACCTTCACTAAGCTGACGACAAAAGCCGAGCAATCGCCTGATGCCTATCTGCGTTTGGCCCTTGCCCAAATCGCCAATAAAAATATGACGGATGCTCGTGCTACCTTGCAGAAAGCCCTGCAACTTAAACCGGACCACCTGCAAACTTTGGACACGTTGCTCCGTCTGAATGTTACCGAAAACAAACTCGATGCTGCCTTGCAGATTGCCCGGCAAATTCAAACGCTGCACCCCGAATCACCGGTGGGTTACGACCGTGAAGCCGATATTCAGCTTGCCCAGAAACACCTGCCTCAAGCAATCAAGGCTTATGAGCAGGCGCTGACTAAGGGCGCCGGTTCAACCGGACTTATCAAGCTGTTGAGTGCCCAGTTTCAGGCTGGCAATGTTAAACCAGCCGAGACACGCCTAAACGATTGGCTCAAACAACACCCGGGTGACAATGCTGTACGCGCCTATGCCGCCTCGTACTATATGTTCCGCGGTCGGGATAAGGACGCCATTGCCCAATACCAAGAAATCCAGCGACAGGCCCCAAATAACGTCGTCGTTCTCAACAACCTCGCCAGCCTATATCAGCGCGAGAACGACAGCCGCGCCCGGGCAACCGCCGAGCAGGCCCTGAAACTCGCCCCTGACAACGCGGCCGTTCAGGACACACTGGGCTGGATACTTGTGCAACAGGGGCAAGCGCCACAGGGCTTGGGACTTCTGCGCAAGGCCATACAGACCTCCAAAACTGCCTCCATACGCTACCACTATGCCGTCGCTTTGGCCCGCACCGGAGATAAGCCACAAGCTCGGAAAGAACTCGAGAAACTGCTCGTCGATGCCCCGAAATTCCCCGAGGCAGAGGCTGCCAGGACCCTACTCAAGAGCCTCTGAAGCAGTTAGATTCCACATCTAAGTCAGTTCAAATAGATCGGCCATCCATGCTACGCGATGGAAGAAATTGCACAGTGGGGCAAAGCATGGATGGTGTCAGGCAGCTGCGTCACATCAGGGATTCGCCCAAGAAACGACGACTGACAAGGCGGCTGTCGGTCAATACCTTGCACGTTTGGCACTCAATCTTCATTTCTGGGTGTGTGGGGGTTTCTGGCAGATTCCTGAGCCAGTAGCGCCTCAGCGCTGACTTGGTAGGCTGTATATCCTGATGCCGCGTCAATATGTACTGTGTTGAGGCACCAATAAAAAAAGCCCCAGGTCTCTCTGGGGCTTTAAATATTTTGCTGGGAAAAAGCTATTTGTTCATGCCTCCGTTCCCTGACGTCACTTATTTCTTGGCGCGACGACGGCTGGCAAAACCCATTCCCACCAAACCAATACCCAGCAAGGCAAGCGAAGCGGGCTCGGGTACCGTGGTCAGGTATGCATCACCATTGGAGTTGACCACGAAACTCGCACAGCTCGCACCACCGTCAAAGCTACATGTACCTGTGCCGGTAACTGCCGCGACTGAGTTATTCGTTTGAGCCTCAAACAGGATTTTGTTCAGGTCAAGGGCAGTGCCCGTGCTATCTTTAAGCTGGAAGCCGTTTAACAGGCTGGTCAGGATAATGTCAGAAACCGATTGACCATTCTTTCCAGCAAAGCCCGTGGTGCCATTCAAATTGCCGCCAATACCGTTGAGAATGCCGGTTGCTTGGGGGCTGAAGGGGCTATTGTAGAGTTGCGCACCGAAGCTCCCGCTGTCGAACACAAAGTTGAAGCTGCCATCAGCATTCAAACTAGTCACATGCCCCATGACATTCGTGAAGTTGAACTGGAGCTGATCGGCGGCGGCCAAAAGTAATAACGGCGATGTAGGAGAAACATAATCACCCGAACCAACTACATTATTCTGTACATATGAAATGTTGTAGATAGAACCCGTCTCCGCAAACCTTGCACCGACAAAGACGGAACCAGTACCGTTCACTTCCTGCTCAATCGCCGAGCTGCCGCCCGTTAGTGATAGGCGCCCGATGTTGGCGTAGGTATCGCCATTAATAACCATTTGCCATGCATCAAGTACTGCTGCTTGCGCAGGTACTGTGAATGCCGAGAACAGCCCCGCCGCCGCAACACTTAAAACAATTTTTTTGAGTTTCATAATAATCTCCTGAACATATAATTACTGGCAAAGTTGCCAATATTGTTGATTTGGCAAGATAGCATAAGCATGGTCTGTGCCAATTATTATATTTTCATAATAATCATAGTGTTATAAAAAATACAGTCAATTTCCTTGTATTGCGTGTAAAAAAAACCGACATCTGAACACGCAATTACTTTAGTCAATAGAACCCAACCTTTCATGAGTCCCCTCACCCACCAGTAACTCCTCCACTCCCTTACGCGTCGATCTCGCCCAAGGCCTAGGCCCCGCCCCGGTTCGTCCCATGAAGAACACCCGCTCGACCTGCCCGGCTCCGAGCAAGCAACCCAAGCGTTCATTCAACCGCTTCACCTGCGCCAACGCGGCTTGCGTCCGGGTAAAAGTCAAGCCCTGGCGGTGGTAGCGTGTAAAGATCACCGGCGTCATCTCCGGCTGGATCAACCAGCCTAGGCGGGTCGCAGTCAGCCAGAAGCGCTGCATGGCGCGGCCGGCGGCGATGTAGTCATCCACGGAAATGAGCGGCGCGGGGGCAATCAGAGCGAAGTGGGCGCCACAGCGCAAGCCGGGAAGCAGGTCCATCTGCAGCCGAGGCGGCAGGTGTCCCAAAAGATAGGTGTTAAAAAAACCGACACGCCCCCAACTGACCATGGCCCAGCGCATGAAGCGTGCGGTCAGCGGGTCTACGCCAACCGCCTGGCCCGGAACCTTGTCGGTGCTGAATTGGGCGTCCCATTCGATGATGGACTTGTGCACCGCGTAGGCTTCGGGGATGGTGAGGCGCACCTTGGCGTTGTCGAACATAAACTTGGCCAGGCGCCAACGCTGGGCCAAGCCTTCGTACCAGACCACGGAATAGCCCTCAGGTAAGGAACCGGAGAGGGCCTGTTTTTGCTCGGCGCTCAGGGGCCGGGTGGACATGGGGCGGCGCTGGACCACGCGCGCTTCAATGCAGGGCAGCAGGGGATCGGGCGTCATGCCCGCTTCTGGCCGGAAGCGTACATCGAACAGCAAGTGGGTTTCCGGCGTGTCGGGCCGACGCTGGATGGTGGCTGAGCGCCCCGTAGCGCTGGCGGCGATGACCATGGTTTCCAGCAGCGCACCGATGGCCAGCTGGCTGGCGTGACCATCCAGGTCATAAACCACATGGTCGCGGGTATCGAGACCGTGTACCAGAATGTGTTCGTCGCCGAGAATCTCGAAACGCCACGGTTGCGTATTGTCGCCGCTGGGTGCCCAGCGCGCCAGATCCAGGATGCGTTCGAGGTGTTGCGCAATGGCATTCATCCTAGATTCCCAGTTGATGACGGGCGATGGCAATGGCCAGCCGGTTAAAAGGATGGCGATTGCCGCCTGGCCGCCAGGTATGCGCCAGCTTGTTGCGGTAGCCATCGAACTGGATGCCGTGGGGTGCCGCCCAGACCTTGCCGCGTCCGAGCAATATCTTGAGGGCTTCAGTGGCAGCCACGCCGGCACAGAGCTGGCAGGCCATGATGGTGGAGGGACCGCGACGTTCCTTGAGATTGACACGGGTCTTGTCCGCCAGGTAATGGCGGTGCAGCAGGGCAGGGGCAAGGCCGACCAGAAAACGCAAGGCTTTTTCCAGTTCAGGCCGGCCATCCAGTTGGAAGTAGTCTTCGAAGCTCATGCCGCCGGGCAGGAAGTTGAGCAGCGCGGCGCTCATGCCGAGGGGGGCGACGGTGACCGCCGGGATGCCGTGTTGGGCGCAATGGGCAAAAACCCGCTCGCGCGCATCGAAAGCGAAGAAGTCGAGGCCGTCGATATAGAGATCCACGTCCTGAAAGAAAGCCTGGAGATTGCCCTCGTTCACGCCTTGCGGGTAAATGGCCAGGTCGGATTCGGGGTTGATGTCTCGCACCATTTCGGCCAGGACTTCAACTTTTGGGCGTTCCAGGCTGCTCATGCCGGCGCCGGTCTGACGATTGAAGTTGGCAAGCTCGAATGTGTCGAGGTCGGCTATATTGAACTTCTCTATTCCTAGACGAGCAAGGGTCAACAGATGGAAACCACCAACCCCTCCCATGCCGGCAATAGCCACGCGCTTGTGCCGCAGACGCTGCTGTTCATCAAGAGTAAGCCAGCCGATATTGCGTGAAAATGCAGTTTGATAGGAGAAACCGGACATAGCCAGAACCCGTTGGGTAACAGGGGGAGTATAAAGCGCGCCCGTCCGGGTGTCAGCTATGGGTTCCGTGCAGCAGGCGCTGGGTGATTCCCTCTTCATCCTGCTGTGAAAATCCATACGGGTACAAGGATTTTTCGCCTGGCGGCTTGTGCGTCAACCCCCCCAGCTCTTCGATCTGCTGCCTGGCATAGGACAAATCCAGGCGCAACAGCACTGCCGGTGCATTGACGCGACTGCATAGGCGCTCCTCGCCCAACAGCTCAAAGCCCAACATGCGCCGATAAAATCCCACATGACGAGGATTCACCTCGATCACAAAATCAGTTCCATGATGGATATTATGACCATAGATGAAGGAGATATGAAACAGCGCAGCGAGAACGGGCTTGGAACCCAGGCCCTCATCCAAGGCAAGCTTGATGATTTCGCATACACGCCGTCCTTGGGCGCGCAGACTATCCACTTCCGGTTTGTAAAGCTCATCCACCAGCAATCCAACCGGGGAATCCAGGCCCAAGGTGAGCGTCCCTACAATCTTATCTTTATCGAATGCAAGTAGCGTGATGCGATTCGGGTCATGGCCGATCTCGCTGGTTTGATAACCACGCCAGGAATACATTTTTTGAATTAACAGGCTGGCTGATTGGACTCTATCCTCGCTGGCCGCCAACCGAATCTTGAATTTTTGCTGTTCAAGCGCGACATTTTGTGTGCTAACTTGCTCACCGCTTTGCGGAATGCACAATTCCCTCAGCTTATGGGGGGACTGAAACTCCACAATGGTCTTGGACCACTCGTCTGCCGGTTTTCTGCGTTGAATAGTCATCATTTTACTACCTGTGAGACCCACTACAAATTAACGAGACACCGATTAATTACAGATGCTTATTGAATTTAACGGATAAAACAGCAGACAGTTTAGAAAAAAACAAATCTCAAGAAACGGAAGTTGCAGATTGTTGGCCCCGACGTGACCTGTACATAACTCCATAAGTTTCTTCTATTTATATTTGAGCCTGTTTGAGCCACTCTGCCGCATCCAGAGCAGAATATGTAAGGATACCGTCAGCTCCGGCACGCTTGAAGCATAGCAGAGATTCCAATACGCATTTCTTTTCATCCAACCAGCCATTGGCGGCCGCAGCCTTGAGCATGGCGTATTCGCCGCTTACCTGATAAGCGTAGGTCGGTACACCAAAAGTATCTTTTACCCGCCGCAAGATATCGAGATATGGCATGCCAGGCTTGACCATGACCATATCTGCGCCTTCCTCTATGTCCTGCGCTACTTCACGCAGCGCCTCGTCACTGTTGGCGGGATCCATCTGGTAGGTTTCCTTGCTGCTCGCACCCAGATTGGCTGTGGACCCCACTGCGTCGCGGAATGGCCCATAAAAATTGGAGGCATATTTGGCCGCATACGCCAGAATTCGCGTGTGGATATAGCCTGCGGCATCCAGCGCCTGGCGTATGGCGCCTACACGCCCATCCATCATGTCCGATGGTGCCACCACGTCGGCGCCAGCTTCGGCATGAGCCAACGCTTGTTGCACCAGCACATCGATCGTCGCATCATTCATCACATAACCCTGGGCATCGATCAGGCCGTCCTGCCCATGGCTGGTATAGGGATCGAGCGCGATGTCGGTAATGACGCCCAATCCCGGAAATCTTTGTTTGAGCGCACGCACGGTGCACGGTACCAGACCGCCAGGATTAAATGCCTCCTCCGCGCCCAATGTTTTCAATCCGGGTTCGATAACCGGGAACAGAGCAATTGCCGGGATGCCCAGGTTGACGCATTGCGCAGCAACCTCCAGCAGCAAATCCAGAGAAACCCGGTTCACCCCCGGCATCGAACTGATAGTCTCGCTTCGACCCGCGCCATCCAGCACAAAAACCGGGTAGATTAGGTCATCCGCCGAGAGCCGGTTTTCACGCATTAATCGCCGTGAGAAATCGTCTCGGCGCATGCGCCGCATCCGCGTCTTCGGATACTTACTTCCTGCATTAATAATCATATTAATCAATTATTTGATAAAGAGTTTAAAAAAAAATGAACTTCTTTATTAACGAGCCATCTTATCTTGCAGACGGCTCGCTGCCGTCTCCCGCTTCTCCTCCCTGAGCGGGCGCCTCGACACCAGTTGAGGCTTTTTTGGCCCCGGTTTTACTCCCCTTTAACCGGGGCTCTTTTATGCCCGCTATTTTTGTGTCAATACCAAGCCATCTGGCAAACACCTCTCCCGCTTCATCCATGCCAAGACGTTTTGGACTTGAAAACAGCTGCGCTGTGTAGAGCGGCGACAAGGCGGCAAGTTCCTTGCTCACAAAACGTAAAGTACTCAAGGAATCACTGCGATTCAACTTGTCGCTTTTGGTCAGCAAGCAGTGCACTGGTTTGCCGGTGGGCAAAAACCATTCCAGCATCTGCCGATCCAGGTCGGTCATCGGATGACGAGAATCCATAATCAGGATCAGGCCTGCAAGCTGTTCACGCTGTGCCAGATATTGCGCCAGCAACTCACGCCAATGATCTTTAATGGCTCCTGGCACTTTGGCATAGCCGTAGCCGGGCAAATCCACCAAAAAACGATTCTGCCCCAGACTGAAATAATTGATGTGTTGTGTTCGGCCCGGGGTTTTGCTGACGAAAGCCAGTCGAGTCCGGTTAGCCAGCGTATTGATTGCGCTGGACTTACCGGCATTTGAGCGCCCGGCAAAAGCCACCTCAATGGCGCTTTCGGGAGGCAAGTCGCGTAAATGATTTACCGTGGTGTAAAACTCTGCTTGCTGAAATAGATTCATGTATAGGTATTCCGGGAACTGGCGTCGAAACCAAAACGCAGCTAAAATATTAGCTTTTTAGAATGTTACGGTAAGAGGAACTCACTAAAATGAAATACACCATGGCGCTTGCGGCGCTTGCCGCGTTCACTGCCCTCTCCCCGGCTCAGGCTGAAGTCGCCACCACCAAAGGTGACCCAGCCAAAGCTCAACAGCTGGTGACATCGGTTTGCGCAGCCTGCCACGGTGCAGACGGCAACAGCACATCGCCGGCCAATCCGAATCTGGCTGGTCAAGGAGCAGAGTATATCACCAAGCAATTGATGGACTTTAAGTCCGGCGCACGCAAGAGTCCGATCATGCAGGGTATTGTTACCTCCAACAACCTGACCCCGGACGACATGAAAAACCTGGGCGCCTACTTCTCTGCACAGACACCCAAACCAGGTAGTGCCAAAAATAAGGACTTGGCCCTTGCAGGCGAAAAAATATACAAGGGTGGAAATGCGGGTAGCGGCGTTCCCGCTTGTGCTGCCTGCCACGGACCTACAGGCGCGGGCATTCCAGTACAATTCCCACGCCTTGCTAGCCAGCACAGTGAATATATTCTGGCGCAATTACACAACTTCTGGAATGGCGACCGCGCCAACGACGGAGGCAAAATGATGCGTGTCATCGCTTCAAAATTGACCGATCAGGAAATGAAAGCCGTTGCTGAATATATTTCCGGTCTGCATTAAATTACCCAGCCTGCCGGAACCTGCCGGCATATAAGCAATCAATAGGGGGTGGCGCGAGTCACCCCCTATTTTTCCAGGCACGCCATGAGCAAATCCTCCGCCACATTCTCAAAATCAGTATACGAACTGATGAGTTCGATGCGCTTTGCCATCAGTTTGTTAACGGTACTGGCTATTGCTTCAATTATTGGGACAGTGCTCAAGCAAAACGAGCCATATCTCAATTACATACTTCAATTTGGTCAATACTGGTTTACTGTATTCAAGTGGCTTGGACTCTATGACGTTTACCGCACCACCTGGTTTGTGACCATACTGGCTTTCCTGGTCGCATCCACCAGCACCTGCATCTACCGCAATATGCCCAGCATGCTACGGGAAATGCGCAGTTATCGTGAACAAGCCAGCGAAAATTCGTTACGTCACTTTCAGCATCATGCAGAATTCACTACGGCCGGCACCCATCTCGAAATATTGACCCAGTATCTGACGGAACAAGGTTATCGTTACAAACAGCGCACACTGGATAATGACGCAGGCACCTTGTTGGCAGCCAAGGTGGGCAGCGTTAACCGGCTCGGATATATATTCACGCATGCGGCGATTGTAATTATCTGCCTGGGCGCTCTGATTGACAGCAATATTCCGCTCAAGATTGAACAGGCCTTCGGGCTGAAACGCATTGAGACGCGCGACATTCCCGAGAGCCAGGTACCCGCCATCAGCCGCCTGGCGCCCAACAGCCTGTCGTTTCGCGGCAACGTCACCATCCCGGAGGGCTCCAGCGCCGACGTGGTGTTTCTCAATATCGCCGATGGCTACATGGTGCAGGATTTGCCCTTCACCATTGCATTGAAAAAATTCCACATCGAGCATTACAGCACCGGGCAACCGAAAATGTTTGCCAGCGACATCGCCATTCTCGACAAAGCTACCGGCAAGCAGATACTGGAGCACACACTAACCGTCAATCACCCTCTCATCTATGATGGCATTGCGATTTTTCAGGCCAGCTTTGGCGATGGCGGCACCAAACTGAAAATGAATGGCTGGAATCTATTCTCACCCGACAGCAAGCCGTTCGATGTGAAGGGAGTGGTCAACAGCAACACCAAAATCACTGCGGATAATCAGCAATACACATTGGAATTCACCGATTTTCGCCCCTTCAATATAGAAAACACTGGTCAACTGCCTTCCGCGGAGCAAGGAAATAAAGATGCGCGCAGCGTGATGGTGGGCAATGCCGTGGGCGACAAATCCAACCTGCATAATGTCGGACCCAGCTTCCAGTACAAGGTGCGCGATGCACAGGGTCAGGCACACGAATACAGCAATTACATGCTGCCCTTATTAGTCGACAAACGCTGGTACATGCTCTCGGGTGTGCGTAATAACCCCGGTGATCCGCTTCACTATATCCGCTTTCCTCTGGACCAGGATCGGCGCCTGGATGGCTTCATGCGTCTACGCAGAATGCTGCTGGACCCATCTACACACGCTGAAATTGCACGCCGTTTCGCTGCCAGTGCTATTCAGGGGGGGAATGTTCCGGTCGATGTACGCGCCAAGTTGGCTGATAGCACAACCAAGATACTCGACCTGTTTGGCAAAGGTGGCTACCAGGCGATGTCGGATTTTATAGAAAAACACATCCCTGCGGCCGAGCGTGATCGGGCTGCTCAAACCTATCTGAAAATTCTGGAATTATCTTCATTTGAAGCCTATATCATGGCAGAGCAGCAAGCGGGCGCCCCGGCACCCAAAGCTGACGAGGAAACCGGCTGGTTTATTCGCGATTCGCTCAATAGCATCAGTGATATCTTTTTTTACGGTGCACCCGTTTATTTGCAATTGGCCGAATATGACCAGGTCAATGCCAGCGGTTTGCAGTTGACACGCTCCCCCGGCGAGAATATTGTTTTCGGCGGCTCTGGATTACTGGTACTGGGCATATTCGCCATGTTCTTTATCCGGGAACGAAGACTGTGGCTACTCGTCAAACCCGGGCAAGTATTGTTTGCCATGTCGAGCAACCGCAAAACCCTGGATTTTGAAAATGAGTTTGAGCGCCATAAGCAGCGCATTTCCGCAATCGTGAAGGACTGAAGCCATGGAACTGACCCAAAACGCTCCGCAGGAATCATTTTTCAAGCGCTTATCGTGGTTCGATTGGCTGTTTGCCGCTTTTCTCCTCGGCGGCGCCAGCTACGCATTAAGCCTGTATAGCAGCTACATGAATGTCTACGATAAAAGCATTTTGCTGGCCGCAGTCGGGGTTTTTTCCATACTCGGCTGGAACTGGAAACCCATTCGCCCCCTGATGATTGGGGTCGCCATATTGAGCCTGTTCGCCATCTCGAATTATCACGGCGATCTGGCGCGTGGCAATCAGGCATTTTTCCTGAAGTATCTGTTTGCCAGCCAGTCTGCCATCATGTGGATGAGCGCCCTGTTCATCATGGCAACCTTGAGCTACTGGCTCAGCCTGGCCACGCGCTCAGAATTCGCCGCCAAGGTAGGCAGCGGATTGACCTGGGCCGCCATCCTGATGGGACTGATCGGCTTGATGGTGCGCTGGTATGAATCCTATCTGATCAGCCCTGATGTAGGCCATATTCCCATTTCCAACCTGTACGAAGTTTTCATCCTGTTTTCCATCATCACTTCATTACTGTATCTGCATTACGAACGGCTCTATAACAACCGCCAAATGGGTGCTTTCGTGTTGCCCGTGATCAGTGCCGCGGTAGGTTTTTTGCTGTGGTATGCATTTGATCGCCAAGCCCAGGAAATCCAACCCCTGGTACCAGCGCTGCAATCCTACTGGATGAAAATCCATGTCCCGGCCAACTTCATCGGTTATGGTTCGTTTTCACTTGCCGCGATGGTGGGCATTGCGTATCTGCTGGCTGCCAAAGGCATACTCGCCTCACGTCTGCCCAAACTGGAAGTGCTGGATGATGTCATGTACAAATCCATCGCGGTTGGTTTTGGCTTCTTCACCATTGCCACGATTCTCGGCTCGCTGTGGGCAGCGGAAGCCTGGGGCGGATACTGGTCCTGGGATCCCAAGGAAACCTGGGCGCTCATTGTCTGGCTCAACTACGCTGCCTGGCTGCATATCCGCCTGGTGAAGGGTTTGCGCGGCCCGATGCTGGCCTGGTGGGCAGTGGTAGGCCTCTTCGTTACCCTGTTCGCCTTTCTGGGCGTAAACATGTTCCTGTCCGGCTTGCATTCCTACGGCACACTCTGATCGCAAGGTATTCCGCCTGCCCCGGGGAAACGCGTCGTGACATGATGGTAGCGATGCATGGATAAAAAAGGCACCTCGTAACCAGCGAGGTGCCTTTTTTAATCGACTGACAGCCTCATCAAGTCACGTCAAATACATCTTTGTAACTGGTGTAATAAGTGATGAATGCCAGCGGAAGCATGATCAGGAAGCCGAGCATCAGCGGGATGGCCGCCACAACGAACAGGACAAATACGATCATCCCATAAACCAGAAATGGGATCATGTTTGCCCACGCCGCGCGTATGCTGAGCTTCATCGCGTCCACTGCGCCCATGTTGCGAAACACCACCAGTGTGGGTGCAAACCAATATGCCATCAGCAACGGTATCAACAAGGCCAGCGCCACCAATACGGCCAGGCCAGTACCGCTACCGAGCATTTCCGGCGTAACGACATTGCCGGCCTCCGGATGCCCTTGTAACATCATGGCAACCAATGCTCCACCACCCAGCGCCGTCATGACACCGGCAATGAGGATCAATCCCACCAGGTAAATTCCGCCTATAGTGACCAGTTGCGCACCATGAGATTTAAAACCGGCGAACAGGTGCGCTATTTCCAGTTCCTCACCTGATTCCATCGCCTTGCATCCAAGCATCAGCCCCGCGGTGAACGCGGGTGAGATAAGTTGAAATACCACGCTACCGATGCGCGGGATAATCCCCAGCAAACCTGCCACTAAAAAAATACTGACCGATAGCGCTATCCAGATCAGCGGGCTCTGCTTGAACAGGCCAAACGCCTGTTTGATCCATAACCAGCCGTGACCGGCAGGTACGCGACGAAATTCGGGGATGGTTTGCATGGTATTTACCTGTTGAAACTGGAAATCAAACCCAGACACGCTGCAGCTGCGACTGAGCGGTTACACGCTGACGCAGAATACGCTCAAAATGCACCGGATCTTTGGCATGGGTAAGTTCGCCTGGACGCGGAAAATGCAAATCATACAATCGCGACACCCAGAAACGCAGTGCCGCAGCACGCAGCATTACTGGCCAGGCGCCCCGCTCGATCGAGGTAAATGGCCGCACAGCATGATACGCACTCAGTAATGCCAGCATGCGTTCTTCATCCAGCCCACCCTCATCGCTCACACACCAATCATTGACGGAAATCGCCACATCGTAGAGCCATACATCATGGCAGGAAAAATAAAAATCGATCACGCCGCCCAGCCGCTCTCCGTCGAACAGCACGTTATCGCGAAACAGGTCAGCGTGCACCACGCCACGCGGCAGATCCTGCAAACGGTGCAGCGCCTGGAAACGCACCTCGTCGTGCAGCATCTGCGCCGAATCGGCATCCAGAAACGGCATAAGCTGCTGTGCCGTCACCTTCCACCATGCAGCGCCACGCGGGTTGTCACGCTGGAAAGGGAAAGTCTTGCCCGCCAAATGAATATCCGCGAGGGTTTCACCCACCTGAGCGCAATGCGCGATGCCCGGTGTTTCCAATGACTTGCCCGACAGACACGATACGATACTGGCCGGCTTGCCGTTCAGGCTGGTCAGCAGGCTGTCGGCGATAGTTGCCACCGGTTGCGGGCACGGCACGCCATGCCGCGCCAGGTGATCCATGAGATTGAGAAAATACGGCAGCTCATCATGCGTCAGCTTTTCGAACAGCGTCAATACATAACGGCCATGCGTGGTGGTGAGGAAGTAATTGGTGTTTTCGATCCCCGAAGAAATGCCGTTGAGTTCGACCAGCGTGCCGATAGCATACTGGCCAAGCCAGGTACTGGCTTCGTCGGGGGTAACGGTAGTAAATACAGACATGGTGACTAAGATGACCGTGGCCGCAAATTCGCGGCCAGCAATTAGAACGCCGGGACTACCACTCGTGTATCACCCACATCGGTGGATGGATGTTTGAACCCAAGCCTTCCTGGCGTGCAAAGGTGCCGTCGCCCAGCTGGTCAACCAGATAATAGGGTTTGCCCACGGCCGGCGTGACCTTGATCATATAGAGCTTGCCGTGCACACGGTATTCTTCGACCTTCTCCTGACCGCGTTTCTTGATGGTTATCTGAGGCGCATTGGCGTCATTGGTCAACCCTGGCGGTGGCGGTGGTGGTGGCGCATCCGGCAAAGGCTGCAGGTTATTTGGGCGATCCACTGCTGTAGCAGCAATTGGCAGCATGATTAGCAAAGCAGCAATGAGACGGCGCATGGTGGCGTCCTTATGTTTATACAATTGTTTTGATTTTAGCAGAGCCTGCAACACCGCCCTACAAATAAAGTTGAATTTCACGTTCCCGCGCCGAAGGCTCAAAACCACGCTTCTCATAATGATCAAAAATTGCCCGCACCACTTCTTCCGGCTGATCAATCACCTTGATCAAATCCATATCCTCCGCGCCTATCATGCCCTCGTTTACCAACGTGACCCTGAACCAGTCCAGCAAGCCGCGCCAGAATGGCCCATGGACCAGTATGATTGGGATTTTGCGGGTTTTCCCTGTCTGTACCAGGGTAAGTGCTTCCATTAATTCATCCATGGTGCCAAAACCGCCGGGCATCACCACGTATGCCGAGGCAAACTTGACGAACATCACCTTGCGCGCAAAAAAATGCGTGAAGCTCTGCGAGATATCCTGATAAGGGTTGTCATGCTGCTCGTGCGGGAGTTGAATGTTCAAACCCACGCTCGGCGATTTGCCAAAATAGGCGCCCTTGTTGGCGGCTTCCATAATGCCGGGACCACCGCCCGAGATGACCGAAAAACCCGCATCCGACAGTTGCCGTGCGATGCGCTCGGTGAGCCCATAGTAAGGGTGGTCGGCAGGTGTGCGGGCACTGCCGAACATACTTACCGCCGGACGGATCTCGCCCAGACGTTCGGTAGCCGATACAAACTCTGACATAATCTCGAACATGCGCCAGGATTCGCGTGCGTTATAGCCTGCATGGGCAGCAAGTTCCGGATCGGCGGGCAGAGGCAATTTTTCTTTAAGCATTTTGGGGTATCGTGGTGACAAAAAAGCTGCTGTTGGTGGATGGGTCGTCGTATCTGTATCGGGCATTTCACGCGCTGCCGGATATGCGCAACAGTGCCGGTGAACCCACCAGCGCGATTTACGGCGTGCTCAACATGTTGCGCCGGTTGAAAAAAGATATCGTCGCCGATTATAGCGCTTGTGTATTTGACGCCAAAGGCAAAACCTTCCGCGACGACTGGTATCCCGAGTATAAAGCGCACCGGCCATCCATGCCAGACGATCTGGCACGCCAGATCGAACCGCTGCACAACGCCATCCGTGCCATGGGCTGGCCGCTGCTGATGATAGACGGCGTCGAGGCCGACGATGTGATCGGCACGCTGGTCAAAATGGCCGAAGCTGAAGGCATGCACAGCATCGTGTCCACCGGCGACAAGGACATGGCGCAACTGGTCAACAAGCACGTCACGCTGATCAATACCATGACCAACGAAACCCTGGATGAAGCTGCGGTGCTGATCAAGTTCGGTATTCCTCCGGCGCGCATTGTGGACTACCTGACGCTGGTGGGTGATGCGGTGGACAATGTACCGGGGGTGGATAAAGTCGGTCCAAAAACCGCTGTGAAATGGCTCACCGAATACGGCACGCTGGACAATCTCATCGCCCACGCCGGGCAAGTGAAAGGTGCCGTGGGCGACAACCTGCGCCGCGCGCTCGACTGGCTGCCCACCGGCCGCAAGCTGATTACCATCCGCACCGATGTCGCTTTGCCCGTGGGTGTACATGAGCTGATAATGGATGCGCCGGACAAAGCCGCACTTAGTGCGCTCTACACCCACTATGAATTCAAGAGCTGGCTGCGCGACCTCGACAATGGCACGCCCTCCCCTGCCGCGGCTCCCGCCATAACAGACATGTTCGCCAGCGACGCGCTGCCCGCAACGCCCGCGCCGCATCATTACGACACCTTGATCACCCAGGCACAGCTTGATGCCTGGCTGACCAGGCTGATGGACGCCACGCTAGTATGCGTGGATACCGAAACCACCAGCCTCGACCCGCTCCAGGCGCGCATAGTGGGCATGTCTTTCGCTATCGAGCCGCACTCCGCAGCCTACCTGCCGCTCGCGCACGTCGGGCCGGATGCGCCTCAGCAGCTGGACCGCGACAGCGCGCTTGCGCAGCTCAAGCCCTGGCTGGAAGATGCCACCCGCGCCAAACTCGGCCAGAACCTCAAATACGACATGCACGTACTTGCCAACCACGGAATTCAACTGGCCGGGGTGGCGCACGACACACTGCTGCAGTCCTACGTGGTGGAATCGCACCAGTCGCGCAACATGGATAGCCTTGCCTTGCGCCATCTCGGGGTAACCACCATCACCTATGCCGAAGTCGCCGGCAAAGGGGCCGGTCAAATCGGCTTTGAGCAGGTAGACGTGGCGCGTGCCACCGAATACGCCGCCGAGGATGCCGACGTCACACTACAGCTCCATCAATCCATGTACCCGCGCATCGCCGCTGATGCCAGGCTGGACTATGTATACCGCCAGCTGGAAATACCCGTGTTATCGATACTCTGGAAAATCGAGCGCACGGGCGTACTGCTCGATGTTAAATTACTCGACGCGCAAAGCCGCGAACTCGGACAAAAAATGCTGGCGCTGGAGCAGCAGGCGCACACCGCCGCCGGCCAGCCGTTCAACCTCAACTCGCCCAAGCAGATTCAGGAAATCCTGTTTACCCAGCTGGGCTTGCCGGTAATCAAGAAAACTCCCGGCGGTGTGCCTTCCACCGACGAGGACGTGCTCACCCAGCTCGCTCTGGATTACCCGCTGCCCAAGCTGTTGCTGGAATACCGCGGCCTGGCCAAGCTCAAGTCCACCTATACCGACAAGCTGCCGCGCATGGTCAACCCCGCCACCGGGCGCGTGCATACCAGCTATTCACAAACGGTGGCGGTAACCGGGCGGCTGTCCAGCTCCGACCCCAACCTGCAGAACATCCCGGTAAAAACCGCCGAAGGCCGGCGCATCCGCGAGGCCTTCATTGCGCCGCCGGGCAGCCACATTGTTTCCGCCGACTACTCGCAAATCGAACTGCGCATCATGGCGCACCTCTCCAATGATGCCAGTCTGCTCAAGGCCTTCGCCGAGGACGCCGACATCCACAGCGCCACTGCTGCCGAAATCTTCGACATGCCCCAGCAGGAAATCGGCCCGGAACAGCGCCGCGTCGCCAAAACCATCAACTTCGGGCTGATCTACGGTATGTCCGCCTTTGGCCTGGCCAGCCAGCTGGGCATCGACCGCGCGGCGGCGCAGTCCTATATCGACCGTTACTTCGCCCGCTATCCCGGCGTCGCCGACTACATGCAACGCACGCGCGAACAGGCGCGCGAACAGGGCTATGTGGAAACCGTATTCGGGCGCCGGCTGTGGCTGCCGGAAATCCGCAGCGCCAACAAACAGCGCCGCGACGGCGCCGAGCGCGCCGCCATCAACGCCCCCATGCAAGGCACCGCGGCCGACCTCATCAAGCTCGCCATGATCGCCGTGCAGGGCTGGCTGGAACGCGAGCACCTGCACAGCCGCCTGATCATGCAGGTACACGACGAACTGGTGCTGGAAGTGCCGGATGTCGAACTGGAACGCATACGCGCTGCATTACCCGGCCTGATGTGCGACGTGACCAAGCTGGCTGCGCCGCTTAAAATCGGACTGGGTGTTGGATTAAACTGGGAAGCCGCGCATTGATCCCCAAGAACACATCATGGTGCCGCATGGGTTTGATGATGCAAATGATGTCGAGTATGCTTAACCAGCAAACCTTTTTGCGGCCTACCATTTAACAACTTGTCGATCGTCAATACTCTAGCTGTCGATTTCCGGCTTGCGCTGCGCAATATCCTGCGTCAGCGCCGGCGCAGCTTCATCGCTGTTGTTGCCATCGGCTTTGGCGTTATTGCCATGATGCTATCTTCAGGCTACATCGAATGGATTTTCTGGGCAAACCGTGAACTGACCACTGTTAACCAGCTCGGTCACATACAAGTGGCCAAACCTGGATACCACGAAGATGGCCAGGCAAACCCGTTGGCCTACCTGCTTCCGGAAAAATCCCCTGCATTGAATGTTCTCGAACATATACCCGGTGTAAAGTCGGTGACGCCTCGCTTGGCTTTCAACGGCCTGATAAGTCATGGCGAAAACACCATCTCCTTCATTGGCGAGGGCATTGACCCAGCCAAGGATCCATCAGCCCGCAATCTGGCCATCCTGGACGGGCAAGGACTCAACGCAAACGACCCGAAAGGTATCCTGATGGGAGCCGGGCTGGCCGCCAATCTTGGGGTAAAAACCGGCGACACGGTGGTGTTGCTCACTAACACATCTTCAGGAGGAATCAATGCCGTTGAGGGGCATGTGCGCGGTTTGGCATCGACCTCCTTGAAGGAATATGACGATACCATGCTACGCGTGCCAATCGGGATGGCACGCACATTATTGCGCACCAAAGGTTCCCATCTCTGGGTCGTGTCTCTGCAGCACACGGAAATGACTGATGAGGTCATGAAGCAACTGAAAGCAGACCCGGCACTAAAGGGTTACGAAATCGTGCCTTGGACGAAACTTGCAGACTTCTACAACAAGACCGTCGCGTTGTTTTCCAGTCAGATGAACATCGTCAAGTCCATCATCGCTCTGATCATCATACTCAGCATCAGCAACACCATGACCATGAGCGTCATGGAGCGCACCGTTGAAATTGGCACGGCGATGGCTCTGGGCGTCAGGCGCCAGCGCATCCTAGGCCTGTTCCTGATGGAAGGATCGCTGTTGGGTGCGATTGGGGGGACTTGTGGGGTAATACTCGGTTATCTGGCGGCCCGCATCATCTCGGCAATCGGCATCCCCATGCCGCCGGCGCCCGGCATGTCGCGCGGGTTCACCGCCGCAATCATGATCACTCTTCCCATTATCTGGCAGGCCTTGCTGCTGGCTTTATTAACCACGCTCATCGCCAGCATCTATCCGGCCTGGCGAGCATCGCGGCTGGTTATTGTCGATGCGTTGCGCCACAACCGCTGAGGAACCCAGGTATGTGGAAACTTGCTCTGCGCAATGTCCTGCGTCACAAAGCCCGAACCGGCATGACGCTATTGGCAATCATCGCCGGCGTAGTCGGCCTGATCCTGAGCGGCGGTTTTGTCCATGACATTTTTACCCAGTTGGGTGAAGCCCTGATTCATTCCCAGTCAGGCCACATACAACTTTCGCGCACCGGTTATTTCGAGCATGGTGCGCGTAGCCCGGAGAAATATTTAATCGCCAGACCAGAACCCATACGCAAGGATATCGCCGCGATACCCGGGGTGGATGATGTAATGGGCAGAATCTACTTTGCCGGCCTGCTCAATAATGGCCGTTCCGATCTGCCCATTGTTGGAGAGGGCGTGGAAGCCTCTCATGAGGCCAGACTCGGCAGCGGAATGGTGATCACGGCCGGACGCAAGCTCGAGGATAAAGACAAGAATGGCATGATGGTTGGTTACGGCTTGGCCCACGCGCTGAAACTCAAACCCGGAGACTGGGCAACCCTGGTGATGAACACCGCCGATGGCGCTTTGAACAGCCTCGACTTGCAGGTAGTCGGCATTTTTCAGACCTTCTCCAAAGATTATGACGCACGCGCTGTGCGCATTCCTTTGACTTCTGCCCAGAATTTGCTCGCCACCCAGGGGGTCAATACACTGGTGGTGTCATTAAAGCACACCCGCGACACGGCGCCGATCACCTCCGTATTGTCCAGAAAATTTGCCGGCGCCGGCCTGGAAGCGAAGACCTGGCTGGAGCTGAACGATTTTTATGCCAAAACCGTGAAGATGTATGACGTGCAGTTCGGCGTGCTGCGCATCATCATCCTGTTAATGGTGTTGTTGAGCGTGATCAATAGCGTCAATATGAGCATCTACGAACGTGTGGGCGAATTCGGCACCATGATGGCTCTGGGCAATCGCAGTAGCAAAGTATTCGCTTTGATCATCACGGAGAACACGATTATCGGCCTGGCTGGGGCCACTATCGGTGTGGTGCTGGGCATCGCCCTGGCGCTGATTATCTCTGCCATCGGCATTCCCATGCCACCACCCCCCAACGCGGATCTGAGCTACACCGCCCACATCCGTGTCGTACCTTCGGTGGTTGCAGGCGCTTTCGCAGTGGGGCTGATTGCCACCTTCATCGCCGCGTTTCTGCCAGCAGCACGGGTACATCGCATACCTGTGGTGGAGGCACTCCGCCAGAATGTTTAAGTTGTCGCCCCGCACCAGTAATTCAGGCTAGAAGTCGCGGCGCAGCTCCGTATAGACTCGATCCTGCTTGTTGTACTGACCGAACAGGCCGGTGGGCGGACCGCCGAAGGTGTCCAGCCCGAATGCCAGACGCCAGTTGCGTTCGAACCCCCATGTTACTTTCGGTCGGAACATCCAGTCGCTACGATTGAGGCTATGCACCGCCAGCGCTTCCACTTCCCAGTTGTGGCCAAGCTTATGATTGACCAGCAGGGAGACGTCATTCTCAATCCGGTCGGGGATAATATTCGGATCATGATTGAAATAAACACGCTGGTAGAACTGCGTATTGACCCGGGTCTTCGAAGTAGGATTGAAATCCAGACCCACAATCCAGTCGAGCGTATTCTGTTTCACCAGACCGTTGATATCAGCAAGACTCAGCGTATTGTAACTGCGCCCGCTGGTGTACACGGCTTCAGCCTTCAGCACGAATGAGCCCAAATCCTTGGCCAGGGTTCCACCGGCTTGCCAGATGCGGTCATGTCTGGGCGTGTATACGAAATATGGCGTGGGTGCGGTCATCAGCTGACGATAGAAGGTTTGCTGGCTGTCCATGCTGCTATAAAAGAAGCCCGACATGTCCCAGCCATTGGTCAACTGGTTAAGCCGCAAGCCGTAATTGGTATTGCTTAAGCGATTACCGGGCAACACTTCGTCCCGGAACGCAACCGGGTAACCACTCGGCGTGGGTGGATAGGGATAAAAATCCGATCCGGCGCCGGGCTGGCTGAAGTCTTTCGGCTTGCCGATCTTGTCGTAGCTGGGGACGGGAATCCAGATCAGCTCAGCATGAAAATCGTCCTTGAAATACTCGGCGCGAGCCGCCCATTGCGGGATGCGCAGCATTTGGAAGTCGGGCAGGATGAATTCACGTAAATCCTTGGCGGAGACAACGTCGGCAACGAACACTCCCACCATTTCTCCCCACACAATCTGTTGCCGCCCTACACGCCAATCCAGGCCTCCTCCGCTAAAGTCCAGATAGGTTTCACGAAACTGGAGCCCGAAGCGCTGGTCATCACGTACTGCATCCTGATAGTAATTGGTGAGGTCATAAACTGCATTGTAGTCCAGGCGCCCACTGACCTTCCAATGCATACCCTGACCCAGCTTGCCCTCTGTACCAAGCTCAAAACGTCCCATGACTTTCGACCAATGCGCAGGATGCGGATAAGTGTAGGCAAACTCGGTTTGGGCAAACCCGTGCCATCGCGAAGGTGCTTTATCCTTGCCTGGCGATAACCCCGCATCATCGAAAAGCGATGCTTTGCTGTCCGGCACGCCTTTCTCCGTCTTGGTCACGGATTTGCTACCCTGTTCAGAATCAGAATCGATACCAAACAATGAATCCTTTGATTCCGGCGCAGCCTCAGCCGCCTTTTTGGAAACGGGTTTATCTGTACTGCTTGTCGCAGGAGGCGCATCGAAAAGCGTATCCCTGGATACCGGCAATTCAGTATTTCCGGAAGCCAGCAAGAAAGCGCCTTGTTTGCCAGACATATTCAAGGCATCCGTTCCAGACGCGCCCGCCAGGACAGGCGCCCCCAGCACCACCACCCCTACCGCCCTTGCCCAACGTAAAATCATGCTATCCCTCTCGTTCACTCGCCAATGTGGAATTTGTACTAACCGAGTTCCATTTCTTATCAGTTTTAATGCCGAGCATGGTGACATGACCATCATCGATGCGTATCAAACGATCCGCCATCGACATGACACGGCGATCATGGGTGGAAAAAATGAAAGTTGTACCGTAACGCCTGTTGATCTCTTTCATCAGATTCAGAATGCTCTCACCTGTTTTGCTATCCAGGTTGGCGGTCGGTTCGTCAGCCAGAACAATGCGCGGATTGATTACCAGCGCTCTTGCAATCGCGACTCTCTGGCGTTGTCCGCCGCTCAGCTGATTAGGCATATGCTTGCCGTAGCGCTCCAGCCCAACCACATTCAGAAACTTCTTGACCCGCTTATGCCGCTCTTCGCGAGTGATTTCCGGGAGTTGAAGCAGCGGGTATTCCACATTTTCCCAGGCTGTCAGTACCGGAAACAGGTTAAAGGTTTGAAAGATAAATCCCGTGGTGCGTGCGCGCAAGTCAGCCAGTTGATTGGGCGAGCGACCGGTCACCTCGACATCATCGATAAAAACCTTGCCTTGAGTCGGGTTGTCGATACAGCCAATGATATTTAGCAGCGTGGTTTTGCCGCTACCGGAAGGCCCGGCAATGGCCAAAAACACCCCCTCCTCGATGGAGAGTGTGATATCTTCGAGCGCAATAACCTTTTGCTCCCCGAGTAAATATTCTTTGGTTACGCCTTCGACCCGGACCAGACTCATCGCATCATATCCGTACAAGGCAGCATCGTTTGAAGGATTAATACCATGTCCATGACCTCCATTTTCCGTGCCGGTTTTTTAACAAGTTTCCTGTTCCTGGCTTTGGCGAGTACTGCCATCGCTGCCGAGTCGCCTTCTGATTCCAAGGCAGACTCGCTTGCCCGCAGCATCCTGGAAAAATCCGACGAGATACGATTTCCAGCCCAGGGCTTCCAGGTCGACGTCGATATCACCAGCTCTTCGCCCGGAGCAACACCGGAAAAACGAAAATACCGGATTCTCTCCAAAGGTAATGAGAATACGGTGGTCATGATACTAGAACCGGCGTCAGAACGGGGGCAGATCATGTTAATGAAAGGCCGTGACCTCTGGGTCTTCATGCCCGACGTCTCCCAGCCCATTCGGCTTGGGCTGGCCCAACGCCTGACTGGTCAGGTCGCCAACGGCGATCTGGCGCGCGCCAATTTCTCAGGCGATTACAATCCCAAATTGCTGCGCACCGAAAAGCTCGACGGTGAAGAGTACTACGTCCTCGAACTGGACGCCGTGGACCGAAGCGTGACGTACCATCGAGTCATGCTATGGGTCAACAAATCCAACTATCGCCCGCGCAAGGCCGAATTCTATTCCCTCTCCGGCCGTCTGCTGAAGACCAGCACGTACGAAAACTTCGAAACCATGGCGGGAAAACCGCGCCCGACACGTTTGCTCATACAGGATGCGCTCAAGTCCGGCGACACATCAGTGCTGGACTACAGCAACATGAAATTGCGCGATCTACCCGACAAGGTTTTTAACAAAGACTACCTCAAGAAACTGCAATAAATCATTTAACCCGCTTCATAACAGGCTTCAGTGCCCATGGATATTTGCCCTAAGGGCACAAAACCAGGTTCGTTGCAAAGCACAGGAATACATAAACTATCCGCGAAATGGTTTCAGGAAAATAAAAAATGACCCAATCACGTCTTGCCTTGATTACCCTGATTACAGCAAGCACCCTGCTCACCGCCGCCTGCGAAACCGTGAACACCACGCAAGGTGGCACGATTGGCGTAAATCGCAAACAAATCATGTCGCCGCTGGTCTCCAGCCGGCAACTCGAACAACAGGCATCCCTGGCTTATACCGACCTGATAGGCAAGGAAGCCAAACAGGGTGACCTGAATCCTGATCCGGCACAAACTGCGCGCGTACGGCGTATTGTTGACCGCTTGATTCCACAGACCGCAGTGTTCAGACCGGATGCATTGAAATGGAACTGGCAGGTCAATGTCATCCGCTCGCCGGATGTCAATGCGTGGTGTATGCCCGGGGGAAAGATCGCCATCTACACCGGCATACTCGACAAACTGAAACTGAGCGATGATGAGATCGCTGCAGTGATGGGTCATGAAATCGCTCATGCGCTGCGCGAGCATGCGCGCGAGCAAGCTTCCGAGCAGACGCTGGCGCAATTGGGATTGCTGGGCGCATCGCTGGCCGGCGCAGGCCAGAACACGGTCAATGCAGGGAGTCAACTATACCAGCTCGGCATCGGTTTGCCGCACAGCCGCACGCACGAAACCGAAGCCGATCGTATCGGTGTGGAACTCGCGGCGCGCGCTGGGTATGACCCACGCGCCGCCATCTCGGTGTGGCAAAAAATGACCCGGCTCGGCGGCAGCCGCCCACCGGAATTCCTGAGTACTCACCCCAACCCTGAATCACGCATGCGTGATCTGCAGCAATACGCAGAAAAAGTAATGCCGTTGTATTTGCAGGCAAAAAAAAACTAGCCATACAGTTTTGCCGCAACTGCGGATTGCGTATAAAATAGGCAGCCTTTTCTTCACTGCCGTCCTCACATGCGCATAGGTGTGCACACCCTCAAGAACAATCTGATTGTCGCTCCCATGGCGGGTGTGACCGATCGGCCATTTCGCCAGCTGTGCAAGCAGATGGGAGCGGGTATGGCAGTGTCGGAGATGGTAACTTCCAACTCTCTTTTATATGGTTCGACCAAGACCGCGCGCCGCGCCAACCATGACGGCGAAGTGGATCCGATTTCGGTACAGATTGCCGGTGCCGACCCCGCGATGATGGCAGAGGCAGCGCGTCATAATGTTGATCGCGGCGCGCAAATCATCGATATCAATATGGGCTGCCCGGCCAAGAAAATCTGCAACGTGATGGCGGGCTCGGCGCTGCTGCAGGACGAACCGCTGGTAGCGCGGATCCTGGAAGCGGTTGTCAATGCCGTGCCCAATGTGCCGGTCACACTCAAAATACGCACCGGCTGGGACAAGCAGCACAAAAATGCGCTCACCATTTTGAATATTGCACAGAACAGCGGCATCCAGGCGCTGGCGATGCATGGCCGTACCCGTGCCTGCGGCTACACCGGCAATGCCGAGTACGACACCATTGCTGCAGTCAAGGCCGCAGCACACATCCCCATCATCGCAAACGGTGATATCACCACACCGGAAAAAGCGAAATTCGTGCTCGACTACACCGGTGCGGATGCTGTCATGATTGGTCGCGCCGCCCAGGGCCGTCCATGGATTTTTCGGGAAATCGAATACTTCCTGCAAACCGGCTCGCATTTGCCTGCGCCTGAAGTCGATGAAATCCACCAAGTATTGCTTGATCATTTGCATGATCTCTACGGATTTTATGGCGAATATGCAGGAGTACGCATTGCCCGCAAACATATCTCCTGGTACACCAAAGGCCTGCAGGATTCCGCCACCTTTCGCCACGCCATGAACCAACTGCAAAACGTTGCCGAACAGGAAGCTGCAGTGAACGAATTTTTCGACCGGTGCCGCGCACGCGGACAGCGTCTCGATTACGTCGAACCCGACAATAACAACTTCAACGAAACATCGCTTGCCGCATGATGCGGCGAGCATAGGGAGATTCAGCAAGGTGAGAAAAGAAAAAGAAAATGACATTCCGGCATGTGTGGCACGCGCCATGGATGATTACTTTCGCGATCTGGACGGGGAAGTGCCGACAGGAATATACGACATGGTAATGGCCTGCGTGGAGCAGCCACTATTGGAGCAAGTTCTGCTTTTCGCTGAAGGCAACCAGACTCGCGCCGCCGAATACCTGGGTATCAACAGAAATACCCTGCGCAAGAAAATGGCGCAATACGGAATCAAATAAACTTATTTTTTGCCACGGAGTTCACAGAGAACTCCGTGGCAAAAGCTTTTTAAACAATCAGGATAAACAACATGGCATACATTGAACGCGCGCTGATCAGCGTTTCCGACAAGACCGGCGTGCTGGAATTTGCCAAAGGCTTGCACGAATTCAATATCGAAATTCTGTCCACCGGCGGCACCGCCAAAATGCTTGCCGAGCATGGCATCCAAGTGACCGAAGTGGCGGATTACACCGGCTTCCCGGAAATGCTCGATGGCCGGGTGAAAACCCTGCACCCCAAAATCCACGGCGGCATTCTGGCGCGCCGCGACCTCGCCGAACACGCCGAGGCGGTGCGCGCTGCCGGCATCGGCTACATCGACCTGGTGGTGGTGAACCTCTATCCGTTCAGTCAGACTGTCGCCAAGCCCGATTGCACTCTGCCCGAGGCAATCGAGAATATCGACATTGGCGGCCCGACC
Source organism: Sulfuriferula sp. GW1 (assembly GCF_047300855.1). Classification (GTDB taxonomy): domain Bacteria; phylum Pseudomonadota; class Gammaproteobacteria; order Burkholderiales; family Sulfuriferulaceae; genus Sulfuriferula. The sequence goes on from NZ_CP170197.1 coordinate 2,878,433, forward strand.
ATGGTGCGCTCCGCGGCCAAGAACTACCAGCATGTTGCCGTGGTGACGGATCCGGCCGATTACGCCAGCGTGCTCGCCGAGCTCAAAGCCAACCACGGCTCGGTATCCACCGCCAGCTGCTACAACCTGGCGCGCAAGGCGTTTTCGCATACCGCCGAGTACGACAGCGCGATTTCCAATTACCTGACCGCGCGCGAACTGAATGGCGAACGCGCCGATTTTCCCAGCCGTCTCAACCTCAATTTCGAGCGCATGCAGTCGATGCGCTATGGTGAAAATCCACACCAGGCAGCGGCGTTCTACCGCGACATCAAACCGGCCGCAGGCGCGCTGGCGCATTACACCCAGCTGCAGGGCAAGGAATTGTCCTACAACAATATCGGCGACGCCGACGCAGCGTGGGAATGCATCAAGACTTTCGATACGCCGGCCTGCGTCATCATCAAACACGCCAACCCCTGCGGCGTGGCGCTGGCGCCTGATACGCTCGGCGCCTACCAGCGCGCACTGGCTACCGACCCCACCTCGGCGTTTGGCGGCATCATCGCCTTCAACCGCGAGGTCGATGCCGCCACCGCCGAAGCGGTATCCGGCCAGTTCATGGAAGTGCTGATTGCACCGGCCTACACTGCGGCCGCACTGGCGCTGCTGGCGAAAAAGGTGAACGTGCGCGTGCTCGCCGTGCCGCTTGCTGCAGGCCACAACGCGCTGGAGCTCAAACGCGTCGGCGGCGGCTTGCTGGTGCAAACCGCGGACACCTTCAACATCAGCGCCGCCGATTTGAAAGTGGTCACGCAGCGCCAACCCAGCCCGCAGGAAATCCAGGACATGCTGTTCGCCTGGCGCGTGGCCAAATTCGTCAAATCCAATGCCATTGTATTTGCCGCCAACGGCCAGACCTTGGGTGTGGGTGCCGGTCAGATGAGCCGGGTGGATTCCACCCGCATCGCCGTCATCAAGGCCGGACAAGCCAACTTGCCTCTGGCTGGTTGTGCTGTCGCTTCCGATGCATTCTTCCCGTTCCGCGACGGCGTCGACATTCTTGCCAGCGCCGGTGCCAAGGCTGTGATTCAGCCGGGCGGCAGCATCAAGGATGCTGAAGTCATCGCCGCTGCAGATGAGCATGGAATCGCCATGGTATTTACCGGGCACCGGCATTTCCGTCACTGAGTTTTGACAGGTCAACTATGAAAGCTCTAGTCATTGGTTCCGGTGGTCGCGAACATGCTCTGGCCTGGAGGCTGGCCCAGTCGCCGCGCATTTCAAGAGTGCTGGTTGCGCCCGGCAATGCCGGCACGGCGCGCGATCCGGCGCTCACCAATGTGCCGGTCAGCGCCATTCCCAGCCTGGTGGAATTTGCCCGGCGCGAAGGCGTCGCGTTCACCGTGGTCGGGCCGGAAGCACCGCTGGCCGCCGGCGTGGTGGACGCATTCCGTGCGGCCGGTCTGAAAATCTTCGGCCCCACCCAGGCTGCTGCCCAGCTCGAAGCCTCCAAGGATTTCGCCAAGGCATTCATGGCGCGGCACAACATTCCCAGCGCAAAATACCAGACTTTCAGTGCCGCACAGCCAGCGCATGCCTACATCGACGCCAACGGCGCGCCTATCGTCATCAAGGCCGATGGGCTGGCGGCAGGCAAGGGCGTGGTGGTCGCGCAGACTCTGGCAGAGGCTCACGCGGCGGTGGACATGATGCTGGAAGGAAACAAGCTCGGCAGCGCCGGTGCACGCGTGGTGATCGAGGAATTCCTCACCGGCGAGGAAGCCAGCTTCATCGTGATGTGCGACGGCGAGCACGTACTGCCGCTGGCCACCAGCCAGGACCACAAACGCCTGCTGGACGGCGACGCCGGTCCAAATACCGGCGGCATGGGCGCTTATTCGCCGGCACCGGTGGTCACCCCGGAAATCCATGCGCGCGTGCTGCGCGAAGTCATCGCTCCGGTGATGGCCGGCATGAAAAAAGAGGGTGTGGCCTACACCGGATTTCTTTACGCCGGACTGATGATCGACGCCGCAGGCCATATCAAGGTGCTGGAATTCAACTGCCGCATGGGTGATCCGGAAACCCAGCCCATCATGCTGCGCCTGAAATCCGATCTGGTCGGCATCATGGAACACGCCGTCAATGGCACGCTGGACAAAGTGGAAGCCGAGTGGGATCGGCGTACCGCACTGGGCGTGGTGCTGGCGGCGGCGAATTACCCGGATGCGCCGCGTAGCGGCGACGAGATTGCCGGACTGCCCAGGGATGAGGAAGACTTCCATGTATTTCACGCCGGCACGGCACTCAAGGACGGCAAAGTAGTGACCAGCGGTGGACGCGTGTTATGCGTCACCGCGCTGGGCGACAGCGTGAAAATTGCGCAGCGCCGCGCCTATGAGATTGCCGATCAGATCCACTTCGACGGCTGCCAGATGCGGCGCGATATCGGTTACCGTGCAATTGACAAAAAACCCCGTTGATTCCGTGTTGCGTGGCTGGCTGAAGACAGGTGGCGTCATTGCCTACCCCACCGAATCCTGCTATGGGCTGGGTTGCGACCCGATGAACCCGCACGCCGTCAGACGCATTCTGCAGCTCAAGGGAAGGCCGAAATCCAAAGGGCTGATACTGATCGCTGCGCGCGTCGAACAACTCAAACGCTACGTGGATGCCGAAGCATTGCAGGCTGCCCGGCATTCCGGCTATTGGCCGGGGCCAGTCACTTTGCTGCTGCCCGCGACCGGGCATTGCCCGCCCTGGCTCACCGGACGCCACACCAAGCTGGCGGTACGCGTCACCGCGCACCCGCTCGCGGCCTCGTTGTGCGAGCGCTTCGGCATGGCACTCGTTTCCACCAGCGCCAATCGGGCAGGCGGCAGGCCACTGAAAAACGCTCGCGACTGCCACCGGATGTTCGGCAATCAAATCCGCGTCATTCCCGGTAAAATCGGCATAGCCCGGCGTCCCAGCACCATTATCGATTTTGCCAGCGGCGATATCCTGCGCAGCTAAGGAACGAAACATGAACACCGATTCAATCAAGGAATATCTTCTGGAACTGCAGGAGCTCATTGTCGAGCGCATGGAACAGATCGACGGCAAGCCCTTCCTGCGCGACAGCTGGGCGCGCCCGGAGGGCGGTGGCGGTATCAGTTGCGTACTGGAAGACGGCAACGTGCTGGAGCGTGGCGGGGTGAATTTCTCCCACGTGTTCGGCGACAACCTGCCCCCTTCCGCCAGCGCGGTGCGGCCGGAACTGGCAGGACGCAGCTTCGAAGCCATGGGGGTGTCGCTGGTATTCCACCCGCGCAATCCCTATGCTCCCACCGTGCATTTCAATGTGCGCTTTTTCATGGCCACCCAACCCGGCGCCGAGCCGGTGTGGTGGTTCGGTGGCGGCATGGACTTGACGCCGTATTACGGCTTCGAGGAGGATGCGGTGCATTTTCATCACGCCTGCCGCAAAGCGCTGAATCCGTTTGACGCCGCCTATTACCCGCGTTTCAAGCAATGGTGCGACAAGTATTTTTTCCTCAAGCATCGCAACGAGCCGCGCGGTATCGGCGGGATCTTCTTTGACGATTTCAACGAGGGCGATTTCGATTCCAGCTTCAACCTGATGCAAAGCGTGGGCGATCATTTCCTTTCCGCCTACGCGCCCATCCTGGAACGCCGCATGGATACCCCTTACGGCGAACGCGAACGCGATTTTCAGGCGTATCGGCGCGGTCGCTATGTGGAATTCAACCTGGTGTATGATCGCGGCACGCTGTTCGGCCTGCAATCCAATGGCCGTGCCGAATCCATTCTGGTATCCATGCCTCCGGTGGTCAAATGGCGCTACCACTGGCAACCTGAAGCGGGCACGGCGGAGGCACGCCTGTACAGCGATTTTCTCACTGGCAAAGACTGGCTCGCCAGTGCTTAACCCGGTCTAGGCGGCATCATGGCATCCACGCGCAGCAAACTCATTATTACCGGTAGCGGCCTGCTCATCGTAGGCGTACTGGCGGGCTTTCTCGCCTGGGAGTTCACCACTTCCACCTTGCAGGCAAAATTTCTCAGCGAGTATGCCGCGCGCATGCATTTCAAGCTGGAACCCGGCCCCAGCCCATCCATCCGCTTTCCGCATGATGGACCTTATGACGTGCGCCTTGGTTACACCCGTCTGCCGGACTTCAGCAAGCGCCTGACAAGTTCCGGCTTCGCGATTGCTGCGCAGGCACGCATCAGTCCGGCCATGGCGCAAATGGCCGATAACGACCTATTCCTGCCCTACCATGAAAAAGACCAGGCCGGCCTCACCCTGTACGACACCACCGGCGCGGTGATGTTTTCCAGTCGCACGCCGCAACGCGTATTCAGCGATTTTCAGAGCATTCCCTCACTGGTGCGCAACTCGCTGCTGTTCATCGAAAACCGCGAACTGCTGTCGACGGATAATCCCAAGCGCAATCCAGCCGTGGAATGGGACCGGCTGGCACAGGCAGTCACGGACAAGATTATTCAGATATTCCACCCTGCGCACGACGTGCCGGGCGGCAGCACCCTCGCCACGCAGATCGAAAAATACCGGCATTCGCCGGATGGCCTGACCTTGTCCATGGGCGACAAGCTTCAGCAAATGGAATCGGCATCGGTACGCGCTTATCTGGACGGTGAGAACACCCTGCCCGCGCGCCGCAGGGTGGTGCTGGATTATCTCAACACGGTGCCGCTCTCAGCCGCACCCGGCTTTGGCGAAGTGATCGGCCTGCCCGACGCGCTGTGGGCATGGTACGGCCTGGACTACCGGGAGGTGACGCGTCTGCTCAATGCCAACCAGCCTGATCACGCCACCGCCAATGCCTACAAACATGTATTGTCGCTGCTGATTGCGCAGCGCAAACCGTCGTTTTATCTGGGCAGCAATCGCAAGGCTCTGAACGATCACACCAACATCTACCTACGCCTGCTGGCCAAAGCCGGGCTGATCAGCCCGGCGCTGCGCGACGCCGCACTGGCTATCCCCTTACATTTCAATATCCAGCGCGCGGTCAGCAACCGTGACTTTGTCGAACAAAAAGCCGCCAATGCCGTGCGTTCACGGCTGGCCGGCTTGCTTGGCATGAATCGTCTGTACGACGTGGACCGCCTCGACCTGTCCGCCAACAGCACCCTGAACGCCGCCGCGCAAAAGGCGGTAAGCCGCTTGCTGATAAGCCTCAACTCGCCCGAGGGTGCGCACGCGGTAGGTATCTACGGAAAAAATCTGTTGAGCCCGGAGAATGATCTATCGAAGATCATCTACAGCTTCACCCTGTATGAAATAAGCCCGCAAGGCGCGCTATTGCGGGTTCAGGCGGATAACCTCAACCAGCCGTTCGACATCAACAAAGGCGCCAAACTCGACCTGGGCTCCACCGCCAAACTGCGCACCCTGATCAGTTATCTGGAAATCGTCAGCAAGCTGCACAATGCGTATCTGCATCTGCCTGACAAGCGCCTGCATGAAATCGCCCGACAGGATAACGATGCGATTGCCCAGTGGGCAGCTCAATACCTGTTCACTGCGCAGGACAAAAGCCTTGCTGCGATGCTGGAGGGCGCGATGAACCGCACCTACTCTGCGGATCCGTCTACCGGTTTCTTCACTGGTGGCGGATTACTTCATTTCGTCAACTTCAACAAGGACGACAATGGTCGCCGCATGAATCTTTGGGAAGCCACACGCAATTCGGTCAACCTGGTCTATATCCGCGTGATGCGCGACATTGTGCGCCACTATATTGCGCAAAACCCGGGTGTCGTAGGCAGGATTCTTGAAGATGCCAGCAACCCTGCGCGTAAAACTTATCTGGAGCGCTTTGCCGACCGGGAAGGGCAAGCCTTCCTGCTGCGCTTTCATAAAAAATACCGCGGACTGAATCCTGCCCAGGTGACTGAAAAACTGTTTTCCGAAGTGCATCCGGTGCCGCGCAGACTGGCAGCGATTTACCGTTATGTCGCTCCGGACGCGCCTTTCAACGCATTTGCCAGTTTCCTGCGTGGACGCGCGCTGGATGGTGCGACGCTGTCGGACAGGGAAATCCAGACGCTTTACTCGCAGAACGCAAGCGGTGCTTACTCGCTCGCGGACCGTGGCTACATCGCGCAGATTCATCCGCTGGAATTGTGGCTGGTGCGCTATCTGCGCAGCCACCCGGCCGCTACTTTTGCCGACATTGTCTCTGCCAGCCATGATCAGCGCATCGAAGTGTATAACTGGCTGTTCAAGACCAGCCGCAAAAATGCTCAGGATCAGCGCATCCACAGCCTGCTTGAAGTCGAAGCTTTCCAGAACATCTATCGCGACTGGAAGCGGCTTGGCTACCCGTTTGACAGTCTGGTGCCTTCCTATGCCACCGCCATCGGCAGCTCGGCTGACCGCCCCGCCGCACTCGCCGAATTGATGGGCGTGGTGGTCAACAACGGCGTACGTCTGCCGGCGGTATCCATCCAGAAATTGCACTTCGCTGCCGGAACACCCTACGAAACCGTGTTTGTGCGCCAGCAACCGCAAGGCGAGCGCCTGCTCCCCGTCGAGCTCACACAGGTAGTGCGGCGCGCATTGCAGGGCGTGGTGGAACAAGGCACCGCCGCGCGTCTGAAAGGCGCGTTCAAGGACAGCAAAGGCAACCCCATTATCATGGGGGGCAAGACTGGCACCGGCGACCATCGCTACAAAACTTTTGGGGCAGGCGGCAATCTGCTCACCTCACGGGTAGTAAATCGTACCGCTACCATGGTGTTTTTCCTCGGCGATCGTTTCTTTGGCACCATGACCGCGCTGGTACCCGGTGAAGAAGCCGCCAAGTACCGTTTTACCAGCTCCTTGCCGGCTCAACTGCTCAAGGAAATGGGACCGGAATTAAGCAATGTTCTGGCGCCGGCCGAAGGTCAGGCCGCTGCCGAAACCAGTCAAGCCCCCGCAGCCGTGTCCCCACCGCCGCCAGCCAAACCGCAGCTCTCACAGCCGCCCGCTTCCGATAAAAAGGCAGCGATACCCACGCCCCCTGTAATACCGACACCTGACTCTGAGCCAGCGGAAACCATTCCTGGCGCACCGCCCACACCCGATACAAATAGCGGCACTCCTGAGTTAACTGCGCCCGCTGATGACCATAAGCCCAAGCGCGAGGAAACCTATTGAACACCCAAGAGTCCGTATCAAGGCTGAACTACACGCAGCCCTGCGCTGTTTTCCACAATTGGTTAAAATGGACAGGTTTATAATGCTTCAACTCATCCATGCAGTTATTTACATTCGGCATTAATCACCAGACCGCACCGCTCAGCATTCGCGAGCGGGTGGCGTTTCATGCCGAACGCATGGAGGACGCGCTGCGCGACCTGACTACACACACGCCGGTGAAAGAAGCAGCCATCCTGTCCACCTGCAATCGCACCGAGGTCTATTGCAACACCCGCCAGGGCGAAGCCGCGCTGGATTGGCTGGCGCGCTATCATCAGCTCAAGCGCTCGGTTATCCAACCCTATCTGTATGCACTACCGCAAGCCGATGCAGCGCGCCATGCATTTCGCGTGGCATCCGGACTGGATTCGATGGTGCTGGGTGAAACCCAGATCCTCGGCCAGATGCGCCAGGCAGTGAAAACTGCCGAGCATGCCGGCACGCTCGGCATGCTGCTACACAAGCTGTTCCAGCGTACCTTTGCAGTGGCCAAGGAAGTGCGCACCACCACCGAAATTGGCGCCAGTTCTGTGTCCATGGCAGCCGCCGCAGTACGGCTGGCAGAACGTATTTTTCCCAGCATTGCCGAACAGAATGTGCTGTTCATCGGTGCGGGTGAGATGATCGAACTGTGCGCCACGCATTTTGCCGCGCGTCATCCCAAGCATATTCTGGTTGCCAACCGCACCGAAGAACGCGCGCGCCTGCTGGCAGACCGCTATCGCGGCAGCGCCATTGCATTGACTGACCTGCCCGAGCATCTGGCGGATTACGACATTGTGGTGACCAGTACCGCCAGCCCCCTTCCCATACTCGGCAAAGGCATGGTCGAACGTGCGCTCAAGTCGCGTCGTCACCGTCCCATTTTCATGGTGGATCTGGCCGTGCCGCGCGATATTGAAACCGAAGTCGCCGAGTTGGCCGACGTATTTCTCTATACCGTGGACGATCTGGGCGAAGTGGTCAAACAGGGCATGGACAATCGCCAGGCGCATGTCGGCCAGGCCGAGGCGATTATCGAAGCCAGGGTGGAGACCTTTGTGCACTGGATGGAAACCCGGGAAATGGTACCGACCATCCGTGGTTTGCGCGACCATGCCGAACGTTACCGCCGCCACGAACTGGAGCGCGCGCAAAAAATGTTGGCGCGCGGCGACGATCCGCACGAAGTCATTGACGTGCTGTCGCGCGCGCTCACTAATAAATTCCTGCATTTGCCGACGCATGCACTCAGCCATGCCGGCGACCAAGAACGCCAGGAACTGGCCGCGCTGCTGGCCCGCCTTTACTCGCTCCACCACGAATGAAACCAACCCTGTTAACCAAGCTCGCTCAGATTACCGAGCGGCTGGATGAACTCAACCGTCTGCTGGCCGGCGAGACAGTGACCAGCGATCTGGATAATTACCGCAAGCTCACCCGCGAGCATGCTGAAATCTCTCCGGTGGTCGCGCTTTACAAGGCTTATCGTCAGTCCGAAACCGACATTGCCAATGCCCAGGCCATGCTGTCCGACCCGGAAATGCAGGAACTGGCCGAAGCCGAAATCGCAGATGCCCAGACACGCCTGCAACAGCTCGAGACCCAACTGCAAGCCGAACTGCTGCCCAAGGATCCCAACGACGAGCGCAATATCTTTCTGGAAATCCGCGCCGGCACCGGTGGCGACGAATCGGCGCTGTTCTCCGCGGATTTGCTGCGCATGTATACGCGTTATGCGGAACGGCAGCGCTGGAAAATCGAACTGATTTCGGAAAACATGAGCGAACTGGGCGGCTATCGGGAAGTGATTATCAAAATTATCGGGCGCGGCGCCTACTCGCGGCTCAAATTCGAATCCGGCGGCCACCGCGTGCAGCGCGTGCCTGCCACCGAAACCCAGGGGCGCATCCACACCTCCGCCTGTACCGTAGCGGTGATGCCGGAGGCGGACGAAGTGGCCGACGTCAACCTCAACCCGGCCGACCTGCGCATCGACACTTATCGCGCCAGCGGCGCCGGCGGCCAGCACATCAACAAGACCGACTCCGCGGTGCGCATCACCCATCTGCCCACCGGCATCGTGGTGGAATGCCAGGATGACCGCTCGCAGCACAAGAACAAGGCACAGGCACTATCGGTGCTCGCTGCACGCATCAAGGACAAGCAACTGCGCGAAATCGCCGCCAAGGAAGCCGCCACCCGCAAGTCCCTGATCGGCAGCGGTGACCGCTCCGAGCGCGTGCGCACCTACAATTTCCCGCAGGGACGCATCACCGACCACCGCATCAACCTCACCCTGTACAAGATCGACGCCATCATGGACGGTGATCTCACCGAACTGCTGGACGCATTGGCGTCCGAATACCAGGCCGAGTTGCTGGCAGCGATGGGCGAGCGTTAATTTTGTTGGCGATACGAGAACTTCTCGCCGCCGATCAGGCACAACTGGCGCAGGCACTCGGTCTTGCGTCCTGCGACGCCCGCCTGGAAGCACAGCTTTTGATGGCCGCAGCCCTTGACGTCAACCGTGCGTGGCTGCTGGCGCATGATGACGAAATGCTCGCCGCGCCCGTCGCGGCGCGTTATACAGGCTGGCTCAAACGCAGACTGACAGGCGAACCGATCGCCTATATTTTTGGTGAAAAGGAATTCTACGGCCTGATGTTCAAGGTCAGCCCGGCCGTGCTCATCCCGCGCCCGGAAACCGAGCTGCTGGTGGAGCTGGCGCTGGCGCGCATCCCCGTGGATCGGCTATGCCGGGTACTGGATCTGGGCACAGGCAGCGGGATCATCGCTATCACATTGGCCAAGCTGCGCCCCTTAGCCGAGCTGGTAGCTGTCGATGTCAGCGCGGCAGCACTGGAATTGGCGCAAACCAATGCCCGTAATCTGAAAGCCAACAATATACTGTTTATTGAAAGCGACTGGTTCAGCGCACTCGACAGTGTCGAGAAATTTGACGTTATTGTCAGCAATCCGCCGTATATCCGCGCGGACGACCCTCATCTTGCGCGTGGCGATTTGCGTTTCGAGCCGACCCGCGCACTCGCCGCAGGCGCGTCCGGACGCGATGCACTTACCCGAATTATCACTCAGGCAATACCCCACCTGGCTAGCACCGGCACGTTATTACTGGAACATGGTTACGACCAGGGCGAATATGCTCGTGCTGCGTTACGGCAAACGGGATTCCATGAATCCGTCACTTATCAAGATCTCGCCAGCGTCGAACGGGTAACAATAGGGGTGTCGGATAAATTTACATTCTGATCCCTGTGCTCACTGATATCATCTTCGAACAACTAGCCATCGCTTGTCGCTGTGGGTGCTCAACGCAGGATTAAAATTTTGGAATGTTTTTTGCTTATTAGCTGCATATAATTGATATGCTGTACGATTTTAAGGGGCCGATAATGGATAATAAAATTTACGAAGAGCGGGGAACTGCCGTGACCGAAGCTGTTGGCAAGGACGGCGTAACAAGTGATTCGCGACGCCGCTTTACCAAAACCGGCTTGGGTGCAGGCACGGTCATCGCCACGTTGGTCAGCAAACCGGTTCTCGGAGCCCAATACTATTGCACCGTCTCAGGTATGCAATCCGGCAACACTTCCATGCATGGTCCTGCTGTGACCTGCCAGGGCTGCTCGCCTGGGTACTGGAAAAATAGCCCAGGATCATGGTCGACGTACACTTCCTACACAACCTCCGCTACATTTGCCAGCGTTTTTGGTGCCCCCACTTATGGTACCAAAACGCTCATGCAGGTATTGACGGACGAGGAAGGCTCGCTCGGTTGTCACATCGTGGGCGCATTGTTGAATGCGTCTGCCAGTGATAACGGCAATATGACATACGGTTATAGCGCACAAGAAATTATTAATATGTATCAGGCGAGCTACATGACCAATCCGGATCAACTCAAGAAAGATATCTCAAGCTTGGAATCACCTTGCCCGCTCCCCAACGACAATTCTTTCAATGCCTCTCCCAGGAAAAAGCCGTAGGTAATTCTGGCTAATGTGCCCATCAACAAGTGATGCCGTTTGGGTAATTGCCTCGGACGCGGGCGTACTTTTACGCCATTGGGGGAACGCCTACGTAGTCTACAATGTGGCTTCGGGAGACACGCATCAGCTGGGTGCGCTGGCAGGCAGTATCATTGAGCACTTACGGGTAAGCAATATGACACAGCTTGAGCTATCAGGGATGCTGGACTCGGCTGAAGCAGCAAACGATACTCAATTTTGCGAAATACTGGAAAGCACGCTAGCGGATCTGGATAACCTTGGTCTGATCACGGCTCATCAAGCTTGATTGTTGCCGATTACTCCCTGTCGAAAATCCAGCGCGAACTGTCTGGCGCAGGACTATATTTGCGCACCGGCGGATTCGTTTCACATATTTGCAGTGACATTGACCTGGTGGGAGAAGGCATTTGTCAGCTTTATGCCGATGCACCCGTACTCGACGCCAATCACTTCGCTGATTTTCACATTACACTCAAGCGACCTGCCAACCTTCGGCGCTGGTTCAAGCCCCAGGTACTATTCAGATTTGACGGCTTTGTACCATTCAAACCGCTGCCATTCGCACAAGCTTTTGCCTTGCTTGAGTGGGGATTAAACTGGTGCATTTCCACTCATGCCCAGCAATTCCTGATCATCCATGCAGCTGCAGTCGAAAAACACGGTCTTGCCGTCATCCTGCCTGCGCCGCCTGGTTCAGGCAAAAGCACACTCACCGCAGGGCTGGTCAGTCGCGGCTGGCGTTTACTGTCGGATGAACTCACATTAATTTCACAGACAGGACAGATTGAGCCCATAGCGCGTCCGATCAGCTTAAAAAATCGCTCCATTGATGTCATTCGCGATTTCGCTCCCGATGTTTTTATTGGCGAGGTGGTGGCCGATACTGTCAAAGGAACGGTTGCGCATATGCGAGCACCTGCAGACAGTGTCGCGCGGGTAAACCAGCCGGCACGTCCTGCGTGGGTAATCTTTCCTAAATTTCTGGCCGACTCACCTGCCGTAATGGAGCCAGTGGAGCGTAGTCAGGCTTTCATCGAATTGGCTGAAAATGCGTTCAATTACAGCCTGCAGGGTGCCGAGGGGTTTTTACGCCTGGCTGATTTAATCGACACTACCAGTACGCTCCGCTTCTGTTATGGCAATCTCGAAGAAGCGGTTACTGTATTCGATCAACTGGTACAGGCCAAACTCAATGCCTCCAAATGACTGCCTGGTCGTGCGTGCATTGCGTGGCGCTTTGCCGCTCGAATCATTGCTCATGAACGAATGGGATTTACTCATCCGGCAGGGACGCAAGGCGGGTCTCCTGGCGCGGCTGCACTGGCAATGGACCCAGACAGGCCAGATCCACCTAGTACCCGAAGCTGCATTGGCACATCTGCTGTCGGCACGTGTCATTGCAGATAAACAAGCCCTTGCGGTGCGTTGGGAAGTATCCCAAATCCGTACAACCCTGTTACCCATTGGCGTGCCGCTTACCCTGCTCAAAGGCGCGGCATATTGTCTGGCGGGCTTGGTTGCAGGGCGTGGCCGGGTATTCTCGGATGTCGATATTCTGGTGCCCAAAACACACATCGCGCAGGTCGAATCCGCACTCAAAATGCGCGGCTGGGTGGCCACCCAGCACGATGCCTATGACCAGCGCTACTATCGCAACTGGATGCACGAGATACCCCCGCTGGTACACCTCAAACGCCTTTCCGTGATCGACGTGCACCATGCCATTCTGCCGGAAACCGCGCGCCTGAAACCCAATCCCACTTTGCTTCTTGCTGCTGTCCAGGCCATACCTGGAGCAACGAATCTGTTCACATTGGCACCCGCCGACATGGTGCTGCACTCGGCCAGTCATTTATTCTGCGGCGAATTCGAGCATGGCTTGCGCGATTTGTCGGACATCGACTTGCTGCTGCGCGAATTCGGTACCGTGGCAGAGTTCTGGGATGGCTTGGTGCCGCGCGCGCAACAACTGGATCTGGCGCGGCCACTGTATTTCGCGCTGCACTGGGCGGTGCGGTTGTTTGCTACGCCGGTACCTTCCCCGGTGCTGCGCGAGATCGACGCATGCGCGCGTCCCTCTATACCGGCAAAGCAGCTCATGAATGCGCTGCTACAGCGTGCCTTAGTACCTGATCACGCCAGCTGCCACGATGCACTGTCTGTCCCGGCGCGCGGCCTGCTCTATGCGCGCGCCCACTGGCTGCGCATGCCGCCGCACCTGCTGGCTTATCACCTGGCGCACAAGGCGCTGTTTCCACCACACTCGGCGGCAAATTAAACGCAGCGCAAACGTGCGCGCAGCCGTTCGATCTCGTCCTGCATATCCAGCATCAAGCCCAGCACTTCCAGGTTGGCCTCCAGTTCGTGATACAGCCGCCAGGCGCGGCGCGCGCGTGCCAGGTCTTCTGCATTGAAACGCCAGTCGGCAAGAGTGGTGCCTGCCGGGTTAAGGATGGCTTCGTCTACGAGTTGGCATATCCAGGTGGATTCAGCACCGCAAGTCCAGGCAAGTTGTTCCAGTGTCAGTTTAAAAACACAGTCTGCAGTAAGTACAGGCGTGGCATGTGATTCCATCTACGTCATACCCCCAGCGAGTGACGCGGATCGAATGCCAGCTCCTGCGCCATGGTTTGATATAGCTCGCGCGCGCGCGGTGTTGTCGCTTCCGGCAGCACCACTTCCAGCGTCAAATACAGGTCACCCGCCGGATTGCCCGGCAGCCCGCGGCTTTTCAGGCGCAGCTTGCGTCCGGATTGGGAACCGGGCGGTATTTTCACTTCAACTCCTCCGCCTGGAGTAGGCGCCTTCACCGTGGCACCCAACGCGGCTTCCCATGGAGCAACCGGCAGTTTCAGATAAAGATCCGAACCGTCCACACGATATAGCGGATGCGGTTTGAACTGCACTTCCAGATACAAGTCTCCCGCGCCTCCCGCGCCGGCCGCTCCCTGACCTGCGAGGCGCACTTGTTGTCCCGCGCGCACCCCTTTTGGCATCTGTACATCCAGACTGCGTTCGCGGTATGCAAGGTGTCCACTCGCATCAATTTCCGGCACGCGCAGGCTGATTCGATGCGTTCCGCCGCGATAGGCGTCTTCCAGATCGAGCATGATTTTGGCGTGATGATCCTGTCCCGCTGCACGTTGTTGCGCGCCAGCATGGCGTGTCCGACGACCAAACAGCTCGGAGAAAAAATCGCTGAAATCCTGAGCCTGGCCCCGCTGATGGGGAGCGCCGCTGAATTCAAAACCCGCATCCCAATCAGGCGGCGGACGGAATTGTTCGCCTGCCTGCCAGCGACTGCCGAGTTGATCATAGGCCGCCCGCTTTTCGGCATCCTTGAGCACCTCGTTGGCTTCATTGATTTCCTTGAAGCGTGTTTCAGCGTCGGCTTCCTTGCTTACATCCGGATGGTACTTACGCGCCAGCTTGCGATAAGCTCGTTTGATTTCATCCTGCGATGCGTCCCGCGCCACCCCCAGAATCTTGTAATAATCCTTGTATTCCACAGCAGTTTTTCCTTTTTTGTGCCCAAGTTCGTATACGCTCTCATTTTGGACTGTCGTCTCACAATTTCAAGCAAAGCCTGATAAATAAGCGTTCCGGTGAGGCTTGACGCGAGCGTCTGCTCGCGCGTATTATTCCTGATTGATTTAGTCGGGTATTCCCCCGCATCGTTATAACCTAATTTTCATGGAGTACCAGCAACAATGAGCGCACAAGACACCATCCGCGAGCAAGTCACTTCTCACAAAGTCGTGTTGTACATGAAGGGTACACCGCAATTCCCGCAGTGCGGTTTTTCCGCCAATGCCACGCAAATTCTCAAGTCCTGCGGCGTCACCGATCCGTTTACGGTAAACGTTCTGGCCGACCCGGAAATTCGCCAGGGCATTAAAGAATATGCAAACTGGCCGACCATCCCGCAGCTTTACGTGAATGGCGAGTTTGTTGGCGGTTCCGACATCATGCAAGAAATGTTCAAGAACGGTGAGTTGCAAAAACTGCTGGCCTGATTTAATCGTCAAACAAAAAACGCAGCCTGAGCTGCGTTTTTTATTGGGCATCCAGCGATTACCTCGCCATTTGCGCAAATACCCGATCCGCTGCTGCCAGTGTGGCCTCAATTTCTGCGGCACCATGCGCAGCAGACACAAACCCTGCCTCGAACGCTGAGGGCGCAAAGTAAACGCCCACATCCAGCATGGCGTGGAAAAAGCGGTTGAATGCCTCTTTGTCGCATTCCATCACCTCCGCATAGGTTTGTGGCGCTGTGGCGCGGAAATACAAGCCAAACATGCCGCCCACTGCCTGCGCTGAAAACACCACGCCATGGCTGGAAGCAGCGTCGCACAGCCCGGTCACCAGGGTTGTGGTAGTAGCAGCCAGACGTTCATGAAAACCCGGTTCACGAATGAGGCCAAGTGTCGCCAGGCCTGCCGCCACCGCAACCGGGTTACCTGACAACGTGCCTGCCTGATAAACCGGGCCCAGCGGCGCGAGTTTTTCCATGATCTCGCGCCGCCCGCCAAATGCGCCTACTGGCAGACCGCCACCAATGACTTTGCCGAAGGTGGAAAGGTCCGGGGTAATCCCGTACAGCGCCTGCGCGCCGCCCAACGCAACGCGAAACCCGGTCATCACCTCGTCGAAAATCAGCACCGCGCCATACTGCGTGCACAAATCGCGCATGGCTTGCAGGAATTCCGCACGCGGTGCAATCAGGTTCATGTTACCCACTACCGGCTCGACAATTATCGCAGCGATTTCGTGACCGATGCGGGCGAAGGTATCCGCCAGTTGCTGCGTGTCGTTGTAATCCAGCACCAGCGTGAGTGCAGCCAGTTCAGCAGGCACCCCGGCGGAACTGGGCTGACCGAAAGTGAGCGCGCCCGAACCCGCCTTGACCAGAAGCGAGTCGCCATGACCATGGTAGCAGCCCTCGAATTTGATGATCTTGTCGCGCCCGGTATGGCCTCGCGCCAGGCGAATCGCACTCATCGTCGCTTCGGTACCGGAACTGGTGAGACGTACCATGTCCATGCTCGGCACCAGCTCAACCAGCAGGTCGGCCATTTCAACTTCCAGACCCGTCGGGGCACCAAAGCTCAGACCGCGCGCCGCGCGCTCATACACGGCTTGCAAAACCTCAGGGTGGCTGTGGCCAACGATCATCGGTCCCCACGAACCTACATAGTCGATGTATTCGCGGCCATCGGCATCCCACACACGTGCACCCAGCGCACGTTCAAAAAAGCATGGCGTGCCGCCCACCGAACGAAACGCGCGCACCGGTGAATTGACTCCACCCGGAATATGGCGCTGGGCGCGGGCAAACAGTTCTTCATTTTTACTCATGATTTTCAGTCTTCTGTTTCAGCAATGAAAAAATCGGCGAAGCAACGCGCGCGCGCTTCGATATCGGCCGCCTCAAACAAGGCATGAATCACCGCAATCGCATCCGCCCCCGCCTCGATGAGCGACTCTGCATTGTCAGGTGTGATGCCGCCTATTGCCACGATGGGCAGGTGCAACACTCCACTTGCGTGTTGCAGCAGGGCGATATCCGCGCGCGGCGCAGCGGGTTTGGTGGGGGATGCGAAAAAACTGCCAAATGCCGCATAATCGGCACCTGCAGCCTGAGCTGCCAATGCCAGATCTAGGCTTTGATAGCATGACACGCCAATGATTTTGTCCGGGCCCAGCACAATGCGCGCTTCGCGAATGCCGCCATCGTCGCGGCCAAGGTGGACGCCGTCCGCACCCACCAGGTCAGCCAAACGCAGGCTGTCATTGATAATCAAAGGCGCCCGGTAGCGCTTGCATATAACCAGCAACTCGCTGGCTTGCTCGTGCTGGCGCGCCACGTCGCCGCTTTTATCACGGTACTGGACAACCGCGGCGCCGCCCCTGAGCGCCGCCTCCACCTCGTTCAACAGCCGGGCGCTATCGTCGGTTTCGCGCGTGATCGCATAAAGTCCGCCGATCATTGTGGCTTTTCGCCTTCACGCGCCCAGAACAGGCGATCCGGAATGAACTGCCCCATGCCGGGGCGGAACGCGGCGCGCAGCGCTTCATAGGTAAATTCCTGTGCTTCGCGGACTGCCTCGGGCAGATCCAGGCCATGCGCCAAAGCTGCGGCAATAGCAGATGCCAGCGTACAACCCGAGCCGTGATAACTGCCCGGCAATCTGTCCCAGGCATCCCGGCGCAACACACCATTCTCACCATAGAGCGTATTGAAAACCTGAGGCGTGTTCTCGTGGGTGCCGGTAATCAGCACATATTCGCAACCCATATCAATCAGCCGTCGGGCGCATTCGCCCAGATCAAGCTCGGCATTATCTTCACTGTCGTCCTGCAACAGACGCCGAATTTCCATGCTATTGGGGGTCAGGATGGTTGTCTGCGGGATCAACATATCGAGAAGCGCCGCCTGCATGTCGTCACTAGCCAGCTCATCACCACGCCCGGATGCCAGAACCGGATCCAATATCAGCGGCACATCGGGATAATCGCTGACGATCTCGGCAATAGCAGCGATGGCCTCAATGCTGCCCAACAGACCGATCTTGAATGCGGCCACCGGCATATCCTCGAGTACGCTGCGCGCCTGGTCGGCAATCCAGTCGGCATCAATCGGCAGATAATCTTCCACACCAACCGTGTCCTGCACGGTTATCGCGGTCACTACCGACAACGCATGGCAACCCATGCTGGTCAGCGTAAGGATATCAGCCTGAATACCGGCTCCCCCACTAGGATCAGTCGCGGCAAAAGTGAGTACGATGGGCGGGAGTTCGTCGGTCATGGTCAAGGAGGCAGCACTAAATAATTCAGTGCATAAGGAGTTAGAATATATATTTTAACTTAAAAGTAGAGACTCAATGGCACCCCCCTTCAACAGCTATCTGTGCGTGATCTGCGGTTTTATCTACGAAGAGGAAAAAGGTTGCCCGGATGATGGCATTGCTCCCGGAACCCGTTGGGAAGATGTGCCGCCCAACTGGACTTGCCCTGATTGCGGGGCACGCAAGGATGATTTTGAGTTAATCCAGATATAGTTAACCACAGCAATTACTAAAGATTTCGCCGCGCAGTCCGATATTTACTCAAAGCCTGTACTGGTGCTTATTGCATCTGCACCATTAAGTAGGCTTAAACCGACATAACCAGGACGGGATACAGCGTGAGCGACACCAAAAATCTGGCTGGCATCAAAGTGATGGTGATTGATGACAGCAACACAATCCGCCGTAGCGCAGAGATTTTTCTCAATCAGGCCGGCTGTCAGGTCATTCTTGCCGAAGATGGATTTGACGCGCTGGCAAAAATCACCGAGCACCTGCCGGATGTTGTTTTTGTAGACATCATGATGCCGCGCCTGGATGGCTACCAGACCTGCTCGCTGATCAAGAAGAATGCCCATTTCAAGGCCACGCCGGTAGTGATGCTATCAAGCAAGGATGGCCTGTTCGACAAGGCGCGCGGGCGCATGGTCGGTTCCAATGAATACCTGACCAAACCATTTACCAAAGACACCCTGTTAACCGCAGTACAACGCCACACCACCCAGCATTTAGCTGCCTGACCTTTAAGACGAGATTATTACCATGGCTATCCAACGCATCCTGATTGTAGACGACTCCCCCACCGAACGCTTTTTCCTGGCCGATTTGCTCGGAAAAAATGGTTATGATGTCAGCATGGCTGAAAATGGTACCGAGGCGCTGGACAAAGCCAAGCAAACCAAACCTGACCTGATTCTGATGGATGTGGTGATGCCAGGTCTCAATGGCTTTCAGGCCACTCGTGCAATCACGCGCGACGACGATACCAAACATATTCCCATCATCCTGTGCACCACCAAAAACCAGGAAACCGACAAAATATGGGGAATGCGTCAGGGCGCCATTGAATATATGGTCAAACCCATTGATGGCCCTGCCTTGCTGCAAAAGATCCGTGCCTTATAAGCCTCCTGTTTTTCTGACCATTCACATACAGCCATGTCAAAACGCGTCAGTCTCAAACAATTCCAGCAAGACCTGAGCGCCCGTCTTCAGGATGCGAGTACCCGTACCTCCCTGGCAACCAGCCTGGGAGTGCGCGTTGGCGATGAAAACTGGCTGGTCGAACTTGGCAATATCAGCGAAGTCATTGCACCGGGTCCATGGGTGCGGGTGCCGCTAGCCAAGGCCTGGCTCCTGGGCGTCGCAAATATCCGCGGCAAATTGTATAGCGTTGTCGATTTGTCCGCTTTTTCTGGACATGCGACGGTTACACCCGGCCCGGATACGAGATTATTGCTGGTACACAGCCGATTCGCGGTGAATGCCGCATTGCTCGTCGACCGGACATTGGGATTACGCAGCACGGAACAGGCAAGCCACAAAGAAACCAGCGCGTCTGATACGGAATGGATATCTCGTCATTATCGCGATGATCAGGATGCTTTCTGGAAAGTTCTGGACATGGGCGCGCTCGTTTCGCACCCGGCCTTTCTCCAGGCAGGCATCTAGACGCATTTCATCATCACAATAATCTATTTAATCAATAACATGTTAAGCGGAGAAAAGCATGGCTATCAGCTTTCCCAGTTTCAATCTTAAGTCCTCCAAGGATAAAACCGCCAAATCCAGGAGTGCTCGCGACGTACCCGAGCACACCACGCTTATCATGAGTGGATTACGCAAAATTTCTGCCAAAACTCCTGGAGAAACACCACTCATTGGCCACTTGCCGATCGAAAAGCAGTACATGCTCACGCTGGGCGCAGCCTTGGCCCTGCTCGTGCTGTCAGCAGGCCTGGTGACATACAGCACCATTCAGGCAGGTAATAAAACCGAATATATCGGTACGTCTACCGAAATGCAGATGCTGTCGCAGCGTATCGCCAAGGGTGCACAACAGGCTGTGCTGGGCACCCCTGAGGCATTCAAGCAACTGCAGGACAGCCGCAACATCTTCAAAAACAGCCTGTCAGGTTTGATAAACGGCAACAGCAGCATCCCTGCTTCGCCCAATTCGGTTCAGCCTCTACTGGCTCAACTGGATAAAGACTGGAAGCCGATGACTGGCCAGATCGACTTGATTCTGGGTCAGGAAAAAACCCTGGTCGGTTTGCATAAAAGTGTAGGAAACATTAACAAATCCAGTGCTGCATTGCTGGAACTATCAGAACAGCTTGTTGGCCGCATGAACGATGCCAATTCGCCGCAACGCCCCACCTCCCTGGCCAGCGAAATGGTCATGTTGACTCAACGCATGGCCAAAAACGCCAACACGCTGCTGTCCAGTGAAGTGATCGACCAGGACGTGGCATTTCAGCTCGGCAAGGATGCGACCACCTACAAGGACATCATGAACGGGCTGAATGACGGCAGCGAAAAGCTGCGCTTGACTGCCGCCACGGACCAGGACGTTCGCGCCAAGCTGCAGGATATTCTCTCTGCCTATAAAGGGTTCGAAGTCGATGTCAACAACATCCTTGCCAACATGCAGCCACTCGTGGAAGCCAAGCTGGCCGGACACGGCATTTTTACCGAGAGCGATAAACTTCTGGCTGACTCACAAAAAATCACCACTGCCTATCAAGGGCTGGGGGCACTTGGCAATGCTTTGGCCATTCTGTTTGGTGTGTTGGGGCTGGCCAGTCTGGCGCTGTTTGGATATATCAACATCAACGAAGCCAAACGCCGTGCCCTGCAGGGTGAAGCCGAAAACAAACGTAACCAGGAAGCCATTCTGCGTCTGCTGAACGAACTGGGCGACCTCTCGGAAGGCGATCTGACCGTCAGCGCAACGGTTAACGAAGATATCACCGGCGCAATTGCAGACTCCATCAACTTCACTATTGATGAGTTGCGCTCACTGGTTGTGGGTATCAATAAAGCTACTGAGCAAGTCAATTCGACAACCACCCAGGCCAAACTGGTATCGGACGAACTCCTGTCTGCCGCGCAGCGCCAGTCACGTGAAATCGAAGATACCTCTGCCGCTATTCTGGATATGTCGGAATCCATTAATGAAGTGTCCGCCAGTGCCAGCCAGTCTGCACAAGTGGCGCACCAGTCACTGGAAGCTGCAGAAAAAGGCACACACGCGGTACAAAACTCCATCTCCGGCATGAACGGGATTCGTGAGCAGATCCAGGAAACATCCAAGCGCATCAAGCGCCTGGGCGAATCGTCACAGGAAATCGGCGAAATTGTGGAACTGATTTCCGACATTACCGAGCAGACCAACGTGCTGGCACTGAACGCTGCCATTCAGGCGGCGTCGGCTGGTGAAGCGGGGCGCGGGTTCTCGGTGGTTGCGGAAGAGGTGCAACGTCTGGCAGAGCGCTCCGCCCAGGCTACCAAGCAGATTGCAGCGATTGTGAAAACCATTCAGTCGGATACGCAGGACGCGGTTGCCGCCATGGAAACCAGTACCCAAGGTGTGGTTGAGGGAGCAAAACTATCCGACGCTGCCGGCCAGGCGCTGTCCGAAATCAGCCAGGTGTCACGCAATCTGGCAGCACTGATCGAAAACATCTCGACCGCAACCGAAGCCCAGGCTGCTGCAGCCACCAAAGTCGCCCGTACCATGCAGGACATCCAGAGCATTACCGAGCAGACAACCAACGGCACGAACCAGACCGCGTCCTCGATCGGTGCCCTGAGCGACCTGGCAGCCGATCTGAAGAAATCAATTGCCGGCTTCAAACTGGCCTAACGCAGCTCCCGGCGTGCGCATGGCGCACGCCGCCGTGATTAGCCGACTAAACAGGACACACCATGAGCGCAACTGTGGAATATGATACTGGCCCGCTGAGCTGGGTTAAAAGCGAAATTGACCATGCCCTGCAGCAAACCCGCGACGCCCTGAGCAAGTTTCGCCCAGGGGAAGACGACCCAGCACAACTGCGCAATGCGCGCACCTACCTGAATCAGGTCAGCGGCGCCATCGAAATGGTCGGCTTGCAAGGCGTAGCACTCGTATCCCAGGAAACGAAAAAACTGCTGGAACAACTGGAAAACCAGACTCTGCCTGTTAATGCTGCGGCCATTGATCTGATACAACGCACCATCGATGCAATATGCATCTATCTGGACGACCTGGTCAAAGGCAAACCCAATCTGGAGTTGCGTCTGTTTCCGCTATACCAGGAAATTCGCACCACTCTGGGCATCGAAAATAGTGCCGAAAGCGACCTGTTTTTCCCTGATCTGAACCAACGCGCACCCAGGATACCATCTGTTGTATCGCGTACCGAAGCGGAACTGACAGCGCTGGTCAAAAAGTCACGCGCCCAATTTCAGCGCGGTCTGCTGGCGTTTTTGCGTCAACAGAATGCAGACCAGGGTCTGGCGGTTATGCGTGGGGCGGTGCATGAAATCGAACAGGCGATGGAACTGCCGGCCAACCGCACATTGTGGTGGGGTGCGACGGCCTTTGTAGATTGTCTGGCTAACCACGCCATTGAGCCCAATTTTGCAGTCAAGCAACTTTGCGGCCGCATTGACTTGCAAATGCGCCGTCTGGCCGAGGGCTCCAACAAGGTGGCAGAACGCCTGCTCAAGGATATTCTTTATTTCGTGGCTAAAAGCGGCGATGTCAGCGACCATGTCAAAGCCGTCAAGGAAGCGTTTTCGCTTGACCACATCATGCCGGACAATGCGGGTGAATCCGGTGAAATGGCGGCGCTGATGCCATTGCTGAAAGAATTGCGTAACCTGCTCGCGCCAGCCAAGGAGTCCTGGCTCAAATTCACTGCCGGCAATCGCGACAGCCTGGCGCAATTCCAATCCCATATCAATACGTTGCACACTCGCATTGCTGAACTCAAAAGCACACCGTTGTCGAATTTACTGACACTGATCAGCGAAATCGCCAACTCCACCGGGTCGCTTGCCTCGGACAAAACCGAATCGCTCGGGCTGGAAATGGCCACTGCATTGCTGTTGATACAAAACACCCTGGAAAACTACCAGAACGTCACGGGCGAACTGGTAGCGCAAGCCGATGTGCAAATGCTGCGCCTGCGCGCTGCCGCTTATGGCGACGTAGATGTCTCGCAGATACCTGAAATCCCGCTTCTGGACGAAATGTCGCGCCACGCTCAGGAACGTCTGCTCATTGCCCAGGTTGCGCAAGAAATCCAATCCAACCTGAAGCAGGCCGAAGAAGTGCTGGATGCCTTTTTCCGTGACCCTGAGCACGATCGTCAAACCTTGGTCAGCATCAATGCACCGCTGACACAGGTACAGGGTGCACTGAGCATTCTGCAGCTTGACCAGGCCGGTCAGTTGCTCAGCGCTGCGCGCAATATCGTGTTGGGTTTTCAGGATGTTCAGCGTCCGATTAACGAGACCGATTTTGCGGTGCTCGCTGACGCCCTGAGCAGCCTAGGCCTCTTTATTGATGCATTGCGTCATCAGCGCAGCGATGCGGACACCATTCTGCTCCCTGCGCTTCAGCAGCTTGGTCTGTGGGAACCAGAAGCCGACGCAGCATCCGATCCGTCCACGCCCAGTGTTGAAGACAGCCTGGATGCGCTGAAACTGGACGTTCGGGAACAGCATAACGCCTGGCAAGAAGCCCCCGAAGAGGAAAATGCTCAAAAAAAGTTTTTGAGCGCATTGCATGAGCTCGAAGAGGATGCCGAACTCATAGGGGACTATGCGCTCAAGCAGCAAACAACCGACGCACTCAAGCTTGCCGGTAATGGTCCCAATCCGGCACTGAGCCAAGCGATCCAGGAAATCAGCGGCAGCCAGTCAGTACCGCATGAAATCGCTGCACTTGCAGATGACACCACAAATCAGGCTATTGATGCCGAGCTACTGGAAATATTCCTGGAAGAAGCCAGTGAAGTTCTCGATAGCATTGCCAGCCATCTGGAAATTTCCCGGGCTGAACCCCATAACCACGACAGCCTTACTACCCTGCGCCGCAATTTCCACACTCTGAAGGGCAGCGGTCGCATGGTGGGCCTCACGGATCTGGGTGAAGTTGCATGGAGCATTGAGCAACTGCTCAATCAGTGGCTGCAGGATGAAAAATCTGCCAGTGAGGCTGTCCTGGAAGTTCTTAGCGATGCTCATGTTCATTTTGACGGCTGGATCAAATCACTAAAATCCAGCGGACAAGCCCACATTGTCGCTGACGAGCTAGTGGCAAAGGCAACTCAGTTACGCACTGGCGAACTACCCGAACCCGCTCTCGAACCGGCCGAACTGCCACAGGCAGAGCACGCCGCACCAGAACTCGAGAGCGCGGTACATGAGCCCATAGAAACGGTCAGCCAATCCGAGGCCGCCGTTACAGATGACTCGTCTGTTACTGCAATAGCCGAGACGGACCTCGGCAACCTCAACACCGCAGAAGAAATGACGGTGGTTGAGATTGCCCCCCCCGAAGATGATCGTATCAGCATTGGCACCAATCTGATCTCTGCACCCCTGCTGGATATATTCCTGCGCGAAGCCGAGCAGCATCACGCCACATTGCGTCGCGAATTCGTTCGCCTGCAAAACAATCCCGGAGAGCCCGTCGCATACGATTTCATGCGTGCGGCGCATACACTGGCAGGAATCGCTGGCACCACTGGCTTCACCGCCGCGGCAGATCTCGCGCACGCCCTTGAAGCATGGCTTACCCAGTTACAAGAAAGCGTTGCACCGTTGCCGTCAGACAGCAGGCTGACTGACGACACCATCACTGCGCTGGGTGCAATGCTGGACAACATCCGGGCAAAGACACCACCCGTACCGGCGCGTGAGCTCATTGCCGCGCTGGAAGCCCTGCAGACCGCCACCCTCGAATACGAAGCGCAACTGACCGAAAGCGATGCAGTTAGCGTTGAACCCGTCGTCGAGCCGGGTATCGAAATCGGAGCAGGCCCGGCTGATACCCTCTCGGTCAGTCCGGTAAATATTATCGAAGCTGCCACGGACATTCCGCACCTCAATACGCTGCTCGCCACTGCCGAGGAGCAACAGGCACGCCGCAATATTGTGGATGATCTCGATGATCAGTTGCTACCGATTTTCCTTGAGGAAGCGGCTGAATTAATGCCGAAGATCAGTGCTGAAAGCCGCAATTGGCGTGCCAATCCCACCCAGGGTGATGCCCCCGCCAGCTTGCAGCGACTGTTGCATACACTCAAAGGCAGCGCGCGTATGGCCGGCGCCATGCGTCTAGGCGAGCTGACCCATGTCATGGAAACGCAAGTGGTCAACGCGCTTGAATCCGGCTCCCTGGGAGAAGCCTATTTCGATGAATTTGAAATCGAGCTGGACCGTCTTAACGATGCATTGAACCAGTTGCTGCACCCTGAGGAAATCAAACCGTCGGTCGAGACAGAAGAGCCACATCCACATACGGTTCAGCCAGAGGCGCTGCATGTGCATACGCCAGCCGTGGCTTTCATCGAGTCGGAGTCCCGGGCGCATATGCTACGCATCCGTGCTGATACGGTAGATCGACTCGTTAACGAAGCCGGCGAAATCAGTATCTCGCGTTCGCGTCTGGAAAGCAGTGTCTCCGGCATCAAACAAAACGCGGCTGAACTGGCGGAAAATATCGGACGCTTGCGCAGCCAGTTGCGCGAACTGGAAATCCAGGCGGAAAGCCAGATGCAGTCCACGCTCTCGCATATGCAAATGGATGATCAGCAGTTCGATCCACTGGAATTCGACCGCTTCACACGGCTGCAGGAACTTACCCGCATGATTGCAGAGAGCATTAATGACGTCGGTACCGTGCAGCAAAACATCTCCATCGGCCTCGGCGAAACCGAGATCGCATTAACGCAGCAAGGCCGCATGACGCGTGACCTGCAACAGGCATTGATGCATATTCGTATCGTGCCACTGTCCAGCATTGCCGATCGCCTGCACCGCACGGTGCGACGTGCGGCCAAGGATATGGGCAAGAAAGCCAGCCTGCAGATAATCGGCGAACAGGTCGAAATTGATCGCAGCGTACTGGAAAAAATGGTTGCGCCTTTCGAACACCTGTTACGCAATGCCGTTGCTCACGGTCTGGAACTGCCTGCCGACAGGGTACAGGCAGGAAAATCCGAATACGGCGAGATTGTGCTACATGCACGGCAGGAGGGTAACGAAGTCATGCTGTCGTTGCGCGATGACGGGCGCGGACTCGATCTGGAGGCGATCCGTGCTCGCGCCATTGCCAAAGGCCTATTGCAACCAGAAATAAACGTGGCGCCCAACCAGCTGATGCAATTTATTTTTGCACCCGGTTTTTCCACGGCGGAAACTGTCACCGAATTGTCGGGCCGGGGTATCGGCATGGACGTGGTGAAAAGCGAAATCACCGGTCTCGGCGGCCGTCTTGAAGTATCCAGCGAAATGGGTAAAGGTGCGCAGTTCATGATCTATCTGCCCCTCACGCTCGCCGTAACCCAGACAGTCCTGATAAAGGCTGCCGACCATCTGTATGCACTGCCTTCCACCATGGTCGAGCAGGTGCAGGAATACAAGAGCGAAGTCCTGGCCCAATTACTCGGCACAGGCGCCATCGAATGGCAGGGTAACCACTATAGCCTGTTCTACTTGCCGCACC
This sequence comes from Sulfuriferula sp. GW1, assembly GCF_047300855.1. Classification (GTDB taxonomy): domain Bacteria; phylum Pseudomonadota; class Gammaproteobacteria; order Burkholderiales; family Sulfuriferulaceae; genus Sulfuriferula. Next base: position 2,905,220 of record NZ_CP170197.1, read on the forward strand.
TCCTGGGTCAGACAGAGCAAGCCCATCTCACCCAGCGTTACAATGCGGTCATTCTGCTACGTAGCGGCATGCAGCGTTGCGCAGTTCTTGTTGATGAGCTGATAGGCAACCGCGAGGTCGTGGTGAAAAATATCGGGCCGCAATTGGCCCGGGTCAGTGGTATCGCCGGCGCCACGGTACTCGGTAATGGACAGATAGTGCTCATTCTCAACCCTGTGCAGTTGGCACTGCGCCAGGGAGAACACACCCCGACCACCGCAGCACCCATCGTCGAAATAGAGCCTGTACGCAACAAAGTGGTGATGGTTGTAGACGACTCGCTTACCGTACGCAAGATTACCGGCCGCCTGCTGGCACGGGAAGGTTATGAAGTCATCACTGCCAAGGATGGCCTGGATGCATTGCAAATGCTTCAGGATGTGGTACCGGACGTGATGTTGCTGGACATCGAAATGCCGCGCATGGATGGTTTTGAGCTGACCAAAACCATGCGTGCCGACGCGCAACTGGCCGGGGTGCCCATTATCATGATCACATCACGCACTGCAGATAAGCATCGGGATCACGCCATGAGCCTGGGGGTCAATGCCTACCTCGGCAAGCCCTTCCAGGAAGAAGAGTTGCTGGCTCAAGTTGCACATTACATGCAGCTGTCTGAAACGGCTTGAATTCAGCAGGCCCGCTACTGAGCGGGCCACCCCTCCAGTTACCTCTCGCTACGCGAGTTCATCCAGCGTGCCCTGTACAGATCAACCCGCACTGGCAAATAAGGTATCGCGGAAATAGATCAGCAAAAGTACGCCAAACACAATGCGATACCAGGCAAATATTGCGAAGCTGTGGTTGGAAATATAGTGCAGCAACGCGCGTACAGCAAAAAACGCACTGACAAAGGCCGTGGCGAAGCCAATCCCGAACACTACAAAATCGTGGGCATGAAGTTCATGCCAATGTTTCACCAGTTCGTAGAAGGTGGCCGCGAACATGGTGGGAATGGCGAGGAAAAAGGAAAATTCCGTAGCTGCCTGCCGCGATAACCCGAAGATCATCCCGCCCATGATCGTGGCACCTGAGCGCGACGTGCCCGGGATGATGGAAAACGCCTGGGCAAAACCTACCTTGAGGGCGTCTTTCCAGGTCATGTCATCAACATGAAGAACGCGTGGGTTGCGCGCGTAGCGTTCCACCGCAAAAATCACGAAGCCTCCCAGGATAAAAAAAACACCGACCCAGAACGGGGTAAACAAATGCGCCTTGATCGCTTTGATGAACAGCAGCCCGAAAACTGCCGCCGGCAAAAAGGCAATCATTATGTTTGCGGCAAAGCGCTGGGACACCGGGTCGTGTCCGAGCCCCCTCACCACCTTGCCGATGCGTTCCCGGAACTCCCACACCACAGCCAGAATCGCGCCAAGCTGGATAACGATTTCAAACACCTTCCCTACGTTATCGTTGAAATTCAGCAAGTCACCCGCAATGATCAGATGGCCGGTAGACGACACCGGCAAAAACTCCGTCACACCTTCCACCAAGCCCATGATAAAGGCCTTGAGATATATCAGATAGTCCATCGTTCCCCGCAAAAAAAAGCCCGTTCAGGGCGTGAATCAGTTTAGGTGCCAACCGTACTTAAGCGCAGCACGGCAATCAAGCCGGATGTTTCCTGAATTTGCGAGATGATCGCGCAGACTCATTCATGATAAAGAACTTTTGTGAAGAAAAAACGTAGCGGCTAATATGCTGGGCCCCTACTGGTGCACGCCGTTTCAAGTTATGAAACGACGCGGAACGTGTTCCATGATGAATTATGCCTTACGGTAGATTTCCGCACCCTGTTTTACAAACTCAACAGCTTTCACTTCCATGCCCTTTTGCAAGGCATCCTGATCGGACAATCCCTGCTGGGCGGCATAATCGCGCACGTCCTGAGTGATTTTCATGGAACAGAAATGCGGGCCGCACATGGAACAGAAATGTGCAACCTTGGCGGAATCCTTGGGCAGCGTTTCGTCGTGAAATTCACGCGCCTTGTCCGGGTCGAGGCCGAGATTGAACTGATCTTCCCAGCGGAACTCGAAACGCGCCTTGGATAAGGCATTGTCACGTATTTGCGCGCCCGGATGGCCTTTGGCGAGATCGGCAGCATGCGCTGCAATCTTGTACGCCATGATACCGTCCTTGACATCGTTCTTGTCGGGCAGGCCGAGGTGCTCTTTCGGCGTGACATAGCACAGCATGGCGGTGCCATACCAGCCGATCTGCGCTGCGCCAATCGCCGAGGTGATGTGATCGTAGCCGGGAGCGATGTCGGTCGTGAGCGGCCCCAGCGTATAGAATGGCGCTTCGTCGCACCATTCCAGTTGCAGATCCATGTTCTCCTTGATGAGTTGCATCGGCACGTGGCCGGGGCCTTCGATCATCACCTGGCAATCGTGTTTCCAGGCAATCTGGGTCAACTCGCCCAGGGTTTTCAGTTCGGCCAGCTGCGCTTCATCGTTGGCATCGTAAATCGAGCCGGGGCGCAGGCCGTCGCCAAGGCTGAAGCTCACGTCATAGGCCTTCATGATTTCGCAAATGTCTTCGAAATGCGTGTAAAGGAAGCTCTCCTTGTGGTGCGCCAGACACCACTTGGCCATGATCGATCCGCCGCGCGACACGATGCCGGTCATGCGTTTGGCGGTGAGCGGCACGTGCGCCAGACGCACGCCGGCGTGAATGGTGAAGTAATCCACACCCTGCTCGGCCTGCTCGATCAGGGTATCGCGGAACATTTCCCAGGTCAGGTTTTCGGCTTTGCCGTCGACTTTTTCCAGCGCCTGGTAAATCGGCACGGTGCCGATCGGCACCGGCGAGTTGCGGATAATCCATTCGCGCGTCTCATGGATGTTCTTTCCGGTGGACAAATCCATTACCGTGTCACCGCCCCAGCGGATCGCCCAGGTCATTTTCTCGACTTCTTCCTGAATGCTGGAACCGAGCGCCGAGTTGCCGATGTTGGCGTTGATTTTCACCAGGAAATTGCGCCCGATGATCATCGGTTCGGTCTCCGGATGATTGATGTTGGCGGGAATGATGGCGCGACCGCGCGCCACTTCATCGCGCACGAATTCGGGCGTGATTTCCTCCGGCAGCGCTGCACCGTAATTCTGACCGCGATGCTGGCGGCCCAGCAACTCCGCCATTTTCAAGCCGGTGGGGCCGGCGGCCTTGAGCGCTTCGATGTATTCCTTGCGACGCAGATTTTCGCGAATGGCCACATACTCCATCTCCGGCGTGATGATCCCCTGGCGCGCGTAGTGCATCTGCGTGACATTCTTGCCCGCCTTGGCACGACGCGGCTGGCGTGCGAGACCCGGAAAACGCATGGCGGTCAGTGCGGAATCATTCAAGCGCTCGAGTCCATACTCGGAACTCAGGCCGGTCAGCGCATCGGTGTCATTACGCTCCTCTATCCAGCCGGCGCGCACCGATTCCAGTCCAACGCGGATATCAATCTGTGCTGCAGGATCAGTATAGGGGCCGGAGCAGTCGTATACATAAATGGGCGGATTGGGTTCGGCGCCAAACGAGGCGGTCGTATCGGCCTGGCTGATTTCACGCATCGGCACGCGGATATCGGGACGGCTGCCTTCAACATACACCTTGCGCGAATTGGGCAAGGGCTGGACAGCTGCTTCGTCAACATGCGCGGTGGCGGCAATAAACTGGGGATTGGCATTCATGGAAAAATCCTTAAGCAGAATAGCGTAAGGAGCACGGCCAGATGCTTCCCTACGACGGCATGACCCGTATCAGGTTCAAAGGGTGTGTCTCACTGCGCTGACCAACTGCCGCGCAGACCCCTAGCAGAGGTGTTAAATTAAAGGAATTATGGAATAATCGCAAGGGATTAATATGCGTCCAGGTGTTTAACAATGAATATCGAACAAGCCCGCTTCAACATGATCGAGCAACAGATCCGTACCTGGGATGTGCTGGATCAGGACATCCTCAACCTGTTGTCCAAGGTCAAGCGTGAGGAATTTGTCCCGCAGACATATCGCACCCTGGCGTTTGTGGATATGGAAATTCCGCTCGGCCACAACCAGCTGATGATGCAGCCCAAGCTCGAAGCACGCATCGTGCAGGAATTGTCCATCAAAAAAACCGACAAGATTCTCGAAGTCGGCACCGGTAGCGGCTACCTCACCGCGTTACTGGCACATCAGGGGCACCATGTTCACAGCGTGGATATCGTGCCAGACTTCAAGACACGCGCCGAAGTCAAACTCAAGGCGCATGGATTTGCGAATGCCTCGCTGGAAGTTGGCGATGCCGCGCGCGGCTGGTCGCGGCATGGTCCGTATGACGTGATTGTGCTCACCGGCTCCATACCGATATTGCCGGAAGTTTTCCTGCATGACCTGAAACCCGGCGGACGAATGTTCGCCATTGTCGGTGATGCGCCCGCGATGCAGGCCCAACTCGTCACGTGCATGGCCGAAGGCGCCTACAACACCGTGACACTGTTTGAAACCAACATTCAGCCGCTCATCAACGCCCAGCAACCCGAACGCTTCGTGTTTTAATCCCCGCATGCAGCAAATCGATGCGCATGAACTCCAGCAATGGATACAGGACGCGAGCCGCGTCAGTCCGTTTTTGCTGGATGTGCGCGAGCCTTGGGAATATGAGTATTGCCACATCGCCAATAGCCGATTGGTACCGATGCAGAGCGTACCCGGCAAACTGGACACGCTCGACAAAAACGCGCACATTGTGGTGATCTGTCATCATGGCGTACGCAGCATGCAAGTGGCGCGTTACCTCGAACATGCCGGGTTTGAACAAGTCTACAATCTGCAGGGTGGCGTGGACAGCTGGGCCCAGGTGGTGGACACCGGCATGCGTACGTACTGAAACCCATCAATACCTATTTGCGAGATGCCTTTATGAAACAATTGTCTCTTGCACTCATTGGTATCGGATTTAGCCACCTGGCGTTCTCAGCCAACCTCTCAGATATTTATCATCAGGCACAAAACAGCGATGCTGCCTTTGCTTCCGCCCGTGCGGCTTATCGCGCCGGCGTGGAAAAACTGCCGCAGGGCCGCGCCGGCTTGCTGCCTCAGGCCAGCCTCAACGCCAATGCGCTTAACAACGACACCCACTCATCGCTGTTCGGCAACATGAATTACACCTTCAGGAGCGCCGCTGTCACCGTCACCCAGCCGATCTACCGCAAGCAGAACTGGGAACAGTACGAACAGGCCAAGCAACAAGTCAGCGCAGCCGAGGCACAGCTCGCCAGCAGTGCGCAGGATCTGATCCTGCGCACTGCGCAGGCGTATTTTGATGTATTGCAAAGTCAGGACAACATCAACTTCGTGCGCGCACAGAAGGCCGCCATCGGCGAGCAACTGGCACAAGCCAAGCGCAATTTCGAGGTCGGCACCGCCACCATTACCGACAGCAACGAAGCGCAGGCGCGTTCTGATCTCGCCAATGCCCAGGAAATCGCCGCCCTCAATGACCTGCAAATCAAGCAGCGTGCACTGCAACGCATCATCGGCACTATGCCACCCAAACTCGACGCGCTTGGGGATAAACTGCAGCTCGCCCCGCCTAATCCCGCCAACATGGACGTGTGGATCGCCCGCGCCGAGCTGGGCAGCCCGGTACTCAAGGCACAACTCGCCGGCTACGAGATCGCCCGGCGCGAGGTCGAGCGGAACCGCGCCGGCCACTATCCGACCCTGGATGCAGTCGCCAGTTACGCGGACAACCGCAACCAGAATTTTGGTGGATTCCAGGTCAACACCAAAAATGCGGTAATCGGGGTGGAGTTCAACCTGCCGCTGTATCAGGGCGGCCTGGTCGGTTCGCGCGTGCGCGAAGCAGTGGCCAACCAGGACAAGGCGCGCGCAGACCTCGAAGACGCGCGGCGCCAGGTCGACCTCAATACCAGCCAGGCCTACCTTGGCGTAACCAGTGGCGAAGCCCAGGTCAAGGCACTGGAACAGGCGCTGATATCCAGCCAGACTTCACTCGACTCCACCCGGCTCGGCTTCGAAGTCGGCGTGCGCACCACGGTGGATGTACTCAATGCTCAGCAACAACTGTATTCCGCGAAACGTGATCTGGCCGCTGCGCGTTATAACTACATCCTATCCAGCCTGCGCCTGAAAGCCGCGGCCGGAACATTGAGCGAAATGGACCTTGGCGAAGTGGACAAATGGCTGGTGAGCAACAACTAATCCAGTTCAATCCATAAATTGATCAATAATCTGCATCAGGCGCTGCACCGTGCCTCGATGGGCGCGGCTAAACGCCAGCGCAGCTTCCGACATCTGGCGACGGCGCGAGGAGTCGTCCAGCAAACCCTTGAGTTCTCGCGCCAATCCGGCTGCATCCTCCACCCGCTTTGCCGCACCACTGGCGACAGCCTGGCGCGCCACCTCGGCAAAGTTCCAGGTATGCGGGCCAATCAACACCGGGCAACCTACGGCCGCCGCTTCAATCAGGTTCTGTCCGCCGAATGGCAGCAAACTCCCCCCCACAAACGCCACATCGGCGGCGCGATAATAGGCAAACAATTCGCCCATGCTGTCGCCCAGCAATACCGCGGTCTGCGCCGCCACGGGCCGACCTGCGCTGCGCCGCTGATAAACAATGCCGCGCCGTTCCAGCAGCGCGACCACTTCGTCAAAACGTTGCGGATGACGCGGCACAATCACCGTAAGCAGATCGGGCTGTGCAACCCGTTCCAGCGCATCCAGCACCAGCGCCTCCTCGCCTTCGCGCGTACTGGCCGCCACGAATACCGGCCGGGCGCTGCCCAGTTGCGCGCGCAGCCGCACTCCGGCCTGGATTTGCGCATGCGGCGGCTCGCAATCAAATTTCAGGTTGCCCGCCACTTCAACATGTAAAGCACCCAGCTGGCTCAGGCGATCCGCATCGGCGCGGGTTTGCGCTACCACAGCAGCCAGCTTGCCCATGCTGTTGCGCACCAGCACGCCGAGCCAGCCATAGCGTCGTGCCGAGCGCGCTGACAGGCGTGCGTTCACCAGCAGCACAGGCGTGCCGCTGGCGTGGCAGGCAGCAATCAGGTTCGGCCAGATTTCGGTTTCCATCAGCATGCCTATCGCCGGCTGGAAATGCCGAACGAAGCGCCGCACTGCAAAACTGTAATCGTAGGGTAGATATACTCGCAGCACGCGCTCGCCAAACAGCGACTCGCTGGTCGCGCGCCCGGTGGGCGTGGTATGCGTCAGCAAAATCCGGTGCCCCGGGTAGCGCGACAGCAACGCCTGCACCAGCGGCACCGCGGCACGCGTCTCGCCCACCGACACCGCGTGCAGCCAGATCACCGGTTGCGTGGCGCGTTTCGGATAAAACCCGAAGCGCTCGCCCCAGTGCTGCAGGTATGCAGGCTGGCGACGCGCGCGCCAGAGCAGGTGCAGCATCGTGTAAGGAAGTGCAAGGACCAGCAGCAAGGCGTAGATGAGCCAGGACAAAAGCAGTTTCATGCCGGCATTCTAACAGCGCATGAAGCACAAGCGAGCATGCTAGAATCTGCTCAATAATTCTGGAGGCAACATGAAAATCCTGCTCACCGGCGCGGCTGGCTTCATCGGAATGCACACCGCCCTGCAACTTCTGGCGCGCGGCGATGTAGTCGTCGGTGTGGATAACCTCAACGATTACTACGATGTCAACCTCAAGCGCGCGCGACTGGCGCAGCTTACCCCCCATGACAACTTCCGCTTCATCCAGCTAGACATTGCCGACCGGGCAACCATGGAAACCCTGTTCGCCACGGAAAAATTCCAGCGCGTCATCAATCTCGCCGCCCAGCCCGGCGTGCGCTATTCGCTGAAAAATCCGCACGCCTATATCCAGTCCAATATTGTCGGCCTGACCAACGTTCTCGAAGGCTGCCGCCACAACCAGGTCGAACACCTGGTCTACGCTAGCAGTTCCAGCGTATATGGCGCCAATACGCACATGCCGTTTTCCGTACACGACAACGTCGATCATCCGGTCAGCCTGTACGCGGCCACCAAAAAAGCCAGCGAGATGATGGCGCACAGCTACAGCCACCTGTATAACCTGCCCACCACCGGCCTGCGCTTTTTCACTGTGTACGGCCCGTGGGGCCGTCCGGACATGTCACCCTCTCTGTTCGCCGGCGCCATCCTGCGCGGTGAGCCGATCGACGTCTTCAACCAGGGCAAAATGCAGCGCGACTTCACCTATATCGACGACATCGTCGAAGGCGTGGTACGCATCCTCGACCGCGTCGCCACCCCTGATCCCCGCTTCGACACCAACGCCCCCGACCCCGGCACCAGTTACGCTCCCTACCGCGTCTACAACATCGGTAACCACGAGCCGGTGGAACTGATGACCTTCATTGAAACCATCGAACGCGCTGCGGGCCGGCAGGCCGTGAAAAACTTCCTGCCCATGCAGGCCGGCGACGTGGTGGCGACCTACGCTGATGTGGCCGACCTCAAACGGGACGTGGGGTTTGAGCCGAGCACACCCCTCGCCGAAGGGATAGAGAAATTTGTGGCGTGGTATCGCGGTTATTATCATCAAACCGGGTGATGGCTGCACCGATCAACCCGTCTAACTCTGCTAGATAGGCCGCAGACATTTGAATGCGCCTGCAATCCAGAAGACCACACCTCTACAGATTAGACACCCTAGCGTATGGCGCAAGAAAGCGACCTCTGTTTACGCGTCTAAGCCCAGAAAATGATACCCTCAAAACCAATCTTCACTGGTAAAACAAAAATCATTGTGCCGACAAGGCTTTGCCGCCACTGCTTTTTCCGTCAATCGCTGACATGACCGCACCAGCCTCCACGAATCACACAAGTGGACATTTGCTTGCCCGCAATACCCTCTGGAATCTGACCGGGATGGGTACGCCACTGCTTGCCGCATTATTTTCAATACCCGTTTTGGTCGCATCATTGGGGGCAGAACGTTTCGGGATACTGACTTTAGCGTGGATGGTAATCGGTTACTTTAGTTTGTTCGATCTGGGTCTAGGACGCGCATTGACCAAACTCGTAGCCGAGAAACTCGGCGCAGGGCAAGAGCACGCAATACCGCCGCTGGTGTGGGCCGCCTTGTCGCTTATGCTGGTACTCGGTTTAATAGGTGCGCTGATAGTTATTTTGATCTCGCCCTGGCTAACTCAAAGCGCGCTCAAGATTTCTCCTGCATTGCAGGAAGAAACACTACGATCCTTTTATCTATTGGCCCTTTCCATCCCAGTTGTCATCAATACCGCAGGCCTGCGCGGAATCCTCGAAGCCCAACAGCGGTTCGACATCGTAAATGCGTTGCGCATTCCAATGGGGGTACTCACCTTTCTCGGTCCTCTGTTGATATTACCTTTTTCGCATAGCCTCGTGGCAATTACTTCGGTATTGGTAGTTTCTCGGATGGTGGCATGGCTCGCCCATTTGCTGCTGTGCATTAAGGTCATGCCAACGTTACGCACCAATGTTTCCATACGCCGCCAGGACATTCGTCCATTACTGCATTTAGGCGGATGGATGACGGTAACCAACATCGTTGGGCCCCTCATGGTTTATCTCGATCGTTTTTTGATCGGCAGCATGGTATCGATGGCTGCCGTTGCATATTACGTAACACCTTACGAGGTCGTGACAAAATTTTTGCTGATTCCCGGAGCGTTGGTAGCCGTGTTGTTCCCCGCTTTTTCGGCGAGCTTAGTCTCAAACCAGAGACATGCGGCAGACCTGTTCCAGCGTGGTGTCAAATACACTTTTCTGGTTTTATTCCCCTTGATACTTGCCACCATCACCTTCGCCCATGAGGGACTCGGCTTGTGGCTAAACAGTGAGTTCGCCACGCACGGCACCAAAGTTCTTCAATGGCTGGCAGTCGGCGTGTTCCTCAACAGTTTGGCGAATATTCCATTTGCATTCATCCAAAGCGCCGGAAGGCCCGATATCACGGCCAAGCTTCACCTAATCGAATTGCCGTTTTATTTGTTGACAATATGGTGGCTGCTCCATACTTGGGGCATAGTCGGCGCTGCCATCGCCTGGGCTGCACGAGCAGCCATCGACGCCATTGCGTTATTTTGGTTGGCCACACACTTAATGCCGGGGGTGGGGAAGAGAGGGGCATTGAAGCTGGATATGCTGGCAGTAATCGCCGCGCTGTTTGTCTTCGCTGTCGGCGGAATGTTGACGGGCCTCGGCATCAAGATAGGCTTTCTGGTGATCGCCCTGCTTACCTTTACCGCAGCTACCTGGTTCTTATTCCTTTCCCACCAGGAACGCCTGATAATCAACGCCACGCTGCATGGCAAGATGGGTTCATTTAAGTAACAATGACATAACCACATCAATTGGACGCTGATACTCGATGTCCAGCACTCTATCGGGCGCGGCTCCGACTCTGTTCGCAGCAAATCACTCCGGGAAAACCGCAGCCAAAATGGCTTAATATTTACGAATTACCCTATTGCAATTAATCTCATGGATAATGATTATCATAGCAAGGCAAACGGCTATTTCTCAAATACACGCACTGATATTGAGTCAGCATTACCTTCTTTTAGCGAATCGATCCTGGAAATAGGCTGTGGAACAGGCGCAACGCTTGCATGGTTGAAAACCTCTGGACGCTGCAAATTCACCACCGGAATCGAACTCGTTGCACAACAGGCAAAGAGCGCTGAAAAGGTGGTCGACAGGGTTATTCAAGGAAATATTGAAACTGTCGATTTTGCATCCTGGACAGAACGTTTCGATCTGATCCTATGCCTGGATGTGCTGGAACATCTTAACGATCCGTGGGCGCTTATCGAAAGACTCAGCCGACTGTTAAAACCTGGCGGAAGACTGGTAGCGAGCATTCCAAACATTCGACACATCAGCGTGTTGGTTCCATTGCTATTTCAAGGTGAATGGACGTATAGCGAACGTGGCATTTTAGATAAAACACACTTGAGATTTTTCACCAAAAAAAGCGCAATACATCTGGTGACCTGTGGTGGCTTGATAATGGTCTGCGTTAAAGAATTGGGGTTACAAAGCAAATCCATCTCCAGTATGTTAAATAAACTCACTCTAGGCATATTTCGGGGTTTTTTTGCGGCTCAGTATTTGATTGCCGTTGAAAAGCGGTCATCCAGCTCACAATACGATTGAATATCCCAAACACATGAGCGTGGTCGATATTATCATCGTCAACTGGAACGCCGGATCGTTGTTACGGGATTGTGTGCGCTCCATCGGGGAGACGGGACAGGTGGGGTTCAAATTTGGCCAAGTTGTGATCGTGGACAATGACTCCACCGATGGATCGCTCGACGGACTGGCATCTCCCACCCTGCCTCTCAAAATCATTTGCAATACCGAGAACAAGGGCTTTGCGGCGGCGTGCAATCAGGGGGCGCAAGGCAGCCGTGCTGACTACCTGTTGTTTCTCAACCCGGACACCCGCCTGTTTGCCGATTCGCTCTCGGTGCCGCTGGCTTACATGGAGTCTGGACAAAACCAGTCTGTCGGCATTTGCGGAATACAGCTAATTGATGAACGCGGGGAAGTAAGTCGTAGCTGTACACGGTTCCCAACCATGCGCATGTTTTATTCCAAGATATTTGGACTGGATAGGCTGTTTCCCGAATTTTTCCAAAGCCATTTTATGGAGGAATGGGAGCATACGGAAAGCCGAGAAGTCGACCATGTAATTGGAGCGTTTTTTTTGCTGCGTCGACGTCTATTCGAACAGTTAGACGGATTCGACGAGCGTTTTTTTGTTTATCTGGAAGACCTCGATTTTTCTCTCCGTGCAAGAAAATCGGGATGGACAAGCTCCTATCTGGCAGATGTACGGGCATACCATCAAGGCGGCGGGGCGTCGGAACAGATTAAGGCCAAACGCCTGTTTTATTCATTACGCAGCCGCATCCTTTATGGCTACAAACATTTCACCCCTCGCCAGGCCACGCTCTTGCTGGTGGGCACGCTATGCTTCGAACCGTTTACACGGCTGACATTCAACCTTCTCCAAGGTGCATTCAAAAGCGCCAGTGAGACCATCAGCGGCTACCGGATGCTGTATCGCGCACTTCCGGGAATCATGACAGTCGCGTTGAAAGGATGAACGTACTGCTCCTCAGCCGTTACGGGAATCTGGGCGCCAGCAGCCGTATCCGTTCTTATCAATTTCTCCCTTTTCTGCGTGAGCAGGGCATTGAAGTCACGCTCGCGCCGCTGTTGCCAGATGATTATCTACGCGACTTGTACGCGGGAAAGAGGCCGCGCCCTCTCTCTCTCCTGGCTGCCTATTTGCGCCGTATTGGCGCACTGCTGCGGGGTAAAAAATTTGACCTATTGTGGATCGAATACGAGATTTTTCCTTGGCTGCCAGGCTGGCTGGAATCGTTGGTGCTATCGAAAGGCACGCCTTGTCTGGTGGACTACGATGATGCCATTTTTCATCGCTATGATCGGCACCCAAACCTACTGGTACGCCAGATACTCGGCCACAAGATTAATGCCGTGATGCGCCATGCCGCGACCGTGGTGGTGGGCAACGAATACCTGCGCAATCATGCAATCAAGGCGGGCGCACAGCGAGTGGAAATACTGCCCACTTCGATTGATCTAGCACGCTACCCCTTACCCGCACCGGCGCGTAACGAGACGTTCACCATCGGCTGGATCGGTTCACCACCCACGACCCGGTATCTGCATCTGATACATGAAGCCCTGGCCGAAGTGTGCGCACACGGTCAAGCCAGGGTAGTGCTGGTAGGCGCGAGTGAACCGCGCTGGCAGGATGTTCCGCATATTCTCCATCCCTGGTCGGAAAATACCGAAGTAGGGGAGATCAGCGGCTTTGATGTTGGCATCATGCCTTTGGAGAACAACCCATGGGAACGCGGAAAATGTGGTTACAAGCTGATTCAGTACATGGCTTGCGGCAAACCTGTCATCGCCTCACCGGTCGGCATCAACATCCAGATTGTAGAATCCGGCATCAACGGCTACTTGGCCGAAACAACCCGTGATTGGGTGCAGGCATTGACTACGCTGATGAGTGACGCCGAATTGAGACAAAAAATGGGCACGGCTGGGCGCACCAAAATTGAACGCGACTATACCGTTCAGGTGAATGCGCCGCGCCTTGCAGCTATGTTGCATACAGCGGCAGGGCAAGACTAATGTGCGGCATTGCCGGTTTCTGGCAACTGGGTGTACCGCCTGATTGCACGACTCTGACCACCATGACCGATGCAATACGCCAGCGCGGACCGGATGCCGATGGGTGCTGGCTCGACGCCAACAATGGCGTGGGTCTAGGGCATCGCCGCCTGGCGATATTGGATCTGACGCCAGCCGGCGCGCAGCCCATGTCGTCACACTGCGGGCGCTACGTGATTGCGTTCAACGGCGAGGTGTACAACTTCGCGGCGCTGCGCGAGGAGTTGGAAAAGACGGGCGCGGCGCCCGCGTGGCGCGGGCATTCCGACACCGAGGTGATGCTGGCGGCGATTTCCGCATGGGGGCTGGAGGCGGCGCTGAAAAAATTCGTCGGCATGTTCGCGTTTGCGCTGTGGGATCGGGAAACGCGCACGCTGTCGATGGCCCGCGACCGGCTGGGCGAAAAACCGCTGTATTACGGCTGGCAGGGGGATACCTTCCTGTTCGGTTCGGAACTCAAGGCGCTCAGGGCGCATCCGGCGTTTCGCGCCGAAATCGACCGCGATGCGCTGACGCTGTTTCTGCGCCACAACGCGATACCAGCGCCCTACTCGATTTATCAGGGGATACACAAACTGCCCCCCGGCACATTCTTGCAGATTCACGCCGGCCAGAAGGATGCACGCCCTCTGGCCTACTGGTCGGCGCGGTCCATAGCTGAGGCAGGGCAGCGCAATCTGTTTCGCGGCAGCGATGCGGAAGCGGTGACGGAACTGGAACGCCTGCTCGGTCAGGTGGTGGGCGGGCAAATGGTGGCAGATGTGCCGCTGGGCGCATTCCTGTCCGGCGGCATTGATTCCACCACCATCGTTGCGCTGATGCAGGCACGGAGTGCCCGCCCGGTAAAAACCTTCACCATCGGCTTTAACGAGACGGGCCACAACGAGGCCGAACACGCCCACGCGGTGGCGCGCCACCTGGGAACCGAGCACACCGAGTTGTATGTCACCCCGCAGGACGCGATGGACGTGATCCCGAGCCTGCCGTCGATTTACGATGAACCCTTCGCCGATTCGTCGCAGATTCCTACCTTTCTGGTTTCGCGCCTGGCGCGTAGCCATGTGACGGTCAGCCTGTCCGGCGACGGCGGCGATGAACTGTTCGGCGGCTACAACCGTTATTTCTGGGCCCGCGATTTGTGGCGCAAGCTGGGCTGGATGCCGCGCCCGCTGCGCGCGGCGCTGGCCGGCGTGCTGACCACGCTGCCGCCCGCGGCGTGGAATACCTCCTTCCAAAAACTGGAGCGGTGGCTGCCGGCTCGGCTGCGTTATGCCAACCCGGGCGACAAGCTGCACAAGGCAGCAGAGAATCTGGCGGTGCGCTCGCCCGAGGAGATTTACCTGGGGCTGGTGTCGCACTGGAAAAATCCGGCGCAACTGGTGCCGGGCAGCCATGAACCCTCGACGCTGCTCACCGACCCCGCCCAGCAAGCCGATCTGCCCGATTTCGAGCATCGCATGATGTATCTGGATACAGTTACTTACCTGCCGGATGACATCCTTACCAAGGTGGACCGGGCAGCCATGGCAGTCAGCCTGGAAACCCGTGTGCCGCTGCTCGATCACCGGGTGGTGGAATTCGCCTGGACTTTGCCGCTGAACATGAAAATACGCCGCGGCCAAGGCAAGTGGCTGTTGCGTCAGGTGCTCTACCGTCATGTGCCGCAGTTGCTGATGGATCGCCCAAAAATGGGCTTCGGCGTGCCCATCGACGTCTGGCTGCGTGGCCCGCTCAAAGCCTGGGCGGCGGCGCTCATCGAACCCGCGCGGCTGACACGCGAGGGCGTGTTCGACCCTGTGCCGATTCAGCGCAAATGGGCCGAGCATCAGTCCGGCAGCCGCAACTGGTCCTACTATCTGTGGGATGTACTGATGTTCCAGACATGGCGGGAGAACAACACTTGAAGCTGCTGTTCGTCGTCACGGAAGACTGGTATTTCGTCTCGCATCGGCTGCCGCTCGCCGTGGCGGCACGGGAAGCCGGTTTCGATGTAGTCGTGGCGACCCGCGTGGGAGAACATGGCGAGACCATCCGGGCAGCAGGCATTCGCCTGATCCCTCTCGGGCTTTCGCGCCGCCGCGGCAATCCATTTCAGGAGATTGTGACGCTCGTGCGTCTGTACCGCCGCGAGCGACCGGACATTGTCCATCATGTGGCGTTGAAGGCGGTTTTGTACGGTGCGCTTGCGGCCCGGGTGGCAGGCGTGCCGGGCCGGGTCAATGCAGTTACCGGTCTGGGCTGGCTGTTCACCTCGGCCAAAGGAATCACCCGCATAATCCGGCCGGCGGTGCGCTTGGCCCTGGCATGGCTGCTCAAAGCACGCGGCAGCCTGACCATCGTGCAAAATCCGGACGACCGGGACTTACTCATCCGCTCGCATCTGCCGGAACACCGCTTGCGCCTGATTCGCGGTGCCGGGGTCGATACTGCCGCTTTTTACCCCGTCCCGGAACCCACCGGCACAGTCTGCATCATGCTGGCTGCCCGCATGCTGTGGGACAAAGGCGTGGGAGAATTCGTCGAAGCTGCGCGCCTGTTGACACAAGCAGGCGTACACGCACGCTTCATCCTGGTAGGCGACCCCGATCCCGGCAATCCGGCTTCAGTGCCGGAAGCAAGCTTGCACGCATGGCATGAAAAAAATGGCGTGGAATGGTGGGGGCGGCGCGACAACATGCCGGCCGTTTTCCACTCGGCACATATAGCCTGCCTGCCATCCTATCGCGAGGGCTTGCCAAAATCGCTGCTGGAGGCGGCGGCATGCGGGCTGCCTATTGTGACCACTGACGCCCCTGGCTGCCGCGAAATCGTGCGCGATGGCGACAACGGTTTTCTGGTGCCCGTGCGCGATGCGCAAGCGCTTGCCATCGCACTCCAGGGTTTGATCGATAATCCCGTGCTGCGCGCCGAAATGGGCCTGCGTTCGCGCCAGATCGTTCTTGCACAATTCTCCCGCGAGCAAGTCATCACGGAAACGCTGGCAGTTTATCGGGAGTTGGCGCAATGAAAGTGTTGATTACCGGCGCTTCCGGTTTCGTCGGCCGCGCCACCTGCACCTGGCTCGTAACTCATGGCCTGGAGGTCGTCGGCACGGTACGCCAGACGCCCGCCCAGCCAGTAGCGGGTGTGGACTACCGCCTGGTCGGTGACCTGAATGCCGACACGGAGTGGCGTGCCGCCCTCGCGGGCGTGCAAGGCATTATCCATTGCGCCGCACGCGTGCACGTGATGCGCGAAACGGCTGAGGATCCGCTGGCTGCATTCCGATCCGCCAATGTGGCGGGGACCGAGCGGCTTGCACGTCAGGCCGCAGCCGCAGGGGTAAAGCGGCTGGTTTTCATCAGCAGCATCAAGGTAAATGGCGAGGAGACTGCGCCCGCCTCCCCTCTCCCGAGCGGGGAGAGAGTGCGCTTTCACGAGGACGATACGCCTGCGCCGCAAGACCCCTACGGCCAGACCAAATGGGAAGCCGAGACCATGCTTGCCCGGGTGGCGCAGGAGACTGGCCTGGAAGTGGTGATCGTGCGGCCGCCGCTGGTGTACGGCCCCGGCGTCAAGGGCAATCTGGCACGCCTGCTGGGTTGGATCGAGCGCGGGGTGCCATTACCACTGGCGGGGATCCGCAACGCGCGCAGCCTGATCGGCATAGACAATTTCACCAGCACGCTGCAAGCCTGCCTCACCCACCCCGCAGCAGCGGGACGAACTTATCTGGTGCGCGATGGAGAGGATGTTTCGACGCCCGAACTGGTGCGCCGGCTGGGGCGCCACCTGGGTAGGCCGGCACGACTGTTTGCACTGCCGACGCCCTTATTGGAAAGCCTGGGAGGGTTGATAGGACGCCGCGCCGACGTGCAGCGCCTGACCGGCTCGTTGACTGTGGACGACAGCCGGATTCGGCGCGAGCTGAGCTGGGTGCCCCCGAGAACGCTGGATGGGGGACTCGCACAGATGACGCGTGCCTGGCTGGACAAGACCAGATAGTCCAACTTACGTCGCCCACATGGCTAGGTTAGAATCAAATCCCTCTGGAAAATTACACGCAGTGGATCATGTCCTGCCCCACATGCTTTTAAACGGAAACAGTGCTCGCAAAGATACCGGACACCGCATTGCCTAATTTATCCAACCTCTACTTTGCGCTATTGGCATTGCCGGTGAGCGCGCTCGCCGTGTGGCTATTTTCGAGAGGTCGCGCCGCGCGCCTGGCGCTGGACCATCCCAATGTGCGCTCTCTGCATACCACACCCGTACCGCGTACCGGTGGACTGGGCATGATCGTCGGCATCGCAACCAGCTGGTTTGCGGCCGGCGTCCACCTCCCCTTTCCCTTATCCGTTGGCGCCGGGCTGCTTGCGCTATTGTCTTTTGCCGATGACCGCCACAACCTGCCAACCAGCTTGCGCTTTCTCGCTCATGCCGCTGCCGCAACGTGGCTGGTAACCGCTTTAGGTGCGAATTGGAGCACTTGGCTGTGGCCTCTGGCGGTACTTTTCATCGTCTGGATGACGAATCTGTATAACTTCATGGATGGCTCGGACGGTCTGGCAGGCGGCATGGCTCTGTTCGGTTTCGGGACTTACGCGCTGGCTGCGTTGCTACAAGGCCACCCCGACCTGGCTCTGGCTGGGGGTGTGATTGCGCTGGCCGCTCTGGGCTTTCTATTGTTCAACTTCCCGCCCGCCAGGGTATTCATGGGTGACGCAGGATCCATTCCGCTGGGGTTTCTGGCCGCCGGACTGGGACTATTGGGCATGGTGCGCGGGAGCTGGTCAGGATGGTTTCCCTTGCTGGTCTTCGCGCCTTTTGTGCTGGATGCCAGCGTTACCCTGGTGCGCCGCGGCTTGCGCGGCGAAAAGGTATGGCACGCACACAAGGAACATTATTACCAACGCCTGATCCGCATGGGCTGGAGTCACCGCAAAACCGCTCTGGCTGAATATGCTGTCATGAGTGGCGGCAGCAGTATCGCGCTGCTCGGGTTAATTGTCCCCGCGCCCATGGCAATGGGCATCGCGGCGCTGTGGGGCGCCGTACTCATTGCGCTGATGCGGCTTGTGGACAAGCGTTGGTATAAATTCTCAGGTAATCTCAATGACATCCCTTCCCCGCTTTAATTCACGGATCGCTCTTGCCCTCCTGCATGACCTCAGCGCCGCTGCGGCCGCATGGCTGATTGCCTACTGGCTGCGCTTCAACCTTGATATTCCGCCGGAATTCTGGACCAGCGCACTCGCTACACTGGTCTGGGTAGTACCGCTGCAGGCACTCGCATTCTGGTTCTTTGGCCTATACCGCGGCATCTGGCGCTTTGCCAGTCTGACAGACCTGCGCCGCATCTTGATGGCAGTGGGTGTCGCCGCGCTGCTGGTGCCGCTCGGCCTGATGATGTTCCGCATCCATGCCGTGGTACCGCGCTCGGTGTTGCTGCTCGACCCGCTGCTGCTGGTGTTGTTCATGGGTGGCAGCCGCCTTCTGTACCGAGCCTGGAAAGAACATCGCTTTTCCAGTCTGCTGCAGACAGAGCGTGAACCCCTACTGGTAATAGGTGCTGGCAGTGCTGCAGCGTCGCTGGTACGCGAACTATTGCAAAGCAAGGAATGGCGCGTAGTCGGTTTGCTGGATAACAGCGCCACCAAGCTGGGGCGCGATATCCATGGGGTAGCAATACTGGGCACGCTGGACAGCCTGTCCGTCCACGCCCGC
The DNA here is from genome assembly GCF_047300855.1 of Sulfuriferula sp. GW1. GTDB lineage: Bacteria > Pseudomonadota > Gammaproteobacteria > Burkholderiales > Sulfuriferulaceae > Sulfuriferula. Next base: position 2,924,170 of record NZ_CP170197.1, read on the forward strand.
AGGATGGGTGTAAAACACGCAGTCATCGCAATGCCTTCTGCGCCGCATTCGGTGCGCCGCCGCGCTGCCCAGCTGTGTAACGAAGCCGGCGTCACGGCGCTCACCGTACCCGCATTCGAAGACCTAGTAAGCGGCAAAGTAACCGTCTCAAACCTGCGCAAGATCGAACTGGACGACTTACTCGGGCGCGATCCGGTGCAACTCGACGACGCCGGATTGCATGGCCTGCTGTGGGACCAAGTCGTCATGGTCAGCGGCGCGGGCGGTTCGATCGGCTCAGAACTCGCACGGCAGATTGCGCGTTATCAGCCCCGGCTGCTGATCCTGTTCGAGCTGAGCGAGTTCGCCCTGTATCAAATCGAGCAGGAATTCAGCAGTCGTTTCGCCAGCCTGCCCATCCTGTGCATCATCGGCGACGTTAAAAACCGTGCCGCGCTCGACGACCTGATGCTGCGCCATCGCCCCACGGTGGTGTTCCACGCCGCCGCCTACAAGCATGTGCCGCTGATGGAACAGCAAAATGCCTGGCAGGCGTTGCAAAACAATGTGCTCGGCACTTATACCCTGGCCAGCGCCGCGCAGGCGCACGGCGTCGCCAAATTCGTGCTGATTTCCACCGACAAGGCGGTCAACCCGACCAACGTGATGGGCACCAGCAAACGCAGCGCGGAAATGGTATGCCAGAGCCTGCAGCAGGCCGCCGGCACGCGCTTTATTGCGGTGCGTTTCGGCAACGTGCTGGGCAGCTCGGGCAGCGTGATCCCGAAATTCCAGGAACAGATTGCCAAGGGTGGGCCGATTACCGTTACCCATCCCGACATCACGCGCTACTTCATGTCCATCCCGGAAGCCTGCCAACTGGTACTGCAGGCCGGATTGATGGGCACAGGCGGTGAAATTTTCGTGCTCGACATGGGCGAGCCGGTCAAAATCGCCGACCTCGCGCGCGACATGATCCGCCTCTCCGGCTATACCGAGCAGGAAATCAAAATCGTCTATTCGGGCCTGCGCCCCGGCGAAAAACTGTTCGAGGAACTGCTCGCCGACGACGAACACACCCTGCCCACCCCGCACCCCAAACTGCGCATCGCTCAGGCGCGCGATGTGGATGCCGAATGGCTAGCGGCGGCGCTAAACTGGCTGATGCAGGATGGCGTGATGGCGGAAGCGGAAGTGAAACAGAAACTGCGCGAATGGGTGCCGGAGTACACGCCGAAATAAAATTAAGCGGATGGAAAAAAGATGTACGGGCCTGATTAAAAATAAGGGTACCGCTGAACATGGCTGAAAAATCGCCGGCTCACTCCTGTTCGAAGCCAAGTGCATCACAAGCTTTCTTCGACAACGCCTCGCTGTGCTTGATGGTAATCCCAAAACTTTCTCCGCAGGTACACCATGCCGGCCCGAGCAAAGCGGGTATTACAGGCTATCCCGTCAAATTACGCTGACAAAAACAATCGAATCCGGCTTGAGGGCGCATCAGTCCCAACCAGCATAAAGCGCCACGCTGGCGCTTCATTTGGCGACAGGCAACCTGAATAAATGCTTACGGAAATAGCGCGTCATGCTCTGCAAATGCCAGCGCATGTGGCGCAGATCGCGACGGCTGGCACGTTGTGCATTGTGAACGACAGTCACCTGTGGGCAGGCAACAACCCGGCGGTGGGCTTTCCACAAGAATGCCCCGATGTCCACGTCTTCATAATATAGAACACACTTTTCATTGATATCTGGCTTGGATAACGCCGAAATCTGTTGATCGAAATCTTCGGTAGCCCGACTAATGAGTAATAGCAACAGCGCAAGGCTCGATGTCCCGGTTTTCGGGTGGGCCGGGACTTTTTGCGTTCCGTAAACATCGATTTGCCACGAAACCTGTATCGACTGACTCACGTTTACCTTAAAGGATTTGCCACGTCAGCCTCTCCGAGCGGTACAATTACAAACTTTTTATAAACTGTTGCGCTATCGCAGTTTTCGGGGGCGGTATTCCTCGGCACCCCCGAACTTACATCTTGTATTTCTCTCTCGCGAGAATTGAAGCTCACGATGGCGGCAGCGTGGGCCCTCTGAAAACCACAGAAAAGTTCGTGCGATTGGTTCCAACAATGTTGTGTGGTGGCGCAGGATCCTGGTTGCGACCGGTCTAAAGCGAAGCGATATTTGGGTGAAGAGACATCGTGCGTTTCGCAGACAATTATGGGCGTGTATGAGATATCACTATTCTTTCGAAACTTGTAATACTTTTAGCAAGCTGAAATCGTTGTATGAGGTGCCGGCTTGATCTGGAAGATGCTTAAGCCCCTATGGGCATTTCGCGGTTTCATCCTGGGAAACGTCACCAGGGAGTTTCAGTCCAAATACCGTAACTCATTGCTTGGAGCGGCATGGACAGTGCTCAATCCACTGGCTATGATCTTGATTTACACGGTCATTTTTTCTGAAGTCATGCGCGCGAAGTTACCAGGCGTGGATAGCACTTTCGCTTACAGCATTTACCTTTGCGCCGGCGTACTGACCTGGGGGCTGTTTGCAGAAATAACCAGCCGCGCCCAGAACATGTTTCTGGAACACGCCAATTTACTCAAAAAACTAAGCTTTCCACGCTTGTGCCTGCCCGTGACGGTTGTAGCCAATGCGTTGCTTAATTTTGGTATCGTGTTTGGATTGTTTTCGGTATTTCTGTTGGTGTCCGGCAATTTTCCGGGGTGGGCCTATTTCGCCTTGCTGCCGCTTTTGGTGATCCAGGTTGGATTTGCTATTGGGCTCGGCATCAGCCTGGGCGTATTGAACGTCTTCTTCAGGGATGTCGGGCAGTTTTTTGGTATCTTTATCCAATTCTGGTTCTGGCTGACACCCATCGTTTATTCGGTCCACACCTTGCCTGAATTCGTTCGCCCCTGGCTGGCACTGAACCCCATGGCCAGCCTGATTGCTGCTTACCAGACAATCCTGGTCACAGGTCATTGGCCCCAGTGGCAGACCCTTTGGCCAATCACCTTGCTGGCCTTGCTCTTGTGTGCGCTGGGTTTTCGACTGTTTCGCATGCACTCTGGTGAAATGGTGGACGAACTCTGATGGGCACAATTACTGTTAACAACTTAGGCAAAGCCTACAAACAATATCCGACTCGCTGGGGACGTCTGGCTGAATGGATGCTGCCCGGCAGCAAACTCCGCCACAACCTAAAGTGGGTCATGCAGGATGTCAGCTTTACGATCAACCCTGGAGAAGCAGTCGGCATCATCGGCATCAACGGTGCCGGCAAAAGCACCCTGCTGAAAATGATTACAGGCACCACTCAGCCTACTACCGGCAGCGTGCATATCACCGGCCGGGTCGCCGCCATGCTAGAGCTTGGCATGGGCTTTCATCCTGATTTCACCGGCAGGCAAAATGCCTTCATGGCTGGCCAACTGCTCGGCTACAGCGCCGAAGAAATTGCCCGTCTGATGCCGGAGATTGAAGCCTTCGCCGAGATTGGCGGCTACATCGACCAACCAGTGCGGGTGTATTCCAGCGGTATGCAGATGCGGTTGGCTTTCAGCGTAGCCACCGCCCACCGGCCTGACGTGCTAATTGTGGATGAAGCCTTGTCAGTGGGGGATGCCTACTTCCAGCACAAAAGCTTCGATCGCATCCGTGAATTCCGCAAACAAGGCACCACCTTGCTGATCGTCTCGCATGATAAGCAGGCGATACAATCCATTTGTGACCGAGCTATTTTGCTCAATGCGGGCAAGCTCGCCATGCAGGGCGAGCCTGAAGCGGTCATGGACTATTACAACGCCATGTTGGCCGAGCGCGAAAACCATTTCGTGCGTCAGCATGCTACTGACGATGGCAAGGTGCAAACCATCTCTGGCACAGGCGAGGCTGCGATTGAAGATGTCGCCTTGCTGAATGCAAAGGGCGAGCGGGTAGAAACCATTGGTGTCGGCGCACCGGTGACATTACAAGTCAAATTCATGGTAAACAAGGATATGCCCCGCTTGATGCTGGGCTACATGATCAAGGACAGGCTGGGTCAGACCGTTTATGGCACGAATACCTATCACCTCGGACGTGATTTGGAAAATTTGCAGACTGGAAGTCGCATCGAGTGTCGTTTCAAGTTTGCCGCTAATTTAGGGCCAGGCACTTACTCTATAGCCGTTGCCCTGCACGGTGCAGTCACATGCTTAGGGGGCTATTTCGATTGGCGTGATCGTGCCCTGATATTCAGCGTTGTCAACACAAGTAACAATGATTTTGTAGGTGTGGCCTGGCTGCCACCCCAACTGGAGTGTGAGGTATGAGTGACAATTTCTATCGCGCATTCGAAGAGCGTTATTACGCACCTCGCGAGACCATCAAGACTCTACGCAAACAGTATTTACCTTTCGTCACACCCTTGGTCACTGCATATCAGGGTGCGCCCACCTTCGATATAGGCTGTGGGCGTGGAGAGTGGCTAGAGCTGATGATAGAGATTGGTTTTAAGCCTTACGGCGTCGATCTCGATGAAGGAATGCTAAACGACTGTCTTGAGTTTAACCTTCCATATGAACAGGGAGATGCTGTTGCCTTTCTTGCTACGCTCCCTAGTGAAAGCCAAGTCGTTATTTCTGCCTTTCATGTCGTTGAGCATATAAGCTTTGAGCAGTTGCGAACCGTAGTCTCTGAGTCGCTTCGTGTTTTAAAGCGGGGGGGCTTGTTGATTATGGAAACGCCGAATCCAGAAAATATTATTGTCGCAACACGGAACTTCTACCTCGATCCGACACATCATCGACCGATTCCGCCGCAATTGCTTTCTTTCCTGCCAGAGTACTACGGATTCGAAAGAGTAAAGATATTGAGGCTTCAGGAATCTGCAGAGCTCTCCAGCAGTAAGACACCAACATTACTTAATGTATTAAGCGGTGCAAGCCCAGACTATGCTGTTGTGGCGCAGAAGGCAGGAACAGTAGAACTCTTGACAGCAACAAGCCAAGCCTTCGAAGCCGAATATGGCCTAACGCTAGAAACCCTCGCGGGCAGATATGACCGGCAGGCCGAAGCCAAAGCTCAGCAGACCGAGGCCAAAGCTCAACAGGCCGAAGCTATAGCTCAGCAGGCCGAAGCCCGCGCCACCGAGGCCGAAGCTCACATCGAAGCGATGCAAAACAGCAGGTCCTGGCGCATCACCGCACCACTGCGCTGGACGGTTTCCGCCCTGCTCCGCCTAAGCCCCAACACCTTGAAAGCCCACGCCAAGACCTTGGTTCGCCATGCGGCCAGATATGTTATTGCCCGGCCCAGACTCAGGAATGCTACCGCGGGTTTCCTTGACCGCTATCCCACTGTGAAATCGCGCCTGACACGCATCCTCATTGGTGGCACCGCGCCTCAGATCACCGCCGCGTATGTGCCCACCGACCTTGCCCACCTTACACCCCACGCCCGCCAGATCTACGCCGATCTGAAGGCCGCTATCGAACGCCGTCAGAAGGAGAACAGCTGATGCGCATCGTACTGGACATGCAAGGCGCGCAGACCGAGAGCCGCTATCGTGGCATTGGTCGCTATACCCTGTCGCTGGCCCAAGCCATCGTGCGCAACCGGGGTGAGCACGAAATCATCCTCGCCCTGAGCGGCCTTTTCCCCGATACCATCGAGCCTATCCGCGCCGCTTTCGACGGCCTGTTGCCGCAGGAAAGCATCCGTGTTTGGTATGTTCCCGGCCCGGTGCGGGAGTGCGGGCCGGGCAACGACTGGCGGCGCGAAGTCGCCGAGCGTACCCGCGAGGCATTCCTCGCCAGCCTGCAGCCAGATGTGGTGCATGTATCCAGCCTGTTCGAAGGCTATGTGGATGACGCTGTAACCAGCATTGGCGTGTTCGCCCCGCTGATTCCGACGGCCGTTACCCTCTACGACCTTATCCCCCTGCTCAACCCCGAAACCTATCTCAAGCCCAATCCGAAATATGCGCAGTATTACCAACGGAAAATCGAGCACCTGAAACGTGCAAACCAATGGCTGGCTATTTCCGAATCGGCCTCTTGCGAAGGGCGCGATGCATTGGCGCTCCCGGCTGATGCGGTGGTCAATATATCCACAGCCTGTGATGCCGTATTCCGGCCCATGGAAATTTTGGAGCATGAAAAACAGCAACTCTTGGCACGATTCAGCATCATCCAACCGTTCATCCTGTATTCCGGCGGCGCCGATATTCGCAAAAACCTGCATCGCTTGATTCGGGCCTACGCCCGCTTGCCCAAGCCACTAGGCGATACGCACCAACTGGTGCTGGCGGGCAAGATGCCCGAGGGCGAAGTTGCCGAACTGCGGCAAACCGCCAAATCGGCTGGCATCCGCGACGGTCAACTGCTATTCACCGGCTACGTCACCGACGAAGAACTGGCCCGGTACTACAATCTGTGCACGGTCTTCGTATTCCCATCCTTGCACGAAGGGTTTGGCCTGCCCGCGCTCGAGGCTATGGCATGCGGAGCGGCGGTCATTGGCGCAAATACCTCCAGCATACCGGAGGTCATCGATCGTCAGAATGCCCTGTTCGACCCCTATGACGAGACTGCCATCAGCCAGAAACTGGCCCAGGCGCTTGGTGATGCTGCATTCAGGACCGAGTTGGAGGCGCATGGTCTGGAACAAGCCCGGAAGTTTTCGTGGGACGAAAGCGCGCGGCGGGCGGTTGCGGCATTTGAGTGTCTTCATGCCGAGAGAGAAGCAAACAAGTCCCCAGTCCATGTAACGGTTCGTCGCCCGAAACTGGCCTTCGTTTCCCCTCTACCCCCTGAGCGCACAGGCATCGCCGACTATAGTGCTGAATTGTTGCCTGAGCTTGCCAAATACTACGACATCGAGGTCGTTGTGGCTCAAGAACACGTTGCCGACGCCTGGGTACAGGCCAACTGCCCAATCCGCGACTCTCAATGGCTACGGGCCAATGCGCACCGTATGGATCGCGTTCTATACCAGTTTGGTAACTCACCGTTTCACCAGCATATGCTCGCTTTGGTTGAAGAAGTACCGGGCACCGTGGTGCTGCATGATTTTTTCCTGAGCGGTCTGCTGGCCTACCTGGAAGAACACAGTATTGTCCAACACGTCTGGGTACGGGCGTTGTATCACGCCCATGGCTATTCCGCGGTGCGGGAACGCTATCACGCCAGCAATGCAACTGCCGTAAGGGTGAAATATCCGGTCAATCTGCAGGTTTTGCAGAACGCCCAAGGGGTGATTGTCCATTCCGAGTATTCCTGCAGATTGGCTAAAGAGTGGTATGGAAAAAATTTTGCCGATGGCTGGAGGGTGATCCCCCTTCAGCGGGCGCCCAGCGCAGAACTCAACCGTGCCAAAAGTCGCGCAACTCTCGGCCTGAAGATGGATGATTTCGTGGTTTGCAGTTTCGGTTTCCTGGACCCGACCAAGCTCAACCACCGCCTGCTGGAAGCCTGGCTGCATTCTCGCCTTGCACAAGACGCACGCTGCGTGCTGGTGTTCGTAGGTGAGAGCCACAATGGCGAGTATGGTGCCCAATTACTTGGGGCCATGCGCGCGAGTGGTCTGGAAAAGCGTATCCGTATTACAGGATGGGCCGATATGCCTGCATTCCGGAACTACCTCGCCTCTGCGGACATCGCCGTTCAGTTTCGCACTCTTTCGCGCGGAGAAACATCCGCAGCGGTGCTGGACTGCATGAATCACGCCCTGCCCACCATCGTCAATGCCAATGGATCAATTGCTGATTTGCAGTCCGACACGGTGTGGATGCTACCCGACGCATTCGAGGACAGCCAGCTTGTCGAAGCGCTGGAAACCCTGTGGCAAAACGGCGAAAGACGGGCCGCACTGGGTAAGCGGGCGCAAGAAGCCATTCTGACCCGGCATGCCCCGCACACCTGTGCAGCACAATATGCCGAAGCCATCGAACAGTTTCATGTCCGCGCACAAGGCGACGCTCACTCATTGGTTAATGCCCTTGCCAATCTCAAGGGCCATTCCCCCACAGACGCCGAGTACAGAATCCTTGCGCAAACTATCGCAAAGACGCTGCCAGTCAGGCAGCCCGTACGACAACTATTGCTGGACATATCCGCTATGTGTCGCACCGAGTTGAAAACAGGGATCGAGCGCGTGGCGCGCGCACTGGTCATGGCCATGCTGGAATCACCACCAGCAGCCTACCGGGTCGAGCCTGTTTATTTGACCAACGAGGGTGGTATCTGGCATTACAGGTACGCTAGCCGCTATATCTTAGGTCTGCTCGAATGCCCGTCCGGCGCACTCCTTGACGAGGTTGTGGAACCACGGAACGGTGATGTGTTGCTGGGGCTGGATCTATCCGGCCAGATGTTGATCGAGGCGGAGGCGGCAGGGTTATTCACTTACTACCGAAATGCCGGTGTAGCGGTCCACTTCCTCGTTTACGACCTGTTGCCGGTGCAGATGCCCCAATTCTTCCCGCCTGGGACGGATACAAGCCATGCTAACTGGCTACAAACTATTGCTAAGTTCGACGGGGCTGTCTGTATCTCACGAGCCGTGGCCAATGAACTCACTGCGTGGCTCAAAACCTGCGGTCCGCAGCGTCAACGTGCGTTCAGGATCGGTTGGTTTCATCTCGGTGCTGATGTGGAAAACTCCGCCCCCACCCGCAGCCTGCCAAAGAATGCAGAACAAACACTGGCACAGCTCAGCGCTCGTCCAAGTTTTCTCATGGTCGGCACCATCGAGCCGCGCAAGGGCTATCTGCAAACCCTGGAAGCGTTTACGCAGCTATGGCAGGAAGGCCTCGATATCAACCTCGTTATTGTCGGTACAGAGGGATGGAAAGATTTACCGGGTGACATGCGGCGCACCATCCCCGAAATCGTAAACCGGTTGCGACACCACCCTGAACTCGGCAAACGCCTCTTCTGGCTGGAAGGCATCAGTGACGAATATTTGGAAAAGGTTTATGCCGCCTCAAGCTGTTTGATAGCTGCCAGCGAAGGTGAAGGTTTTGGTTTGCCATTGATCGAAGCGGCGCAACACGGCTTACCTATCATCGCCCGAGATATTCTGGTATTCCGCGAAGTAGCGAGTGAATTCGCATCTTATTTCAAAGGTAGCGAAGCGGCTGATCTGACGATGGTTGTAAAAGAGTGGCTCATAGCATTTAAAGACAAGCAGGATCAATCCACTCAAGGCATTAAATCAAACACTTGGAAGGAGAGTGCTGAATCACTGATGGCCGCCGTGATTGGCGAAAAATGGTATCGTCGACTCGTGCCTTCATCTATCCGCAAGAAGGCCATGGATGAACATCTGAACCTCATCCATAGTGCGCGCGTAAATATGGTCAGCAATTTGCTGCCACCTGGGGACATTATTTTGGATCTGGGAGGGGCAAACTGTCCTCTCTACAAATTGGGTTACCCGCATCGGTTCAAGAAGCTATACCTGATTGACCTGCCGCCCGAAGCACGTCATGACATGTACAAAGAGATTGTAATTGATCCCAACTGCGACGGTGGCGAGGTGGTAATTAAGTATGGCGACATGACGGAATTGGGAAGTTTTCAAGACGAAAGCGTGGATTTCGTCTGGTCCGGCCAAAGCATTGAACACGTTTCTCCTGAGGCTGGAGAGAGGATGTGTCAGGCGGCCTTTCGCGTCCTCAAGAAAGGTGGCGCATTCTGCCTCGACACGCCGAATCGCAGGTTAACTGAGATTCACACTTGTGGGATCGGTGGCGGGTTTATTCACCCAGAACACTGCATCGAATACTACCCTGGGCACCTGAAACAAGTACTGGAGGAAGCCGGGTTTGAAATCAGGCATGCCTATGGAATTTGCGAGATGCCAAACACATTGGCGACGGGGGAGTTTTGCTATGAGGATTTCGTGTATGGCAGTCAGATTGCTGATGATATTGCCAAAGGTTACATTCAATTCTTTCATTGTGTGAAGCCATGAAGCTGATCATCCAGATCCCCTGCTACAACGAAGCAGGCACACTGGCCATCGCATTGGCCGCTTTGCCGCGTCAAGTTCCTGGTTTCGATACCGTCGAATGGCTGGTCATCGACGACGGCAGCCGCGACAACACGGTGCAAATAGCCAGGGTAAACGGTGTCGATCACGTCATCCGCCACACCTGTAACCAGGGCCTGGCGCGCGGCTTCATGACCGGACTAGATGCCTGTCTGAGCTTGGGGGCGGATGTGATCGTCAACACCGACGCCGACAATCAATACAACGCCGATGACATCCCGGCGCTCGTAGCTCCAATCCTTGAACACCGCGCCGATATTGTGGTGGGTGCGCGCCCAATCACTACCATCGAGCACTTCTCGCCGGTAAAGAAGTTGCTGCAGAAACTGGGCAGCTGGGTGGTTCGTGTGGCCAGCAATACCGACATCCCCGACGCCCCCAGCGGCTTCCGTGCCATGAGCCGGACCGCCGCGCAGCGGCTGATGGTGTTCAACGACTACACCTACACGCTGGAAACCATCATCCAGGCCGGGCAGAAAAACATGGCCATCACCTCGGTGCCCATCCGGGTCAACGAAGACCTGCGCCCCTCCCAGCTGGTGAAGAGCATTCCGTCGTACATCAAGCGCAGCATCGTCACCATTGTCCGCATCTTTATTATTTATCGGCCGTTTCGCTTCTTCGGCACCATCGGTTGCGTGTTGTTCGGCGCGGGCTTTCTGATCGGGTTGCATTTTCTGTGGAAGTACTTGGGCGGCGAAGGCGAGGGCCATGTGCAGTCGTTGATCCTGGCCGCCTTGCTGCTCGGCATGGGCTTCCAGACAATTCTCATCGCCTTCGTCGCCGACTTGCTCGCGGCGAATAGAAAGTTGCTTGAAGACGTGCGCTTCAAGACAACAGCATTGTCTCAAAACAAAATTATTGATTTAGAAAACCGTGAAGATGGCTGACCAAAGTGCAGAGGGGCTGCTGTCGTCCTGGCTGCGAAAAAATATTTGGAGGCCGCCATGCCTTATCTGAAGGGGAATGGGAATGATTTTGGCGGTGGATCGGGCGCTCTGGCTGCGCTGGTCGATGCAGACCATTTCCTTGGCGTGGAGGTGGATGATGTTTCGCTACAACAGGCGGGGTCACGCTTCCTGACACGCCGTTTCGTTTCCGGGTTGCCGGAGGCGGCTGAAAAATTCGATTCCATCATTTCGTTGGCGGTGATCGAGCATGTCAATGCTCCAGCACAGTTTCTATACACACTAGCCGTCCATCTCGACGAGTCCACCGCGGCATGTCTTGCCGTCACCACGCCACATGCATCTGTCGACTGGGTTCACGATGTGGGGGCCGCTCTAGGCTTGTTCAGCAAGCATGCCAACAAAGAGCACGAGAATTTGCTGGATCGCGCGAAGTTGGAGATGGCAGGTGCAAAAGCCGGTTTGAAACTCATTTCATATCGGTATCGGCGTTTCTTGTTTGGGGCGAATCAGATCACTGTTTTCGAAAAGGGTCACTGATGAATATGAAGATTTCAGGCGGGGCCAAAGAAAAAGGGATTGTTGTCGGCAACGCCTATGACAAATACGGCTCACGCAACCTGATCGTCAAATGGATGATGGGGGGGTTTGAGTCTGCGTTGTCAGATCTTGTCGCCAAGGCATCCCCCATTGCAATACATGAAATCGGCTGCGGCGAAGGTTATTGGGTGCTGCGCTGGAATAAACAAGGCATGGCCGCAAGGGGGTGTGATTTTTCCATGCATGTGATCGAGCTTGCTCGTGAAAATGCGGTAGGACAGGGCCTGCCTCCTTCGTTGTTCGAGGCCCACAGCATTTATGACCTGGTGGCGAGCCGAGACAGCGCGGATCTTGTCGTCTGTTGCGAAGTGCTCGAACACCTGGAACACCCGGAAGCCGGGTTACAGGCGCTACAGCGGGTGGTTGGCCGGCATTTGATCGTCAGCGTGCCAAGGGAGCCCCTATGGCGCGCGCTCAATCTAGCGCGAGGGAAATACATCGCGGACTGGGGCAATACGCCAGGGCATGTTCAGCACTGGTCAAAGGGCGGGTTTATACGCCTGGTGTCGAAGTATTTCGAGGTGGTTGAGGTGAAGGGCCCGCTGCCTTGGACTATGCTTTTGTGCCGTGCCCACCGGGAGCAGGTGCGCTAAATGTGCGGCATAACCGGGATTATCGGCTCTAGTGCCAAAGATGCCACGTTGCTTAACGCGATGGCACACACAATTCATCACCGTGGCCCCGACCATACCGGGATAATGCGAGAAGCGCGCGTAGCTCTGGCTATGACCCGTCTGTCGATCATTGATATTGCCGGAGGCGTGCAGCCGATGCACTCCAGTGATGGGCGTATTTCCCTGGTATTTAATGGCGAAATCTACAATTTCCGTGAGTTGCGTGCGGAATTGGAGCCTTTGATTGAGTTCAAGACTCGCTCCGACACGGAGGTCATCCTCAATGGTTATTGCATTTGGGGGAAAGATGTCTTTTCACGACTCAACGGTATGTTTGCAGTTGCCCTATTGGACAGGTCCTTACATTTGATGTTATTGGTACGTGACCCGATCGGGGTCAAGCCCTTGTATTTTTACCGCAGCCAGGATTCTATTTATTTTTCTTCGGAAATAAAAACGTTTACTCAGCTTGGCTTGGCAAATCAAGCAAACAGTTCAGCTCTGTACAATTTTCTTGCGGCAGATTATGTATTTAATCCTCATACGGCAATAAAAGACGTAGTCCAAGTGTCACCTGGAGTCATACTAGAAATCGCATATGATAACCTTTCCATGTCGGACTCATGTTATCGCTTGCCAGGTGTGGACATTGCAACAGGAAACCGAAAAAAATCTGTATTAACCAAAGAGGGGACGATTGAAACAATCCGCGGAGAGCTGGAAAATGCCGTCCTCCGACAGACAGTTGCCGATGTCCCCTATGGCTTGTTGCTGTCATCCGGCTTGGATTCGATGGCGATATTGGCGGTGTTACATAAGCATAATCTGACGGACCACCTGAAGACATACACGCTTTTTTTCCCTGATAGCGCTAGTTATTCCGAAGATAAACCCATCAGTCAACTCGCTTCCCGCTGGGGTTTTGAAAGTGTATTGATCCCGCTGGAATCAAAAGATGTGGTTGAACACTGGGAGGATATCTGCACGACCTTCGATAATCTGGAAATGCTGCCTACTTGCATGGCGATATATTTTGCCAGCCAAGTCGCGGGAAAAGACATGCGTGTGCTGCTTTCGGGGAACGGCGGCGACGAATTATTCTTGGGGTATCCCACTTATCGTGCGACCCAGATTGTCAGGCAACTGAGTATGCTGGGCGGTATGTTGGGTGCACTCTTGCCCGTCATCGGCAAGGCCATTCATCCATCGGATTCCTATTTGACTATCGGAGAAAAAATTCAGAGATTCTGCCTTGGGTTTTCTGAAGTACCTGAGTTGGCGCATGTCCAATGGCGTTATGTTTTTACCATTAACGAGATGCGCAGACTTTTGCATGCCGATTACCTGCGTTTGACTGCAAATGAGGTGTATAGGAATCAATTAATTCACTTCGAAGAAGCAAAAAAATATGGCTTCACTGGGATAGATGCCGACTCATGGGCGGACGTTCGATCATGGTTGGTAGATAGTGGCCTATCGATGTGGGATAAGGCTGGCATGAGTGCATCTACGGAAATTCGTGTACCCCTGCTTGACCTTGATCTAGCTGATTGTTTGTTGGCCTTATCCGGGGAGATTCGCTCGGGCGGAAAGGTGGGCAGCAAGCGCTTCCTGAAAAAGATTCTTGAAGATATCGTGCCCCACGACATTTTGTCGTTGCCCAAGCATGGATTCCAACTTCCCATTTCTGCTTGGCTGCGGGGTGAGTTGGGCGTTTTGCTGAAACAATTGACCAGCGAGCTACCCCAGAACGTCTTTAACAAACGAGAGATTGAGCGCTTGTGGGATGAATTTGAAAATCGGCGCGGCAACCATGCGTTGAAGCTCTGGACATTGGGCGTACTGGCCGGTTGGGCTCGTGCGCACAAGGTTGTCTGGTAACGCAGTCGTGCGGCGCTTTATGTTCTTCCTCATGGTGGGTGGCGCGAATACAGTGCTGGGTCTGTCCATCATGTTCATCCTCAACGCAGTTAGTCATAACCCCTATTTTGCGAATGTGGCTGCGTATGTGATTTGCTTTTTTTCGTCGTTCTGGGCGCATGACGCCATCACTTTCAAAGACATCGAAGAAAAAAGACGATGGCGCATCATCCCCTATGTAGCCGTTTATGCTATCTCTTTCCTGGCAAATTATCTTGTTCTGACTCTTGCGCTGAACTTCACAGCATGGCCTGCGGAGGTAATATTCGTTCTTACATCGGTCGTCTTTGCTATAACCTCCTATGGGCTAAGTAAGGCTTTCGTTTTTTCAAAGAAAACAAATGCGCACACTAATTGAAAAAAATGAATGGGTCGTTCTGACTACTATATTCATGCTCGTTACAATGCTCATTTTTTGGCTTACTAGTGCAATAAATGGCCCATTTATTTTTGCGGATGAAGCTGAATATCACTGGCTGGCTAGCGAAATTTTTCATTTCCATAAATTTTACGGACATCAATACAACCCACTCTATCCCCTGCTTATTGCGCCAACATTCTACTTTAACGATTTGGCTACACATTTTTACGCGATTAAGCTCATAAACATAGCTGTGTATGTATCCATTATTTTCCCGGTTTATTTGATGGGTAAAACGATACTGTCCAGTAAGCCACTCGCAATTCTGCTTGCTTTCGTTGCGACACTCGGTCCCATAAGCGCATACAGCCATCTCGTGTGGGCTGACCCGCTGTATTACACCCTTATCTGCTGGAGCTACTATTTCATAGTCAGATATTTGACTCGTGAAGAGACTAAAGACATTTTTTATGCCGGGGTGTTTATTGGTTTGAGCTTTCTTGCGAAGCAGGCAGCATTGTTCTTGCTGATTTCATACTATGTATATGTTGCTTATGCGGCTTTCAGCGGAACCAGGAAGCTTGACAAGAAGGCAATAGGGCTAATATCTCTCGGGGCAGGCTTGGTTGTCCTGCCATGGATTATCAGAAACACTTTCTTTGGAGAAAGTGCCATAGGCTATTCCAGCATGTTCACTGTTTTTTTCGCAGCGTTGAAAAATAATCCACTACAAATTATAGTGGAGTTCACGCGCGGGATAGGGTATTCCATCGGATATTGGATATTCGTTTACTTTGGAGGCGGATTTTTCTTATTACTGTTCGCGGCACTCAAGAGTGATGCGGGTAGCAAAAATGGCACTGGCGCGGACAACCCCCTCGCCAAGATTGTGCTGATGCACTCAATGCTTCTGATGCTTATCTCAGAGCTTTTTCTTGTCGCCTATGGGAAGACCGCATCAGCAAATGGGCGGTATGTTGATGTGATTTACCCTGTTGCTATCATCGTGATTGCCTGGGCGGGACTCAGGCTACAGCGAATGAGCTGGGTGGTTATTGCCGGCTCGGCGTTGGTTTGTTTTGTTCTGCTTTTATTGTTTTCGCCGCTGACTCAGGTGGAGGCATACGGAGTGGTTAACAATTCCGGTGTTTCAATACTGAATTTCTTTTGGCCAGACCAGTTTTTGTGGCAAAGACTTAATCCGTCATTGTCTGAGAAGCTGATCCTCTCCGCGACGCTAACAGCTTTATTAGTGTCCATACTTTCGCTTCGGAAGAATGCAATATGGATAATATGTTTGTGTGGCTTGCTGTTAGGTGTTGGTGCTCAATTTCAAGTCGTGAGACTTGGTAATACGGCCAATCCGATAAACCAGGTATTCCTGGAGTTGGACAAGCAACATATCCCTAGCGATAAGATTGCAATTGATACCGCACTTCAGGAGAGTTCAATTTCATATCATATGAAATTCTGGCATCCCACGAATTTTGCTGCCTCAAAGTACGTTGACCCAATTACTCTTGTTAGAAAGGTATCAATAGATTTTGGGCAGCAAGAAAACAAGGGGGGTAGTAATGAGTTGAAAATATGGGCTCCGTGGAATCCGGAATCAGGTTTCAATGAGAATTTTGGTTCTGGTTTTAGCGATATCACCACATTGAACGCGACAAAATGCCCTGATCTTCCAAAACAAGGAGATTTTGTTTTTGATCACAAGCCATTGGAGTTTAACTTTTCTCTGCCAACTGGTAGCTATGTTTTAAGGGGAAAATCGGCAGATACCCGGTGCTTGGGCGTCGAATCAGATTTTTTCGTTCAAGTTCAGGGTGGCGATGGTGCCAAACTGCATGGCAATGTCGGGTTCATTTTGCCATTCGAGGTGGGTAGTGGAGAGCGAGGGCTAAAGATGTCCTTGAAGCCGGCTGCCAACTCTATGTGGGCTCTTGATGAACTTACTATTGAACTGCGGAACAAGAATTTTAGCCGAGACAGCAATCCTCAATATGTGCTTAGTAAAAGGCTGTTGCCTTTTCCGCAAGTTCTTAGTGTGTTTGGTTATCGCCTTTACAAAACTCAGACGGGTTTTTAGCAAAGGGAAAGGGATGAATTTCTTCGTCTGTGGAGACCCCCGGCTTTCCTTCAATAAAGGACGCGGGTACGCGGTTTTCAAGGGGTCGCTAATAAGCTCAAAGTGGGAATAAACCTTACGCCAGCCAGTGGATTTATTTGAGCATTACAAGAGTTGAAAATCAAAAAAGTGGGAAATCATCGGTTGAAAGCTACTAGCTTACAATTTTAATTACGTACATTGCTAGCCACCTCAGGTTGCATCCCTAAACAGCATACATGCGCATGAAAATACGCACCAATATTGGAAATTATAAATGCTACGCAAAATTGCGAAGATGACAAATAGACACCTAACAGGCGGCGTTGCGCGGCTATTATTTTCGGTTGTTTTTCTTTTTTTTATCCTTTGGAAGGTAGGGGCCGAAAACACATTGTCTAGGATGTCGTCACTTCAATTTGATAAACTTCCTGTCGTAGTAGTACTTCTCCTATTAACAATCTCATTACATACGAAACGATGGATTTGGATGCTTCAATCGATGGGCTATTGCTGGGGGTTTAGAGATGCCTTTCGAGAGACTTGGATAGGATATTTCTTTAATCAACTTCTGCCCTCATCAGTTGGAGGTGATGGCGTTAGAGGCTTGCGACTTTATCGCGCTGGGATACCGGCTGGCGTGGCTGCAAGATCCGTAGTGGCGGAGCGAGTTTTTGGTTTGATGGCATGTGTATTGCTGGCAATCATATCTGTGCCCATCTTGCTTTGGCAAGCGCCTAATGCGCCAGTGACGAAGGGCGTGTGTCTTGTGGTGATATTGAGTATGTTAGGAATGCTATTCGTGTTGCGTCCGAACAGAATAATACTGAAATTTTTGCCTAGCCGGATTGAAAAAGAAGTTGTGGTACTTTCAAAATTAATTAATAAACAATCCTTTTGCAAAATGCTTTCCATTTCAGTTGCGATGCAACTGACGATTGCCGGTTCAATTGGGGTGCTGGGTTTGGGGCTCGGTATTGAAAAAAATCCATTAATTATTGCTATGCTTTTTCAGCCAGTAACACTGATGACGTTGTTGCCAGTCTCGTTTGCGGGCTGGGGAATACGAGAGGGTGCGTTAGTTGCGATATTGGGGGTTGTCGGCGTCCCAAGCATAGAGGCATTGCCACTATCCTTGACCTTCGGCGGCATTTTGCTTTTTATAAGCCTGCCGGGTTGGTTTTTTTACGTTACTGTGAAACTGGTGGTGCCGTGTCATACGTTAAATGCTTCTCCAAAGCTTTGATCTGCCTGGGTAAGGTAGTAAAGGTAGTATTAGAAGCCATTCGCCAAGAATGAATGATATGAAATAATTGGGTAGGTCAATATGGATATCGCTAATGGCGTAACTCAAGGGTTGAGAATAATGAATTTAATAAATACAGATGGTTTAATCGGTTCGCACCGCACATTGGTTTTTACTGCAACATACAATGAGTTAGATAACATACAGTCATTATTGGATGAGATTTGGGATGAAATTCCAGATGCTGACATCTTGGTTGTTGATGATAACTCACCGGATGGAACGGGTACGCTACTTAATCAGATAGCCGCAGTTAAAGAAAATCTCAAGGTTTTGCATCGCCCCCAAAAACTTGGCCTTGGAACAGCGCATCATCTAGCAATGATTTTCGCTATCAAGCATGGTTATGATGTATTAGTCACGATGGATGCCGATCACTCACATGATCCAGCAGACATGACCAATCTAATTGGGAAACTATCTGAAGCCGATTTTGTGGTCGGATCCCGCTATATGCCGGGAGGCGGTTGCGATTATGGCGGCTACAGAAAATTTTTAAGCGTATCAGCTAACAGGGCCGCACGATTACTACTGGGCATCCGGCTTCATGAGTTTACTACGTCTTATCGCGCATTTCGTGTAAGTGCTCTTGCCAAAGTGAATTTTGTAAAGATGCATAACCATGGCTATTCATTTTTTATGGAGTCTGTTTATCGGCTTAACCAGGCTGGACTAAAGCTTGCAGAGATCCCTATTTATTTTCATTATCGAAATGCGGGTAGCTCCAAGATCCCACGTCTTGAGATTATTCGAGGCATGGCGAAGCTTTTTCATCTATGGTCTTCAAATACCTTCCATAAAAGAATGCCAGCAGCTTCTCCGATGATTGAGGATGTTTGTGCCAATTGCCTCTCCAGCTTTATTTCTGAGCGCTATCAACGCCAATTAGAAGCCATTCAGGATTTGAACCACTCAAATACCTTTCGCTGCTCAAGCATGGCTCACACAAGTAAGCCATGTGTTGCAAAGTGTCTACAGTGCGGACTTATGCAAGTTCCGAAATCCGATCACCCAAAAGATCTGGAAGGCCTTTACGCTGATGTTGTCGATAAAGATTATCTGAACAACCTACATGCAAAAAAGAAAACCTTTGCGCGAGCGTACAAACGCATAGAGCCATTTCTACCGCATAAGGGCAATCTGCTTGAAGTGGGTTCATACTGTGGATTGTTCCTCACGGAAGCTAAACGACACGGCTGGAAGATCACTGGTATAGAGCCATCGCGATGGGCTGCAGACTATACTCGGTCAAATTTTGGGCATATTGTGATCAATGACACTCTTGAGGCTGTTGCACCTACCTTGAGAGAGCCGTATGACGTGGTTGTAAGCTGGGACGTTCTTGAGCATGTTCGTGATCCTGCTGAGTGGTTGCGGATAATTAATGGCAAACTAAGAAATGGTGGCACTCTGGCAATCTCGACACTTGACATGGCTTCTTGGTTTCCTCGCTTAATGGGGCGTCGCTGGCCGTGGATTATGGAAATGCATTTGTTTTATTTTGATTCAGTAGTTCTACAGCAGATGCTTCACGAGGCTGGTTTTGAGGTGTTGCTCGTCGAGCCCTATTGCCATTATGCCTCTCTACGCTATGTCTACCAAAAGCTTTGTGCTGCCATCCCGAGGCCTTTTGGATCTGTGCTCTTGGTCGGAAGTAAATTGATACCGGAATGGGTGGTGCCAATCACACTTGGGGATATAAAACTCTACGTTTGTAAAAAGGCTCGCCCACCACTTTCCCAATACAAGCCTGTGCTCCTCTAAGTATTAGAACACAATGAAATTATTAAATACCAGGCTTTACTTATTAGTAGCTCTGCTCATCGGAACAGTTTATGCGCTTAGCATTTTTGAGCCCTCTTTCATTATTGGGAATAACGCCTATTGGACAAAACCTTTTGGTGATCGCATTACCAATCTTATCGGAGCATTATATTTTGCGCATGATAGTTGGCACTTCCCAATTTTTTATGTTCCTACTCTTGCAACCCCCGAAGGGGCGAACATAATCTATACGGATAGCTTGCCCTTGCTTGCCCTTGCAGCAAAAATAATTTTCAAGTTGACTGGAGAATGGTTTAATTATTTTGGTTTATGGTTATTCTTGTGCTTTCCTCTGCTGGCTTTGTTTGTCGCGCTCGCAACAAAGGAAGGTGGTACAAAGAGCATTGCCGCAATAATTTGTGCAATCTTGCTGGCACTTGCAAATCCTGCGTTACTTGTTCGCTTTGGACACGCTGCATTAATGGCCCATTTTCTTATTGTATGGAGCTTTTATCTTTACCTGAGACTGTTACAACACCCAGATAGCCGGAATGTGATTGCGCAATTTTGCATCGTCACGGCCTTATCCGTTGTATTGCAGGCATACTTTTTGTTGATGGTAATGCCTTTTCTTCTCGCGGCTTTAGCCACAGTAGTTAAAACAGGAGAAATGACACTTCGAAACGCAGCAACACGTTTCATTGTGGTGATTGGCGTGGTTCTGGGGACGGCTTGGATATCTGGGATTATCGGTCCGGGAAGCCCATCAGCTAGTGCATGGGGTTTTGGGTATTACTCCATGAACTTGTTATCACCATTCCTCCCTCCCCGCGAACATTTGCCAGAGTTTGTTACACAGTATGTAACTTGGGATGGCAATGGCTATTCGTGGGATGCCACTGGCGGGCAGTATGAGGGATATAATTATCTCGGCTTAGGAGTGCTACTCCTCCTCGCTGTGCATCTTATTGCCTCAAGAAGCATCATAAAACAGGCGCTAAAACGCCATGTATTTCTGCTGGCTGCCTTAATTGGACTGCTTTTGTTGGCGCTGTCCAACCAAATATTCATTGGGAACTGGCATGTTTCTGTAACGCCAATCTTTGCCCAACTAGGAAAGCTTACAGACCATTTTCGGACAGGCGGCAGGCTCTTTTGGCCAATTTACTATGTGTTGGTCATCACGTTAGTTTTGGTGACACTTCAGAGATTTAACCAACGAGTGGCTAAAGTATTGCTGGTCTTGGCAGTAGTTTTGCAGTTGGTAGATACGCAATTATTGCGCCGGAATATGGCAGAGAATATGCATCTGGGCTCTGCTCAAGTGCTGTCTCAGAAGACGTGGAGGCCGCTGTTGGAAGGGCATCAGTTCCTTAAGCAATATCCGTCATTTCAATGTGGGGGGTGGGCTGGGAAATGGCCAGATAACAACGCCAATATGGAGTTACTTTGGCTGGCTGCAAAACTTGATAAACCAAGTAATAGTGCCTATCTGGCTAGGTCAAACCGCAACTGTAAGGATGAATTAGCCGAAGGGCTAAGTTTTAATATAGAAGCGGGAGGTTTATATGTGTTTGGTAATAATTTCCCTATTAATCAAATCGCAGGCTTGCCTAATTTTAGGGAATGGTGTCGAGAGTTTAAGTATGGGGTTGTTTGCTCGCGTAACTGGGTTGCGTTTCCGCAAATTGCTTTTCAACAGGAATTCGTTCGCATTTCAAAGGAATGGGCCCCAGAGTACCAATTAGGCAAGACACTACAGTTCAATGTGAATGGTAATGGAAAATATTTCCTCCAGCGCGGCTGGGGCATGGCAGAGAGTTGGGGGGTGTGGGGAATAGGTAAGCAATCGGTGGTTGTACTTCGTCTACCTGATGCTCCAGAGCGCAACCTTAAGTTGACAGTTAGTGCGCGTGCATTGGTGAATGCTGGTTCCCCTCTTAAAGAGGTTACGGTATTCATTAATGACAAAAAGATCGGGTTATGGAAATACAAACTTGATGAAGAAGGGATTGTAAAACGCACGGCCCTTGTCACTAAGGATGTTTACCAACAAAATAATCTGTTAATAATCAAATTTGTATCAAAAAATATAGAATCGCCAAAGCGTGCTGGAATGTCTGAGGATGTACGGCCCCTCGGTTTGGGCATGGCAGAGTTAGTGTTGTCGGTCGACCAGCCTTAATCAAAATCGTGCAAAAGATTACGGGGCAAGATGTCAACGACCGGGACGTGTCAATGACTTTGAGACACCGGGGTACATTAATTTAGTGTCGATGGATCGGGTGTTTTGTTGAGGGCGAGCTCCACTGGGGTGGATTTATCCAGGCCGCGATGGGCAACTTGGAAGGTTGAGGGCTCTTCCTTGTAGACGTTATGTCCGATACTTTAACTACACACAAAAGCGCATCGCACATTGTGGGAGTGCGTTACAAAGCAGCGTTGATCGATAATGAGCGATACCTGCTTACCTGCTACCTCTATATTGAACTCAATCCCGTGCACGCCAATATGGTAGAGCTAGCGCACTCGCGTGAGTACCTCTGGTCAAGCCACCTCTGCCATGCTCAGGGCAAGATTGACCAACTGATTGCAGACCGTGCTGTACGTTTCCTTAGGGCAAGAAAATGAGGAGCGTCAGGCAGTGTCAACTGCCGATTTAAAACTGGCCAGTTCTTCCCGAAGAGGATGCGGTTCGAATCCATCACCAGAAAAGACATCCAATTCGCCATGTATCGTCTCAACCACCGTCCCAGAAAATGTCTCGGCTTCAAAATCTCTCACGAGGTCTTCATGAAGCAGTTACACTTTCGCCATAACGCCGTTGCACTTCAGTTTTGAATCCACCAAAATTAAAAATATGTGTTATTAGGAAATAATAATTGATGAATAAAATTGCGATTATCACTGGCATCACCGGCCAGGACGGCGCTTACCTTGCGCAACTCCTCTTGGAGAAGGGCTACACAGTCTACGGCACCTACAGGCGGGCGGCCTCGACCAATTTCTGGCGTATCGAGGAGTTGGGCATCAAGGAACACCCGAATTTCCATTTGGTGGAATATGACCTGACCGACTTGGGCGCCACGATTCGGCTGCTGCAGAAGACCGAGGCGACCGAGGTTTACAACTTGGCGGCGCAGAGTTTTGTGGCGGTGTCGTTCGACCAGCCGATGACCACGGCGCAGATCACTGGTCTCGGGCCACTGAATTTGCTGGAAGCAATTCGTATTGTTAACCCCAAAATTCGCTATTACCAGGCCAGCACTTCGGAGATGTTCGGCAAGGTGCACACCATTCCGCAAGTTGAGGAAACGCCTTTTTATCCGCGCAGCCCCTATGGCGTGGCCAAGCTGTACGCCCACTGGATGACGATTAATTACCGCGAGAGCTACGATATTTTTGCCACCAGCGGCATTTTGTTCAACCACGAGTCGCCGCTGCGGGGCTTGGAATTCGTGACCCGTAAGATTACCGATGCTGTAGCTCGCATCCATCTCGGCAAACAGGATTGCCTGGAACTAGGCAACCTGGATGCGAAGCGCGACTGGGGGTATGCCAAGGAATATGTAGAAGGCATGTGGCGCATGTTGCAGGCAGATAAGCCAGATTCTTATGTTCTTGCCACCAACCGTACCGAAACGGTGCGTGATTTCGTGCGCATGGCATTTAAAGGCGCTGGCATTACGGTCGAATTCAAGGGCGCGGCAGAAAATGAAACTGCTATCGATACCCGCACCGGTAAGGTAGTAATGCGCGTCAACCCCAAGTTTTACCGCCCGACCGAGGTGGAGTTGCTGATTGGCAATCCTGAGCGCGCCAAGAAGGAGTTGAGCTGGGAACCGAAGACCACATTGGAGCAGTTGTGCCAGATGATGGTAGAGGCGGATTTGCGGCGCAACGAAGCAGGATTTCGTTTTTAGATCAATCTGACATTTCACTAGATCGCTCATTACCCTGAAACAGGGTCCCTCCTGAAGTTCGCAGGGCAGGCATCTCGCTGGATTCCTGCCTTCGCGGGAATGACAAGGCAAATTGATTATTGGAAATAAGATGACAAAACGGATTCTCTTGACGGGTGCGGGTGGATTTACTGGTCAACCTTTTACGGAAGCAGCTCAGCAAGCTGGATACGAGGTGCATCCGTTGGTTGCCGATTTGACCGATGCAGAGGCCGTAGCGACCGGGGTCGCCGCTTCTGCGCCAGCGTTTGTGGTGCACCTCGCAGGCATTAGCGCAGTGACCCATGCAGATGAAGAAGCTCTTTACCGAGTCAATTTGTTCGGCACCTTGAACTTGCTCAAGGCACTGGCTGCCTTGCCCCAGGTTCCCAATCGCATACTCCTGGTTAGCAGCGCAAATGTCTATGGCAATCCGGATAAATCCCCCATCGATGAATCTACCTGTCCGGCACCGGTGAATCACTATGCGATGAGCAAGCTAGCGATGGAGTTCATGTCTGCTACGTTTGCGGATCGCTTGCCGCTGCTGATCGTCCGTCCATTCAATTACACTGGTGTGGGGCATGATGCGCGCTTTGTGATTCCCAAACTGGTTGAGCACTTTGCTCGGCGGGCAAAGGAAATTGAGTTGGGCAATCTGGATGTTGAGCGGGAATTTAACGATGTGCGCACTGTGTGCGAAGTTTATTTGCGCCTGTTACAGCTAGGCCAGCCAGGGCAAACGTATAACGTCTGCTCCGGGCGGCCTGTGAGCCTTAAGTCCGTCATCGATGCATTGAAACACATCACAGGTCATGACATTCAGATCAAAGTGAATCCTGCTTTTGTACGTGCCAATGAAGTGCACCGCCTGTGCGGTAGTCCGGCGAAGCTGGAGGCGTGCATTGGGAAGTTACAACACCCGGCGCTGGAAGAAACACTGCGCTGTATGTTGTCGGTGAGTTGATGAAAGTCATTTTATCAATTAATCCAGTGCGGTTTCCTCTTACAGGTATTGGTCGTTACACATTTGAGCTTGCTCAGAATCTCAAAAAACTGCCTCAGATCGAAGAACTCATGTTTTTCTCGGGTTCTCGCTTCGTTCGCGACCTTCCAGAAACCACGCAATTTAGTGGGCACACCTCTTCGACCTCAGCCAATTTCCGTGGAGCAATTCTCAAGAGCCGTGTAGCTGTAAAAATATATCGGACGACGTCTGCTCTAGCCAATCGGTATGCGTTACGCGGCCATGCGAGCCATGTTTTTCATGGGCCGAATTTTTATTTGCCGCCGTTCGACGGGCCATCCGTTTGTACTTTCCACGATCTTTCGGTCTTTACCTGGGCGCACTGCAGCCCTCCTGAACGAGTAAGGTTTATGCGCAAGGAAATCGCGCTTACGCTTAAAAGGGCGGACATGCTGATTACAGATTCTGAATACACACGGCAGGAGATCGCTTCTTATTTTAGCTGGCCGCTGGAGAAAATCCGAGCCGTTTCCTTGGCTTGTTCATCTGATTTTCGACCGAGAACTGCGGATGAGTTGAGTCCGACGTTAAGGAAGCACGGTTTAAGCCCAGGGGGCTACAGTCTATTTGTGGGGACCATTGAGCCGCGAAAAAATCTGGATGTGCTTCTAGACGCATACGCTTTGCTACCGCAGTCTATGAGGCAGCAATGGCCGTTGGTATTGATAGGATATCGTGGCTGGCGCAGCGAAAAACTGCATGCTCGCATTGAAGCTGCGGTGACAGAGGGATGGATGCATCACTTGGGTTTTGTTGATTCCAATGAGCTTCCATTGCTCTATGCAGGCGCACGTGTTTTTGTGTTTCCGTCCTTATATGAGGGCTTTGGCTTGCCAGTGCTTGAAGCGATGGCCTCCGGCATTCCGGTTGTATGTTCTAATTCATCGACATTACCTGAAGTGACAGGAGATGCCGCGGCCATGTGCGAACCGCAAGATGTGGATACTTTAAGTCGATTGATCGCAACAGGGCTGGAGGATGAAATCTGGCGCGGAGAAGCAAAAAGCAAGGGCTTGTTACAAGCCTCTAGTTTCAGCTGGCGGCGCTGTGCAGAGGAGACCGCTGCGGTATACCGTGAGGTGATTTCATGAGCCAAAAGTCACTGCGGGTTCTACATTTCTACAAGACCTCCTTCCCGGACACGATGGGAGGCGTTGAACAGGTTATTAATCAGATCGCCAGAGGTGCCGCCAAGCTGGGCGTCAAAACCGATGTGCTTTCGCTGACACCAGACCGTGTGGCGCGTACTATCGAAATCGATGGCTACCTGGCCCATCGCGCCAGACTCGACTTGCAGATTGCTTCGACGGGTTTTTCTGCCTCCGCTTTTTGGCGTTTCTCACAGTTGGCCAAGAAGGCGGATGTCATTCACTACCACTTCCCTTGGCCATTCATGGATGTGGTGCACTTTGCAACTCGGGTGAAGAAGCCGACGGTGGTGACCTATCACTCGGACATTATCCGCCAAAAGACTCTGCTCAAGCTTTACCATCCATTGATGCGAAAATTTCTGTCAAGCGTGGATCGTATTGTGGCCACGTCGCCAAACTACTTGGCGACCAGCGATGTGCTGGAGAAGTTCTCGAACAAGGTAAGTGTGATTCCAATTGGCTTGGATAAAGCCACCTATCCCCAGCCGATGCCGGACCGCCTGCAGTTCTGGCGCGAAAAACTCGGCCCGAAATTTTTCCTGTTTGTTGGGCTCATCCGTTACTACAAGGGGCTGCACATTTTGATGGAGGCCGCGCAAGGGACCGACTATCCCATCGTGATTGTCGGAGCCGGCCCGATTGAGCAGGAATTGAAAACACAGGCAGCGCAACTCGGCTTATGCAATATCCACTTTCTGGGACACCTGCCGGATGAGGATAAGGTCGCGTTGCTAACGCTGTGCTATGGGGTTGTTTTCCCTTCGCATCTGCGCTCTGAGGCTTTTGGTGTTTCGCTGCTGGAAGGCGCGATGTACGGCAAGCCAATGATCTCCAGCGAGATTGGCACCGGCACAACCTACATCAACATCGGGGATGAGACTGGGCTGGTTGTACCGCCCAGCGATCCCTTAGCCTTGCGGCAAGCGATGCGCTACCTGTGGGAACACCCTGAGGAAGCCGCAGACATGGGCAGGCGTGCCGAAGAGCGATACTGGGAACACTTCACGGCTGAGAAAATGGTGAAGTTGTATGTGGATTTGTATGGTGAATTGGTGAGACATCACCATGGTGCGGGCCGCTGAGGTGGCGGTTGGCTAATAATCTTGGTAATTGTTCAAAGCATCAGAGCCCCCTCGCGCTGAAGTTCGTCTTCGCAGGCACGGTGAAGGTATTTGGCAGCAAACAGTTTCTGGCTATCCTTAAGCACTGAGTAGCGGGCAACGGCGGCATTTTTCGCGGAGCATAGTATCAAGCTAGCCGTTGAATAGCGCAAAGGCGGTCAGCAGGGCGGGATGGATGGAATCATGATTTAATCCCATAGTCATTGCGGTCTTCGCCGTCCGCGTCTTCTCGAATTTCGGGCAAGTGTTCCAACAACTGCGGCAAGGCCGTCTGCACGGTTTCCCACACCATATCGAGCCGGGATCATCAGGTGATCCTTGCTATCGCTCTGTCTCTACCGTCATACGGGCCGTTTCGCGGATAAGTTTCTCATCCAGATTTTCATGAGCGACACCCTCGGGGTTTCAGCCCATTGCTATGCCGCCAGAATCTGGAATTCCGTGGCCTTGACGATGGGCCGCACGTGGCGATTCTCCCGGCGCATTTCCACGATCCCGTAATTGGACATGGTTTTCAGGGTACGCGAAAGATTACCGGGTTTGCGCCCGGTAATGACGGCCAGGCCGCTGATGGATTGCGGCTGCGCATCGCGAATGGTGTTGAGCAGGGCGCGGTTTTCGTCGCTCAGAACTTCGGCTAGAGACTTCATCGAGGTGAACCAGATTTTGGGTTCGCCGGGTTTGGGCTTGTATTCGCCCTTGGCGATTGCCAACATGCGCTCGCGGATTTTCTCTTGGGACATGATCCCGATTGCGATTTTTTTCATTTCCTTGCTTCCTCTAATACGCGGTCCACTTCAGTGAAGAAGTCGGCCAGTAACTGGTAAGCGTCCTTAAATTCATATGGGACGCCCTTGTCCGCCACATGGCGGTGTTTGTGGTCATACGGCTGATGCTGACCCACAAACTTGAATTTCTTGGGTGGCTTTATGGCGTTGCTGTTGTCGTAGCCCAAAATTCGCTTTCCGTACGGCTCGTGCAGCGTGAGCGAATAGCGGATGCCGTGCGGAATATCAGCGGTTGCCAGGACTCGCCAGGCTTCGACTTTGACCCAGTAGCCACCCTCCTGGTCTATGGTATAGCCGTTGAGATCCAGGAGCGTTTCAAGTCCGGTATCAGCCTGCATAGCTTACTTTATCATCAGTTGATAAACATTGTATGCCGTTTGAAAAAGAACTCAAGAGAAGGTTTCATGATAAACAAACATCAACCTACGTCATTATTTGCCCTACTGGGCAAGATACATCCCACGAAGCGGTTTCCCGTCCAGCCTGTCATCACCTCGGTCGTGGCAAAATCAACGCTTCAGGCAAATTTTCCGCTTTATGCCCCATGCGCGCGATTGCATCCTGGCGCAAACGGTTGAAGGTATCCAGCAGCACCAGGCTATATTCTTTGGCCAGGGCCAGGTCTTCGGCAAACTTTTCTGGCTCGGTCATGTATTCAAGAACCAGACGATTACGCAGATTGCGCGCTTCAAGCCACTGTTCCGTGCTGGTTAATACACCCAGCCGCTCGGCGCTATTGAGTGTTTCGATTTGGCTGCCTGGCGTTTCGGCAAGCGCAAGCAGCCAACGGGGAAACAGTTTATCTGCCATCGTATCCTGCATTTTGCCAAAACGGGACACGAAGGCTTCGAGTCGCTCGGCAATTGCCGGCGCATGTTCCAGATTGCGTACCTACTCCGCATCGATCGTCTGACTGAACAGGCTGTTTCAGCTATAGGACAGATGCTTTCCTTCGCGTGCGACTATTTCCAGGTTTTGCAGAAAACGTGCGATTGGCAAGCCGGTGGTCTGGTTCATAGCTTTACCCCTGTACTGGCGGCTTGCTCATGGATCGGTTTTCGTGGTGTTGACGGGTCAAGCACTAGAACATCGATAGGCTGGTCGCCGATGCGTAACTGCAGCCTGGCGACCAGCTGCATGGTTTTGCGTTCCAGCTCCGCGGTGATCGAGGATAGCTCAACGAGCAGATCAATATCGCCGCCCCGCGCATCGTCGTCAATCCTCGAACCGAACAGCTTCACATTCGCCTCGATACCGAAAACCTCATGGACAGTATCGCGGATAATTTTCTGTGTTTTCTGGGAAAGCCGCATGGTTTAGCTATTCGTTTTATCAATTACTTAACGGCATGTATTTTACCTGAACCTGCAAACAGCCCTTGCGCACCTATTGTTACAATCGCACGCTGCGCCCGCCGTCCACCGTCAGCACCTGCCCGGTCACATAGCCGGCATCGGATACCAGATAGCGCACCGCACGCGCGATGTCTTCCGGTTCACCAGCCTGTTTGAGGATGGTGTGGGAGATGATGCGCTGGCGTGACAGCTCGTCGAACATGGTATCGTCTTCGGGCCATAAAATCGGCCCGGGTGCGACGGCATTGACACGCACTTCCGGCCCCAGTTCCCGGGCCAGCGAGCGCGTCAGCCCGACCACGCCGGCCTTGGCGATGCTGTATACCGCGTAGCTTTTCATCGGCCGCTCGGCGTGGATATCGGCGATGTTGACAATGCAACCGTGGCGACGGCGCAGCTCATTAGCCGCCGCCTGCGACAGGAACAGCGGTGCTTTCAGGTTGGTGCCGATCAGGTCGTCCCAGTTGGCTTCGTTGATTTCGCCGATGGGTGTGGAGTAGAAACTGGAGGCGTTGTTGATCAGCACGTCGAGGCTGCCGTAGGTTTCCACAGTGGTCGCGATCATGTTGGGGAATGCTTCGGTTTTGAGCAAATCACCCTGGATCAGGGTCACCGAACCCGCACGGATAGTATTGAGTTCGTCCTGTAGCGCGCGAGCCTGCTGCACCGAGGTATGGTAATGCACCATCAGATTGGCGCCTTCGCAATGCAACAGGCGGCAGATGGCTGCGCCCACCCGTTTTGCCCCACCCGTAATCAATACCGTTTTGCCTTGCATGGCTTAATTCCTTATCCTCTCGGTTTCGCCGATGATCAACCCAGCACCTTGTACATCCTATGCCCTTGCCTACACCCAGCCCAGAAGCACTCGCCCATAGTACCGCGCTCTCCCATCATATAGCGGATGTTGTTCACCAAACTGATGGCAGGATCAGCTTCGCCCGTTACATGGAGCTGGCATTGTATGCGCCCGGCCTGGGATATTACAGCGGCGGCGCAGCCAAATTCGGCGCTGCAGGGGATTTTGTCACTGCGCCGGAAATTTCTCCACTGTTTGGCCGCAGCCTGGCGCGGCAGGTCGTGCAGGTGCTGCAAATATGCGGCGGCGACGTGCTTGAGGCCGGTGCCGGAAGCGGGCGGCTGGCATGCGACCTGCTCAACGAACTGGCGACATTGGGCTGTTTGCCACAGCACTATTACATCCTCGAAGTGAGTGCCGACTTGCGTGAACGCCAGCGCGCGACCATCCTGCAACAGGCTCCGCACATGTTGGCGCGCGTGCAGTGGCTGGATAGATTACCGGAATCTTTCACCGGCTGTGTAGTGGGCAACGAGGTGCTGGATGCCATGCCGGTGAATGTGGTGCACTGGACACAGGATGTCGTGTTCGAGCGTGGCGTGGCATGGGCGGACAACACTTTCATGTGGCACGACCAGGCCATAAGCAGCGGGCGTTTGTTTGATGCGGCGCGTGCGCTCGACGTACCCGGCGGCTATGTCAGCGAAATCAATCTGGCGGCAGGCGCATTCATCAAGAGCCTGGCGCGATGCCTGCAATGCGGAGCGCTGGTGTTGATCGACTACGGCTTTGGCGAGCGCGAGTACTATCACCCGCAACGCAACCGAGGCACGCTGATGTGCCATTACCGCCATCGTGCGCATGACGACCCGTTCTATTTTCCCGGTCTGCAGGACATTACCGCCCATGTGGATTTCACTGCGATTGCCGTGGCCGGCATCGAGGCGGGATTGCACCTGGCCGGCTATACCAGTCAGGCGCAATTTCTGATCAATTGCGGCATCACCGATCTATTGGCGCAAACTCCGGCGAGTGATGCAGGCACGTATCTACCCCAGGCCAGCGCACTGCAAAAACTGATGAGCCCCGCCGAAATGGGGGAACTGTTCAAGGTGATTGCCTTGTGCAAGGGCATGGACACAGCCTTGCTTGGCTTTGTGCAGGGCGATCAGCAGCGCAAATTGTAGGGTTCATGCAGAGGCTGGCGCCGGTCACGTTTTTTTCTGAGCCACGCCATACCCAGCAAACCTGTGGCAATCAAGGCCAGCGATGCCGGTTCCGGCACCGAAGCAGGCGCCGCCCGGTCAGTCAGCGTGGAAACGGGGGCGTCCGCACCGCGCAAGACAGGCGGGGTTGCAGGCGGGTCACTGAGCGGCACATTTAGTGGCATATACGGGCCGAGAGGCGGATTGCCTGCAATGGGCGGGTTGTCAGCCGGGCGCTCAGGTTGCGGCTGCCCGCCAGGTGGCGTGGGGCTTACGCCGGGATCCGTGTTCGGTCCGGGATTGCCACCGGGCTGCGGTTTACCGCCCCCACCCATCGCTGGCGCGTTACCACCGGGCGGAGTGCTGCTACCACCTGGGCCTGGGCCGGGCTGCGCATTACCTGTAGCCGGCTCGCCCGTGCCATTTTTCTTATCCGTGCCAGGCATTCCATTGCCTGCCAGCGTATGACCTGCATTCGATCCCGGGCCGGGGATGAAGAAACCGGAATGGTCGTCGAGCGCTATGAAGTCACTACCGCCACATGGAATGGCGCAATCATCCGCTCCCTGCATACCTCCGGACTGACCGGCAAGATTGCCCTGTGAGTTGTCAGCAAATTGTCGCAGTGGGTGGGCCGCTGGCTTGTTACCGGACAATAGCGCATTACCCGCCGAACCCAGCCCGCTCACGAACACAGGGCGATGGTGGTCGCCAGGCTTGTTGCGTGCAGGCGGCATATGATCGATGGCGGTGCTGCTCTGAAAATAACTTCTCACACCCTGCGCCAGCAGGATGCTCAACAGCATCAGCACGATGGCCAGGATAATTCTTTTTCTGGTAAACATGGCATGCCTCTTCAATGGTTCACTGAAAATAGCAAAACCTGTACCGACTTGCCTGACCTGCGGATGATCCTCGTCTGATTGCAGAAAACGCTATAAAACAGGGCGGTATCGGCACATCAGTTGTCGACAAGCGACAACAGCCGTTTACCCGCTGCAGGGCGGTGTCGAATTTTCAAAGCAATTGCCGATTTCCTGGCGCAGGCGCGTGGTTTGTTCAACCGGGGAAAGATAATCGTGAACCACGGGGAACACAGGAAGACAAAAGGTAAAAATCAAGCCGAAGGGTTGTCTTCGATACTGCTTCTTGTTTTCTCCGCGCCCTCCGTGTTCTCGGAGGTGGGTGCTGTTTTTAGTTCAATGCAGAGGCGGTGTGGGTTCGGCTGATTCGGGGATTTGCGCATGCACCAGTTCGCCCTCTGGATTGGGAAACAGCGGTGCACCACAATCGTCGCAATATTCCAGCGGCATGCGCTCATTCAGCAGCAGCACTTCGCCAATCCCGGCGGCGCGTACGATGGTCTCGATTTCGTTGGTCACTTCGGTGGCTTCATCTTCATTGCCAATCAGCGGCCACACCACGCCATGCAGCACGTCGTTCGAACCCACGCGGGTAAAACTGACCCGGTATTCTTCCAGTACATGATCATAGAAGGGCGCAACCACCACCCGCAGATTTGCTGCAGGCAGGGCGAGCACGGCTTTCAGGTAGTCCACGGTGGAACGCACACCCCAGCCGCGTCCGGACAGGTCAGACTCGCGCCAGGCATTGAAATAGGCATTGGGCAACAATGTTTCGATGGCGCAAGCGGGCAACATGGTTTGCAGCACAGCACCCCCATAGGCCTGCCAGTCGCGCAACACCTGTTCGCGGCTGTGCTGCGCTTCCTGCCAGCGAAACACCGCCGCATCCGGCGCGGCCATCACCGCGCCCACCACATAGCGCACATCGGCTACGAACGGGATGGCCTGAGCCAAACCAGCCGCATCCACATGCAAATCCTGTTCATGCTCTGCCGCATCCATCAAACTGCGCGCAAATTTACGCGTGGCGGCGAATCCGCGCGGCAACTGATCCGGGCTGAACAGCACATCCACAAGCGCCAGACGTACATCCGCGGCCAGTACATGGCTGTGCAACAGGGTGCGCAGTTCCGCTAACCGCGCTGGCGCAATCGCTCCGGCCGCAATGCTGTAGCGCGACCATGCCTGCACCGGTATGGCGATCAGCAACAACTCCTGTCCATCTGCCTTGATCAGGCCGCTGCTGCGCGCTTCGATGGCCTGCGCCAGGGCGTCGTAGGCCGGCGGGTTGGCGGTCCAGAGTTGATCCAGGGCGGATTCCAGCGTGTCTTCCTGGCCCTTGTCGAGCACGCTATCGATTTGCGCATCCAGTCGATGTACCCAAAAGCGGTCTTCCAGACGACTGGCCGATACGCTGAGCGCGATAGCAAGCCGTAACAATTGTGTGGTGTCACGGCTCAAGCGCGGTGTACGGGGAAGTCGGGGTCGTTTCATCAGGATGGGTGTGTTGAAATGGGGCGGCCCGGTGAGGGCCACCCCAATGCGCCTTAGCTCAATTTGCCGTGGCAATGTTTGTATTTTTTGCCTGATCCGCACGGGCACGGATCATTGCGCCCCACCTTGTCCTCATTGCGGACAGGTATTACCGGGGCAAGCTCTTCGACGCCATGGTCATCGGGCACGTCTGACAGCGTATCGCTGAAATCCGCATGGCGGTATTCCACGTTGGCCAGCGGGCTGACTGTTTCGACCGCCTCGACTTCCTCCTCCGAACGTATCTGCACGGTGAATGTGGTTTGCGTGACTTCGCGCTTGATGGTCTCGAGCAGCGTGGAGAACAGTTCGAAAGCCTCGCGCTTGTATTCCTGCTTGGGGTTTTTCTGTGCGTAACCGCGCAGGTGAATACCCTGACGCAGATGGTCCAGTGCTCCCAGATGTTCGCGCCAATGGCTGTCCACATTCTGCAGCATGATCGCGCGCTCGAAATGCCGTATCACCGATTCACCCACCTGGGCGACTTTTTCCTGGTAGCGCGTGTTGGCTTCCGCCACGATGCGCTCGCGCAGGCCGTCTTCATCGAGCTTGCTATCCTGATCCAGCCATTCCTGCAGCGGCAGCTGTAGCTGAAACTCTCCCGCCAGCGCACGTTCCAGCCCTGTCACATCCCACTGCTCGGCCATGCTGCCGGGCTGGATGTATTCACCGACGATATTGTTCAATACGTCGGCACGCATGGCGTGAATCGTTTCTGAAATATCCTCGGATTCCAGCAATTCATTGCGCTGCTGATAGATCACCCGGCGCTGATCGTTGGAAACGTCGTCATATTCCAGCAACTGCTTGCGCATGTCGAAGTTGCGCGCCTCCACTTTGCGCTGGGCATTTTCAATCGCGCGGGTGACCCAGATATGCTCGATGGCTTCGCCTTCGGGCATTTTCAGGCGGTTCATGATCGACGCCACACGATCGGATGCAAAAATACGCAGCAGCGGGTCTTCCAGCGACAGGTAAAAACGGCTGGAACCGGCGTCGCCCTGGCGACCGGAACGGCCGCGCAACTGGTTGTCCACACGGCGCGATTCATGGCGTTCGGTACCGATGATATGCAAGCCTCCGGCGGCCAGCACCTCCTCGTGGACGGGTAGCCAGGCTGCCTTGATCGCCTCGGTGCGCGCCTGTTTGATACTCTCCGACAGGCTTTCGTCCAGGCGGACCGCTTCGAGTTCCTTCTCGATACTGCCGCCGAGCACGATGTCGGTACCGCGACCCGCCATGTTGGTGGCGATGGTGATGGCCTTGGGCTTGCCCGCCTGGGCAATGATCTCGGCCTCGCGCGCGTGCTGCTTGGCGTTGAGCACTTCATGCGGCAGCCTGGCTTTTTTCAGCAGGGCGGACAGGTATTCGTTGTTTTCGATCGAGGTGGTGCCCACCAGCACCGGTTGGCCGCGCTCGTAGCAATCCTTGATGTCGTTGATGATGGCCTGGTATTTTTCGCCCGCGGTACGAAACACCTGATCCATCTTGTCGATACGGATCATCGGGCGATGGGTCGGGATGACCACGGTCTCCAGCCCGTAAATCTGCTGGAATTCGTAGGCTTCGGTATCCGCCGTGCCGGTCATCCCGGACAGCTTGTTGTACATGCGGAAATAGTTCTGGAAGGTGATCGAAGCCAGCGTCTGGTTCTCTTTCTGGATGGCCACCCCCTCTTTCGCTTCCACTGCCTGGTGCAGGCCTTCCGACCAGCGCCGCCCGGACATCAGCCGCCCGGTGAATTCATCCACGATCACCACTTCGTCGTCCTGCACCACGTAGTGCTGATCACGGTGGTATAGCGCGTGGGCGCGCAACCCGGCATAGATGTGGTGCATCAGTCCGATGTTGGCGGCTTCATACAGGCTGGAGCCCGGCGGCAGCAGGCCTGCGTCGGTCAGCAGCTGCTCGGCGCGCTCGTGTCCGGCCTCGGACAGCAGCACGGTGTGGGCTTTCTCATCCACCCAGTAATCGCCTTCGCCGTCTTCTTTTTCCTGGCGGGTGAGGCTGGGGATGACTTTGTTCACCGCCAGATACAGTTCGGTGCTGTTCTCCGCCTGGCCGGAGATAATCAGCGGCGTGCGCGCCTCGTCGATCAGGATCGAGTCGACCTCGTCCACAATGGCGAAATTCAGGCTGCGCTGCACTTTCTCGTAGACCTGGTAGACCATGTTGTCACGCAGGTAATCGAAACCGAATTCGTTGTTGGTGCCGTAGGTGATGTCGGCAGCGTAGGCAGCCTGCTTCTCGTCGTGCGGCATCTGTGACAGATTCACCCCGACGCTGAGACCGAGGAAATTATGGATGCGCCCCATCTGCGCGGCATCGCGGCTGGCCAGGTAATCGTTCACGGTAACGATGTGCACGCCCTTGCCCGACAAGGCGTTGAGATAGGACGGCAGCGTCGCCATCAGGGTCTTGCCCTCGCCGGTGCGCATCTCGGCAATGTTGCCATCGTGCAGCACCATGCCGCCGATCAGCTGCACGTCGTAATGGCGCTGATCCATGACGCGGCGGGCCGCTTCACGTACCACCGCAAATGCTTCCGGAAGCAGCTGGTCGAGCGTCTCGCCTTTTGCTATGCGGGCCTTGAATTCATCCGTCTTGGCGCGCAGTTCCGCGTCGGTAAGCTTCTGGATCGCGGGTTCGAGTACATTGATGGCCTTGACTTTGGCCATATACTGTTTGACCAGCCGCTCGTTGCGGCTGCCAAACACTTTTTTCAGCAGGGAAGAGATCATGGCTAAAGGGTAAATCCTTGACGCGTTGCGAGAAAATCAGGCAATGTTACCATACTCAGTCTTGCATTCCGAAGACAGTCCATGCGCCCCACCCTACCCGCTCGCCCAGCCAACGCTTTTCTTGCCGAGAATGACAAATTGCGGCAACTCTCCACGCAGGTTCAGGCGCTGCTCACCCTGCAGCGCATCTGGGAAACGGTGGCTCCAGCAAATCTGGCTGGGGTATCCCATATTGGACAGGACGAGTTCGGTCAGACCACCATTTATTGCGACAATGGCGCAGTGGCCGCAAAACTGCGCCAGCAATTGCCTACGCTGGCCGAAGCATTACGCAGCAAAGGTGTCGCAACGGCATATCTGCAGGTAAAGGTGCGCGCTCAGGCCCTGCCGGTGCCGGCACGCACGGTGCACAAACGGGAAATCAGCCGTGCCGGATTGGACAACATTGCACGACTGAGCGATGGGCTTGAGGCAGGCGAGCTCAAGTCCGCACTGGACCATTTGCTCGCTCGCCACCGCCCCGATTAGCAAATTAAATACAACCCCTAAACACCACAACGGAAAACACGGACGGCCTGCCCCGTTGGTGAGTTCAGGAGAATTCGCCGGACAGCAAACCTTATATCAGAAAGACCGCGTGAGCATTGCACCCGCGCCCCAGTCCGGGCTGGCGTTCGAAAAACCCTCCACGGCGTAAACCTGGGCTTTCCAGTCCGGGTTGATCTTATGGCTGACAAAAGCAGTCACGTCACGCTGCGACGCTCCCGTTGGGGTTACCTTCTGACGCAAATCCAATATCAGGCCGCCACTGGTTTGTTGCGAGATTTTGTATACCCCGCCCACCGAACCATAAAACACGTTGTCCAGTTTAAGTCCGGGCGCGTTGCCCATCACCTTGTAACCCACCGTACCCAGGGCGGTGAACAGACCCATGGTTTTGTAAATATCTACTTGTGCGGCGTAGTCGTTCGAGCCGGTGCCCAGGCCTTTTTTCTCATCCGCCGTTCCGAACTTGACTTTGCCGGTCAGGTCGACGAGGAATGGATTTGACCCGGTTTCGCTATAGACGTTATAGGTGGCACCTGCCACGACATCACCCAGACCCGCTTCGGTAGTACGAGCAGTCTTGGCAGACCCCAGCACAATACCCCCTTGAGTCACGTTGCCGGGACCCGTAATCCGGACATAGGGAACAGTCAGCTGGAAAACCCAGCGCCCGGTTTCGTACTTGCCGGTAAGCGGGATATACAGGATGTCGGTGGACTGCGTGCCACCGTACTTGCCCGAACTGTAGTCCATGCCGGTGGTGAGACTGAAGCCGGAGTCCCCGGCGACTGCCTGGGCCGAGACCATAATCATGGCCGCGAGTACGCCAGCCCGGATAACACTTTGAGTCATGTTTTTCATTACCTTACCTTAGAATTGCTGGAATATTACGAATGATCTGGACGTTCGACCTGTTCCGGACGCTCAACCCTCTCCGGCCGCTCAACCCTCTCCGGCCGCTCAACCCTCTCCGGCCGCTCGACTCTCTCGGGACGTTCGACTTTCTCCGGCCGTTCAATCTTCTCTGGACGCTCGACCTTCTCCGGCCGCTCCGCTTTCTCTACACGTTCAGCTTTCTCGACTCGTTCCACCTTTTCGTGTTTTTCGGCTTTTTCAATGCGCGTTTGATTGCGCTCCAGGCGCTCCCTGGCGTTTTTCAGTCCTCGGTTGTCCGATTTTTTGTCCAGGTTTTTATCCACGCTGGTCAATGCCTGACTCAACGGCTGTTTGGATGGAGTAGTTGTACTGGAGGTGCTGGTTGTACCACTGGAAATTGTAGTAGTAGTGGTATCAGCAGCTAATGTTAAATTCGCACCGCTGATTAAAAATATTGAGCTCAGCGCGACTGCAATACGGGTTTTGGTCAACATGCGTTTCTCCTGTCAAGTAATGGTCCTTGGCCCACCGAGCTTAACTAAAGCTTTAATAGCCCGGGTGCGCGTATCACAACCCAATGTGGGAATCATGTCCACTATAGGCCGATAGACGGTATGGTACGGACGATGAGCGGCAACTTGAAAATTACAGGTTTGGAGGCCATAAAAATTTACGGCCATCGGCAAAAAGCCGACGGCCGTATGTTCAGGAGGGATATCTCCTGTTAATTTATGGAAGGCTTATTTATGGGCGAATATAAGCATAGCCTTGTCTTTGTTTTTCCATCAGTTCCACTACACCGGCTTTCACGTAGCCAATATTCGGCAACATATCTTCCTTGGTAAGCTTCGTATTGGTCATGGTATTCTCGCAGGCAACGACACGCACACCCGTGCCCAGCGCTTCTGCCACGCGCGTGCCGACCTCCGAATCCATTTTCAGCATACCGATTCCGGGACCATAGGCAACGACTTCAATATCCGTATTGCCTTTGCCCAGATCATGCTGGATGTTTTTCACATTATTAAGCGTCAGATTCCATTTTTTTGGATCCGCATCACTGACCTGAAACACCACTTTCTGCTTGCCCACGCCCTGCATTTCTGCGGAGGTCGCGTTGACCGGCTGGGTACCGGCAGCTATTGCAGTTAATGATGTGCCTGCTGCAAACACGGCTGCGGCCATCACTAAACTGCCGATAAGATTTGTCTTCAATTTTGTCTCCTTGGGTTCACGGGTGTCATTGTAGGTATTTACGAAGGCTGCCGATTAAATTTGGCCGCCCCGCATATATAGACGATACCCAAGGCAGTTATATTCCATCCACGAGCATGTTTTTAATATGCTGATCACGAAAATAATATGAATCATGAAGTTATTGGACGCAGTCAGAGCATGAGAAATCGTTCAGCCACCACCAGAGCACCGAAAATAAGCACCAGAACAACGCCGAATTTGAGGACATTCCAGACGAACTGAACGTAGCGCCGGTCGCCGGTGAATAGATACAGGCCACCGGAAACCACCAACGCCAGCAGCATCAGCACAAACAGCAGGCGAATAATGATCACGCAGATTTATATCGCTGCAGCGTGCAGTTGTTGTATCCCTGCCGGCGCGCTGGTTTCATTGTCAAAACTGACAAACTCCCAGGCACTCTGGTCCTGCAACAAAGTGCGCAACAGGCGGTTATTGAGTGCGTGGCCGGACTTGTATGCATAGAACGCGCCAATGATGGGATGTCCGAGAATATACAAGTCGCCGATGGCATCCAGCACCTTGTGCTTGACGAACTCGTCTTCGTAGCGCAGGCCGTCGTTGTTCAATACCCGAAATTCGTCCATGACGATGGCATTGTCCAGGCTGCCCCCCAGCGCCAGACCATTGGCACGCAGCCACTCAACCTCCTGCATGAAACCGAAGGTACGCGCGCGGCTGACTTCCTTGATATAGGAAGTGTTGGCAAAATCGAGCGTGATTTCCTGACCGGATTTTTCAAACACGGGGTGCTTGAAATCGATGGTAAAGCTGATCTTGAACCCGTCAAAGGGCTCGAAACGAACCCATTTGTCCCCCTCTTTCACTTCGACGGTTTTCTTGATACGTACGAATTTCTTCGCCGCGTTCTGCACTTCTATTCCCGCTGACTGCAGCAGAAATACGAACGATGAAGCCGAGCCATCCATGATCGGGACTTCCGGGCCATCGAGATCCACATATACGTTATCGATACCCAAACCAGCGAGGGCAGACATCAGGTGCTCGACGGTCGCTACACTGGTTTGCCCATTGTCCAGCGTGGAGCACAGCCGGGTATCGCCCACCAGTTCGGCAGAAACGGGTATATCCACCGGGCTGACCAGGTCAACGCGGCGAAACACCACGCCCATATTGGGCGCAGCCGGGCGCAACGTCATCAGGACTTTTTCGCCCGTATGCAGACCCACGCCCGAGGCGCGGATCACGTTTTTCAGTGTGCGTTGTCGGATCATGCAAATATCTCTAATGAATCAGCGCATTATAGCGCGGATTCAGAAATCCTGACTGGCTGATTACGCCAGTCCGGATTCAGTCGGCCTGTTTACGCAGGAATGCCGGAATATCCAGCATCTCCATTCCCGACTGCCGCATTGCCTCGACCTGCGCTTCACGACGGTTGTTGCGGAAAACGGCAGGCTCGGCTTCGGTGTTTTGATATTCCACCGCTGAAGCAGCGTAGTGATCCGTACCGGTTTTAACAATTACCGGTTTCGGCTGACTGCGCGCCACCGGGCTGCCCAGACCTGTCGCCACCATGGTCACGCGAAGCTCTTCGCCCATGTTTTCATCCACCACCGCGCCGACGATCACGGTCGCTTCTTCTGCCGTAAAGCTCTTGATGGTATTCATTACCTCATGGATTTCGCGCATCTTCAGATGGGCGCTGGCGGTAATATTCACCAGCACGCCACGTGCTCCAGCCAGGTTGATGTCTTCGAGCAGCGGGCTCGCCACGGCTTGCTGCGCTGCCTGGCGCGCACGTTCGGCACCACTGGCCACCGCGGAACCCATCATCGCCATGCCCATTTCCGACATCACGGTTTTCACGTCGGCAAAATCCACGTTGACCAGGCCCGGGCAATTGATTACTTCGGCAATACCCGCCACCGCGCCATGCAGCACATTGTTGGCAGCCTTGAACGCATCCAGCATGGAGACATCCTCACCCAGCACCTGCATCAGTTTCTCGTTGGGGATGATGATGAGCGAATCCACATGACGTGACAGCGCCTCGATGCCGGCATTTGCCAGGCGTACGCGTTTGCCTTCGAACATGAATGGCTTGGTCACAACCGCTACAGTCAGAATGCCCATTTCCTTGGCCACTTCGGCAACCACCGGGGCAGCTCCCGTGCCGGTACCGCCGCCCATGCCGGCAGTGATGAACAGCATATCCGCGCCTTCAATCAGCTCGGCGATACGCTCACGGTCTTCCAGCGCAGCTTCGCGGCCAATTTCCGGATTGGCGCCAGCGCCCAGTCCGCGCGTCACACCTGTACCCAGTTGCAGCTGGATTTTGGCTTTGTTGCGCTGCAGCGCCTGCGCATCGGTATTGATGCTGATGAACTCCACACCCTGCACACCAAAATCGATCATGTGGTCAACTGCATTACCGCCACAACCGCCTACACCTATGACTTTGATAATTGCATCCT
Source organism: Sulfuriferula sp. GW1 (assembly GCF_047300855.1). Taxonomy (GTDB): domain Bacteria; phylum Pseudomonadota; class Gammaproteobacteria; order Burkholderiales; family Sulfuriferulaceae; genus Sulfuriferula. The sequence goes on from NZ_CP170197.1 coordinate 2,965,417, forward strand.
GCGTTTGTGTATCCACGATTTCAAACATTGCCATCTCCTTTATCAACCAATCAAAATTTAACCTGACCACTTACCGCTCAACCCGCTACCGCTATCCCTCAAAAATTCTTGAACCAGCCCCTCATACGCTCCAAAATTTGCTTTACCGAACTCCCCGAAAATTTCATCGGCTGATGCCGATCTTGTTGATCCATACCTGCCAGCAGCAAACCCACACCCGTTGCATAGCGCGCGTTGCGCATCATCTCCGACAAACCGCCGGTATATTGCGGCAAGCCCAGCCGCACCGGCATGTGAAACACCTCTTCGCCCAAATCCACCATGCCCTGCATCGCCGCAGAGCCGCCGGTAATGACAATGCCGGAACGCATCAGCTCCTCGAATCCGCTGCGTCGCAACTCGGCCTGCACCAGTTCGTAGAGTTCCAGTACGCGCGGCTCGATCACCTCGGCCAGGGTCTGGCGCGAGAGCTGGCGCGGTCCGCGTTCGCCCACTCCGGGCACTTCAACCATGTCATGCGCACCGGCCAATTGGCGTAGCGCGCAACCGTGCGCGATCTTGATGTCTTCTGCGTCCTTCAGGGGAGTACGTAGCGCCAGAGCAATGTCGTTGGTAATCTGGTCTCCGGCTATCGGGATGACTGCGGTATGGCGAATCGCCCCCTGGGTAAACACTGCGATATCGGTGGTACCGCCGCCGATGTCCACCAGCGCTACGCCCAGATCTTTTTCATCCTCGGTCAGTACCGCCAGTGCCGAGGCGAGTGGCTGAAGCACCAGATCTCGCACTTCCAGGCCGCAGCGACGCACGCACTTGATGATGTTCTGTGCAGCGGACACCGCGCCGGTCACGATGTGCACTTTCACTTCCAGCCGTACCCCGCTCATGCCGAGCGGCTCACGCACATCCTCCTGGCCGTCCACCAGATATTCCTGCGGCAGGATGTGCAGGATTTGCTGGTCGGTGGGAATATTCACTGCGCGTGCTGTCTCGATTACCCGGTCCACATCGAGCTGGCTGACTTCCTTGTCTTTGATCGGCACCATACCGTGCGAGTTGAAGCTTTTGATGTGGCTGCCGGCAATGCCGGTGTAAACCTCGCGGATCTTGCAATCCGCCATCAACTCGGCTTCTTCCAGTGCGCGCTGAATTGCGCTGACGGTGGATTCGATATTCACCACCACGCCTTTTTTCAGGCCGCGCGACGGATGGCTGCCCATGCCGATCACCTCCAATCCGCCTTCCGGAGAAACTTCGGCAACGATTGCAAGAATCTTCGAAGTCCCTATATCGAGTCCCACGATCAGTTCGCGTGTATCTTTGTATCTGCTCATCCTTGCTTTCCTTGCCCAGCGACCAAGCGGGCGCTATGTATTAAATCTCGACGTAATTGAAGTTGACTGGAAGCTTCGTGCAATCCAGCGCGTTTGACGGCAGCGACCGGTACACGCACCGCAAACCCGTTGGGGTAACGCAAATCCACATAAGTTACCGGTGTCGCCACATTGGCCAGCGTGCGCGGATACAGCTCCACGAAACTACCCAGACGCTGGTCCATGTGCTCACGTCCCAGTGCGATGTCCATGCCGTCATCCAGGCGGATGCTCCAGGCCCGGCGTGCGCTCAGATCCACCTCGACCGGCCGATGATGCAGGGGCAGCAGAATGCGGCTGAAATCGGCATAGCGTCGTGCCACTTCCTGCGCACTGCCGGGCGGGCCCGACAACAGCGGCAAGTTTTGTCCGGTCGCCGCCTGGAATACTTCGCCATAAGTGTTCAGCAAGCCCTCGTCACCCCAGCGCGCCAGGGGTTTGTGTTCCTCCAGCGTCACTTCCAGCGCATCCGGCCAGCGCCGGCGCACACTGGCGCTGCGTACCCACGGCAGCTTGGTGAAGGCAGCACGGGCAGAATCCAGATCAGCCGAGAAAAAATTGCCGCGCAAGTGCTGGTACACCACCAGATTCACCTGCTCTCGCGTCACATGCCGGGCTCCATTCACCTTGATCTGGCGCAGATCAAACCAGGGCAAGCGCGACGCCAGCACCAGCAACGCCCACAGCACGATGAGCGCGGTGGCCCACAGGCTCCAGCGGGTCAGGCGTGCCAGCGCGACTTCGTCATCCCACACGGGCCAACTCCAGAATTTTCAGCACCAGCGTGTCAAAATCCATACCTGCCGCGCGCGCCGCCATCGGCACCAGGCTGTGATCGGTCATGCCGGGAGAAGTATTGGCCTCCAGGAAATACGGTTTGCCTGCCGCATCCAGCATCACGTCCAGACGCGCCCAACCGCTGCACCCCAGCACTTTGAAAGCCTTGAGCGCCAGCGCCTGGATGGCTTGCTCTTGGGCTGCAGGCAAACCGCAGGGCACACGGTACTCGGTGTCGTCGCGCAAATATTTGGCCTCAAAATCATAGAAATCCTTTTTCGGCACCAAGCGGATCATCGGCAATACGCTGTCACCGAGAATCGCGCAGGTATATTCGCCCCCGGCAATGAAACGCTCGGCCAGGACCAGCGCGTCAAACTTCACCGCCTTTTCCCAGGCGGGTTTCAGGTCGGCTGCCGCGGTCACCTTGCTCATGCCGATACTGGAACCTTCGCGCGCCGGCTTGACGAAAATCGGCAATCCCAGCTGCTGCACGACCGCTTCAAAATCCGTTTCGGCATCGAGCAACGCATACTCCGGCGTGGGCACACCGGCCGCCTGCCACAGCAGCTTGGTGCGCCATTTATCCAGCGCCAGTGCCGAGGCCATCACGCCGCTGCCGGTATAAGGAATGCCCAGCAATTCCAGCGCGCCCTGGATCGTGCCGTCCTCGCCATAACGCCCATGCAGCGCAATGATGACGCGATCAAAATGTTCACGCGCCAGTTCCGGCAAACCGCGTTCGGCCGGATCAAACGCATGCGCATCCACCCCCTGTCGCAACAACGCGGCCAACACCGCGGCACCGCTTTTTAGCGATACTTCGCGCTCGGCCGAACGCCCGCCCAGCAGCACCCCGACTTTTCCAAATGCTTTCATGACTCCGCTCACAATCTTGTCCCGATAATGCGTACTTCGCGTATCAGCCTCACCCCGGTACGCTTGCTCACCAGGTATTCCACTTCGTCGATCAAATCTTCAATATCGGCTGCCGTTGCCCCACCGGTATTGACGATGAAATTGGCGTGTTTTTCCGACACCTGGGCGCCGCCAATACGCATCCCTTTGAGGCCGCATGACTCGATCAGGCGCGCGGCGAAATCGCCCGGAGGATTGCGGAATACCGACCCTGCATTGGGCAGATTCAGCGGCTGGCTGGCGATGCGCCGGTTCAACAAATCCTTGATACGCTGCCGCGATACGGCACCATCGCCGCGTGGCAGGCGGAACCAGCCGCCCACGAACCATTCTTCTGCGCCGCTGTTCAATGCCACATGGCGGTAACCCAGGGTGTATTCGGCTGCGCTGCGCTCGGTGAGTTGCCCCTGACGATCGAGTGTCAGTACTTGTGCCGCCACATCCCAGGTTTCGGCACCATAACAACCCGCGTTCATCGCCAGTGCGCCGCCCACGGTGCCGGGAATCCCGGCCATGAATTCGGCGCCCACCAGGTCATGACTGGCGGCAAAACGTGCCAGCTTGGGTGCCGCCACACCAGCCTCGGCATACACCACGCCGTATCCCTCAACCGGCTCGTTTTCCCAGCTTGTGCCTTTGAGACGCGACTCCAGCGCAATGCGCTTCAATGCGCCGTGCAACAGCACCACCACGCCCTGTATGCCGCCATCACGCACCAGAAGATTGCTGCCCAGCCCGGCAAACGCGACCGGCAAGTCGGCAGGCAGTCCACGCAGATATTCGGCCAGATCGCCGATGTCGGCGGGAATATACACGCGCTCGGCACAGCCTCCGGCGCGCCAGCTCACGTGTCTCGCCATCGGCTCGTGCAGTCGCGTCTCGCCACGTGCGGCGGACCGGCTGCTGATCGCCCCGCCCGAGGCGGCATGGCCGAGTTCTTCGCTACGCCGCATTGGCCGCCTCCACAATCTGGGCCGGTATCTGGCCGATGGAACCGGCCCCCATGCATAACACCACGTCGCCGTCCTGCACCGTATCCAGCACCGCGCGCGGCATTTCATTGATGTGCTCGACAAACACCGGTTCGGTCTTGCCCGCCACCCGTACCGCACGCGCCAGCGCACGTCCGTCTGCCGCCACAATCGGTGCTTCGCCTGCGGCATACACTTCGGCCAGCAACAGCACATCCACACCGGATAACACTTTGACGAAATCCTCGAATACATCACGGGTGCGGGTATAACGATGCGGCTGGAATGCCAGCACAAGACGTCGTCCTGGAAATGCAGCGCGCGCCGCCGCCAGCGTGGCGGCCATTTCCACCGGATGGTGGCCGTAGTCGTCGATCAGCGTGAAACTGCCGCCAGTGGCAATTTCAATTTCACCGTAGCGCTGGAAGCGCCGGCCCACGCCGCTGAATTCAGCCAGGGCCTTGACGATGGCGCCTTCTGCCGCACCGACTTCGAGGCCAACTGCAATCGCCGCCAATGCATTGAGTACGTTATGCAGGCCGGGCAAGTTTAGGGTGACTTCCATCACACGGCGACCGCCGCCATTGATGACGCCGAAACGCATCTGACCGCCGCTGTGGGTGATATCCACGGCACGAATATCGGCCCCGTCATTCAATCCATAAGTGGTAATCGGTTTGGTAATGCGCGGCATGATCTCGCGCACGTTGGCGTCGTCACTGCACAGCACCGCCATGCCGTAAAAAGGAATGTGCTGCACAAAATCCACGAACGCCTGCTTCAGGCGGCCGAAATCGTGACCGTAGGTTTCCATGTGATCGGCGTCGATATTGGTCACCACCGCCAGCACTGGAGTGAGGTGGAGAAAGGACGCATCCGATTCATCCGCTTCGGCCACGATGAATTCGCCCTTGCCCAGGCGCGCATTGGCCCCTGCCGCTTCCAGGCGGCCGCCAATGACGAAAGTCGGATCCATCCCGGCCTCTGCGAGGATGCTGGCGATCAGCGAAGTGGTTGTGGTTTTGCCATGGGTGCCGGCGACGCCGATGCCCTGGCGCAGACGCATCAATTCCGCCAGCATGATTGCGCGCGGCACTACCGGTATGTGTTTTTCGCGCGCGGCCATGACTTCCGGGTTGTCGTCTTTCACCGCGGTGGAAACCACCACGGCATTGGCGCCCGCGATTTGTGTTGCGGCATGGCCGCTAAATACCTTGATGCCCAGCTTTGCCAGACGTCGCGTCGCCGCGTTCTCGGCCATGTCGGAACCGGTGACGACAAAGCCCAGGTTGACCAGCACTTCTGCGATGCCGCTCATGCCTGCGCCGCCGATGCCGACAAAATGCAGCTGTTTGACTTTGTGCTTCATGGCGCCAGCTCCATGCATACCCGCGCTACGGTTTCGGTGGCATCCGGCTTCGCCAGGGCGCGCGCATGCTGCGCCATGGCCAGCAGCTTTTCCCGGTCCAGGCTGCGCAACACCGCCGCCAGCCTGTCGGGTGTCAGTTCGGGTTGCGGCATGAGCAACGCTGCGCCGGCTTCACTCAAAAATTTTGCATTGCCGGTCTGGTGGTCATCCACCGCGTGAGGATAGGGCACCAGTACGGCCGGCACGCCCGCCGCCGCCAGTTCAGCTATGGTCAGCGCACCCGCCCGGGTGACCGCGATATCACACCAGGCATACACTTCGGCCATCTCGGCGATGTAATCGCGCACCTCTGCAATCACTCCTGCTGTTGCGTAATTGGCGCGCAGGCTGTCGGCGTGACGGGCACCGGACTGGTGGATGACTGTGGGGCGCTCGGCTGCGGGAATCAGCGCCAGCGCGCGCGGCACGATGTCATTCAATGCCGCAGCGCCGAGACTGCCCCCCACCACCAGCAAGTGCAGTTGCGGCGCCGTGCGCGCTTGCGGCGCCGGCAATGCAGCAATACTCGCACGCACCGGATTGCCCACCCAGGTCGTCTCCACCTTGCCGCAGGGCAGGGGTTTGTCGCGCCTGCCCCTGAACACGTCCGGGAAGCCGGTCAGCACGCGGTCGGCCACGCACGCCAGCACACGGTTGGCCAGCCCTCCCACCGAATTCTGTTCATGGATCACCAGCGGCTTGCCCAGCAGCACGCTCATCATGCCGCCCGGAAAGCTCGGATAGCCGCCCATGCCCAGCACCACATCGGGACGGTGCCGCAGCAACGCGCCAAGCGCCTGCGCAAACGCCACCAGCAGCGTCGCCGGCAACAGCAGTTTGCGCAGCACGCCATTGCCGCGCACCCCGCCCAGCGACAGCCATGCCATGGTGTAGCCATGCTCCGGCACCAGGCGTGACTCCATGCCGTGGCGGGTGCCCAGCCAGACGACGTTCCAGCCGTGATTGCGCAGCGCAGCGGCGACGGCGAGACCCGGATAGATATGCCCGCCCGTGCCGCCGGCCATGACCATGAGCGTGCGCACGGTGCTCATGAGCCCTTCTTTCCGCGCATCAGGCAGCGGGTTTCATGATCCACGCGCAGCAACAGCGCGATGGCGATACAGTTGGCTACGATCCCGCTGCCGCCGAACGACAGCAGCGGCAACGTCAATCCCTTGGTGGGCAGCAGCCCCATGTTCACGCCCATGTTGATGCAGGCCTGCACGCCCAGCCATACGCCCACGCCCATCGCCGTCAGCGCGCAGAAATGACGTTCCAGCACCGCCGCCTGGCGGCCGATCTGGAACGCGCGCAGCACCAGCCAGCCAAACAGCAGAATCACCGCGAGCACGCCGACGAAACCGAGCTCCTCGGCGATGACCGCAAGCAGGAAATCGGTATGCGCCTCCGGCAGGTAGAATAATTTTTCCACGCTGCCGCCCAGCCCCAGGCCAAACCATTGGCCGCGCCCGAACGCGATCAGCGCATGCGACAGCTGGTAGCCCTTGCCGAACGGATCCGCCCACGGATCCATGAAGCCGACAATGCGCTGCAGGCGGTACGGCGAACTCCAGATCAGCGCCACGAAACCGACGATCAGCAGCACGATCAATCCGGCGAAAATGCGCAGATTCAAGCCACCGAGGAAGAGTGCCGACATGGCAATGGCAATGATCACCACGAACGCCCCGAAATCCGGCTCGCGCAGCAACAGGAAACCGGTCAGCAGCATGACAATCAGCATCGGCATGAAACCCTGCTTGAAACTGTGCATGAAGGCGGCCTTGCGCACCGTGTAATCGGCGGCATACAGCACCGCTACCAGTTTCATCAGCTCGGACGGCTGCAGATTGAGAATACCCAGCGGCAGCCAGCGCTGGCTGCCGTTGACATTGCGTCCGATGCCCGGAATCAGCACGATCGCCAGCAACCCCAGACCGCCGATGAACAGCCACGGCGCGGCACGCTGCCACTCGCGCATCGGTACCTGAAACGCGGCAAAGCCTGCCGCGAGGCCCAGGCCGATGAACATGGCCTGACGAATCAGGAAGTACGCGGAATTGTGGCCGGTGCGGCGGCTCGCCTCGGCGATGTCTATGGAGGCCGAATACACCATCACCAGACCGAAGGCGAGCAGGATCAGCGTGATCCACATCAGCACAAAATCGTATTCCGGCGCTGCGCTACGGCGCGGTATGGCAGCGGCTGTGGCAGCGCTCATGTGGAGGCTCCTGGCAAGGCACGCACTGCGTCAATGAACACCTGGGCGCGATGGGCATAATTGTTGAACATGTCGAAACTGGCACAGGCGGGCGACAGCAGCACGGCATCACCCGGCAGAGCAGCTGCAAATGCGGCCTGCACTGCGTCCTGCATGCTTTCGGCGCGCAGCACGGGTACGCCGGCGCCGGTGAGCGCAGCGGCTATCAATGCACCGTCGCGTCCAATCTGTACCACGGCACGCGCATGCTGCGCCACGGCATCCCTGAGCGGACTGAAATCCTGCCCCTTGCCGTCGCCACCGGCGATCAGCACCACCTTTTTATCCATCCCTTTCAGCGCAGCCTCGGTAGCGCCCACATTGGTGCCTTTGGAATCGTCATAGAATTCAATGCCATTGATCGCCGCCACCCACTCAACCCGGTGCGGCAGACCACGGAATTGGCGCAAGGCCTCGACCAGTGGCGCTATCTGTAAACCTGCTGCGCGACATAGCGCAAATGCGGCGAGCGCATTGGCGGCATTATGCAGACCGGTCAGCGGCAATTGTGCCAGTGGCATCAGGCGCTGCTTGCCTTCCCACATCCAGCCATCCCTGATGCCGAATTCGTTAAGCATTGCCGGAGCGTCCAGGCCAAAGGTCAACACCGTGCGCCACGGCAATGCCATGCCCAGGCTGCGTGCGTCATCGCGATTCAATACCTGTACGCCGTCACCGCTAAAAATTCGTGCCTTGGCGGCGACATAGGCGTCGAGATCGGCATAGCGATCGAGATGGTCTTCGCTGATATTCAGCACGGCAGCGGAAGCGGCATTGAGACTGGCCGTGGTTTCCAGCTGAAAACTGGACAATTCCAGCACAAAAATATCCGTCTCCGGATGGTCGTCCAGCGCATCCAGCACCGGCAGACCAATATTTCCGGCCATGATGGTTTTTTTTTCCTGCCGCCGCGCACATTGCACCGACCATGCTGGTGACGGTGCTCTTGCCATTGGAACCGGTGATGGCGATGACTTTAGCTGTCGCGGGAACAGCCTGGGCGAACAGCTCGACATCACCCTCCACGGGCACGCCGCGCAGCATGGCCTGCTGGATCGACGGCTCGGACACGGCCACACCGGGGCTCACCACGATGCGTTCGGCCCAGTCGAAATCCGCGTTGCGAAACGGGCCGGTGGATACCGCCACATCTGGCAGCAATTCATGCAGACGCACCAGATTAGGCGGTGCGCCACGACTGTCCGCCACACGCACGGTGGCACCGCGCCGCGCCAGCCAGCGCGCCGCAGACAGGCCGGTATCGCCCAGCCCGAGCACCAGAATATTTTGTCCGTACAAATTCATCAGCGCAGCTTCAACGTAGACAAGCCGATCAGCACCAGCATCATGGTGATGATCCAGAAACGGACGACGACTTGCGTCTCCTTCCAGCCCTTCAATTCATAGTGGTGATGCAGCGGCGCCATGCGGAACACGCGCTTGCCGGTAAGCTTGAACGACGCCACCTGGATCACCACCGACAGGGTCTCCACCACGAACACGCCACCCATGATGAACAGCACGATCTCCTGACGCACGATCACGGCGACCACGCCCAGCGCAGCGCCCAGCGCCAGCGCGCCGACGTCGCCCATGAATACTTCTGCCGGGTAGGCGTTGAACCACAGGAAGGCCAGCCCTGCCCCGGCCATGGCGGTGCAAAACACCACCAATTCGCCCGCTCCGGGAATATGCGGCACGCCCAGGTATTTGGAAAACACCGCGTTGCCGGCCACGTAGGCGAAAATGCCCAGCGCCGAAGCCACCATCACCGTGGGCATGATCGCCAGCCCATCGAGACCATCGGTCAGGTTGACCGCATTGCTGGAGCCGACGATGACGAAATAGGTCAGGATGACAAAGCCCACTGCACCCAGCGGAATGCCGATATGTTTGAAGAACGGTACGATCAGCTCGGTCTGCGCGGGCAACTGCGTGGAGTAGGCTATAAACAGTGCCGCAATCAGCCCGATCAACGATTGCCAGAAATATTTGGCCTTGGCCGACAGGCCCTTGGGATTGCGGTGCACTACTTTGCGGTAATCGTCCACCCAGCCCACCGCACCAAACCCAAGTGTAGTGAATAGCACCACCCAGACATAATGGTTGGACAAATCCGCCCACAACAGAGTGGAAATGGTAATGGACACCAGGATCAACGCACCGCCCATGGTGGGTGTGCCCGCCTTGATCAGATGACTTTGCGGACCGTCATCGCGCACGGCCTGACCTATTTTCATCGAAGTCAGTTTGCGGATCACTGCGGGCCCGACCACGAACGAAATGGTGAGTGAGGTCAGCGTGGCCAGCACCGCGCGCAGCGTGATGTAATTGAACACGTTGAACGCACGTATATCCTGCGCCAGGTATTGAGCAAGCCAGAGCAGCATTAGTGTTTTACCTCAAAACTCTTCACCACCCGTTCCATCTGCATGAAACGGGATCCTTTTACCAAGACGGTCACTTCGGCATCCAGCCGGTTTTCCAGTTCCGCCAGCAACTCTTCAATACGCTCGAAATGCATCGCGCCTGCGCCGAATGTCGTCACGGCCGCCGCACTCATTTCGCCCAGTGCAAGCAGCCTGTTAACGTTTGCCGCACGTGCAGCACGCCCGATGTCTGCGTGCATGGCGGCCGCATCCTCACCCAGCTCGCCCATGTCGCCCAGCACCACAATCTTCTTGCCGGGAATGGCCGCCAGCACTGCCAGTGCAGCGTTTACCGAATCCGGGTTGGCGTTGTAAGTATCGTCAATCAGCGTGGCGCCATGCAGTGCGGGCTTGAACTGCAAGCGCCCCGCCACACCGCCAAATTCACTCAAGCCGTTAACGATTGCACTGGCGCCCACTCCCAACGCCAGTGCGGCAGAGGTAGCAGCCAAGGCATTGCGTACGTTATGCTCCCCCGCCACGCGCAGACTGAATTGCAGCGGCCCGATCGGCGTAGCTGCTGTCACTTCGCTGCCGCGCGCGCCGGCCCGGTAGCTGCCGCGAACCACGCCGTGTTCCAGGCCGAAATCCAGTATCGGATGCTTGCCTGCCAAGGCGCGCCATAGTCCGGCGTGGGCGTCATCGGCATTGATAATCGCTGTACCGCCCTCTCCCAGACCCACGAAGATTTCGCCTTTCGCACGCGCCACGTTTTCTACCGAGCCCAGCATGCCCACATGCGCAGCACCCGCGTTGTTGACCAGCGCCACATCGGGTCTGGCCAGCCGGGTCAGGTAGTCAATTTCGCCGCTGTGGTTCATGCCCATCTCGATCACCCCGTATCGATGCTGCGGGCGCAGGCGCAGCAGCGTAAGCGGCATGCCGATGTCGTTATTGAAATTGCCCTGGGTAGACAGGACCGCCGCGCTGGAACTGGCTGCGCTCAGGATCGACGCGAGCATTTCCTTGACGGTGGTTTTACCGTTGCTTCCGGTAATGGCCACCAGGCGTGCGGGCATTTGCGTACGCCACCATGCTGCCAGCTGACCCAGCGCCAGCCGCGTATCGTCGACCAGCAGTGCAGGGTGCGCGCTGCAGCCGCTATCTGTGGCGATCATTACCGCGACCGCGCCCTTATCCAGCGCCTGCTGGGCGAAGTGATGGCCATCAAAATTCCCGCCTTTGAGCGCCACAAACAAATCGCCCGGCTGAATGGTGCGGGTGTCGGTGGCGACGCGATCAAATTCCACATCTGTGCCGCGCATCCTGGCATGGAGGGCGGCGGCGGCCGTAGCCAGCGTGGTCATGCGCATGCCCACCCCTCCAGTGCCTGAGTGGCAACGCCAACATCGCTGAACGGGTACTTCACGCCGTGTATCTCCTGATAATCTTCATGCCCCTTGCCCGCCACCAGTACCACATCGCCGGCCCCTGCCAACCTCACCGCCGCCGCTATGGCCGCGCCGCGGTCAGCTTCGATGCAATAGCCGTCGCTCATGCCCGCCGTGATGTCCGCGATGATGGCCTGCGGGTCTTCGTTACGGGGATTGTCCGAAGTGACGATCACATGGTCTGCCAGTTTTGCAGCAATGGCGCCCATCAGCGGGCGCTTCCCCTTGTCGCGCCTGCCGCCGCAGCCGAATACGCAAATCAGCTTTCCGTGCGGATTTATTTCACGCAGGGTGCAAAGCACTTTTTCCAGCGCATCGGGGGTATGCGCATAGTCCACCACGACCACGGGTTTGCCGTTGCCTCCCAACGCCTGCATGCGCCCTGCCACGGGCTTGATCATCGCCAGTTGCCGCACCGCATCCGCCATCGGCACACCGCTGACCAATAGCGTTGCCAGCGTAGCAAGCAGATTGTGGGCATTGAAACCGCCCAGCAGAGATGAAACCAGATGTGCATGACCCCATTCGGATTCGATATCCATTTCCAGGCCGCCGGCGCTGAGCTTGAGTGCGGTGCCGCGCACCCGGCCGCTACACATGCCGTAACTCACCACCTCAACCCTGCTGCCGCTTAACTGCCCAGACAGTGCGCGACCAAATTCATCATCCATATTGAGCACCGCGTAACGCAGGCCGGGCCATTTGAACAACGCGGCCTTGGCTGCAGCGTAACTGTCCATGTCGCCGTGGTAGTCAAGATGGTCGCGTGACAGGTTGGTGAGCACGGCCACGTCGAATCGCACGCCATTCACCCGGCCTTGTACCAACCCATGCGAAGACACCTCCATCACCGCAGCAGTCGCGCCCTGCTCGACATATCCGGCCAGCGCCTGTTGCAACACAATGGCATCGGGGGTGGTATTGTCTGACGGCGTCAGCGCATCGGGAAAACCATTTCCCAGCGTTCCGATCAGCGCGCTGCGCCGACCGCTGCCGGATAGACTTTGCGCCAGCCAGTGTGCACAGGAAGTTTTACCATTGGTGCCGGTCACCCCGATCACCCACAATTTGTCGGATGGATTGCCATATACCGCTGCGGCAATTTCACCAATGCGATCTTTCAGGCCGGCCACCGCCACATTGGGCAACTGCGACCATTCCTGCGGCCAGGCATAGTCACGCTGCTCCCACAGCACACCTGCCGCCCCGGCCGCAATCGCCTGATCCAGATAACTGCGGCCATCGCTTGTATCACCCGGGTATGCAGCAAAGCCGCAACCCGGCGTGACTTTACGGCTGTCGGCGGTGAGCGCAGTCAAACGCGCGCCCTGGCGTGCCAGTGCGTCCAGGATGCCGGCGGCAGTTTGCTGTTGGGCATCGGATGCGGCGATCACATCGATTCCTCTTCCGCATGGCTTGCCGCCGGCGGCAGCACCACGTTGCCGGTGGGGTTGTCCGGCGGTACGTCGAGCACGCGCAGCGCGCCGCTCATCACGCTGCTGAATACCGGCGCCGCGACGATGCCGCCGTAATACTGACCGGCGTCGGGCTCATCGATCATCACAGCGACAATCAGACGCGGATTACTCGCCGGCGCCATGCCGATAAACGAAGCTATGTATTTGTGGGCAGAGTAGCGTCCGTCTTCCGGCTTGTGCGCGGTGCCGGTCTTGCCCGCCACCCGGTAGCCGGCCACCTGGGCACGCGGCGCAGTACCTTCCGGCGACACGACCGTTTCCATCATGGCGCGCACCGCACGAGCGGCTGCCGGGCTGAATACCTGCACGCCATTATCTGAAGGCACATCCTGTTTCAACAAAGAAACTGTTTTCATCACGCCGTCATTGGCGAACACGGTATACCCGCGCGCCATTTGCAGCAGGCTGACCGCAATCCCGTTGCCATAGGCCATGGTGGCCTGTTCGATGGGCCGCCAGTTCTGATACGGGCGCAAACGGCCACTGGCGGCCCCCGGAAATCCGATTTTCGGCGCGGTACCGAATCCGGCCTTGTGCAATTCATCCCAGAAATATTCCGGCTTGAGTTCCAGCGCGATCTTGGCTGCGCCGATATTGCTGGATTTCTCGATAATCTGCGAGATGGTGAGCATGCCGTTGGCGTGGGTATCGTGGATGCGCCGGTTACCCAATTCATAAGTACCGTCGCCGGTATCTATCACCGTATCCGGCTTGATGGTGCCGGCATCCAGTGCTGCCGCCACGGTAAACGGTTTCATCGTCGATCCCGGCTCATATTCGTCGGTGACCGCATGATTGCGCATCTGCCAGAGCTTGACGCCTTCACGGTTGTTGGGGTTGTAGGACGGCAGATTGGCCATTGCCAGAATCTCGCCGGTTTTGGCATCCAGCACCACAATTGCGCCATCCTTGGCTTTGTTGGCGAGCACGGCAGCCTGCAATTCCCGGTAGGCCAGATACTGAATCTTCATGTCGATCGACAGCGCCAGATCGCGCCCCGGCTTCGGGCTCTGGATACTTTCCAGATCCTCCACGATATTGCCGCGCCTGTCCTTGACGACGCGACGGCTGCCGGGTATCCCGGCAAGCCAGTTCTGATAGGTCAGCTCCAAACCTTCCTGACCCACGTCATCCACGTTGGTAAAACCCAGCAACTGTGCGGTGACATCTGCAGAGGGGTAGTAACGCCGGTATTCGCGCCGCAGATACAGCCCCGGTATACCCAGCTGGGTTGCGGCAGCAGCCTGATCCGGGGGCAACTGGCGTTTGATATAAACGAATTCCCGGTCTTGCTCGTTCAGCCGGGCTTGCAAGTCTTTTACCGGCATTCCCAGCAGCCTCGCCAGATGCATGACCTGCTCCTGATTGGCACTGACCGAAACCGGATTGGCCCACAGCGACTCCATCGGCGTACTGATAGCCAGCGGTTCGCCGCGCCGGTCGGTAATCATGCCCCGGTGCGCGGGCAATACCAGGATGCGATTCACCACCGCGTCACCTTTGCGTTGCAGGAAATCATGATGCAGCCCCTGCAGATACACGGCACGCCCCACCAGCATCAGCAACCACAGCAGCAACAGTGCGGCTACGACGCGGCCACGCCAGCGCTGCAAGTGCAGTTCCAGCAAATGACTGGACGGGCGGGCGGCAATTCGGCTCATTGCGCGACGCCACCCATGTCATTCACCACCTGCACCCTGTCGGCGGAGGGCACCTGCATATGCAGGCGCTGGGTCGCCAGTTTTTCAATACGCCCATGCATTGCCCAGGTGCTTTGTTCCAGCTGCAATTGGCCCCACTCCACATCCAGCTGACGCTGGCGTGCCTGCGCTTGCTGCAACTCGACAAACAGCTGGCGCCCGTGATGCTGGCTGTTCACCACGCCCAGTGCACAAATGACGACCAGCGCCAATAGCACCAGATTGATCCGGCTCACTTATCGCCCCCGCATCGCTCGATAATGCGCAGCGTGGCGCTGCGCGCGCGGGGATTTGCGGCTATTTCGGAGGCTTGCGGACGAATTGCACGCCCCACCAGACGCATTTTGGGCGCGGCGATATCGGCAGCACGGATCGGCAAACGGCGCGGTAGCGGTGGCGGGCTTGACGCTTCACGCATGAAGCGCTTGACGATGCGGTCTTCCAGCGAGTGAAAGCTGATCACCGCCAGGCGCCCGCCGGGAGCGAGCAACTGTTCAGCCTGGGGCAATGCTAGCGACAACTCCTCAAGCTCCCGATTGATGTAAATCCGTATAGCCTGAAAGGTGCGGGTCGCCGGATTCTGCCCGGGCTCGCGCGTGGGCACGACTCCCGCCACGAGATCCGCAAGCCTTTTGGTGGTTGTAATCGGCGCGCCCGCTCTCTGCGCAACAATCGCGCCTGCAATCGATTTAGCATACCGCTCTTCGCCATAATCCTTGATGACCCCCCTGATCTCCCCTTCATCGGCATCAGCCAGCCAGGCTGCGGCAGACAACCCGCGCGTGGTGTCCATACGCATGTCGAGCGGCGCGTCGAAACGAAAGCTGAAACCGCGTTCAGCTTCGTCCAGTTGCGGTGAAGACACACCCAAATCCATCAACACACCACTCACCTGAGTTAAGCCTCGCGCGTGCAATATTTCTGTCATCTGCGCGAAGCTGCCATGAACAATCTCGAAACGAGGATCTTTCCAGCCTTGGCCCACCGCCGTGGCTGCCGGGTCTTTATCCAACGCTATCAACCGCCCATTCGTTCCCAATTGCGCCAATATGCTGCGGCTGTGTCCGCCGCGGCCAAAAGTTGCGTCCACATACACACCGTCTGGCTGGATGTTCAGTGCCGCAACCGCCTCCTCAAGTAGAACCGTCTCATGCCGTAAGCCGGAGCTCACAGCGAGAATCCCTCCAGCTCCGGCGGCATGGCTCCATCCTTGAATACCAGCGCCTGCTCCATCTGCGCCTGCCAGCGTTCTTCATTCCATAATTCGAATTTCACGCCCTGCCCCACCAGCACCACGTTTTTTTCCAGCGCCGCAAACTGGCGCAGCATGGCAGGCAGCAAAACACGCCCGGCACTATCCAGTTCCAGATCGGCGGCATTTCCGACCAGCAAGCGTTGCAAACTGCGGGTCTGGGGATTGAAGCTGGACAGACTATTGAGTTTTTTCTCGATGGGTTCCCACTCCGGCAGAGGGAACAAAAGCAGACACTGACTGGGGTCGGCGGTTACCACAACGCGGCCGGCACCATGCACCATGAGCGCGTCACGATACCTGGACGGCACAGCCAGCCGACCTTTGCTATCCAGGTTAAGTGTTGCGACGCCGCGGAACATGAGACCCCTTTTGATTACTTAGCCCGGAGGAAATTTCCCACTTTCCTCCACAATTCACCACTTCGCCCCACTATAGATAAAAAGCAATAGTGGGTCAAGCAACTAAAAGGGATTTTTTCAAGACGTTACAAACACTTACACAACATTAGTGAATGCTAATTAACAATCAAAAATAAGTACATAGCCAACTATCTGAAGGCTTGATATCAAGTGTTGCCAGAAAAGAAAGTAAAACAGATGCCCAGCGCGAACCGGGTTATTCGTTACCTGCCAAAGCAGGCGGTATGGAGTCCACTAAATAACGCACTTCCAGCACATCGATTTCGCGCAACCCGGAAGGGCTTTGCAAACGCACGACATCGCCGGCACGCGCCTTGACCAGCGCACGCGCCAGCGGAGAAACCCAGCTGATGCGACCGGCAGCGGGGTCGGCTTCATCCATGCCAACGATTTGATAGGCATGCTCGCTACCGTCTTCTTCTCCCACGGTCACTGTGGCGCCGAAAAACACTTGCTCCAGACCCTGCTGGGTAACCGGATCGACCACGATCGGATCATCCAGGCGCTTGGTGAGATAGCGCAGGCGCCGGTCGATCTCGCGCAGGCGTTTTTTGCCGTAGATGTAGTCGCCGTTCTCCGAGCGATCACCGTTCGACGCTGCCCACGACACCGTTTCTACCATCTGTGGACGCTCCACCTTGAGCAGATGGTCGAATTCGGCCTTGAGCAACGCATAGCCGCGCGGAGTCATGTAGTTCTTCGCACCCGCGGGTAACTGCGGCTGGGATAGCGGCTCCTCGTCGTCAGCGTCGGATTCCTTGGTAAATGCTTTACTCATGGCAAATAGTTTATGCTCAACTTCTGAATACCCAATACGCGCCTGCGGTGTCTGCCCCGGCGAACCCCGCCCTGTGTCCTATACTGAACCCTACCCGAATTTAATATTCTAATTCGTTGCAAGGAGGCATCAAGGCGCGCATCCATTGCGAATACCAAAACTCATCTCCATCCAGGATCGATGGAAAACCTTGCAAGCAATGGAGGCCGCCCGACTGGTTCCCTATCAATTTCATCAGTGAAAGGAAACATCATGAAACTGCAAAAATCCTTCGTAATGGCTGCCGCTTTGGCCCTTGCTCTACCATTAGCCCATGCGGACGACTCAACGAATTACGTCAACGGCGGAATTGGCGACGAAGGAATGGCAAGAATGCACAGCATCGCCAATGAATATCCGCTGCACATCATATTTTCTGAAGGCAAGGACGGGGCGTTCCTCGCAGACATTCCGGTGACCATTCTGGATAGACATCACAAGGCGGTAGTTGAACTGCCGGATGCCGGGCCGCTATTGTATGTTCGCCTGCCCAAGGGCAGATATACTGTAAACGCAGAACGCCATGGCGTGAAGCAATCCCGCAGCGTGACGCTGGACGGCAAACATGCCAAGAGCCTGATCATGCATTGGGCTGGCACGTCGCAGGAATAATTGCTCGAATACCGCGTCAATGTCCACTATGAAACAAGGTGAAGCTGGCCGATAAGCCGGGTTTTGTCGTGGACAGTCATTCCTCTAGGCCGCCGGTTACCCGACGGCTCAAGCAGCCTACCCGCAGACTCAGCGAGCCGCTTCATCGCCTGCCTATTTGGCCTTGCTCCGGATGGAGGTTACCGCGTTTCACTCCGGACTTAACCGGCTCGTCTCTGTGGCCCTGTTCCTCGCCTCACGGCGGCCGGCCATTAACCGGCATCCTGCTCTGTGGAGCCCGGACTTTCCTCCCCCCCGGTTGCCCGGGGCGGCGACTGTCTGGCCAGCTTCCCTGCCATTCTAGCACTATCAACCCAGTCTATATCCTTGACATAAATAGATTTAGTGCCTAGAAAAAATAGTATGACGCCGCCCTCCTGCGGCGCCCCGACCCCCGATACGGGGCTACCGTTGTCCTATTTCTTTCAAGG
Organism: Sulfuriferula sp. GW1; assembly: GCF_047300855.1. Lineage (GTDB taxonomy): Bacteria > Pseudomonadota > Gammaproteobacteria > Burkholderiales > Sulfuriferulaceae > Sulfuriferula. The sequence goes on from NZ_CP170197.1 coordinate 2,983,695, forward strand.
AGAGTGCGATGAGACGCAGACTCTATTTCACGGTGCCGGATACTGCCAGCGCCCAGCAGATGGTCAATGATTTGTTACTGGCGCGAATTGACGAGGGTCACATTCATGTCCTCGCCCGCGACGGCATTCCTCTCGATGGCTTGCACGAAGCTTCTATCCTGCAAAAAAGCGATGTCATTCACGGCATGGAAAGCGGCTTGGTGATAGGCGGTATTGCCGGTATTCTGGCCGGTATCGTGGGAATATTATTCCCTCCTGCTGGGGTCGACTTGAGGCTGGTCACAATTCTGGTGACCGCGTTGGCGGGTGCCGCATTCGGTGCCTGGGTGTCGAGCATGATTGCCAGTTCCGTACCAAATTCCAGACTCAAGACTTACGAAAAAGCGATCGAGCAGGGACGCATTTTGATGATGGTCGACGTTCCCAGTGGACGTGTAGATGATATTCGCAAACTCATCGCAAGCCGTCATCCCGAGGCCAGCAGCGGCAATATGGAGCCCACCATCCCCGCTTTTCCCTGATTCAAACAGGGAAAACAGCCTAGTGCTGCGCGGGGTTTATGCCCCGCAGGATTGGTGGATATGCCCCGCCTCCTTCAACAGAATCCAGGCTTAATACACAGTTTCAACAAGTTACACTCTGGCACGGCAATTGTATGCAAAAGGGCAAGACGTTGTTTTGCCGGAGAACATCCATGCGCACTTTTTCCTGTCACCCGCTGATTGCCAGCTTGCTGTTGGGCAGCGTATTGACGCGCGCCTGGGGTGCAGAGGCTCCAGTAGTGCAACAGGTATCCGTGGTACCCAGCCCGGCTTTAAGTATTGCACAGCAACAGCAACTGTCAGATACTGCGGTCAAAGTGCTGCATCAGATCACTGCGGCACGGGAAGATATTGCTCTACGCAATGCCGTCAGTGCTCACCAGGCCCTGGACAACGCCGGCAACTTGCTCACCAGTTTGCAAACCAGCCTGCCTGTCACACGCGTCTCCGCTCACGTCTGGAACGCGCAAAAACATCTGGAATACGACAGTAGTGCGCGCGTGCAGCCTGATTTGATACCGATTCATGCCGACCTGCATACATTGCGAGACTTCATTCCGGCGCAGCAGAATCCGGCGCAAACACGCAGCCATCCGCAGCAAAGCCTTAAACAGCCGGGTACCAATGAGTTGCACGCCACGGATGCCACACTGATTTATGCCGAGGCTGACCTGCCACTTGCGCATACCCGACAGGCCGTGGATACCGCACGCCACGCGCTGGACCAGCAGAACTGGCAGCGTGCCGACCATGCACTCAAAAATGCCGAGGACGGCGTCGTATTCATGTCGGTGAGTGTAAACAGGCCTTTCGCCGCAGGCCGCCAGTCATTGCTGCAAACCACCCGCCTGCTCGCGGCGGGCGAAACCGCCAAAGCCCGGCTCGAACTGCAACGCGCGCGCAGTTACCTGCAGCGCGCCGCACAAACCACAGATATGGTCGCCAGGGACGATGCCAACCAACTGCTGCAGGATGCCGACCGGCTCGACGCACACATTCGGAACGACGACGCCAATCTGGTTAATGACGCGCAAACCTTGTGGTACAGGACAGCCGCTCTGGCTGAACGCTCCCATGCCTATCTGGGCAATGAATGGGCCATCGTAATGCACGACCAGCCCGTCAAATCCAGGCTCATCGAAGCCCGCCTCGCGTTACGCGATGCGGCCATTGATCAATTTACCGCACACCAGCCGGCGGCCGCCGGAAAAGCGCTGGCGCGCGCGCAAAGCTACCTCGCCCAGGCAATGCAAATCGCACGCACCGATAACCAGCCGCAAATCGGAATACACGGCGTGCAACAACATGTCGCCCGGCTCGCAACCGAAGCTCCGGCACAACGCAGCCCGGACCAGTACCGTCAGCTCGCGGGCGAACTGGGTGTCCTGATCAGCCAGAGCTGACACGAGATGAGGCTTGCCTACCCTACAGAAACCAGTTTGAATAGCAGCTATGAAGATACTGATTCCTATCCCGTGTCGAGCGCGCTGATCCTGCGCTCATTGCGACTGCCTGCCCTGGTGCTGGGCAGCGTGGTGATCCTGGCTCTGGCACTGATGACGTTGACCGCATGGCGCGCCGAAACCCGCATCGGCACCGTGCAATTGCACATGCAGAATATTCTCGCTTTGCAGGCGCTCTCAATGCAGATAGAACACGACTATTTGCGCCTGGTTAATCCGCAGGCGCCGCTCCCTGCGCACGTCCGCCGGGCACTGGACCAGCAGCTCGCCGACATCATCGCTGCCGATCACTCGCGCGTGGCCGACACACCCGCGGTATTGAGCCAGCTACGGCAATTGCTGGCGCGCCGCGATGCCGGCCACGATACCCTGCTCTCCACGCTGGCGCAGATCCATGACCGCATCACGCGCGAAACCAACGCCCATGCGGTACTGGTCAGCGATGTGCAACGCACTGCGCGCTTCGAATTCAATCTCGCGCTGACCTTGGTCGTGGTGCTCCCCTTGCTCGCGCTCGCCACCCTCTACCTGCTGCGCCATCGCGTGCAGTTACCGCTGCGCGACCTGAGCTGGCTGATGCAACGTTTGTCGCAACAGGATTACGCCAGCGCCCCGATTGCCCATGCCGATCCGATGATCAAGCCGCTGCTGCTGCGCTACAACCATCTGGTGAGCCGCCTGGCCGAGCTCGAAGCCGAACACCAGAACCGCGAGACCCTGCTCGAACAGCAGGTGCGCGCCGCCAGCACCACCCTGCTCAACCAGCAGCAGCATCTGGCGCAGGCGGAAAAGCTGGCCAGCGTCGGTGAAGTCGCTGCCGGCATTGCACACGAACTGCGCAACCCGCTGTCCGGCATCCAGATGGCGCTGACCAATCTGCGCCGTGAAACCGAGTCGGCCGACCATGCCGAACGGCTGGACATGGTCCTGGATGAAATCAATCGCATCACGCGCCTGCTCAATGGCCTGCTGGATCAGGCACGACACCGCCCCGCCCCGCCCAGCACTGTGAACCTGGCCGAACTGTGCAGCACCCTGGCCAGCCTGGTCCGTTACCTGTTGCCGCCTGCCATCACGCTGGTGACCGATGTCCCCGCGGATTTGAACTGCGTGATCTCGGCCGATGGCTTGCGCCAGGCTTTGCTCAACCTGATTCTCAACGCGCGCAACGCGATCGGCGAAAATACGGGAAATATCCGGCTCACCGCGCAGCCTCGTGAAAACGCTATCGAAATCAGCGTCACCGACAGCGGTGCCGGCTTTTCCGATACACTGCTCAGCCACGGCCCGCGCCCGTTTATCAGCGGTCACGAATCCGGCACCGGCCTCGGCCTGGCCATCACGCGCCGTTTCGTAAACGATCTGGGCGGACGCATTGCGCTGGACAACCCGCCTGCCGGTGGCGCACGCGTCACCCTCTACCTGCCTTGTGCCGCCGCCCATGCCTGACAGCCTCCTCATCATTGAAGACGAATCCCTGCTCGGTGCTGAACTGCAGCGCCATTTCCGACGCGAAGGCTGGGAGGTCAGCTGGGCCCGCAGCATCGCCGAAGCCGAATCCCTGCTGTTCAGCGAAACCCTTACACCGCTGATCGTGCTCTCCGACATGAGCCTGCCGGACGGCAACGGCCTGGACTTGCTCGAATCCGTGCGCCAGAAAAATCTGGGCGGCGAGTGGCTGTTCCTCACCGGCTACGGCACCGTGCCGGATTCAGTGCGCGCGCTGAAACTGGGCGCACTGGATTTCCTGAGCAAACCTTGCGATCTGGCGCGCCTCGACCTGATCATCGCCGCCGCCACGCGCAGCGGCCGTGCCCAGCGGCGCATTGCCGAACACACGGCGGCGGCGGCGCGGCGCTACAGCGTGGACAGCTTCAGCGGCGACAGCAGCGCCTCGAACGCGGTGCGCCAGATGCTGACACGGCTGGCCAGCGTGCCCTATTCCGCACTGCTCATCAGCGGCGAAACCGGAACCGGCAAAGGTCTGGCAGCGCGCATCCTGCATCACGGCGGGATGCGCGCCAATGCCCCTCTGGTGGAGGTCAATTGCGCCGCACTGCCGCATGAACTGATCGAATCCGAGTTGTTCGGCCACGAACCCGGCGCGTTTACCGGGGCCAAAACCCGGCGGCGCGGCCTGTTCGAGCAGGCCGATGGCGGCACCCTGTTTCTGGATGAGGTCGGCGAGCTGGCACCCGATTTGCAGGCCAAACTGCTCAAGGCAATCGAGGACAAGGTCATCCGCCGCGTGGGCGGCGACCGCGAAATCACCCTCGACGTGCAACTCATCGCCGCCACCAATCAGGATCTGGTTGAAGCGGTCGCCGCCCGGCGTTTCCGTGAAGATTTCTATCATCGCCTGTCGGTATTCCGCCTTGAATTGCCGCCGCTGCGCCAGCGCCGCGAGGACATTCGCCCCCTGGTGCAACGCTTTGTCGCCGAATTCAACCTCAAGGCCGGCAAAAAAATACGCCATATCCGCGACAGCGCCTGGCTGTTGCTTGAGCAACACAACTGGCCGGGCAACGTACGCGAGCTGCGCAATGCCATCGAGCGCGCCGTGCTGCTCACCCCGGGCGATGCCGACACGCTGCAGGAGGAATGGCTGCAACTCACTCCCCCCGGCATCCTGCCCGCGCCACCGCAAGCCAGCAGTGAAACTTTATTGTGCCTGCCGCTGGATGGCAGCATGGCGCTCGACGACATGGATCGTCACATCATCCAGACCACACTGGTACGCCACGCCTACAATGTCACTGCCGCCGCGCGCGCGCTGGGCACCACACGCGAAACACTGCGTTACCGGGTGGATAAATACGGACTCAAACCTGAAGCCGGCAAGGATGGCTGAAACAGCCGGCCTAATGAGGCGCCGCCGGGAGAAGGCGCAATGCAAGGTAAATCCATAATCCACCTCATCACCCGGTTCAAGCTCTTCCTGCGCGGGCACGAGCAGGAAGAGGCACGCCGCATGCTGCTTTGGGCTGGCGTGGTCGGCGTGCTCGGTGCGCTGGCCACCGTGCTGTTCCGCGAGGGCATCCAGCTCATTGAGTGGTTGTTCACGAGCCACTCCGGCAGCCTGGTGCATATCGCCGAAGGGCTGAGCTGGTGGCAGCGCCTGCTGATTCCGCTGGCCGGGGGCTTGCTGGCGGGAGCGATTTTGCAATTCGGCCTGAAATGGGTGCGTAGCGCGCGGACCACCGACTACATGGAAGCCATCGTCGCAGGCGATGGCGTCATCGGTGTCCGCGCCAGCCTGGTGAAAAGCCTGTCGTCATTGTTCTCCGTCGGCTCGGGAGGCTCGATCGGACGCGAGGGGGCGATGGTGCAGCTTGCCGCCATGGTGGGATCAGCGGCAGGATATTGGGTGCACCTGCCCCAGCACAAGCAACGCCTGCTGGTGGCGTGCGGAGCCGCGGCAGGCCTGGCTGCGGCTTATAATGCGCCGATCGCCGGTGCACTGTTCGTGGCTGAAATCGTCATGGGTACCATCGCCATGGAGAGCTTCGGCCCGCTCATCGTCGCTTCGGTTGTCTCCAATACCACCATCCACCATTTCCTCGGATATGCGCCGGTGTACCAGATCCCTGCGTTTCAGTTTCTATCCAACTGGGAGCTGTTTTCCTACGCTGCCCTGGGCTATCTGCTGGGCCACCTCGCGCCTTCATTTATTACACTTCTTGATCGCAGCGAAAACCTGTTCGCGCGCACCATGCTGCCTCTCACCCTGAAGCTGGGGCTGGGCGGACTGGTGGTGGGCGCGATTTCCACGTTCTATCCGCAAGTATGGGGCAACGGTTACAGCGTGGTGAACAGCCTGCTGCATCAGAACATTGCCTGGCAACTGCTCGCCCTGGTGCTGATTTTCAAGATCATTGCCACCGCAGCGACGATCGGTTCCGGCGCTGTAGGCGGGGTATTCACTCCTACCCTGTTCATCGGGGCGGCATTCGGCTCGCTGTTCGGCACCGCGCTGGGCGCGATTTTTCCCGGCATGACCTCGCCTTCCAGCGCTTACGCCATCGTCGGCATGGGTGCGTTCCTGGCCGCCGCCACTCAAGCGCCGTTGATGGCGATCCTGATGATTTTCGAGATGACCCTGGATTACAAAATCACTCTGCCCCTGATGCTGGCGTGTGTGATCGCCTACACTGTCGCGCGCGACCATCGCGGCAGCGAGTCGATCTACGCCGGCGCGCTACGGCGCAAACGTGGCCTCCATACCGAAAAATAACTGCCGCTCAACCCGCCCCGCCGGCACCGCCCAAAGCCGCCAACCACTTTGGGGTGATATCACCCCACACTCTTGCCAATCTTGGGGGATATGCCCCAGCCCTCTCCCAATTTAATAAAATTATTGGTTTGTTATCAATACCTTGCAGTCGTGGCACGGATACTGCTCAATCAACATCAAGGCAAATGTTCTGACCCGATACGGAATCGGACTCAATGAAGGAGAGCGCACATGAGCGCAAGCGCCTATGTAATCTATACCGTGATTCTGCTGGCGGCATTCGCGGGTATCGTAGTCTGGGTGTACAGCAAAAAACGCAAGCTTCACTTCGACAGGGAAGCCCGCATTCCGTTTGATGAAAAGCCGGATTGAGGTTTGCCTGCGCCAGCCCCGCTGGCCGAAAGCAACTGCAACATGAATACAGACGCGGGCCGGAAAACATGATGACAGACCGGCGGTTATGTCTGCCCACCCCCAAAAACTCAGGAGAAAAAGCATGAAACCCAGTCCATCCAATCTACTAGCGGCCCTGCTCGCCACAGCGGCCATTTCCCTTTCCGGCATAGCGCATTCCGCCCCGCTCGCTGGCTTCGAAACTGTAGGCGTGACCGTGCAGGAGGCCAGCGTCGCGGCGGCGGGCTGGAGTGCACAGAAACAAATCCTGCACAAACCGGTCTATAACGATGACAAGAAGAAAATCGGCGTCATTGAAGACATTATCGTGTCGCCGGAAAATTCGGTGTCCTACGCAGTTGTCGGCGTTGGCGGCTTTCTCGGCATTGACCGCCATGATGTGCTGATTCCGTTCAATCATTTCAAAGCCGAAGGACATAAGTTCTTGCTGCCGGGCGCGACCAAGGCCATGCTCAAGTCCTTGCCTGCATTCAAATACACCAAATGAAGCAGGTCATGACGGGTGGCCTGCGCACCCCTTTTTCTCACCCTATGGGGTCAACCCAAGGAGCGTGCCATGAGGCGTCGTATTTTTCCGCTGCTCGTCGCAACCACCCTGACATTGATGCTGGCGAGTTGTGCCACTCTGCCGCCGCCCGCGCCGGTCACGGTTGCTGAGGTGATCCGTCTCAGTCATGAAGGCGACCCTCCCGATCAAATCATCCAGCGCATGCGTGACGCGGGGACCGTCTATCGCCTCAAGGCCAGCCAGCTCGCGCGCCTGCACCAGCAGGGCGTATCCGATGAGGTGCTGGATTACATGCAGCATACCTACCTTGAGGCGGTGCGCCGCGATCAGCACATGCAAGACTGGAACCGCTGGTGGCCGGCTCCGGACGGCTATTTCTACGGCCGTTGCTACTACGGCCCCTGGCCTTACCGCTGCTATTGATTCCATTCCGAATTCAGCGCACGCAGGCTGGAATGGACTAAAGGAACACGGGCCGGCAAACGCCCGAACTGTCGCATGAGCCAGTTCAAGAACCTTTCCTCCCATATTTTGCAGGCTTCCGCCTCAATGGTCGGTGTTTGCATGATGATTCTCAGCATCGTCAAACTCATCCATATGGGCGGCCCCATGAGCAGGCTGGTGGACAAAATACTCGGCTTCGACAATGTCGTGTTTCTGTTTAGCGCCATCCTGTCCTATGCCTCGATGCGCTACGAGCGGCGGGCGGTGCATCTGGAGAATCTGGCTGACACCATGTTTATCGTTGGCCTGATTTGCATGACGGTGGCCTCGTTCGTGCTTTCTTTCGAAATCCTCTGAAAATGGTCGAGCCGACAGAATTCAACTTTAACCGCAGGCGCTTCCTGATTGCCGCCACCACTGCGGTGGCGGGCGCAGGGTTCGTGATGACCGCCTATCCGTTCGTGATGAGCATGATGCCGAGCCAGAGAGCGCTGGCCGAAGGCGGTCCGGTCGACGCAGACATCCGCAAGATTGAGCCGGGCATGCTGGTGACCTTCACATGGCGCAAACAGCCGGTATGGGTTCTGCATCGCACCCAATCCATGCTCGACCGGTTGGGCAAGCATGATCAGTTGCTGCTTGATCCGCTGTCACGACAGCCCCAGCAACCCGCTTATTGCCAGAACGCGACCCGTTCGATCAAGCCTGAATACTTTGTCGCAATCGGTATCTGTACACACCTAGGTTGCGTTCCAACCTATCGCAGGGAGGTGGGGGCACCCGATATAGGGGCGAATTGGCCGGGTGGTTTTCTATGCCCTTGCCACGGCTCCAAATACGATCTGGCGGGACGGGTATTCAAGGACGTGCCGGCACCGCTCAACCTGAAGATTCCTCAACATACCTACCTGAGCGAGACCCTGATATTGATTGGTGCAGACAAGAAAACAGGCTAGATACCCCACACGAAACCAGCGCAACGATCGTTTATATCCGGATTTGCAGCAGAACGATCATAACTTTCACCAGAAAGAACACAATGAAAAATGACATCCCGCAACCTTCAGGCACAGCCCCGGCGCCACCGTGGAGCGATCCAGGCTGGACCTCCGCGCGCAAGGACATGGTCGGCACCGCACTGGGCGCTGCGCGGCTGTGGTTCAGCGTAGCGCAGGGCATCGTCAGCGAGGTGTATTACCCGCGCCTGGATATCCCCCAGCTCAAGGATCTGGGCCTGATCGTCGCCGATGACCAGGGCTTCTGGCAGGAGTTGCGCAGGCTGCCCGGCTACACCCTGGAATTCGTTGCCCCCGGCATTCCGGTACTGACCATTCAGCACCGGCATTCGCGCTTCAACCTGCGCCTCCGAATCTGCTCCGATCCGCAGCGCGATGTGCTGCTGCTGGATATCGAACTTGACGGCGACGCGGCCCTGCGCCCCTATCTGCTTGCCGCGCCGCGCCTGGGCGGGGACAGCCTCAATAACCGCGCCTGGGCGGATTCCTGGCAAGGCAGACCCTTGCTGTGGGCGGAACAAGGGCCTTTCGGTCTGGCGTTGATGTGTGCCGACCATGACGGACTGCCCGGTTTTGGCATGCGATCCGTGGGCAGCGTGGGCGAAAGCGATTTATGGCAGGATTTCGATCGCCACCGGCGCATGACATGGAGCTATGCCGAAACCGAGCCGGGTGAAGTGTCGCTGGCAGGCGAACTGCCGCGTCGTTGTACTGTAGCGCTGGGTCTGGGCAGCAGCAAGGAAGCTGCAGCCACCCTGGCATGGAGCGCATTGATGCAAGGTTTCGAAGCGGCCTGGCAGGGTCAATGCAAGGACTGGGCAGACTGGCAAAAAAACTGGCAGCCGCCTCCGGCGCTCGCCGCCCTGCCGGATGCCGCTCAACAACTGCTGCAACGCTCGGCGAGCGTACTCAAAATCCATCAGGACCATACTTACCCCGGTGCTGCCGTCGCCAGCCTGTCGGTGCCGTGGGGCGAATCCAGCTCAAGCCAGGGCGGCTACCATCTGGTGTGGTCACGCGATCTGGTGGAGACTGCCGGCGCACTGCTGGCCATGGACAAACTCGACGATGCGCGGGCCATACTGTGCTACTTGATCGCTACCCAGCAGAGCGACGGCCACTGGCTGCAAAACCAGTGGCTGGGCGGCAAACCATTCTGGCAGGGCATCCAGCTGGACGAAACCGCTTTCCCGGTGCTGCTGGCCGCCGCCCTGCACGCACGCGACGCGCTGGCGCAAATTCCGGTGCACGATACAGTGCGTCGCGCGCTCGATTTCATTCTGCGCGAAGGTCCTGCCACCGGCCAGGATCGCTGGGAGGAGGACGCCGGCATCAACGCATTCACTCTGGCGGTGGCCATTGCCGCGCTGGTGGAGGGCGCTGCATTTTTGCAAGGTCGCGAGCGCGATTGCGCGCTGATGCTGGCGGATTACTGGAATGCCCGGCTGGAGGACTGGACCTGGGTGGAAGACACCAAGCTGGCGCGCAGCCTCGACGTGCCCGGTTATTATCTGCGCAGCGCCCCTACCGACGAACTCATCCACGAAGGCGCCAAACTCGAACACCTGCTGATCAAAAACCGCGCTATCGATCCCGATCTTCCCGCCGAGGAGCAGCTGGCAACCGATTTCCTGCAACTGGTGCGCTATGGCCTGCGCGATGCGCACGACCCGTGCATCGTCGCGAGCGTGACCGCCATCGACAAGCTGCTCAAGACCGATACGCCCAACGGCCCGGTATGGCATCGCTACAACGGCGACGGCTACGGCGAACACGCCGACGGCAGCGCCTTCGACGGCAGTGGCAACGGGCGCGGCTGGCCACTGCTTACCGGCGAGCGCGCCCATTATGCATTGATGGCTGGAGACAACGTGCTGCCCTACATCGAAGCCATCACAGCCATGACCGGGGCTGGAGGTCTCATTCCCGAACAGGTATGGGATACCGATCCCATCCCGGCGCGCGACCTCTACCCCGGAAAGCCCAGCGGTTCCGCCATGCCGCTGGTGTGGGCGCACGCCGAGTACATCAAGCTGTGCCTGAGCCATGCCCAGGGCTATCCGGTGGATCGCCCGGTGCAGACCTGGCTGCGCTATCACGGCCAGCGCCCGAAAATTTCATTTTATCTATGGCGCATGAAGCAACGCCCGCGCAATCTGCCTGCCGGCAAGGAACTGCGCCTGCTGCTGCACGCGCCTGCACGCGTGCACTGGGGGCGCAACGGCTGGCAGGACATCGCCGACGTGGACACGCAGGACTGGGGGCTGGCGCACATCGCCATTTTGTCGACGACGCAATTGAAACCGGGCGACACGCTGGAATTCACCCTCTACTGGCCTGACACCGGGCAATGGCAGGGTGAGGATTTTCAGATTCGCATCGTTACTCCTGGAGAAAAATCATGCTGAATATTGATTTAAGCGGGCGCCGGGCGCTGGTCACCGGTTCCAGTTCCGGACTGGGTGAAGCCATCGCGATGGCTTTATCCAGCGCAGGCGCCAAGGTGGCAATCAACTATCGAAATGACAAAGCAGTGGCAGACGCAGTGGTGGCGCGCATCGTCCGGCAAGGCGGTGCAGCGCAGGCATTCCAGGCCGACATCTCGGCGCCGGAAGATGTGACGCGGCTTTTCGCTGAAGTCGGCGCCGCATTCGGCGGGCTGGATATTCTGGTCAACAATGCCGGCATCGATGGCGGCGCGGCCAATTGTGCCGACAGCGATCCGGACCAGTGGGCGCGCGTCATCGCGGTGGACCTGCAAGGATCCTACTACTGCGCGCGTCAGGCACTGCACTGGATGCTGCCGCAGAAACGCGGGGTCATCATCAACATCACTTCGGTACATGAATTCATCCCCTGGTCGGGCTACAGCGCCTACACCAGCGCCAAGGCCGGACTGTCCATGTTCACCAAAACCCTGGCCCAGGAAGTGGCGGCGAACGGCGTACGCGTGCTGGCCATCGCCCCCGGGGCGATCAAAACGCCGATCAATGCAAGCGTCTGGAAAGACCCGCAGGGATTGGTCGATCTGGATCATAAAATCGCCATGGGGCGCATGGGCGAGCCGGATGAAATCGGCCAGGTTGCGGCTTTCCTGGCCAGCGATCTGGCCAGCTACATCACCGGCACCAGCATCGCGGTGGACGGCGGCATGCTGATCTACCCGGACTTCCGTCATGGCGGATGATCTGGATGCCGACCTGATCATCATCGGCAGCGGTGCCGGGGGCGGCACGCTGGCGCGTGCGCTGGCGCCCAGCGGCATGTCCATCCTGGTGCTGGAACGCGGCGATTATCTGCCCAGGGAAAAAGCCAACTGGCAGGCCGAAGCCGTATTCCACGCGCACCGCTACCATACTCAGGACCACTGGCGCGATGGTGCCGGGCGCCTGTTTCAACCCGTCACCGGCTACCACGTGGGGGGCAACACCAAACTCTACGGCGCAGCGGTGCTGCGCCGCCGCGGCGAGGATTTTGTGGCGCGCAGGCATGTCGACGGCAGCACCCCGAACTGGCCGATTGGCTATGCCGACCTGAGCCCTTACTACGATGAAGCAGAATGCTGGTATTACGCGCACGGCCTGGCCGGTGCCGACCCTACGGAGCCGCCGCGCAACGACTATCCATGGCCGCCGTTCACCCATGAGCCTTACATGGCAGAAGTCGCGCGCCAACTGAAAACGCTAGGCTTACACCCCTTTGCGCTGCCGCTGGCGCTGAATCGGGACGAAGATCGTCCGCAACAAAGTGCCTGCATACGCTGCGACAGCTGCGACGGTTTCCCATGCCTGGTGCACGCCAAGGGCGATGCGGAAATCTGCGGCATCCGCCCCGCATTGCAATACGCCAATGTTCATATCCTGCCCGGTGTCCGGGTGCAAAAACTCCTCACCAACAGCGCTGGCAGCCGCGTGGAAAGCGTGGAAACGCTGGGCCCGCAGGGTGCGCGACGTTTCCGCGCACGCGTGGTTGTCGTCGCTGCCGGCGCCATCAATTCCGCCGCGCTGTTACTGGCTTCAGCCAACGCCCGGCACCCGCGCGGGCTGGCGAATGGCAGCGACCAGCTCGGCCGCAATTACATGTGCCATCTCAACAGCGCCTGCATTGCCATCGATCCGCGTCGCCGCAACCCGACTGTGTTTCAGAAAACCATCGCCATCAACGATTTTTACAACAGCTCGGGCGAGGCGGATTTCCCCTACCCGCTCGGCCACATTCAGAATCTCGGCAAAGTCACCCCGGCCATCCTCAAGGCCCAGCGCCCGGCGTTGCCGTGGCCGCTGGCGCAGTGGGCGGCACAGCATTCGGTGGACTGGTGGCTGACCACGGAAGACCTGCCGCGCCCGGACAACCGGGTCAGTCTGGATGCTGACGGCACCATCCGGCTGCATTATCTACCCACCAACGAGGCCGCCCATCAGCGCCTGGTCGGTGGCTGGAAAAACATCCTGAAACAGCTCGGCTATCCGCTCGTCTTCACCCAGCGCATGGGCATCGAGGCGGTGGCCCACCAGGTCGGCACAGCACGGTTCGGCACCGACCCCGGGGCCAGCGTGCTCGACCTTCATTGCAAGGCGCATGAGCTGGACAACCTGTACGTGGTGGATGCGTCGTTCATGCCCTCCATCGCCGCCGTCAATCCGTCGCTGACCATCATGGCCAACGCGCTGCGCGTCGGCGCCCATCTGCGCCAGCGTTTCGCCCAGGGTGATTGGCATGGATAGGCTACTGGTGTGCCGAAATGGCGATTGAAAAGCAGTTTGGCTACAGAGGCCACAGAAAACACCGAGGAAACGCGCTTCCCAGACCTGCGTACCCGGTCGATCAACCCGGAATACGGCATACCCGCGCCTACTCTGTGGCCTCTGTCGCTGCAATCGCCGTTTCCGGATTCATGACATTGACGACCTAATCAGGAGAATCAGACATGGCCAAGCTCAGCGCCGTCGCAGTCTATACAGCAGGTTTCCTGCAAGGCTGCGCGTTCGTCCTGATCCCGGCGCTCGGTACCATTCTGGCCGCGCCGCCTTACCACCTGTCCAGCAGCGCCTATGGCGTGCTGTTTCTGCCGCAGACGCTGGGCGCCATCTTCGGCGCGCTCGCGGCCGATACGCTGCACCAGCGCATCGGCAGTCGCGGACTGTTCCGTAGCGGCGTTGCAGCCAATGTGCTCGCCCTGCTCCTGCTGGCCGGCGCGGCCTATAGCAGTGGCACGCTGGCGCATGCCTTGCTATTGATGGAAACACTGTTTCTCGGCGTGGGTTTTGGCTTGACGCTGGCGGCCGTCAATCACTATGCCGCGCTGCTGTTCCCTCGTACCGCCACGATGGCAGTCACCTTGCTCAACGCCGGCATCGGCGGCGCCACCGCGCTTTCTCCGCTGATCCTGCATGGCATTGCTGCCTGGGCCAGCTGGGGCGTATGGCCGCTCATGCTGGCAGCGGGATTCGTGCTGGTGCTCTTTCTGCCGCTCCCGGCCAGCACTGCCAAAACCGGTGAATCACCGCGCTGGCAAGCCGCCATGCTGCTGTTTGCGCTGGCCGCATTTCTCTATGCCATTGGCGAGGGCATCTTTGGCAGTTGGGCCAATATTTACATCAGCGTGAACAAGGCCCTGCCGGCGCATTACGGGGCACTGGCGCTCTCCGCTTTCTGGGGCAGCATGACGCTGTTTCGCATCCTGCTGGCGCTGGTGCCGGAGCGCGTAATCGCGCAGCGCTGGCTTTATCTGGCGGCGCCGCTCGGCATGGGCGCCTGCTTTGCTGCGTTGCCCTTTCTGTCCAGCGCCTGGACTTTGATAGGCGCGTTTGCACTGGCCGGCGCAGCATGCAGCGTCTACTTTCCGTTTTCCATGTCGTACGGGCTGGCCGCTTTTTCCGGGCAGCAGACGCGCATGGCCGGTCTGATGGTGGCTGCGCTGATGGCCGGTGAGGGCATTGGCTCGTTTGCCCTGGGGCCGTTGCAAGGCCTGGTCGCGCTGCCGCGGATTTACCTGTTTTCGGCATCGTTGGCCCTACCCTTGTTCGTGCTGGGATGGCACCTCTCGGCGCGGGTAAAAACCGGTTAATGCGTCATCTACCGAACATAAGGATATTGCCATTAAGGATAAAGTAAGTTTTCGCGGCTTAGTATTCCTGGAGCCTTGAAATATTACCGTGCCCAGCCTTATGCAAATACTCTGCTTTAACCGCGTCGTCGCACCCCTATTCGTGGTGATGGTTACGCTCGCAGGTTGCGCGAGCTATGCGCCGCGGCCATTGTCGCCACAAGCCACTGCCAGCGCCTTTGAGGCACGCACGCTCTCCGACCCCGGCCTGGAAAATTACCTGGCCGCCCATCTGCCGCGTACCGGGCAGGCGGAGTCATCCCATACCTGGGATTTGAACAAGCTGACCCTGGCCGCGCTGTACTACCATCCCGATCTGGAGGTGGCACGCGCGCAGCAGAATGTGGCCAAAGCGGGTGTACAAGTTTCGCGGCAACGACCCAACCCGAGCCTGAATTTGACACCGGCGTATAACGCCAATGCAATCGCCGGAATGTCGCCCTGGATTCTGGGCACGATGCTGAATTTTCCGATTGAAACCGCCGGACGGCGCGGTTATCGCGAGGCCCAGGCAAACCATCAACTTGATGATGCGCGTTTTCATGTTGCCGAGGTGGCCTGGCAAGTGCGCAGCCATGTGCGTGGCCGCATGCTGGATTACGATGCCGCGCTGCGCGAAGCCGCCATCCTGAAGCAAACCCTGGCTCTGCGCGAGAACCTGTTGCAGGCCGTGCAACGCCGCCTCGCAGCCGGCGAGGCCGGGCAAGCCGAGGTGGATACTGAACAGGCTGCACTGGCCGATGTGCGCCTGCAACTGGACAAGGCGTGGGGCCGCGGGGCCGCAGCGCGGGTGGCATTGGCTGCCGCCGTGGGAGTGCCGGTAGCAGCGCTCGACAGCGTCAAGCTTTCCTTCGCAGCATTCAACCGTCCGCTTTCTGCAGCGCAAATTCCGGCACCCGCAGTGCGCCGCGCAGCCTTGACCAATCGCGCCGATCTGCTCGCGGCACTTGCCCGGTATGAGGTCAGCCAGTCCGCGCTGCAGCTCGAAATTGCGCGGCAATATCCGGACCTGCAAATCGGCCCCGGCTACAAGTGGGACCAGGGCGCGAACAAGTGGTCGCTGGGAATCAGCCTGACGCTGCCGCTGTTCAACCAGAACCAGGGTCAGATCGCGCAGGCCACGGCACAACGCGAGCTGGCCGCGGCGCGCTTCACCGCCCTGCAAACCCGGGCCATCGCCCAGACCGGGCAAGCGCTTGCAGACTATCGTGCGGCCCTTGCGGCACTGGACTCCGCGCAGTCTCTGGCCGCTATACAGCAGTTACGCGCGCAATCCGCACAGCGTCAATTTTCCTCCGGCTACATCGATCACCTCGCGCTGGATCAGGCACGCCTGCAAACCCTGGCTGCCGAGAACACCCGCCTGACTGCATCGATACAGGCACAGCGCGCATTGGGTGCGCTCGAAGACGCGGTCCAGCAACCGCTGGACGGCTCAATTCAAATCACCGACCCCGCCCTGCCCGACCCCCGGCGCGACGCGCCTGCCCATCAAGGATCCCGGCCATGAAACACACGCGCTTTATTCTCGCCGGCCTGATCGCGACTGCGATCGTTATCGGCATTGTGATCTGGATACGCAGCACGCCCAGCCATCCGCCCGCCACATCGGCCGACTCGCAAGCCGCAACGACCAGCGCCGGTACGGTCGTAATCAGCCCCGCGCAAATGACGCTGAGCGGCATCGCAGTGCAAGCGCTGCCGGTCACCCGTTTCCAGCCGCAAACCAGCGCCTACGCCAGCGTACTCGACCCGGGACCGCTGCTGCAGCTGCGCGGACAACTGCGCGCGGCACAACTGCAGACCGACGCAGCGCGCGCCCAGGCTGCGGCCTCGGAACGCGAATACCGGCGTCTGGCGCTGCTTAATGGCCAGGACCACACCGTGTCGGACAAAGTGACCGAGGCGGCACGCGCCAGCCGGGATGCGGACCGCGCACATCTGGAAGCCGCACAGGCAACATTGCTGGCTGCGCGCGACACGGCGCGCAGCCGCTGGGGCGACGTGCTGACAGGATGGGCACTGGCCACGCACTCGCCGCAACTGGATGCATTGAATTCCGGGAAGCAGGCTTTATTGTCGGTCGCATTGCCGCAGGGCGGGGCGACGGGTTCGCCGCCGCCAACCATCCACCTCAACCTGCCCGGTGGCATCGGAGAGATCACAGCGCATCTGGTATCGCCTTCGCCGCTGGCCGACCCGGTCACCCAGAGTCCGACGTATTTTTACCAGGCGCCGCGCGGCGGATTGCGCACCGGCATGCGCATCGATGCCTTGCTGCCCGCCGGTCAATCTGTAGCTGGGGTTGTGATCCCGAACTCGGCGGTGGTCTGGTATGCCAACCGGCCGTGGGTCTATGTGCAGTCCACCGATACGCAATTCGTGCGCCGCGAAATCGCCGTCGACACACCCGCACCCGGCGGCTGGTTTGTTGCGCAGTGGCACGCTGGCGAACGCGTGGCGGTCAAGGGCGCAGCCTTGCTGTTCTCGCAGGAATTCCAGCCCAAACCGCAACCGGGCGCCCCGAGCAGTGGAGGCGATGACGACGATTAGCAGGTGAGCGCGCGCACGTTATTGCCAATCCGGATCATTGAAGCCAAAACCGCAATGCCAGTCACAGAGAGCACAGAGGACACAGAGATGAAGCGAGTTCCAGCCCACCTGATGAAAGCACAAATTTACGTCTATCCATCGTTTTTTCTCTGTGAACTCTGTGTTCTCTGTGGCTAACCGATTTTTTCAGGTTTAACAGGACTTCATCGCCCATGCTGACTCCCATCGTTGACTTTGCCATCCGCTTTCGCGGCGTTGTCATCGCCCTGGCCATGCTGCTGGCGGGGTACGGCCTGTTCGCTCTCAGCCATGCGCGGCTGGACGTGTTCCCGGAATTCGCGCCGCCCCAGGTGCAGGTGCAGACCGAGGCACCCGGCCTGTCGCCCGAGCAGGTGGAAGTGCTGGTCACCCAGCCGCTGGAGAACCGCCTGGCCGGCCTGACCGGGATCAAGACCATGCGCTCCAAGTCGTTTCAGGGGCTGTCCATGATCACCCTGACTTTCGTATCGGGTACCGACATCTATCGGGCCAGGCAGGTCGTGGCAGAACAAATGGGCGGGGCTGCCGCTGCCCTTCCGCAAGGCGTCAAAACACCGGCTTTGCTGCCGCTGGCTTCATCCACCAGCGTGGTGCTGAGCCTTGGTCTGACCTCGAAGTCGCGCTCGCTGATGGAACTGCGCACCCTTGCCGACTGGAGCGTCAAGCCGCAGCTGCTTTCCGTGCACGGGGTGGCGGGCATTTCCGTATTTGGCGGCGAGGTGAAGCAGTTGCAGATCCAGATCGCCCCCGACAAGCTGGTGCGCTACGGCCTGTCTATCCAGGACGTGGTCGATGCGGCAAAACGGGCAACCGCGGTGCGCGGCGCCGGCATCATCGAAAACAGCAACCAGCGCATCACGCTGGAAACCACCGGGCAGCCCATCTCCGCCGCGGCGCTGGGGGCGGTGGTGCTGCGCAATCAGGGCGGCGCCACCCTGCACCTGGCAGATGTCGCGAATGTGACGGTGGCGCCCGCCCCCGCAGTCGGCGCGGCTTCGATCGAGGGGCAGCCGGGCGTGATGCTGGTGGTCGAGGAACAGTACGGCGCGAATACCCTGGCCGTGACCCGGGCCCTTGAACAGCGCCTCGCGCAGCTCAAACCCGCCCTCACTGCCGAAGGCGTGACGCTGAATCCCGACCTGTTCCGTCCGGCCAACTTCATTGAAACCGCGATCAGCCACCTGCGCACCGCGCTGCTGATCGGCGCTGCGCTGGTGCTGATCGTGCTGTTCCTGTTCCTGTTCAACGCGCGCGCAGCGGTCATTTCTGCCACGGCGATTCCGCTTTCGCTGCTGACTGCGGTGATCGTGCTGAATCACTTCGGCATCGGCCTCAATACCATGACGCTGGGCGGACTCGCCATCGCCATCGGCGAGGTGGTGGACGACGCCATTGTCGATGTGGAAAACATTTTCCGACGCCTGCGTGAAAATCGCCTGCTGGCTGCACCGCTGAATGCGGCGCAAGTGGTGCTGAGTGCATCTCTCGAAGTGCGCGGTGCAGTGATCTACGCCACCTTCATCGTGGCGCTGGTGTTCGTGCCGGTGCTGACACTGTCCGGCGTCGCCGGCAGCCTGTTCGGCCCGCTGGCAATCGCCTATATTGCGGCCATCATGGCTTCGCTGGTGGTGGCGTTGACGCTGACCCCGGCGCTGGCCTATGCGTTGCTGGCAAGCCGTGCCGCCGAAGCAAAAGAGCCACCGCTGGGTAAATGGCTCAAGGTGCGCTACACCCGTCTGCTCGCCGGCATCGATCAACGCGCGGGCGCGGCGATTCTGGTCGTGGTGTTGCTGTGCGGCGCGGCATTGGCGGTGCTGCCGTTCCTGCAGGGCAGCTTCCTGCCCACGCTGCGCGAGGGACATTTCATCGTCCATATGAAAATGGCACCGGGCACGTCGCTGGCCCAGTCGCTTGCGCTGGGGCAACGTGTGAGCGCGTCGCTCAGCCGGATTCCGGGAATCCGTTCGGTGGCCCAGCGCGCGGGACGGGCTACCCAGGTGTCGGATCCGGCAGGCGCATTTTCGAGCGAGTTCGAGGTGGACCTGACGCCGCTCTCCGGCCCCGGACAACAGCGCGTATTGAATGCCATCCGCAGCACCGTTGCGCCGTTCGTGGGCGCGAGTTTCTCGGTCAACACCTTCCTGACCGAGCGCATCCACGAAACAATTTCAGGCTATACCGCGCCGCTGGTCGTGGATATCTACGGCAACGACCTCGACGTGCTCGACCGCAAGGCCGAGGAAGTCGCCGCCGCGATCCGCAGCGTGCCGGGCGCCGGCGCGGTGCAGGTACAGGCGCCGACCGGCAGTCCGCAGTTGGTTATTCATTTGCGCGATAGCGCCCTGGCGCGGCTCGGCATCGCCCCGGTCGACGCGCTGAGTGCGATTCAAACCGCCTACGCCGGTACCCAAGTCGGCGAGGTGTACGAGGGGAGTCGCGTATTCGACGTGACGGTGGTGCTGGCGCCACCGCTGCGCCAAAGCCCGGCGCAAGTGGGCGAGCTGCCGTTGAAGACCCCGGACGGCCGCATGGTGCTGCTCAAGGACATTGCCGATATTCACCAGACCGATGGGCGTTATCTGATCCTGCACGACGACGCGCAACGCTTGCAAACAGTGACCGCAGACGTCAAGGGACGTGCACTGTCGAGTTTTGTCACGGCGGTAAAAAAACTGATTGCGGCGCAGGTCACGCTGCCGCGCGGCACTTACCTGGTCTATGCCGGCGATGCGCCGGAGCAGGCCCGCGCGCAGCGGGATCTGCTGCTGCATTCGGCACTGGCTGCCGCGGGCGTGGCGCTGCTGTTGTACATGGCGCTGGGCGGCGTGCGCTCGACCATCCTGGTGTTCGCCAACCTGCCGTTCGCGCTGGCCGGCGGCGTGGTGATGGTGCTGGTCACCGGCGGCGTATTATCGATCGGCTCGCTGGTGGGTTTCGTCACGCTGTTCGGCATCACCCTGCGCAACGCCATCATGCTGATCTCGCACTATCGCCATCTGGTCGAGGTGGAAGGCGTGGCGTGGGGCAAGGATGCCGCGATACGCGGCGCAGCGGAACGTCTGTCGCCGATCCTGATGACGGCGCTGGTCACCGCGCTGGGGCTGCTGCCGCTGGCGCTGAGCAGCGGTGCGCCGGGCAACGAGATCGAAGGCCCGATGGCCGCCGTCATCCTGGGCGGGCTGATCACGTCCACGCTGCTCAACCTGCTGATCCTGCCGACGCTCGCGCTGCGCTATGGGCGGTTCGAGCGGCGCGATCTGGACAACGCCGCATGAAACCCGACGGTGACGGAGGACATCCATGACACGGCATAAGCCAGCGCATGACATTGTGATTGTGGGCGGTGGCGCGGGCGGACTGGAACTCGCCACAAGCCTGGGCAACAAGCTGGGACGCGGCACCCGCGCCAGGGTCACCTTGATCGACGCTTCGGCTTCGCACGTATGGAAGCCGCTGCTGCACGAAGTGGCCGCGGGCAGTCTGGATTCCTATGCGGAACGGCTGGAGTATCTGGCACAGGCGCACTGGCATCATTTCCGCTTTTGTTTCGGACGCATGGACGGCCTGGATCGCACCCAGAAACGGGTAGGGATTGCACCCGCCACGGATCAGAACGGACACGAAATCATGCCGCGCCGCAGCCTTCATTACGACACGCTGGTGATTGCGGTGGGTTCGGTCGGTAATGATTTTGGCATACCCGGCGTGGCCGAACATTGCATCATGCTCGACACCCCGGAACAGGCGCGTCAATTCCATCGCCGCCATATCGATGCCTGCCTGCGCGCGCAAACCCAGGCCGGGCCGGTCGCACCGGGGCAGATCACGGTGGGCATCGTCGGCACCGGTGCCACCGGGGTGGAACTGGCCGCCGAACTGCACGACACGACGCGCGAACTGTCGTCCTACGGCCTCGAACATATCGACCCCGACAAAAGCTTGCGGCTGGTGCTGGTGGGGGCGGCCGAGCGCGTCCTGCCCGGATTGCCGGCGCGCCTGTCCGATGCGGTCGCCGCTCAGTTGCACAGCATGGGTATCGAAATCCATAACGGCGAACACGTGGTGGAAGTGCGCCCGGACGGCATGCTCACGCATACCGGTAAATTCATCCACGCCAGCATGATGGTGTGGGCGGCAGGCATCAAGGCGCCGGATGTTCTGACGACCCTGGGCTTGCCCACCAATCACGCCCAGCAATTGATCGTGCGCCCGACCTTGCAGACCGCTGACGACGCGATTTTTGCTTTTGGCGATTGCGCCGCGTGTCCGCTGCCCGACGGCAAGGGCATCGTCCCTGCACGCGCGCAGGCCGCGCATCAGCAAGCCAGACTACTGGTGAAATCGATACGCTGCCGGCTTAACCATAAACCGCTGCCGCAATATGTGTATCGCGATTACGGCTCGCTGGTCGCACTCGGGCAACACAGCACTGTAGGCACCCTGATGGACAGGTGGTCCGGCAATGGCCTGCGTGTGGAAGGGCTGTGGGCACGGTGGATGTACCGGTCGCTGCACACCATGCACCTGCTTGCCCTGAACGGCTATGTCAGGACCGCGCTGTTGCTTCTCGCCAATCTCATCAATACGCCCAACAAGCCCACCATCAAGCTGCATTGATCAAAAAACGGCGATTTATCCACGAAATACACGAAATACACGAAAATCACGAAATATCCGAATCGATAACAAGCTGCAGATCATCACCCAAAGGGTGGATAACTTACTCAATGTCTTACATTGATTTGTTTCGTGTCTTTCGTGGACCAACTGCTTTTTCCATGCTGAACCTCTCGTCATCCCGCCTGGGCGTGTCGCGCCTGCCTCTGCGATGCTGGTTGAGATGCCCCAACCACCAGTTTGCTCCGGGGCTTATACCCCGATATATCCCGCACCAACAAAACCGGTCACAAAAAATTCAAGGCCTTATCGGGCTGGCACGGTCGATGCATAGGGAAGATCGGAGAGGTGTTGTCCGCTGCCCAGGCCTGACCGGATAAACCTGAATCTGCCGTGCCGTGTTCAAGCGGACTGCTCTCATTCAAATGTGGATATGAGGTATTTTGTGCCAGGAAAAAAGCACCTCAGGCTACTCGGTTACTGCTCGCTCATCCCTGTACTGTTTCTGGGCGGCTGCAGCGTATCCGGTTTCCCGCTGCTCAACCCGCAGGGGCCGATCGGTCACAGCGAACTCAATCTGATCGTAACCGCCTTTCTCATCATGCTGATCCCGGTGCTGCCGGTGATAGGCATGACCTTCTGGTTTGCGTGGCGTTACCGCGCCACGCGCAGGGAAACTGCGCCCCAGGCCGCTTGGTCCGAACATACAATCGAGCTGGTGGTATGGGCGGTCCCGACCGTCATAGTGATTGCGCTGGGTGCGCTGACCTGGGTCACCACGCACCGGCTCGACCCCTATAAATCCATCGCGTCATCCGCAAAACCGGTACAGATCGAGGCGATTGCGTTGAACTGGAAATGGCTGTTCATTTACCCGGACGAGCATATCGCAACGGTCAACCAGCTGGTCATTCCCGTCAACGTGCCGGTAAGTTTCCGGCTCACCTCCGATACGGTGATGGCCTCGCTATTCATCCCGCGCCTGGGCAGTCAGGTCTACGCGATGGCGGGCATGCAAACCCGTCTGCATCTGCTGGCAAGCCAGCCGGGCAGCTACCGCGGCATGAACTCGCAATTCAGCGGTGCCGGTTTTCCGGGCATGCGCTTCAGGGTCATCGCAACTTCACAGGGCGACTACCAGGCCTGGCTCAAACAGGTCAGGCAAACCGGTAGCGCACTGAACCTGGCACGCTTCAGGCAATTGGCGCAACCCAGCGCCCACGCGCCGGTGAGTTATTTCGCATCGGTCCAGCCCGCTGATCTGTTCGACCAGGTCATGCGCACATTCAAGCCGATGCCGCCAGGCGCGATGGCGCCCATGCAGCCGGCGTCCAGCCATCAGGAGACATAAGGCATGTTCGGAAAACTGTCACTGTCCGCGATTCCTTTTCATGTACCCATCATCATGGGATCGGTCAGCGTGGTATTGCTGGGCGCAGCGCTGATCCTGGCGCTCATTACCTACTATGGCAAGTGGGGCTACCTGTGGCATGAATGGCTGACCAGCGTCGACCATAAAAGAATCGGCGTCATGTACATCATTCTGGCGCTCGTCATGCTGCTGCGCGGCTTCTCTGACGCCATCCTGATGCGCTCGCAGCAGGCCATCGCACTGGGCTCAGATCACGGCTTCCTGCCGCCCGGCCACTACGACCAGATTTTCAGCGCGCACGGCACCATCATGATTTTTTTCATGGCCATGCCGTTCCTGGTCGGGCTGATGAATGTGGTCGTGCCGTTGCAGATCGGCGCGCGCGACGTCGCCTTCCCGTTCATGAATGCGGTCAGCCTGTGGCTCACCGTATTCAGCGCCGGGCTGGTCATGGTCTCGCTCGGCGTGGGCAATTTCTCCCATGCCGGATGGACCGGCTACCCGCCCCTCAGCGGCCTGCATTACAGTCCGGGCACCGGTGTCGATTACTGGATCTGGAGCATCCAGTTGAGCGGACTCGGATCGCTGATGACGGGAATCAATTTCCTGGTGACCATACTCAAAATGCGCGCACCCGGCATGACGCTGATGCGCATGCCGATCTTCACCTGGACCGCATTGTGCACCAACGTGCTGATGATCCTCGCCTTCCCGGTGTTGACCGTGACGCTGGCTCTATTGGCGCTGGATCGTTACCTGGGCATGCATTTTTTCACCAACGCCCTTGGCGGAAACATGATGATGTACCTCAATCTGTTCTGGATCTGGGGGCATCCGGAAGTCTACATCCTGGTGCTGCCCGCGTTCGGCGTGTTTTCCGAAGTGGTGGCCACGCTGTGTGGCAAGCGCCTGTTCGGCTACACCTCGATGATCTGGGCGACCATCGCCATCACCGTGCTGTCCTTCACGGTGTGGCTGCACCATTTTTTCACCATGGGATCGAGCGCAGACGTGAATGCCTTCTTCGGCATCATGACCATGATCATCGCGGTGCCCACCGGGGTCAAGGTGTTCAACTGGCTGTTCACCATGTATCAGGGGCGCGTGCGTTTCGACACGCCGATGCTGTGGACGCTGGCCTTCATGGTGACGTTCGTGCTGGGCGGCATGACCGGGGTGATGCTGGCGATTCCGGGTGCCGATTACGTGCTGCATAACACCGAGTTCCTGGTCGCCCATTTTCACAACATGCTGATTCCCGGCGCGCTGTTCGGCTACTTTGCCGGATATGCCTTCTGGTTTCCCAAGGTGTTCGGCTTCGCGCTGAACGAGAAATGGGGCAAGCGTGCATTCTGGATGTGGGCGAGCGGCTTTTACCTCGCCTTCATGCCGCTCTATGTGCTTGGTTTTCTGGGCATGCCGCGCCGTCTGGAGTACTACACCAACCCTGCCTGGCATCCCTGGCTGGAAATTGCCGCCGTGGGCGCTGCCTTCATCCTGATCGGCATCGTGTTCCAGGTCATCCAGCTGGTGGTGAGCATCCGGGCGCGCGAAACGACGCGCGACCTGAGCGGCGATTACTGGCGCGACGGCCGCACCCTGGAGTGGTCGACCTCCTCACCGCCGCCGCTCTACAACTTTGCGCAAATTCCCGTCGTGGGAAGCCGCGATGCCTTCATGCGCATCAAGGAAAATGGCAGCGCCGCCCAGCGCCCGGTTGAATATCACGCTATCCATATGCCCAGCAACACACCCGCGGGCTTTGTCATCGGTGTGCTGGCGTTCTTCGCCGGCTTCGGGTTGATCTGGCATATCTGGTGGCTGGCCGCAATCGGTACTTTGGGCATTCTGGTCACGCTCATTGCCAGGGCATCGCATGACAATACCGGATATTTCATCCCGGCGGAGGCAGTGCAGGCCACCGAGGAGCGACGCCCGCGCGCATCCGGAGGAACTGATCGGGCGGGCTTGAACGTATTCAAACTGCCGGGCCACGCGGCCACCATGCAGCAGGGACAATCATGACAACGACTGCATTGAGCCACCACTCCGGCAGCGCGCATCAGCACGCCGAATCCGTGAACAACGCCGTGTTCGGATTCTGGATCTATATCATGAGCGACTGCATCCTGTTCGCCATCCTGTTCGCGACATTTGGCGTCATGCAACACAACTACGCGGGCGGACCCACGGGCGCGACCTTGTTCGATCTGCCCAAGGTGTTCGGCGAAACCCTGCTCCTGCTTACCAGCAGCGTGACCTATGGCCTGGCGGTGCTGGCGATGAACAGGAAAAACCGAATCCAGGTGCTGGGCTGGCTGTTGATCACCTTCCTGCTTGGGCTGGGTTTCATCGGCATGGAAGTCAGCGAGTTCCAGCGCATGATCCTGACGGGCGCCGGACCCGACCGAAGCGGTTTTCTGTCCGCATTTTTTACCCTGGTCGGCACCCACGGCCTGCACGTCAGCTTCGGTCTGATCGGCATGCTGGTGATGATGGGTCAGGTCATGCGCAAGGGGTTAAGCATCCCGGTTCAATCCCGGCTGATCCGCCTGAGCATGTTCTGGCACTTCCTGGACATCGTGTGGATCGGCGTCTTCACCGTGGTCTACTTGATGGGAGTGATGTAAATGGCACATGATTCGATCCATCTGCCCGGCGTCGGCCATGCCCGCTTGCGCACCTATGTCGTGGGCTTTGCACTGTCCCTGGTGCTCACTGCGATCCCGTTCGGGCTGGTCGTATTCGGTCTCGACCGCTTTCCGCACTCCGCCATACTCATCGCCATCGCACTCGCAGCCATCGTCCAGATTGTGGTGCAACTCCATTACTTCCTGCACCTGGATCGCACCTCGGACCAGAGCTGGAACCTGCTCGCCATTGTGTTCACCGTACTCATCATCGCCATCATGCTGCTGGGCACGCTGTGGATCATGTTCGATCTCCATGCGCGCATGATGTAAAGCAGATCGCCTTGAGAGCGTAATCTCAGCGCCGGCTGCGCGACCGTTTCGACATCACCCAGTAAACAACCGCAACCAGCACGACCAGCGCCAGCGCGCCTGCCAGCCACAACTCTGCCGTATGAACCCGCAGCAACCATGCCTCGATCTGCTTGCCGAAATAGTAGACACCCGCACTCCATGCGCCAACCCACAGCAGCGCGCCCAGCGCGTTATAGACTGCGAAGCGTTTCCAGCCCATTCCAACACTGCCCGCAGTGAGGCCGTTGAGTTGCCGCAGCACCGGGAAGAAACGCGCGACGATGACGACTTCCGGGCCGTAATGCGCGAAGAAGCGCTCCACCTTGTCCAGCCGCACGGCGCTGATGCCCACGCGCGCGCCATGGCGAACCAGCAGCTTGCGACCGCCGTAGCGGCCAATGGCATAACCGGCGTTGTCGCCGAGCGTCGCCGCTGCCCATGCCGTCACAACCACAAGCCAGATGTTGAGCTGCCCCTGTACGGCAAGGAAGGACGCGGCGACCAGAAAGGTTTCGCCGGGCAGCGGCAAGCCCAACGACTCGGCGAACAGCACGCCGAACAGCGCGCCGTAACCGTACTGGATAATGTAGGGGTGCGCCGTGGCAAGCAGGCTGTTCATATTGAGAAAATCAGTTCTCCACGGAGAACACAGAGTTCACTGTGGCAGCGGGCTGCGCCGGGATGGGCGATTCGTCGCCCAGCCCGCAAAAACCCCTGGTTGCTGTAAATATTGACTACTCCCGTCAGGTGACCCGGGAAAACAGCAGGCGGAAACCGCTTCATCTCGGCGGCCTCCGTGATCTCTGCGGCTTGATTCGCGGGTTTTGTTTTAGCTTCATTATTCGCCTTCATCGTCGCCGTAAGCTGTCCCATCCACCTTGCCGCTAAACACCAGATACTGATAGCCGTTGTAGAACAGCATGATCGGTATGAGCGGCAGGATACCGACCAGCATGAACAGCAGCGTACCGGAAGAGGCTGAAGCAGCGTTCCAGGTCAACGCGGGAGTGAGGGCGTAAGGATACAGGCTCGCGACCAGACCGACAAAAGACGCCACAAACAGCAGCAGCGTGCCCAGGAATGGCCAGTATTCATGCCGCTTGAGATAGGCCCATAGCGTCAGCAGCGCGGCAAATATGGCTACGCTGCCTGCCAGCGCATAAGGCAGCGCCGAGCTGCCGGACCAGCGGCTGGCAATATGGGCGTTGTGCAACGGCGTCAACGCCAGCACCAGCGCACCCGTCGCCAAGGTACCCAGCAACAGCCAGAAGCCGCGCCGATAGGCGCGATCCTGCATCTCGCCGGTGGATTTGAGTATCAACCAGCCCGCCCCCATCAGCGCATACCCCAACGCCACGCCCAATGCGGTCAGCAGCGTGAAGGGGGTCAACCAGTGCCAGGCGCTGCCCACATAATTACCCGCCAGGGTCGGCCAGCCCTGAATCAGCGCGCCCAGTATCATCCCCTGGCTGATGGCTGCACCCACACTGCCTACGCCAAAGGTCACATTCCACAGCCACTTGCGCCTGCTGGCATGGCGAAATTCGAACGCCACACCGCGCATGATCAGCGCAAACAGCATCACCATGACCGGGATATACAATCCCTGCAGCAAGGCGGCGTAAACCGGCGGAAACGCCCCGAACAGCACGCCGCCCAACAGCACCAGCCAGGTTTCGTTGGCGTCCCACACGCTGGACAGACTCGCCATCATCAGGCCGCGGCGGTCTTCATCGCAAGCCACCAGCGACAGGATACCGACGCCCAGATCAAAGCCGTCCAGCACCACATACAGCAACAGCGACAGCCCGGCTACGCCGATCCAGAATGACACCAGGAAACTTTGCAGGTCCATACAGCGTTCGTCCTTGAATGATTACAGCGCAGAAAAACTCGATCAGATGCGCCGATCCTGCCAGCCGTGCGAGGCAACTGCTGGCGACTCCAGCGCCAGGTCCGGGCCCTTGCGCAGCCAGCGTCGCGCAAAAATAAAGAATGCTATTGCCAACACGATGTACAGCAGACTGTATCCGGCCATGCTGAACATGACGCTGGACGCGGGAAGCGGCGATGCCCCCTCACTGGTGCGCAGCAAACCATAGACCAGCCACGGCTGACGCCCCACCTCGCGCACGGTCCAGCCCAGTTCCACAGCAATATAGCCGAGCGGCACCGCCCACAGCCAGCCTTTGAGCAGCCACGGGCGTGACTGCCAGGCCGTCGCTTGCCACCCATGACGCCACGCGTGCCACACACTCAGCGTCATCAATACAAAAAAATAAAACCCGATCGCCACCATCAAGCGGAAACTGTAAAACAACAGCGGCAACGCGGGTGGGCGATCCTGTGGCGCAATATCGAGCAGGCCTTTCACCTGGCCGTCCCAGGTGCTGGTTGCCAGCAGGCTCAACGCATTGGGGATCTTGATCTCCCAGTCATTGGCGCCTTTTTCTGCGTCGGGCCAGGCGGCAACCGCCCATGCCGCGCCCTGACCTACCGGATTGGTATGCCAGTGGCCTTCGATCGCCGCTCCCTTGGCTGGCTGGTAAACAAATACGGATTTACCCGAACCGTCGCCCAGGTAAATTTGCAAAGGGGTAATCAGTACCGCCGCCAGCACCGCCATCCTGAAGCTCTTCATGAAGAACGCCGGATTGCGGTTTTTCAGGACATACCAGGCCGACACGCCGCCCACCACGAAGCAGCCGGTTTCCAGCGCGGCCACCCACATGTGGCTCACCCCCCACACCATATCCGGGTTGAACATGGCGGCCCAGAAATCAGTGAGCACAAAGCGCCCATTCACCACCGATCCGCCCGCTGGCGTTTGCATCCAGGAATTCGCCATGACGATCCACAGCGCCGACAAGCTGGCGCCCGCAGCCACCATCAGGGTGGCAAAGAAATGTACCGCGCGCGGCACACGTTTCCAGCCCAGCAGCATGATGCTGAGGAAGCCCGCCTCCAGCATGAATGCCATGGCGCCTTCAAAACCCAGCGCTGCACCGAAAAAATCCCCGGCAAAGCGCGAAAATTCCGCCCAGTTGGTGCCGAATTCAAATTCCAGCGGCAGGCCGGTGACGACCCCCACGCTGAAATTGAGCACAAACAATTTTGCCCAGAAACGCGCATGGCGATAGTAGTCCACATCGCCGGTTTTCAGCCACAGCGCTTCGATCACCACCAGGAAAAACGACAGCCCGATGGTGAGCACCGGCCACACAATATGAAACAGCGCAGTCAAGGCAAACTGGGCACGGGACAAGTCGGTAACGAGCATGGTTGCCATGAAGAGTCGAGCAGCAATTATTGGAAGGTGTTTTATAGTAATTCATCGACGGAATAGCAAACCTTAAGTTCAATTTACGAGCCAGCCGGTCCTGGGTCACATCCCCCAAGCCTTAGCCGTGCAATGGGGCATTTCCCCCGCCGGACTCTTTGCCCAGCGGTGGCTTTTTTCAAAAAATCAATTGCTTACGTTTCTGGCATAAGACATGCATCGCATTGCTTGGGCAAGGAGCCCAAACAGGACCATCGCAACAGGAGGTAGATATCATGAACAAGCGAAGCGCGGCCGGTGCCAAACTGGCACTGCCCATCGTATTAACCATGTCGCTCATTTCCGGTACCAGCTATGCGGCCGTATCCGGAACGCAGCCGAGTCTGAGGATTAAAAACGAGACCTACACTGAAAACAGCGGCTGGGCCAATCCCCAGCTGGAGCATGCCGCAGCAGAATCCGGACGTGTGCTGATTGGCCATCTGCGCGCTGCGCGGGCATTTCTGGCCGACGGCTCCGTTGCGGGTGCGCGTAACGAACTGATCGTTGCGCAGGACTTCAGTGCGGCGCTGAAACATGACATGCCTTTTCTGGAAGTATCCAAATCGATACGCAACGCGCAGAAAAAGTTGATCTCCGGAAATACCGAAATTGCTTACGATGACTTGCTGCCGATCTATGCCAGCTTGGACGATATGCAAGTCTATGCACCTGAACTGGCGCGGCAGGAACGCCACAAGATCAAACACGCTGAAACCCAGGCGCGTAGCGGAAAGACCCATGCGGCCGCACAAGCCTTGACCGATGCAGCGAACGAACTGGAAGCCACCACGGTATATCTTCCGCTGGACCACATCAGCAAAGAAATCCGGCTCGCGCAAGCGGCGTTGCGTGGCAGCCATCCCGATTTGAAATCGGCGCAAAAGTCTGTCAACAAGGCACTGGATAGCCTGGTCGCCGAGAAAGTCCGAATACTGGCTTTCCCCAACAGCTAAACCCGCACAATGTTTTTAGTCACCACACTGAAAGGAATGCAATCATGGAAACTCTACAACCCAACCAAAGCGCTGTCGTTGCCACGTTCGACACCCATCCGCAAGCAGAACAAGGGGTGAAGGAACTGCAGAAATCCGGCTTCGATATGAAGAAGCTGTCCATCATCGGACGCGGCTATCACAGTGAAGAACATCCGCTTGGCTTTTACACCAGCGGCGACCGCATCAAGACCTGGGGCGGCATCGGTGCCTTCTGGGGCGGCCTGTGGGGGATATTATTAGGCGCCGCCTTCTTCTGGGTGCCAGGTTTTGGCCCGCTGGCAGTAGCAGGCCCCATAGTCGGCATGCTGGCCGGCGGCCTGGAAGGCGCCGCAGTGGTAGGCGGCCTCAGCGCGCTGGTCGCGGCACTGATGAGCCTGGGCCTGCCCAAACACAGTGCAATCAAATACGAAACCCAGCTCAAGGCCAACAAGTACCTGGTCATCGCCCATGGTAGCGCCGAAGAAGTGGATAGCGCCCGGGAGATCCTGCAGCGTGCACATGCGCTGGAGACCGAACGACTGGCTGCCTGATTTGCACCTGATTCGGTCTGGCCAATAGCTTGAGTGGCGTTGATTCGGTATGAACATCGCGAGGGTGGGTAAGTGCCAGGAACAGTCAGCCTGAGATATTACCGGGATGTTTGGTGTTCAATCCTA
Organism: Sulfuriferula sp. GW1; assembly: GCF_047300855.1. Taxonomy (GTDB): domain Bacteria; phylum Pseudomonadota; class Gammaproteobacteria; order Burkholderiales; family Sulfuriferulaceae; genus Sulfuriferula. The sequence continues at coordinate 3,014,960 of NZ_CP170197.1, forward strand.
AGCTTCCATCCAACTTTTGAAATCGTCGGCCTACGCGGCTTTTCGCGCAGGCCGACGAAATGAGTAGCTCAACTTCACTCGCGCCTAACTTTTCTCAGCCATGTATCCCACGATTCAACTCTTATTGGTGGATGAGTACTCCGCTCAACGTCATGGCGCTTCATGCTTTCCTCATGATCGTTGCGCGTTCTTCCTCCAATAACGACACACCTGATATTGATGTCCTTGTCGGGATCAACTTCTAGATCTCCGGCAGGCCCCAAGAGGGAGTTGTACTGAGATATTCCTTCCTCGACATTCTGGCGAACTCGATGCACTTGCACTCTGAATTCCTTAATGCCATCTATGACGTGTCTCAGTCGTTTCCTAATTTGGTCGATAGCGTCGTCAATCTTGCAGGCAAACTTGTCGTAATGCCCCTGATTTACCAAATGGAATTCAGCCCCCTTTACCTCAATCAGCGTGATATCCATTCGCGATCTTCCTGAGAAGACTGCAAAATCAACCGCCCCATCTGCTATTGGGAATTCGGAAAAGCAAATGTATTCATCCTTTGGGTCTGCGTAAACCTCGGCAAATATTGATAGGTCTTGCTTCAGTAGTCGTTGGAGCTCCTGTTCACCTGCACCGCGCTCTACGATATCTATGATCATTCTTTTGCTGATCATCCGAGACTCAATGTCATTACGCCTTTTAGTTATTTCTGATGCTTCAGGGTAGGGCGAATCAATAAATGGATCGATTTCGTTTCGAATGCGATCAATTTCGTTGAGTAGGCGTGGTTGATCTAGAGTTCTAGCGTTTAACTCCTTCGCGTCGCACTTCAGTAACGCTTCTATGTCGCCCTGCTTGATTGACTCCCAATGAGGCACCCCGGAATCTCCAAACGTGGCCAAGTCAAATGTGTCACCACGGAAAGTGTTTGCTTCATAGTGTTCGATGAAACCACATTGCTCCGATACGACGCCCCTTGCGAGCAGTGATTTGCACAATAGTTCAATGGAGTTCGTTACCGACGAAGATGTGTTCTTATCGCCAAGGTCTGTCAGCAACGCGAAAACCGTTGAATTTTCACCAATAAAGGTTCTAACGCGGCAAATGCCATCTTGCCGGGTTCCGCAAGCTGTAGGAAAACGGTGAATAAAGTCGTTAATTTTCATGTGAAGTCGAACGTTCAAATTGAGGAGTAGCGCGCTTTTGCGCAGTCCCGCTCGAATGCCGGGATGGGCATCTTGTGGCGTGAAGTGGCGCGCATTGCAAAGGCCTCAATCCTTTCCCATTTGTTCCTTCATGTAGAGGCAATCGTCACACAGAACTTGACCCTCGAACTCCGCGTTTGCAATTACCTCGGGATAGCTGGCGAGAGGAATGGATGTTTCACACAACTCGCAGGTGATTTTCATTTCAGGAGCGATGAAGCGAGAGAAGGCTTCCTTCTGCTACGCAGAGAGTGCGTCGAGGTTGCCATCTGCAATAATTTTTTTGCGATCCCGACTGACACGGGATTTGTAATTCTTTCATCATCAATAAGTGCTTGAAGCGATACTCGAATGGAGTCTTGTTCCTCCTGAAACTCCATAAATCGCTTGGTAATTGACATGGTTTTTCCCTTCCTAGTTAGTGACAAGCCTAAGCATAGGCAGACTGAATGGACTTCAGATGCCCAACAATTAACAAGAGCCCCATGGGTCTGGCATTTATTAATATAGAGACGGCTGTCATAGCGGATTATCCTCCAGTTTGGGTTCACCAACTATATGCATGAAGTGGAAGGTGGGCTTGTGAATAGTCCGCTTTCACTCCATCAGTAGATATTTAGTGAATAAGCCTAGACCGTCTCTTGTGGGTCGTATTCTGCCGTTTATTAATAACGATTTCTGGCCTGGATCTGTCTTATGAGGCGTAGGTATTACAAGCCAGCCTGCCAGCAAGACGGGCGCTACCCTAGGCACGGGGAGTCACCCGTTTCATTGCGCATCAATCAATGACGATGGCATGATGCGCGTCAGTACCATTACAAATAGTACTAGCAGGTGTCGGGTTGATAACTGGCCAAATGTCGGTTGGTTATAAAACGGGGATATCACCATGGCTCTGGAAATAATCGGCGCGGGGTTTGGGCGCACCGGCACATTGTCTGTTTATACCGCACTTCAGCAGTTGGGTTTTCCGTGCTATCACATGTTCGAAGTACTGGAAAACAAGGAAAATAAATCGCACCTGGATTTTTGGCGCAAAGTCGCTAATTCTGCGCCGGGCGCGCAGCACGACTGGGCACAGGTATTTTCAAAATATACCGCCGCGGTGGACAACCCGGCGTGCTGTGTATGGCGCGAACTGCTGGCTGCTTATCCCAATGCCAAGGTGGTGCTGACTGTTCACCCGCGTGGTGCCGAAGCCTGGTATGAAAGCACGATGGACACCATTTATTTCACCGAAACAATGTGGCAGTTCAAAGTACTGGAATTCGCCACGCCGTTCGGGCGAAAATTTGGCGACATGTCCCGCAAGCTGATCTGGCAGCGCTCGCACAAGGGCACCATGGATGATCGCGACCTGGCCATCGCTCACTATCATCAGCACATCGCGGATGTAAAAGCCGCGGTTCCGGCCGATCGGCTGCTGGTATTTTCCGCCGACCAGGGCTGGAAACCGCTTTGCGAGTTTCTGGATGTGCCGGCGCCTGAAACGGAATTTCCTAACGTCAACGATCGCGCAGCCATTAAAAAGACCGTGCGCGATCTTACCAAAGGCGCCTATGTCATTCTTGGTGTGGGTTCGGTGACATTGGCCGGTTTGATTTATGAAGCCGTCCATTTCTTTTCCTGAAAATCAAAACATGGAGAGCCGTTCGGTTGTTCGCTTTACTCACTGGCAGTGATCGCCTGCGGCATCCAGCCCATAAACTCAAACGCGATATCTTTTCGAGGAAACATGAGTTCCATTACCGTTCGTCAAGCCATCTTGTCTGATCTTGAAGCGCTTGTACCGCTTTTTGATGCTTATCGCCAATTCTACGGTCGCGCCAGCGATGTTCGCGCTGCGAGAGCGTTTTTATCGGCCCGCTTCGATCATGGCGAGTCCATTCTGTTCATCGCATTTGAAGACGGCATGCCGGTTGGTTTTACCCAGCTTTATCCCGGCTTCTCTTCCATATCTCTCGCCCGGACATTCATACTCAATGATCTCTATGTTGATGAGCATGCACGCAGAAAAGGCGTGGCTGCAAAACTGATGTCCGCCGCCGTCGATTTCGCCCGCGCACTGGGCGCTGTGCGCGTCTCGCTGTCAACCGCTACAACCAATGAAACTGCACAGGCCCTTTATCAATCTGCAGGCTGGAAACGGGATGAACAGTTTCTGGTCTATCACATCAAGCTTTCAACCTGAACTGGCAGCCGAGCAGGCTGCCTCGCGTCAAGGGAGACACATATGCCAGGCGAACTGAACAAAAAGGTTTTTGTTGCCGGTGCAGGAGGCGTTATCGGCCGCAGGCTTTGTCCGTTGCTGGTCCGCGACGGCTGGTCGGTGACTGGTACAACACGCTCGGCAGAGAAAGCATCGGCCCTGCGCGCCATGGGTGTAACGCCGGTGATTGTGGACGTGTTCGACGAGAAAGCATTGCTCGACATTGTCTGCGCAGCGCAACCGGATGTTGTGGTGCATCAACTGACCGACCTGCCTCCCGCGCTCGACCCCACAAAGATGGCTGAAGCGCTAATCCGCAACGCGCGTCTCCGTGAAGTCGGCACGCGCCATCTGGTCGCCGCGGCGGTGGCTGCGGGAGCACGGCGGATGGTCGCCCAAAGCCTTGCTTTTGTTTATGCGCCCGGCCCGACGCCCTACCGTGAAGATGCACCGCTGAATCTGGAAGACCCTGATTTCGGATTATCGGCTCGGGCCGTTGCCAGCCTCGAACAGCAGGTGCTCAGCGCTCCGTTCGAGGCCATTGTTCTCCGCTACGGGAAACTTTATGGGCCGGGGACGGGTTTCGACAAACCATCTGGTGGTGGACCGCTGCATGTCGACGCCGCTGCCGACGCAGCGCGGCGGGCAGTCATGCGCGGGGATGCCGGTATCTACAATATTGCTGAGGATGGCGGGACTGTTACCATCGATAAAGCGCGGGCGGCCCTGGGCTGGAACGCCGACTTCCGTATCGGTGCATACAATCGCCAGGCCGACGTTTCACCTGATCCATAATGCCTGTGGAAAGTCTGAATATTGAATGCCCGGTTCCCGAAAGCACGTCTGTCAACGGCGGCAGAAGGTGATTAATTTCCTTGCACATCAATCAATTGCGATGGCATGATAGGCAGGCAGTACTTTTTTAGTCAGTCTGCATCAGGACGCTTGCGGCTGTCCGATACCGTTAGCGTTTCCATCAACTGCCAATGGGAGAAAAACATGAAAAACGTATCGTTGATATTTGCCCTTGTTTCCAGTCTTGCCGCATTCGCTGCTTCAGCCGATATGATGGTTCCGATGCATGTGGTGAATGAGAAAGGCATCGGCGCTTCTGTGGGTCAGGTGACCCTCTCCGAATCAAAATACGGTCTGGTGTTTACGCCTGCGCTCAACGGCCTCGCGCCCGGTCTGCATGGTTTTCATGTGCATCAAAACGCCGATTGCCAGCCCAAGGAAAAGGATGGAAAGATGGTTGCCGCGCTTGCCGCAGGCGGCCATTACGATCCTGAAAAAACCGATCGCCATGGCACGCCCTGGGGCGATGGACATCTGGGCGACCTGCCGCCGCTGTTTGTGGATGCCAGCGGCAATGCCACCCAGCCGGTTCTGGCGCCACGGCTCAAAATGGCCGACATGAAGGGACGTTCCGTGATGGTCCATATGGGCGGTGATAACCATGCCGATCATCCCGCGCCCCTGGGCGGCGGAGGCGCGCGCATGGCGTGCGGTGTGGTTCTGTAGAACACCCATCATTTCGACGGACAATCGCAAAGCGGCCTTTGCTTGTCCGTCTCCAAAACGGAGCTGCAATGACAACAGAACAAGATGCCTGCCCCAATTGCGCTTCCCTGCGCCAGCAACTGTCTGAAAAGGACCAGGCGATCCAGGCTTTGCGCAACCAGATCGAAGAGCTGTCCCGGCATGATCCACTGACCGGCGTGCTCAACCGGCGCAGCCTGACCGAGATGCTGGATGCGGAATTGCAGCGCTCGCTTCGAACCGGGCATCCGTTCAGTTTCGCAATCATCGATATGGACCATTTCGGCGCAGCGAACGATCAATACGGTCACCTTGCTGGAGATGCCATATTGAAAACAGTGGCCGATACAGCGATCAAGCTGCTCAGGACGGTAGACCGGTTTGGCCGTCTCGACAGTGATCAGTTCGGCATCGTGTTACCGGCCACCTGGCTGGATCAGGGCCTGATTGCCATGGGTCGGCTGAGCAATGCTGTGGCCGGGTGCGATTGGGCCGGCATCGCTCCGGGTCAGGCGGTGACATTTTCCGCCGGGATTACCACCAATGCGCCCAGGGACACTTCCGAGCTGATCGTCAGGCGTGCCGAAAAGGCGCTCGCCGAGGCAAAACAGGAGGGCGGAAACCGCACCGTGCAGATCGAGGAAGCGCTGCCGGATTTTCCGCCTATGGATTTGGAGTAACGCGCAGCGCGACTGCGCCAGCCAGCGCCGGACCCGGCGCCTCCCACAACGACGCACCTAGTACGTATGCGCGTGGTCCGGGTCTACCTTGCCGCGAAACACCACATACTGGTAGATGTTGTAGGTCATCATCACCGGGATCAGCATGCCGATGCCGACCAGCATGAACACCAGCGTGTTGTTCGGGGCAGCAGCCTCATCGATGGTGACGTAACCGGGTATGAGATAGGGGAACCAGGTCGCTGCCAGGCCGATAAACGAGAACAGGAAGATCAGCGTGGTCCAAACGAAGGGCGCAACCTCGTAACGCTTTTTCAACGCACGCAGCAGCATGAGGAAGCTGGAAAACGCGGCCAGCGGCAACAGCGCAAAGTAATACACGTTGGGAACGCTGAACCAGCGCGTGTAAATCTGCGGATACTGCATCGGCGTCCATACCGTCACCACGGCTGCCGTCGCGATCATTGCCAGCGCCAGCAGGTGGCCGCGCTCGAAGCAGGCGTCCTGCATCCTGCCGCGCGATTTCATGATGAGGTAGGTGGAGCCGAGCATGGCGTATCCGGCCACCACGCCGAGGGCGACAAACACGCTGAACGGCGACAGCCAGTCCATCGCGCCGCCGACGAAATGGCCATCCACCACCGCCACGCCATTGAGCAGCCCGCCCAGCGCGAAGCCTTGCGCCGCTGCGGCGACCAGACTGCCGAGCCCGAACGTGAAACTCCAGAGCGGCTTGTTGGTCGACAGTTCGTGGAATTCGAACGACACGCCGCGCAGCATGAAGCCCAGCAGCATGACGATGACCGGGATGTACAGCCCGTGCAATACCGTGCCATATACCAGCGGAAACGCGCCGAACAGCGTGCCGCCGATCACCACCAGCCAGGTTTCGTTGGCGTCCCAGATGCTGCCCAGGCTGGACATCATGGCCGCGCGGCGCGGCTCGTCGCCGACGAACAGCGAGAGCACGCCGACACCGAGGTCGAAGCCGTCGAGCACTACGTAAATCACCATGAACAGCCCGATGATGAGAAACCAGATGGTTGCCAGCAGATGGTGGGTAGAATCGAGTGCGACGGCTTCCATCAATGGCTTCCTTGTGCAACGGCAGGCTGAGTGTGAATACCGGTGTGACGCGCCGATTGATGGGGCGGGTCTTCAAACACCGGCCCTTTGCGCAGCACGCCGCGCATGAATACCAGTGCCGCAATGCCGATCACGCTGTAAAACACGACGTACGACAGCAGCGACCACTGCAGCACCGCGACCGGCACGTTACTGACGCCGTGCGCAGTGCGCATCATGCCGTACACAATCCACGGCTGCCGCCCCACTTCACGCACCAGCCAGCCCGCCTCGATGGCGATGTACGCCGCCGGTATGGTCAGCAGCCAACCGCGCAGCAGCCACTTGTTACGGCTCACGCTGGCAGCCAGCATCTGCGCCTTGTGCCGCCACAGCATCCACAGCGTCACCACGGCCATGAATGCAATGAACACGCCGGCCACCAGCATCACGCGGAAACTGTAAAACGGGATCAGCACCGGCGGCTGGTCAGCTGGTTTGAAATCGCTTAGTCCCTGCACCCGGCCGGTAAGCGAGTGCGTGACAATCAGGCTGGTCACGTCCGGCACGGCGATCTCCCAATCGTTTTTCTGCGCCGCCTGATTGGGCAGCACAGCAATCGCCCAGGGCGCGCCCGTGTCCGGTTTGTTGGTATGCCACAGCGCTTCGATGGCCGCCAGCTTGGCCGGTTGCGTCTGCGCCAGCGCGCCGCCGGCCGAGTCGCCAATCAGGATTTGCAGCGGCGCCACCGCCGCCAGGGCAATCACCGCCCATTTGAACGACGGCAGGAAGAACTCGCGGTGGCGCTGCTTCAATAGATAATAAGCACTCACGCCCGCGACCACCACCAGCGAAAGCTCGATGCACGCCATGAACATGTGGCTAAAGCCGTGCGCCAGATCGGGATTGAAAACCGCGTCGAAGTAACTGGTAATGGCGAACTTGCCATGCTGCATCGTCACCCCGGCGGGCGTCTGCATCCACGAATTGGCGACCATGATCCAGAATGCCGACAGCGTGCTGCCGAATGCGACCATGCCGGTGGCAAACAGATGCATGCCCGGGCTGACGCGCTTCCAGCCGAACAGCATGATGCCGAGGAAACCCGCCTCGAGCATGAACGCCATGGCGGTTTCAAAACCCAGAATATTGCCGAAAAAATCGCCGCTGGCGATGGAGAACGGCCCCCAATTGGTGCCGAAGGAAAACTCCATGGGCAGGCCGCTGATCACGCCGACGCCGAAGTTGATCAGGAAAATTTTGGTCCAGAACCGTGCCTGCTGGTAATAGAACACTTTGCGCGTCTTGACCCAGGCGGCTTCCAGCGCGAACAGGATCAGCGCCAGACCGATGGTCAGCGGCGGCCATAGGATATGGAACAAGGCGATGAAGCCGAATTGCGCGCGCGAGAGGAACTCGGGGTTGTGTAGCAGATCCATGGGGAAATCCTCAACCAGCAATAGCAGTGTCGTAAGACCCAAAATATCAGTTTATAAGCAATTACTGATTTATTAGGCTACTGTTAAGGCATATCTGCTGCTGATTTGTTCCCGGTGCGCGGAATTTATTAAGCCAATATCTCTATTTCATGCCCTGTGGGGCTTTTAATCCACACTGCCTGCGAATGTCCATCCCACATTTTCTCCCGCCCGCAACGGCACCAGGCTGTATTCGCCCAACGCCTTGATGGCCGGCACCGCCCAGGTTTCACGCTTTAGCGTAACGCGCGAACTATTGCGCGGCAGGCCATAGAAATCCGCGCCGAACTGGCTGGAGAAGCCTTCGAGTTTGTCCAGCTTGCCCACCACGTCGAAAGCTTCGGCATACAGTTCCAGCGCGGCATGCGCCGTATAGATACCGGCGCAGCCGCAGGCGGATTCCTTGGCGCCCACCGGGTGCGGGGCGCTATCGGTGCCGAGGAAAAATTTCGGGCTGCTACTGGTGGCGGCGGCGATCAGGGCCTGGCGATGCTGTTCGCGCTTCAATATGGGCAGGCAGAAGTAATGCGGCCGGACGCCGCCCTGGAACATGGCGTTACGGTTGTACAGCAGGTGGTGCGCAGTGATTGTGGCGGCCACGTTGGCGGGTGCGGCGTTTACAAACTCCACGCCTTGTTGTGTGGTGAGATGCTCCAGCACGATGCGCAGGGCGGGAAATTTTTGCGTCAGCGGGATCAGATGGCGTTCGATGAATACCGCCTCGCGGTCGAACACGTCGACGCTGGCATCGGTGACCTCACCGTGCAGCAGCAGCGGTACACCGAGGCGCTCCATCTCGGCGAATACCGCGTCGCAGCGGGACAGATCGGTCACGCCCATGTCCGAATTGGTGGTGGCACCCGCCGGGTAATATTTCACCGCGTGGACGAAGCCGCTGTCCTGGGCGCGGGCAATCTCGCCGGGATCAGTGTTGTCGGTGAGATAGAGCGTCATCAGCGGCTGGAAATCCGACCCGGCAGGCAGGGCCGCCAGGATGCGCTCACGGTAGGCGCGCGCCTCTTCCACGGTACGCACCGGCGGCTTGAGATTGGGCATGACGATGGCTCTGGCAAAGCGCTTTGCAGTGTCGGGCAATACCGATTGCATGGCGGCGCCGTCGCGCAGATGCAGGTGCCAGTCGTCGGGGCGGGTGAGGATAAGTGTGTCCATGTGCATTCATTCCTGTAGAAAACATATTAGCCGCAGCGGCTACCGAGGAAACCATTCCGCCGTGGCCCGGGTTTCAGGTTTTTTCTTCGTGGCCTGCCGCGGCATCGCGCATTTGCAAAGCCAGTTCGTAAGCGGCATTTTTCTTCTGGCCGGTGAGTCTGGCAGCCAGTTGCGCCGCCTGTTTCACCGGCAATTCTTCCAGCAGCACGGCCAGCGTGTCGCGCAGGCGCAGTGTGTCTTCATCCGCATCGGCCACGGGTGCGCCTTCCACGATCAGCACGAATTCGCCTTTTTGGCGGTTGGGGTCGGCTGCCAGCCAGGCCTGCGCTTCGCCCAGCGGCAAGCTGTGAATGGATTCGAACAGCTTGGTCAGTTCGCGCGCCAGGGTCACGCGCCGCGTGCCGCCCAGGGTTTCGGCCAGATCCGCCACGCAGTCGAGAATGCGATGCGGTGCTTCGTAGAACACCAGCACATACGGCAGGCGGGCGAGTGCAGCCAGGGCATTGCGTCGTGCCGAGGATTTGGCCGGCAGAAAACCGTAAAACAGCCAGTGCGGCGCAACCACCCCGGCTGCCGATAGCGCACAGATCACCGCACTCGCGCCCGGCACCGGCACTACGGTAATTCCCGCCGCGTGCGCCGCCGCCACCAGCAATGTACCGGGGTCGCTGATCGCCGGGGTGCCTGCATCCGTCACCAGCGCCACGTTCTTGCCGGCCTGCATGTCCGTTACCAGACGCGCGCTGATCTGCTGCTCATTGTGTTCATGCAGCGCGACAAAACGCGCCTGAATCCCCAGCCGGGTAAGCAACTGGCCGCTGTGGCGGGTATCTTCTGCCGCAACCAGGTCAACCGACCGCAGCACTTCCAGCGCACGCTGGGTAATGTCACCCAGATTACCGATGGGCGTTGCCACCACATATAATGTCCCGCATGTATGCATGTTTACCGCCGCTGACCAATCCCGCTATTGTCGCCGCCACAGCCTGCCGGAGCAAATCCTGATGGCGGCCAGCGGGCCGCAGGCCGAACAGGCGGCGGCTGCGTATCTGATCCGGCACGGGCTGGTGCTGGTGGAAAAAAACTATCGCTGCCGCTTTGGCGAAATCGATCTGATCATGCGCGCCGGTGCCACACTGGTCTTCGTGGAAGTACGCAGCCGCCGCTCGCGCGCTTTCGGCGGCGCGGCCGCCAGTATCGATGTGACCAAGCAGCGCAAACTCATCGCCGCCGCGCAACACTATCTGGGTCAACTCGGAAAACCCCCGCCATGCCGGTTTGATGCGCTGCTGTTTGAAGGCGAAGAGATCGAGTGGATACCCGACGCCTTCGGTGCATAGTGCATGGCGTGTGTCATAATTTGACCTATGGACCTAATCGCACGTATATCTGAACACTTTGGCGACAGCGCTCGCCTGAAAATGGACGCCATGGACACGCTCGCCGTGCCCATCGCCCTGGCCGTGGAACACATGAGCGAATGCCTGCTCGCGGACGGCAAAATCCTGTCCTGCGGGAATGGCGGTTCCGCAGCCGACGCACAGCATTTTTCCTCCGAGCTGGTCAATCGCTTCGAAATCGAGCGTCCCGGTCTGGCCGCGATTGCGCTGTCCACCGACACATCGATCCTGACCTCGATCGCCAACGACTACGATTTCAGCCAGGTTTTTTCCAAACAGGTCGCCGCACTTGGCCACGCGGGCGACATATTGCTGGCGATTTCCACCAGCGGCAATTCGCGCAATGTGATCGAGGCGATTCGCGCTGCCCACGCTCGCGACATGCGTGTCGTGGCGCTTACCGGCAACGGCGGCGGGCAGATCGACGAACTTCTGCGCGACGATGACGTCCACATCTGCGTACCTGCGACTTCCACGGCACGAATTCAGGAAGTCCATCTGCTCACCATCCACTGCCTGTGCGATGGAATTGATTGTTTAATTTTAGGAGTCGAATAATGCGTACTACATTGATTGTTGCCGCACTGGGTTTGGCACTATTGCAATTGCAGGGTTGCGTGCCGCTGGTCGCAACCGGCATCGGGGCAGGCGCGTTGATGGCGGCAGACCGCCGCAGCTCCGCCGCCTACATCGAAGACCAGGAAATCGAATTGCGTGCGGGCAACCGCATCGGCGAGGCCTATCCAAAAGACACGCATGTCAATGTCACCAGCTTTAATCACGACGTGCTGCTTACCGGCGAAGTGCCGACTGCCGAGGCTCAGCAAAAAATCACCGACATCGTTCAGGGCGTGGGCAATGTACGCAAGGTATACAACCAGACCGTGGTGGGTCCGGTGTCCCTGCTCTCCTCGCGCAGCAACGACGCCTACATCACGACCAAGGTCAAAGCACGCTTTCTCGACGCCAAACGTTTCCAGGTCAACTACGTCAAAGTGGTCACTGAAAACGGCGTGGTGTATTTGATGGGCCTGGTCACTCAACAGGAAGCAGATGACGCCGCGCAGCTCGCCAGCACCACCAGCGGGGTGAAAAAAGTGGTCAAATTATTCCAGATCGTTCAGTAAGCCGGGTTATTCATGAACGAGCCCTGTCGTTGAAATCCACCTACCCGCAGCCTGATTTCGAGGCCAAAATTGCCACGCCGCAAACGCTGTCCGCACTGCTCGCGCGTCTGCCGCGCCCGCTGGTGTTCACCAACGGCTGCTTCGATATCCTGCACCGCGGACACGTCACCTATCTGGCGCAGGCGCGTGCGCTGGGTGCGGCGCTGATCGTCGGAGTCAACTCGGATGACTCGGTGCGACGCCAGAACAAGGGGGCGGATCGCCCCATCAATTGTCTGGAGGACCGCATGGCGGTACTGGCCGCTCTCGGCTCGGTCGACGGCGTGACCGGCTTCGACGACGATACCCCGCTGGCGCTCATCCAATTGATTCATCCCGACGTGCTGGTCAAAGGCGGCGACTGGCCAGTGGAGGCCATGGTCGGCGGCCGCGAAGTCCTCGGCTGGGGCGGGCAGGTACATTCCATTCCATTCCTGCACACCACTTCCACGACCGCGACCTTGACACGCATCCGGGGGCTTGCTTGAAATACAAAGACCTGCGCGATTTCATTGCGCAACTGGAAAAAATCGGCGAGTTGAAGCGTATCGCCACGCCTGTGAATCCACGCCTGGAAATGACGGAAATATGCGACCGCGTGCTGAAAGCCGCAGGCCCGGCCATCCTGTTCGAGCACCCCACTGGCCATACCATGCCGGTGCTCGGCAACCTGTTCGGCACGCCGCGCCGGGTGGCGCTGGGCATGGGCGAAGACTCGGTCGAAGCGCTGCGCGAAGTGGGCAAGCTGCTGGCTTTCCTGAAAGAACCGGAACCCCCCAAAGGCCTGAAAGACGCCTGGGACAAGCTGCCGGTATTCAAGCAGGTGCTCAACATGGCGCCCAAAGAAGTGAGCAGCGCCCCATGTCAGGACATCGTCTGGGAGGGTGCCGATGTGGATCTGGCCAAGCTGCCCATCCAGACCTGCTGGCCGGGTGACGCCGGGCCGCTCATCACCTGGGGGCTCACCGTCACCCGCGGGCCACACAAAAAACGCCAGAATCTGGGCATCTACCGCCAGCAGGTTATCGCGCCCAACAAGGTCATCATGCGCTGGCTGGCGCATCGCGGCGGTGCGCTGGATTTCCGCGAGTTCCAGCTGGCGCATCCGGGTAAACCGTTTCCTGTCGCAGTCGCGCTGGGTGCCGACCCGGCCACCATTCTCGGCGCGGTGACGCCGGTGCCGGATTCGCTGTCCGAGTACCAGTTCGCCGGGCTGCTGCGTGGCGCAAAAACCGAAGTGGTGACGTGCCTCGGCAGCGATTTGCAGGTACCCGCCAGCGCCGAGATCGTGCTGGAAGGCGTCATCCATCCCGGCGAAATGGCGCAGGAAGGCCCGTTCGGCGACCACACCGGTTACTACAACGAGATGGACAGCTTCCCGGTGTTCACCATCGAGCGCATCACCATGCGCAACAATCCCATCTACCACAGCACCTACACCGGCAAGCCGCCCGACGAACCCGCGGTACTGGGCGTGGCGCTCAACGAAGTGTTCGTGCCGCTGCTGCAAAAACAGTTCAACGAGATCGCCGATTTCTACCTGCCGCCGGAAGGCTGCTCGTACCGGCTGGCGGTGGTCAGCATCAGGAAAAGCTACCCCGGCCACGCCAAGCGCGTGATGTTCGGCGTATGGAGCTTCCTGCGCCAGTTCATGTACACCAAGTTCATCGTGGTGGTGGACGACGACATCAACATCCGCGACTGGAAGGAAGTGATCTGGGCGATCACCACGCGCATGGATCCGGTACGCGATACGCTGCTGGTGGAAAACACCCCGATTGATTACCTCGATTTCGCCAGCCCGGTGTCCGGCCTGGGCGGCAAGATGGGCATGGACGCTACCAACAAATGGCCGGGCGAAACCACGCGCGAATGGGGCACGCCGATTATCATGGACGCCGGCGTGAAACAGCGCGTAGATGCGATGTGGGACGAACTCGGTTTGGGCAAGAGCTGAGCAGAGCAGGCGTATGCCGGTACATTCCTGACATAACACCTATATACGCAATGACACGCTTGCGCCTATCATGTCCAGTCCGTCGTTAAGCTGACAAGCTGCAACGCAGCATAACAATTACTCACCAAGGAGTTCACGCATGAAACGCTTCCTGTTTACCGCCCTCATCGCCATCGCGGCCAGTCCGGCGCTTGCCGCCGACGTTGGCGTCTCGGTCAATATCGGCCAGCCCGGTTTTTATGGGCAGATCAACATCGGCAACACCTATCCTCGGCCCCAGCTTATCTATGCTGAACCCATCGTGATTGAGCGCCATCGGTCGTCGCTGCGACCGATTTATCTGCGCGTGCCGCCCGGCCACGCCAAACACTGGCGCAAACACTGCCACGAATACAATGCCTGTGGCCGGCCGGTCTATTTCGTCCGCGATAGCTGGTACAACGACGTGTATGTACCGCGCTACCGCGAAGAGCACGGTGACCGGGGCAGGGAACACGGTTATGAAAACCGTGGCAATCACGGCTATGACAACGAACGGGATCACGGCCGCGGACACGGACACGGGGAAGATCGCGGCCGGGGTCATGGCAGGGATCGCCATGACGACTAAACGTCGTCAGTAGTTAAATAATGCTGCCGCGCCCCGGCATACCCAACGCCGAGGCGCAGTTCCGGACGATGGCCCAAATCCGTAAATCTAGCGGCCGTTGTAAACCCATTCCAGCAACGCATCCTGCGCAGCGCCACCCGCCGCCGCATTCGTGTCGTTGATATCAAACACCACCACAAAACGCTTCCCGGTTTGGTCGAACACATAACCGGCGATGGTTTTGACGCCTTCCAGCGTGCCGGTCTTGATGTGCGCATGGCCTGCCAGCGGGGTGTCCTTGCCGCGCGACTTCATGGTGCCGTCCACGGCGGCAATGGGCAACGCGGATTCAAGCTCGGCAAACACCGGGCTGTTGTAGGCGGCCAGTAATAATTGCGCCATGCTGTGCGGACTGATGCGCTCGATGCGCGACAGGCCGGAGCCGTTTTCCAGCACCAGTTCGGGAAAATGCAAGCCTTTGCCGGCCAGCCAGACGCGCACCACGTCAGCCGATTTTTGTGTGTTTCCGGGCGCACCATTCTTCACCGCGCCCAGGCTCAGAAACAGACTGCGCGCCATGACGTTATTGCTGAATTTGTTGAGGCTGCGCACCACCTCGGCCAGCGGCGGCGACTCGAATACGACCAAACGTTGCGCGCTGGCTGGCACTTCGCCTGTACGCCAGTTGCCGGTGAAACGCGCCCCGGATTCCTGCCACAGCATGCGGAATGCATCCGCCACCGATACGCTGGCGTCACCCAGATTGAACGCGGTGCTTTTCTCGCCGCACGCCGCAGCGTAATTGCCATTCAGCACCAGACGGCTATTGCCGTTGTCGGGCAGCCATTGGATATCGATACGGTCGCGCCATTCGCCGCATGGTGCATTGTCGAGTTGCAGTTTGTTGACCAGACGCATGCCCGGCGGCAACGGGTCGGCGTAAACAGCCACGCCGCCGGATAATGGCGTGAGGCGCAGTGCCGTGCTGTTGAAATTGACCATCAGCGCGGCTGGAACCGCGTTGTAGGCACGCCCCGGTTCGCCGTCGAAACTTGCCGGGTCAGCGGCGGGCAAGCTGAAATAACTTTGGTCCAGCACCAGATCGCCGCGAATCTCGCGCACGCCCCGGCTACGCAACTCGCGCAGCAGCAGCCAGAAACGCTCCAGGGTCAGTTGCGGGTCGCCATAGCCCTTGATGTAGAGGTTGCCGGTGAGCACGCCATCGACCAGACTGCCGTCGGTATAGACCTCGGTTTTCCAGGTATAGGCAGGGCCCAGCAGTTCCAGCGCGGCATAGCTGGTCACCAGTTTCATGGTCGAGGCGGGGTTAAAGGACAGCCTGTCATCATGGCTCAGCAGTGGTGCATGCTTGCCTGCTTCCCATACCACCACACCGACATGGCTGGCCGGGATATTGGCCTGGCGCAGTGCAGCCTGCACCGATGCGGGCAAGGCGCCATTGCCCGCCCATGCAGTGCTCCATACCAGCAATAAAACCAGCCACTGAACACGCAAAATCATCGTACGCATGGGCAGACAGCTCACGGCTGATCGCAAGGCGCGCTTACTCTCCTGCATCGCAACGGCACAGAGTAGATTGCGGTGCACGCGCCGCAGGGCGCCGGCCGAGATTGCCCAGCACCAGCGCACCCATGACGATCAACGCGCCGGTCAGTTCTGCGGCGCTCAGGCGATGGCCCTGCAACCAGCCGATGATCAGAGCGGTGACAGGCACAAAATTGATAAACAGCACGCCGCCCGCGCCGAGTGTCTTGATGCCCATGTTCCACGCCAGCACCGCGACCACGCCGGCAAACAGGATCATATAAATCAATTCGCCGGAGAGTCCGGCCAGCGTAGACGCCGAAGGTACATGTGCAATGCCCGCCAGCGTAGCCAGCAAGGTAATCCCCACGATGCTGGGCACGGCCATCAGGCAGCTCAGCGAGGTGTAACGCAGCGGCGACCAGCCGGGGAAATCCTGCGCGCCCAGCGTGTAGATCACCCAGCACAGCGCACCGGCCAGAATCAGCAAATCCGCCCTCACCTCACCGCCATGCAGCAGCGCGCTCAGATGCCCTTTGGTAATGACCAGCGCGACACCACCCAGGGCCAGTACGATTGCAACCATATTCAATGGCGTGGGGCGTACCCCGCGCCACAGCGCATTCACCAGTACACCCAATAGCGGCATCAGCGCCATGATGATGGCGCCATGCTCCGGCTGCGAACGCGACAAACCCAAAAACGCCAGGATGCTGAAGCCGGCAAAACCCGCCGTGCCATACGCCCATAGCGATAGAACGCGTGACTCGAAACGCAGCATGCTGCGCCCCTCGATTGCGGCCAGCAAGGCTACAAACAACAGCGCACCGCTGCCATAGCGAATCAGCGTGAGCCAGAATGCATCCAGCGTCACCAGCGCCGATTTGGCCACCGGGAACATGCCGCCCCACAACACAGCGGCCAGCAACAAGGCCAGCATGCCTGTGAAAAGCCCGGGGTTGCGCTGTTGAGCCATGACCTTAGCTTTATCTGGTCTGAATTGATCGCAGATGCATTGATTGACGCGATTATTGGTTCCACATCACGTCGGATTTCGCCGCCGCTGCCGCTTCCAGCAACTTGATCAGCGGCAAGGCACGGTGCGACAGACTCACCGAGGGTTCGTCGGCATTGTCATCGGCTGCTGCGCCGGATTGCGGCGCTGCTGTCACGCCTGCCTGCAACCGCTGTAACGCAGCAGGCACATCAGCGGCCAGAATCGCTCCCGGCACCGTGGCGCTGTGCCCCATCAACTTGATCAGGCCAAGCGCCACATCACCAAACATGGTGATGTCCGCATACGCGTCGGTACGAAAAGTGATAAGCATGATGAGGTCCTTGAAGTTGGATTGGCCGGAATTAGACCCATTATATCCTTGGGTCCACCGGTAAACGGAATCACAAAAACTGCGTTCTCAGCTTGACGATTTCCCACGCCTTGAGCTTCTGCGCGCGTGTCAACGAAGCATGCGCCGGGCTGGTAGAGGGCAGGCGTTGATAGTGCAGCTGAGCTGCCAGGCCGAGGCTTGGCAATACATGTTTACGATAACAGGCTTCCGCCTTGGCGCCATTGAAAAAAACATGGGCGATATCCGGATGCGCCCGATGGAACGATGCGAAATCATTGGCAATGATGGAGGCATCGTCAATATCGGAATCCAGGCTGCCCTCGCGCGTGCAGGACTTCAGCACGTCCCAGAGCGCGATGCCATTGGCCTTCAGTACCTGCATTCTGGCCTGGTATGGCAGCTCTGCATGGGCGCCCACCAGTTCACCCAATATCGGCCAGAACGCGTTGCGCGGATGGGCATAATATTGCTGTGCCTGCAATGAAAGCTTGCCCGGCATGCTGCCCAGAATCAGCACGCGCGCCTGCGCATCGGCAATGGGTAAAAAGCTATGGACTTGGGACATGGCAACGTGGATGGAACAATTACCTATAGAGTGCATCGTTCGCAATGCGTTCGCGGATTTTTCAAGCTGGGACAGGTTTTTGGTATGCAAAGGTTGCTTTAGCAGCTTGCCACGTTACCCATTTTGCCTCATGCCTATCTATTTCGTCCGGCGCCAGTGTGGGTGCACGGCGCCAGAATCACCCGTTATCTGGATTCAAAATCCGTTCACCTAAACCTTTTAGACACGGACTTTACCGCTTGGTCTGCAATGACTCGAACCAGCGTTTGTCTTTGGCAAAGTGATAATCAGGCTATTTATTCTTCGTCCTTTTCGCTATTTCAGCCATCCTCTCGCGCCATTCATTGAGTTCCTTGTCCTCTATCTCAAGCTGAATCGCCACAACTTCCAGGGCGCTCAGTTTTTTATCTTCGAGTCTGCGCATTAACTTTGTACGCATTCTCGACAACAGGCGCTCCGTTTCTTCCTCGGTCAAAAGCTTGGCTTTTTCGAGGTACTCCTCATCAGGCGTTTTTCTCATCGCAATTCATCCTAGAATTAATGGAAAAAGACATTTTAATGCTACAACATTACCTGATCGTCTCGCTACCTCGGCCGGAGCCACGCTTCTGGAGTGCTTTCAAGTCATGCGGGGATACCGGTGGCCAGATGCAAACATCTCTCGACCTCCGCCGCGACCAATTGATGGGCCAACGCATTCGGATGCTTGCGATCTGCGCTCCATATCCGCGGGTCATGAGTGCTCGCCAGATGCCAGCAATCCACACAGATGCACTGATACTGCCCGCTTAAATCCCGAATAATGGCGTGCGCCTCTTGCAGACGCGCGCAGGTCCGCGCAGCGAGCCGGGCAGGCAGGATAGAAGCCGGATTCAGCAAGGTAAAGGAGATCACTGTCGCGCCTTGCTTCCTGAATGCGCGAAACAGCGCTTCCAGTGCATCCCGATATTGCGGCGGCGACCAGTGCGGCGACAGGACGTCATTTCCGCCACTCAGAATGCTGACCAGATCCGGGCGCAGCGCCACAGCTTCGGGACACTGCCGGGTGTGGACATCCTGTGTGGTATGACCATGTTGAGCCAGGTTGTCATAACGCAGGCCGGGATTGGTCCGGCGCAATGCATGAGCGATACGGTCAGCCCAGCGCAGTGATTCAACGCCCGGAACACTGTCACCCACGCTGGCTGTAATGCTGTCGCCCAGGGCCACAAAATGGTTCCAGTGCATGGTGGCTACCGCACGTTTGCGGTGGCGAGATGCTGGCGTACCTTCCCGCTGCGCAAACTGACAAAGTAGTGAAATGGCATGGCCAGCATGCCCCATGTCCAGATATGGTTCTGGTCGTTAGCGGACAAGTCTCCGTGGCTCTGAAATGGCAACGAAGCCGTCAACGTGCGCAGCCTGCGGCGCACCGGCGGTTTGTGTTTTCTGGCGTTCGCAATGCCGGTTTGATACAGGAAATGGCTTTCTCCACCGCAGCGGGCTATGGTTTGGAGATGGCGTTCAAACAGACCCTGCAGGCGCGGATGTTCCGCAAAGAAAGGCACGACAGTCAGCGGCCTGATCTGTGCGGCAAACGCGATATCCGCTGCAGAAAACATGTCGCCGACGATAAACGCCCTGCCCTCCAGTTGCGCGGCGAGCTGCAACAGATATGCCTCCAACGCTTCATACAGCCCCAACGATTCCGAGCGATGAAACGCAAAACGTTTGCTCAGCAGGATTCCAAGGCATGCCCCGGCGACGGAACGAAGCACGGGTGCGCTGAACAGCCCCCTGCCCCGATGGGACAGAAACAGATCGGCCAACAGGTCCGGGCATTCAAGTATGACCTGGGTGTAGCCAAAGCGGCGTGCCGGTATTCCCAGCAATGTGTCGAATTCGACCAGCTTTGCATCGATCGCTTCCCGGTTGGTTTGATCGCCGGGGAAAAGATTCGGCGCCTCCGGGTAATTGGCTGCGAGATAGCGCAGTATCGGCGTCGAATCCATGACAAACCTGCCGGTGCGTGCATCATGGATGGCCGGCACCGTGTGGCCGGGCAGATGCGCAGGCAAGGGGTGTTCGTGCAACTGGCTCTTGTTGAAGGCGTCGATGCCCACCATGCACCATTTCAGACCCATGTAGTGAAGCGCCAGGCGGATCTTCTCGCAATAATGCGACCAGTGCAGCTCGTAAAGAGTAATCATTGCACCCCCTTGCCTGACCGGACCGGGAGCAGGCGCGCAATGAGACCTGTTGCAGCGCCCGCAGCGGATGGTTTATTGCCCTAATTTGGCACCGAAATATTGCGCAACTCCACGCGTACCACCGAAATGGCATTGTTCATTTTTTTGAACCTCCAGAAACCGAAGATACCCGTCAACACGCCGCTCGGGATGCAGATAATCCCCACAGCAGTAAACCAGTTCTGATGCGAGAAATGAATAATCGATACGCCGGCAATGAGCAATGCAACCGCTGAGCGCAGATACGACAGGAAGGTTCTCTCATTCGCCAGCAGCGTACGATCAATAGCCAGTTGATCTCTCAAAATCAGCTCTGCTGCCTCAAACCGTGAATATGGGCCGTGTTCCATCTTGCCAGGGTCTCCTTGAATGAAGATAGTTAGAAATGAAAAGTCCCCAGTTGCAGTGCAAAGCACCGCATGATTGGGGACCGGGAATATATGAGCTGTCAGGCGCCATGGGCGGCCATTATAAACTTACCAGCCGCGATGTGGGGTTTGGCGGGGAATTCAGTACTCGCAGGTATGCTGATCACTCGATCCGCACTCAAAACCAGAACGACGTATCCTTCAGCAAAAATTCAACATAGGACATGTAATGCGATCCATCGCAGGAGAAGGTCAGGCTGATCATGCCGTTGAAAATGTTGATCGAGGCCGTGCGCAGATAGATGGTTGGATCGGCAAAGCGCAAGGATTGCATGGTACTCAAAATTCGTGCGATATCATGCTGCGGAATGGCCGCATCATTCGGGTAGGGGCGCGGCGGAAATACCAGGCAGATGTCTGGATCGCTCAAAGCCTCGTGATCCAGCATGCGATAGCGGAACGGGTCATCCACGGTCCAGATGGTCGCCTGACTGCTGGAAAAGTGAATCTGGCACTGAAATACGCCGCGCAGCGTCAGCAATTCTTCAAGAATGGATAAAGCTTGTTCCAGATTACCGTCCATGGGGCTGTCCACGCGGCATTGCTGAAACACCGTGCCGCGAATGGCCGGGTCGCCCTTCACCTGCCGCCAATAACCCGGTTCTTCGTAGAGTTCGGACGTTACCGGCAGATCGCGCAGGTCAAAGTCGGCGCCCAGATAGCCCAGCATGCCGGAATCCGAGCGCACCACCTGTAGCGCCGTGAGTGACGGCCGGCGCCCCATCAGGCTGATGTATGCATCGGAAAGCAAAAACCCCCATGCCGGTACGGCCTCCTTCATATACGGGCGCTGCGAACGGTCGCGCCCGTAATGTTCAGGCGCCAGCCCCTCCTGACCGACATTGTCACAAATCTGGGTGCCATCGGTATTCAGGCAATACAAAAAAGCGCAATAAGGCACGCTGGCAAAACCTTGAGCAAGAATCTCATTCAATTGCTCGCGATTGCCCCACGCCGGCTTGCATTGTTCAGCCAGACGCGCCAGCGGTTCGTGCAGCTTGCGCGCCAGCTCTTCCCGTTGCAGATAGATGCACTCTTTCCATGAATTTTTCATGTTTTTACAAATAGAATCTCGCGTGATTGAAAAAATTTCGCGGCAGCTTGCGTATCCGGAACAGCCATGGCTCGAGCATTGATTTGGATAACGTCGGTAGGCAAATGGTTTCCGGATTCATCCCCTGAGCACACCGCAAAAATAAGGAAAGGAAACCAGTGTTCAGTAAACCCTGCCGGACATCAACTAAATTAGACCAAGCCGGTTACAGGATTACAACAACAATAAATCAGGAACAACAACTGGGGTAAAGCATCATGCCCGCTGAACTTGCCGCATACAGGAAATGGCTTTCCCGTTTGGCGGTGTATCTAAACGGCCCGCGCAGAGAATTGTTCCAGATAGCGTTTCAAAACAATCGCGCTGTTGTGCTGTTCATCTTTCGCCGCGAAAACCAGCGTTATTGTGGCGTGCTGGGCCATCAGTTTTAACTGGGCAAGCAGCGCGGATTTTTCAGCCAATTCGGTTTTGTAACGGGTCTGGAATTCGGTCCATCGGACGGGGTCATGAGAAAACCATTTGCGCAGTTCCGTGCTCGGAGCGATTTCTTTCAGCCATACATCCACCTTCGCGTGCTGTTTATCCAGCCCCCGCGGCCACAGCCTTTCAACAAGAACGCGCGTACCGTCCTGTGCATCCGGCGCTGCGTAGACACGCTTCAGCTTTATCATTCCGCGCGCGCTGCCGGGTCTTTTTCCAGCATCTCCCGGTATTTTCTGCTCAAGGCAAGGAATCGGGGGGTAGGCCCAACATCTTCGTAAATCGGATCGCCTTGATCATCCCGCGCAATCACCTTGTCGCCCTGAACATAAGGCATGGCGCGCTCGAGCTCGTTCAGCGCCGCCGTTAACAACTCGCTGATGATCTCCGTTTCGTTGCGGCGCGGGTACATCTCGGCCAGCGCCGCGATTTTCGCGGCATCGGGAAGCGGCAGCCGGATTCGGTATTCCTTCTCGGTCAGATGGCCATTTGCCGAGCTTTCCCATGCCTTCATCAGATCCGTAATATTCATAACTTTTTCCGAGCTCCATACAATTCTGGCTGCGATCAATATAGCATCTTGCTTTAAAAGCGATATTAAGCGACGGCGCTATCTCCTGGCATTGCGTGCATCATCACGCACTTGTGGCTATTGGGGCCAAAATGCGGCATGGCGTAAAATGAGCCGTCCCCGGACCGCCCTTGAACCCATGAATCTGAGTGCCATCGCCGACGAAGTGCGCAGTTGCGCGCGTTGTACGCTTTATCAGGAGCGTCACTGCGCGGTTCCCGGCGAAGGATCAGCGTGCGCCCGCATCATGCTGATTGGCGAAGCCCCTGGCGCACAGGAAGACCTTCAGGGCAGGCCCTTCGTCGGGCGCTCTGGAAAAATCCTGGATCATGCGTTGCAGATTGCCGGACTGAAACGGCAAGACTTGTTCATAACCAGTGTGGTGAAATGCCGGCCGCCGCACAACCGTCTGCCCCGGAAAATCGAGGTCGAAACCTGCATAGCGGCCCATTTGCAACGGCAGATCAGCGTTATCCAGCCGTTTATCATCTGTATTCTGGGAGGTGTGTCTGCCAAGGCATTGCTGGGAGAAGCAAGCTTGTCCCGCATCCGGGGCCGTCTGATTCAAAGAGACCGCCTTTACTTTCCGACCTATCATCCCGCAGCAGCCGGAAGAAATCCTGCGTGGCGCCAGATTTTCGAAGCCGACCTGGTGCAATTGCGCAGCCTGATAGATAACGTTTGACGCCACTGTAAACGCACCCTCCACAAGGCCATTCGCTGTGTTGCCCATAGAAACGGTATGCATCAATTGGCCTGCTGTTGCCAGTTGTCATGGCGTTCGCGGCGCTCTTGGCGATAATTGGTCACTTCAAGGCGAATCCCGTCCGGGTCGGAGAAAAATGTCGCGGCGTAGTCAGGCGCATATTCCGGGTATAGCCGCGCTTCGGTGGCGGCGATTCCTGCGGCGCGGAGCTGCCCGGCGACACTTTCCACCTCGGCAATTGAATCCACCCGCAGGCAAAAGTGATGCAGCCCGGGCGAGTATGCGTCATGTGCCGCAATGACTCGCGCGGGACGCAGGACGAAACCGAAGTGGCGGTTGAAGTACTGAATGTGCGGATCGCCAGCCAGCACGAACCTGTTCTTGCGAAAGCCCAGCGTCTGCAGGAGAACCTGGTCGTAGAAACGCTCCGATTTCTCGAGGTCTGACACGGTAATGTAGACATGATCGATTCCGGTAATCTCAGGCATAGCGGATTTCTCGATTGTGTGTAGGGCTGATTACCTGGTTCGCCTACGATATCGATCCCGCCTGGTTATGCCTCTTGTTTTGCGGGATCAACCAACAGGCTTTCCCAATGACTATTCGCCTTCCCAATAGTCGATGCTTTGGCTTTCTCTGCTGACAAAACGGAACATTTGCGGCGCATCCCCCGCATCGGAGGGAAATTCCGCAAGAATGCCGAACTTTCCCGAATCGGGATATTCCGCAATTTCGGGCGACAATCGGGTGCTCACCGCAAGATATTTCATTTCGGCAGCGCCCGTATTAATAAACTGATGCGCTGTTTCCTTGCCGCCCGGCGGGCAGGCAACGATATCACCCGCCTTGACCGGGTAAACCGCCTCTCCGATTCGCACTTCACCGCTGCCTTCCAGAATAAAGAACATTTCCTCATTGACGCGGTGGTTGTGAAACGGGAAAGCACGCTTGCCTGGCGGCACCGCCGTGATGTTGTACCCGAGTTTCTGGGCGCCTATGAGTGGCGCCACAAAACCCATGCGGGCATCAAATCGCTGGGCGGCCTCACCGGTGGCAGCAAACGCCGCAGGGCGCGGCAGCAGTTCGACTTCGGAGATATTGATAATGGGTTTGATCATATTGCCTCCTGTTTTCCTGGCACGCCGTTTTGTTTCTGGCGCTGGCTGGTATGGCCAGATCCCTATTGAAGTCCCATTTCCGTGGGTTTGACAGCCAGGCCCGTCATTCTGAAAGCGCAATACCGGCTGTGGTGGAAAGGAGACATGGGATTAAATTCTATACCCGATGGCATCGACTTGTGCCGGCGTCGTCAAAATCGGCCGTGCGGTCTGGTTTATGTTCATTCGATGCTATTCGATCTCCAGACTTGGGGATCGAATAGCGTAGCGCGGCCGCCCGCTTCTTCAGGCGCCTGACGGCCACTCGCTAAAAGGAAAAGGCGTGTCTTCTGAGGCAAAGGTAATGAAATAGGCAATTTGTTGTAAATAACGCCCCAGGCTGCGGCCGAATGAAACCAATCGGGCAATGGGCGTATCGTTCAGCAAGCTGATTCAGAACTGGATGCCCAGCGGGGTTCCGGTCACCTGGTGGGCCAGCCCCGTCAACAGCATGAACAAACCGCGAACGCATATGTTGCGCTTGGTGCCATTGTCGATAATCTGATCTTGGCTGGCATAGGCACCTTTCCAAGTCGTATATCGACCCAATTCACAGCCTTATCGTCATAACGACAGTCCATTTCTTTACAGTGGAGATGACGCAATCGAGACCCGTCACGTACCACTACCGTAACGGTCTGCGTATATCAGCGATGCAACACTATGCGATAGTGCGCATGGCCGCTCCTTAATCGTTTGATAGCTTCATTGATATTATCAAAGCTGAATTTCTCGATGACCGGCTTGACGTGGTGGCGCTTGGCGAACTCCAGCATCCTGGCAATGGTTAAAGGGCTGCCGACCGGAGAACCGGATATCGAACGCTGCGCCATGATGAGCGAAAACACATTGATATCGAGCGGATCCAGCGTCGCGCCGACAAAATGCAAACGGCCGCGCGGCTTCAGTGTGCCGAGGTAGAGATTCCAGTCCAGCTTCACATTGACCGTGGAAATGATCATGTCGAAACGTCCGGCAGCCGCCTCGATTTGTTTCGGGTCGCGCGAATTCAAAGTGTGATGCGCGCCCAGTTCCAGGGCTTCCTTCTTTTTGTCTTCGCTGCTGGTAAATGCCGTGACATCGCAGCCCCAGCCATTCAGGAACTGCAACGCCATGTGGCCGAGGCCGCCGATGCCGATCACCGCCACTTTGTCTGTGGGCTTGATATCAAACTGGACCAGCGGATTAAACACCGTAACTCCGCCGCAAAACAGCGGGCCGGCTGACTCCAGATCAATGCCTTCGGGGATGGGCACCACGCTGTTGGCCGCCGCGCGCACCTTGTCGGCAAAACCGCCGTGATGCCCGACGATCGTCGCCTGCGCGGTAGCGCATAGGTTGTTGTCGCCTGTCCTGCAGGGTTCGCATTCGTTGCAATACCCGGCATGCCAGCCCAGCCCCACCACCTGGCCGACCTTCAAGTGCTTGACGCCTGCGCCGATTTTGCCGACCGTTCCGACCACCTCGTGTCCGGGAACTACCGGATACTCGGTAATCCCCCATTCATTGTCGATCACGCTCAGATCGCTATGGCAGATACCGCAATACTGAACGTCGATTTCAACTTCGTCCGGCTTGAGTTGGCCCGGATCATATTCGAAGGGCTTAAGTTCTCCGTGTGGTTCAAATGCAGCAAACGCTTTGATCATGCTGGCTCTCCTTCTGGTCAATGTGAACATTCAATCCCCATACCAGCGTGATGTTTCTTGCTGATATATCTTTTTTGGAGTTCACAGGATCGAAATGGTTGCGGACGACAACAATCGTCCCGCTCAACCTGAAGCAGAGCAAGCCGGATGGACCTTTATACGGCCGGTGAATTCTTTCCTCCAGCCCGGCAATGGGCCCGTCACATTCCCGGACGGGCGGGCGCGTTCAGGCCGGCTGAGGCCGAACCCGCTTGCGGCGTGCCCGGAGCATGCCGATCAAGCCCAGCCCCGACAGCAGCATGGCATAGGTCTCCGGTTCGGGAACGGAAGTGACGGGCACATTTGCCGCGTCGGGAGCGAAGTCGCTGATCTGGTTGTTCTGCCCCAGCCCCACGCGCGGCCAGATGTTCCAAGTATAGTCACCCGGCTGGAAACCGGTGGACGGGAACAGCGACAGCGGCAGATCCGCACCGGTAATGGTATTGCCGTTCAACTGCACGCTGCCGGCGGCCAGGTTGGTCGTCGTGCTGTTGATGAAGTCGTTGTACACGCCGGTGCCGTTGGGACGCAGAATCAGCACGGAGTCGAAGAATATGCCCGCGCCGATCGGTGGCGATCCATTCAGGAAGCGTTGCGTACCCTGGCCGCGGTCCAGACCCCAGACATACAGCGCGCCGGGAGTCTGCCCCAGCGCCCCGGCCAGCGTGGCGCTGAAAGTGAATTGCTGAGCGCTTGTGTTATAGAAACCGGCGGCGCTGACGACGTCCAGGTCGCTGTTGTGGGGTGCGACGGTGAAGCTGGGCAGAAAGTCGTTGGTCGCATCGGTAATGACACTGGCGTGAACGGGGTTGATGCTGAAAGCGGCAAGAGCAACAAGCCCCACACGGCACAACGGGCAATTCAACATGATGCACTCCTTGGTCTGAATGGATTGAATGCAAGCCACAGGCGTGGTTGCATCCACATAAACAGGCGGAGCGGAAGCTTTATTCTCTGCGTCCCGAAAAAATTCGCAGGGAACGCATGCCGGTCAGGCGTTTTCTGTCCAGTCAAAATCCATTTGGCGAGCGGTCTGTACCGCCAATCCGCGCCCGGATAATCTCTCGACAAGATGCAGGGACATATCGATGCCCGCCGAGATCCCGGCCGACGTGACAATCCTGTCCTCATCGACCCAGCGCAGATTGGTCTTCACCTTCACGGCAGGGAACCTGGCATGAAAGTCGCCGATATCTTCCCAGTGAGTCGTCGCACACCTGCCGTCCAGCAGCCCTGCCCCGGCCAGCAGGAAGGCGCCGGTACAGACCGAGGCCGTCAACCTGCTCCGCGCCGCTGTATCTGCGATCCACTGGAGCACCTCGGGCCGGGCAAGTTCAGCCCTAACCACACCGCCAGGAATGATGAGAACGTCGACCTCGGGGTGATGCGCGAAATCGTGGTCGGGGAACACGCTGAGCCCGGCCCTGGCCTGCAGGCGCGAGACAGTCCGGCCTATGGTGAATACCTTGAACAGCGGCACGGCCTTGGCATCGTTCAGGGAATTCATGCGTGACGCCGTGGTGAAAACCTCATACGGCCCGGCGAAGTCGAGGACCTCGACATCGTCAAAAACAAAAATGCCCACCGTATATGTCATCACCGCTCCTGCGTGTGGATTTCCAGTCCTTCCTCAGACACTCAGTTTAGATCAGGAATATAAATGGGCGGCATTGCCTCAAACATAGGCTTGGCGAACAAGTAGCCTTGGTACAGATAAACACCAAGATCGTTGAACCAGACAAACTCGTCGATTGTCTCGACACCTTCGACGACAAAATCGATGCCCAGATCCATGCATATTTGTGCAATGGCGCGGACAATCGCCTGCCTGGGACCGTGGGACTGAATGCCTCGTACCAGCCCCATATCCAGCTTCACAATATCCGGCTGAAACTCGGAAAGCAGGCTCAAGCCGGCGTAACCGGCGCCAAAATCGTCAATTGCGAGCTTTATTCCAACTCGACGGTATTCGTTGACGGTTTGCGCGAAGCGGGCATGATCGGCAATCGCTTCAACTTCAGTGGCTTCCAAAATGATCCGGTCCAGCGGAAATGAATGTCGATCTGCCGCCTCTATCGTGGAATTCAAACCCCTGTCCATATCCAGGACCGCACTGGGAAGGAAGTTGAGGTTGAGATGGGTGTTTATTCCAATACGCACCGCGACTTCAATTGCCTTGGCCCGGCAGACTGCGTCGAAAACAGTCACCCGATCCCCGGTATAACGCTGGAGAATCTGGTAGGCGGGCTCGTTATGCAAGCCTCGTACAAGCGCCTCGTGGGAATAAACAGTCTGTGCGTGCGTATCCACTATCGGCTGAAACGCAAATGAAAAATCCAGCGCTTCCTCATCCATCGGACAACCGTCTGGTGATGATGAATACTCGGTCACGCGGTGATCCCATCCAGACGAGCACGCCAGCGGTTTTGGGAAAATGCCCAAAGTAACTTTTTGGCCCGGCCTGACTGAAGATTTGTCAGAGATATGCCCTGTTGAAAAAAATCGCTGAAGCCCTCGATCCCCGACAGCTCGGCAGGCTCGAGTGCTGAAAACCCCATTGTCCAATCGCCAAAAACCCGCCGTGCAATGGGTTCCTGAATGATCTTGGTCACATTGCGATGACGCGGATCTGTCGCAATAATCGCGAATAATTCCAACAACGTTGCTTCTTCACCTTCCAGCACCTGAAAAAAACTGCCCACGGAGTAAAGAAGCATTCCAGTTACAACGCGCCGCGAATTATTGCGTCGTGCAGTCCGCAAGATAGACTTGAGCTGGGTCGTATCGAATCCCGGAGCTGCTGAGCTCGTATAAATCAGATGCGTCAGTTTGTGTACATTCATAACATTTCATCACGACCTAATGGGACAATTCGTGCCTATCTCTTCATATCCAAAATTCATACTCATGTCAGCGTCGCTTGGCGTGCCGTGCTGACAAGGAAATTGCGTTCAAATAGCTTTGTTGCGGAAGGTATAACCCGTACCTCCCCAATATCTCTCGTATTATTTGTATCGGCACACATAGCAACTTTTTTAATCCCTAAAAATACATTTTTATTCGATTTCCAATCAAGGGATCCTGAGAGCTTCGTTCCTGTTTGGAGATTACATCGCCGTCCCTAAGCGGAAATCGCTTCAGATCGTCGAATCAAAGTGTGGAATACGCTGCTCCCTGGAATTGACCGGTCGAACAATTTTCGCAGCGCAGGATCCTCCCTGCCAAACAAGCCATGGTGTCACCAACTTCTGCCGGCCCCTCAGGTGTACCGAGGAACAAGGTGCTGGGAAACGAGCCGTTCGTTTCAGCACGAATATTTTTCACGCTGCACTTCTCGCAACTTTTTCGTTCACTCGGGCTCCTAAATATAGTGCACTTGCTTCATTTTTTTGCCTGACTTTTTTTCATGGGCACTGTATCCATTACAAAAACAGGCTGAATCGCGCATGACCAAGCCAGCCTGGAGACATGGCAAAAATTCAGGTTTATTGCCCCTCTCACGAAAAATCACGCGATGGGCTCCCACTTTTCAGGAGGTAGTATGGGCAATAACATCGCAGGCAAAATCGTCGTCATCACCGGTGCCAGCAGCGGGCTGGGCGAGGCGACCGCACGGCATCTATCCGAACAGGGCGCCACCGTCGTACTGGGTGCGCGGCGTATTGATCGCATTAACGCGCTGGCAAAGGAACTGGCAGGCAACGAAGGCAAAGCCATCGCCGTGCAAACCGATGTGACTCAATGCGAGCAAGTCAAAAATCTGGTCGATACCGCGGTGGAAAAATACGGACGCATCGACGTGATGATCAACAACGCCGGCCTGATGCCGCATTCCCCGCTGGATCGCCTAAAGATCGACGACTGGGACCGCATGATCGACGTGAATATCAAAGGCGTGCTGTACGGCATCGCCGCGGCGCTGCCCTACATGCAGAAGCAGAAATCCGGGCACATTATCAACGTCTCGTCGGTCGCGGGCCATAAAGTCCGCCCATCCAGCGCCGTCTACGCCGCGACCAAGCATGCAGTCCTGGCCCTGTCCGAAGGCCTGCGCCAGGAAGTGAAGCCCTACAACATCCGCACCACCGTCATTTCCCCGGGTGCAATCGATACCGAACTGCCCAACAGCGTGACCGAACCGGATATTGCCGACAACGTCCGCAAAATCTATGAAATCGCCATCCCTGCCGATTCGTTCGCAAGGGCCGTCGCCTTTGCAATCAGCCAGCCAGACGACATCGACGTGAACGAAATCCTGTTCAGGCCGACCCGCCAGGAGATATAACCGAGGTCGTATTGCACATGGCCCTGTAGCACAGGTGAATGGTGCAGTGCGTATCCCTAAGCAGCAGCCCTCGGCATCAGGCGTAATGTAGGGTGCCACTAAGCGAAGCGCATTGCACCGGAGTCTTCATTCGGCGCAATAAGGATTGCGCCCTACCAAGTCTGAGCGCGTCCCGCTTGAATGACGGCTTAAGCTGGACAAGCCCCACGCAAGCAGCCATGCGATCAACAGCCAAAACGTGCACAGAAAAACCCAACCGAAGATGGTGGGTGCGCACCACCCCCAACCGCACGCGCCATTATGCTCAAGCAGGCCGGGCAAGCCGAGTGTATGAAACAAATAAATGGAAAGATACGGTACTGCCACGATTAAACCTGCCGGTGAATCGAGATAACCTAGCCACACAAGCGCAGGCAAAGATAACAATAGAAGAGTTGCAATGATTGCGGCAAAAAATTTGAGGGTTCGTGGCTGGAACATTGCCTTGGCCTAGCGAGACTGTAGAAAAAGTATCTTCATGCCCACAATCGTGCCGGGAACAAAAATAAATATCAAGGTCGAAGTGGAGGACGATATTTTGGGGAGTCTTGTTGGAACGCGAGAACCGCGATTTTTCAAGCAATAGCCCAATCTGACCCCGGCATTTTCGCAACTGGCGGTGGCGCTGGTAAAGTGTGGGGCAATAACAAATCCAATACTTACCACTGCATGGGCACCAAGTACTACGGCAAGACCAAGGAATGCGCCTAGATGACCGAGAAGCCAAAGCCAAAGGCGCGCACGCCGACCACGGCAAAGCCTGCAAATAAGTCCAGGCAGAACTGCCAAAATTGAAACGGCGCCATTCGCATGGCGCCGTTTTTATTTTTTTCAACTCGTGAAGTGGTCAGGTTTTCAGTCGCCAAATGAAGAGGCGATTCGCGTTTTAACCGCTCCGGTACAGGCTGATAACGCGAGGACATTCCCTCTCTGCAGCAGCCCCTGGCGTCAGGCTAAAAACCGATCAGGCGGGGCGGCTGTTTGAGCCGCAGGCGAGTTCCCGTCCCGACCGGTTTTTAGCCTGATGCCAGGGGGAAGCCGGAGGCCTTCAAGGTGGG
This sequence comes from Sulfuriferula sp. GW1, assembly GCF_047300855.1. Lineage (GTDB taxonomy): Bacteria > Pseudomonadota > Gammaproteobacteria > Burkholderiales > Sulfuriferulaceae > Sulfuriferula. Next base: position 3,046,565 of record NZ_CP170197.1, read on the forward strand.
GCGTGCTTTCTTTGGTTCTTTCTTTGCACGAGTGTACAGACCGGGCACATAGATGACAGGTGTACGAGGACATAGGTGACACTTCTGCATAAACGTTTTATGTGGAGGAACCATGCCCTGGGAGACCAAAGACATCATGAGCCTGAGAGAAGAATTTGTTTGCCTGGCTAAGCAGGAAGGCGCCAATCGTCGAGAGCTGTGTCGCCGCTTCGGGATCAGCCCCCAAACGGCCTATAAATGGCTGGCCCGGTTTTCAGAGGAAGGGGTGTCTGGACTGGCGGACCGATCCCGTCGTCCGAATCATAGCCCCACCCTTACGGCTGCCGATGTGCAGGCGGCCGTAGTCGATCTGCGGACCCAGCATCCGGCTTGGGGCGGACGCAAGATCAGCCGTCGCTTGCAGGACCTGGGCCTGGATTCCGTGGCGCCCAGCACGGTCAGTACCATCCTGCACCGGCATGGAATGATTTCCCCTCCGACAGAGGGCAGGCAGGCCTGGCAGCGGTTTGAACACGAATCGCCGAACGCGCTCTGGCAAACCGATTTCAAAGGCTACTTTGACGCCCTGCGCGGCCGATGTTGGCCCCTGACGGTGCTCGATGATCACTCGCGCTACAACCTGTTGCTGCAAGCCTGTGGCAACACCCGATCGGACACGGTGCAGACCCACCTGGAAGCTGCTTTTCGTCATTATGGGCTGCCTGCCCGCATGAACTTCGATAATGGTGCCCCCTGGGGATCGCCGGATCAGCCGGGACAGGTCACTGGGTTGGGCTTGTGGTTGATTCGCTTGGGCATCCGCATCAGTTATAGTCGCCCCTATCACCCCCAAACCAACGGCAAGGACGAACGGTTCCATCGCTCGCTCAAGGTCGAAGTCCTCAACGGCCGCAGCTTTGACGATCTTGAGCATGCCCAATCTGCTTTTGACCGCTGGCGCCATGTCTACAATCACGAGCGGCCTCATGAAGGCATTCAAATGCAGACCCCGATCAGCCGTTATCAGCCCAGTCCCCGTGCCTTTCCGGACACCCTGCCAGCGCTCGAATATGGCCTTGACGACCAAATCGTAAGGGTAAAGTGGAACGGAGAACTTCGCTTCCAGGGCCATAAGTTCAAGGTATCAAGCGCCCTCCACGGACACGATGTCGCGATCCGACCGCGTCCCAAGGAAGATGGGGTCTTCGATGTATTCTTTGCCCATCACCGCTGTTACACCATTGACCTTAACCCGACATCTGCGGCAAGCTAATGTGTCCACCATGTCTTCGCACAGCTGTCAGCCATCTCTCCGGTCTATACACACGAGCAAAGAAAGAACTTGCCGCCGGTCAATCCCGGCCAATCACGGATTGCGTACTGTAGACAATGGACTGAGTGGCGGGTCTAAATGTGATGATGCAAGGCTGACTCCAGTGTTCATTCACTAGTGTTCCCCAGCATTAGAAACGTTTTACAGGTGACGTACGGCCGACGCCGCAGAGGTAGCGTAATGGTCAAAGTGGGGATGAGCCGGGCCAAAGACAGCGCCAAAGTGTATTAGGGCCGCTGCATACAGAGAGTCGGACGAGATAGTTACCTTCTTACTGTATGACCTGGCTTTATTGACGAGAAACTTGATTACCGCGGATGCTAAAAAATGCCCGCGAAGAAACAAGATGATTCGGCTAAGGTTTGTCCCAACAGCGGCCTCTGCAGCCGTCATTGACTTCAATGGAAGATGGGGGCGGGTTGCGGTCGTGAAGGTCGAAACCCTAGTGGAGCACGGTACAGCTGATGACTGGCTGGTCATAAACCTTGTGCAATTGTCGCCGACGGTTTGAAGACCGGCATCGCTCAGAGTGTTAGCAATATCCAAGCGAAGCAGTGGTGCGAATATTTTTGCAAGTTCATCTAGCCACGCTTGGCATTCGTTGACTGTCACCTTATTGGACTTGCACCAAGATTTCGCGAGTTGGTGAATTGTATCAACGGTATATAGTGTGTTCTCGATCGAGTAGCCGAAAGTATAGAGTATTCGAGGACAGAGACTTGCATTGCCCACGAGCGGTAGCAAGTCGGAGTCTCGAGCAACTATTGCTTGAAGTTCGCCTGATTCGAGTTGAGCAATGTACTTGTCAATCTCGCCAGAGCCCCCAACAGGTTCTATCTCTAGTTGTGCATCGGTTGTGCGCGACAAGACTTCTTGCCAAAAGAGCACATCGTCTTCACCCTCCACGTACACCATCGTTTTTGCCCGGTAAAACGCGCTCTTGGCATTTAACGCATCTACAGAATACTCGAGGTTACGCATGAAGAATGTCCTCCATGTCAAGAATACAGTCGCGGAACCTTCCGGCAATCTCAGGGGAGTGCGTTGCAACAATAATCTGAGCATTTGGGTTCAACGAGCGGATCGCTGTAATGATATTTCTCTGCCAAGAGATATGTAGCGATAGTTCCGGTTCGTCGGCCAAAAATATATAGGGTTGCTGACGTTGAAGGAGCGCTTCAATAAAGAGAATTAGAAGTTGCTTTTCACCGGAAGACAACTTGGCCAATGGTATCGGGCCTTCATGGGCGACAGTCAATTCTCCGGCCGAGAATGTAAACGTCTTGTCTGAAATGAAAGTTTTTAAGGTCCGGATGAATAGCTCAATCTGGCTGAAAATTATTTTTGTCTCCTGTTCAGCTGCCAACGACCTCGCGACCACTGTTCTGGTCAGCTTAAAGGCTTCAAGCGCCGCAAAATCTACTGACAGATCGGAGGGAGGTTTCGAACCTTTATCACGTGGCTTCGATAGCTCTTTCAATTTTTTGACGGTCGCCGTCACTGCAGCAATGTGGTCTTGTATCTTCCGAGAAACCTCAGTTCCACCCACACCCAATTGTTTGTATGCGGAAACAAGGTTCTGGCGCTCAACGTGCTCATCAAAATCCAGTTCGTAACCTTGATCCTTAGCCTTATCCTCGGTGTAGAGGAGAGAAGTAAGGACGGCTTTCTGCAGCGCGGCAGAAATATTTCGCGCTGCATTAGAAAGCTCTAGTTGGTACTGTGTCAGTCGTTGCATAAGGCTCGTCAGTCGCAGATCGACTGTGGATGCATATCGCTTGGGAAATCGTTCTCGTAGTTCTGGATCCGGATCACCCCCGATTCGATAGACGGATAGTGAGGCCACTGCAACCAACGCCCCTAGCTCTTGCTTGATTCGCTGTGATTCTTCAACCGCGCGGCGACGTATTGATATCGGCATACCCCTTCCGTCGTCGAGACCCAGCAAAGGCGCCATAAAGCGACGGTTCGAGATGTGATACTCAATGAGTAAAAACGGGCTGGACTTAGTTTCAATCCTGTCCGCTCGAATAGTCCTTGTCCGTCTTCCGTCCGTCAGGATAATGGTAGCGGAGCTAAAAACGTTTTCGTAGAGCGCATCCGTGTCAACTGCAAGAACAGCGTGCACGATATTCATGAAGGTTGTTTTGCCCGAGCCGTTTTTCCCGATGATAATGTTCACATCGTCTCTGAACAGCGATCCCGCCTCTTTGGACTGCCAGAAGCCCGTTATGGATATCGATTTAACTTTGAACATAAAATAGTTGCGTAAAGAGTTCTTTGATTAGATTGAACATTTAAATTCCGGAGCCGCGACACTTTTCGGCGTGCCCCCTGAAACGAATTGCTAGCCCGGATGGAGACCCGAAGCTATGTATCAATAAATAACAAAACAGAAAGTAACAGCCCATGTCAGGCGTGCCATAACTTTGAGCTCTTGGCCTACCTCCACAGGGTCAAGCCTTGACTCTTTCTTTACTTAAAAAAGATTAAAGCGGGCGCGACCCTTTCCCCACCAAATCCCCCACATACCACTCCATAGCCTCAGCCAACCCCTCCCCCAACCGATGCGACGGTTCATACCCCAGCAGCCGCTGCGCCTTGGAAATATCCGCCAGCGAATGCCGGACATCGCCCGCCCGAAAATCCCGGTAAGTCGGCTTGAAGGTTTCCAGATGCGGAAAGCGCGGCGCCAACAAACGCCGTATGTGTTCGCACAGTTCGTTCAGCGTGGTGCGGTCGCCGACCGCGACGTTGTAGACCTGGTTCACTGCCTCGGGGTTGTCGGTGGTGGCGGCGAGGATATTGGCCTGGATGGTGTTGTCGATGTAGCAGAAGTCGCGGCTGGTTTCGCCGTCGCCGTTGATGTAGACCGGCTCATTGGCGATCATGCTGGCCACCCATTTGGGGATGACGGCGGCGTAGGCGCCTTCGGGGTCCTGCCGGCGGCCGAAGATGTTGAAGTATCGGAGGCCGATGGTGTGGAAACCGTAGCAGCGCGAGAACACGTCGGCGTACAGCTCGTTGACGTATTTGGTGACGGCGTAAGGCGACAGCGGCTTACCGATCTTGTCTTCGACCTTGGGCAGGCCGGGATGGTCGCCGTAGGTGGAGCTGGAGGCGGCGTAGACGAAGCGTTTGACCCTTGCATCGCGCGCGGTCACCAGCATGTTGAGGAAGCCGTCGATGTTGGCGCCGTTGGTGGTGATGGGGTCTTCCAGCGAGCGCGGCACCGAGCCCAGCGCAGCCTGGTGCAGCACGTAGTCCACGCCATTACAGGCGACATGGCAATCGTCCAGCGTGCGGATGTCGCCTTCGATGAAGTTGAAACGCGCCCATTGCTGGGGAGTGACGCTGGCCTGCACCTTGTCGAAGTTGTAGCGGTGGCCGGTGGCGAAGCTGTCCAGGCCGACCACGCGTTGGTCGAGCTGGAGCAGTTGTTCCAGCAGGTTGCAACCGATGAAACCGGCCACGCCGGTGACCAGCCAGGTTTTTGGCGCAGCCTGAAGCTGCGCGCAGATTTCCGCGTAGCGGCTCATGCTTACAGACGCCACAGGACATAGCCTGCGGCTTTGACTGCGACAGGATCGTAGGCGGATTTGACGTCGATGAACACGCCGCCGGATTTGAGTTTGGCAGTCAGAGCGGCCAGCGGTTGCGCCAGGTATTCGTTGTGCGCGACGGCGGCGACGATGGCGTCGACTTCCGGGATGGCGTCCCACGCAGTCAGGTCCACGCCATATTCATGCTTGGCTTCGGCGGCCTCGCCCAGCGGTTCGTGCACGATGACATTCGCGCCGTAGCTTTGCAGTTCGCTGATGATGTCGATGACCTTGGAGTTGCGCAGGTCGGGGCAGTTTTCCTTGAAGGTGAGGCCGAGCACAAGGATGTTGCGGCCTTTTACCGGGCTGCCGGTATTGATCATGTGCTTGACGGTCTGCTCGGCGATGAACTTGCCCATGCCGTCGTTGATGCGGCGGCCGGCGAGGATCACCTCGGGATGGTAGCCGAGCATTTCGGCCTTGTGCGTCAGATAGTATGGGTCGACGCCGATGCAGTGGCCGCCCACCAGGCCGGGACGGAATGGCAGGAAGTTCCACTTGGTGCCGGCGGCTTTGAGCACTTCCAGCGTGTCGATGCCGATGCGGTCGAAGATGATGGCCAGCTCGTTCATCAGCGCGATGTTGAGGTCGCGCTGGGTGTTTTCGATCACCTTGGCGGCTTCGGCCACCTTGATCGAGCTGGCGCGGTGCACGCCGGCCTTGATGACGGTTTCATACAGCTGCGCGACTTTTTCCAGGGTTTCCGCATCATCACCCGAGACAACTTTCAGGATGGTGGTGAGGGTGTGTTCCTTGTCGCCGGGGTTGATGCGCTCGGGCGAGTAGCCGATGTGGAAATCCTGCTTCCATTTCAGGCCGGATTCGCGCTCCAGGATGGGCACGCACACTTCTTCCGTGGCGCCGGGGTAGACCGTGGATTCGTACACCACGATCGCGCCTTTTTTCATATGGCGCCCGACCGAGGTGCTGGAACCGACCAGCGGCGAAAAATCCGGCTGATGCGCATCGCCCACCGGGGTGGGTACCGCGACGATGATGTAATCGGCGCGTGCCAGCTGGGCGGGGTCGGTGGTCACCGTCAATTTATCGGCGGCTTTCAGGTCATCTGTCGAAACCTCGCCGGTGGGATCGCAATAAGTCTTGTAGCTTTCCACCTTGGCCGTGGAAAGATCGAAGCCGACGGTCTCCATTTTTTTGCCGAATTCCACCGCCAGCGGCAGCCCCACATAGCCCAGACCCACTACTGCAACAACACTCATGCCTGTCTCCCTGAATTGTAATGCGCGATTCTAAGCCATTTCTGTGCCAAGGCATTCTACTGAAACTTGAACGCCCCCGAAAGCGCGGGACTTTGCAAATCATCGGCTTGTAGGCATGATGCCTGTTCCGGCATGAGGGGGAAGCACAATGAAACCTGTTATTTCGCACGCGCTGCATGGGATATTGATCGGTATCGTATTGACGGCCTTGTCGCCCATGCCCGGCGCACAGGCGGACACGCTGCCGCAAACCATCCAGAAGGTAAAACGTTCCGTGGTGGCCGTAGGCACCTATCAGCCAACCCGGCAACCGCGTGGAGATTTTCGCGCCACCGGTTATGTGGTCGGCGACGGCCTGCATGCGATCACTAATTATCATGTGGTCAAGCCGGTGCTTGATATCGAACATAAAGAGGTACTTGGCATATTTACCGGCGAGGGTGAAACCATCCAGTTTCGCCCGGCGCAGGTGGAACTGAGCGATCCCGCACACGATGTGGTGCTGCTGAAGTTTTCCGGCGCGCCGCTGCCGGTATTGAGACTGAGCGACTCGAATGCTGTTCAGGAAGGTATGGTGATGTATTTCACCGGCTTCCCCATCGGCAGTGTGCTGGGGCTGCATCCTTCCTCCATCCGTGCCGGCATTTCGTCGATCACCCCTATCGTGCGCCCGGTACCCAATGCGCGCTATCTGGACGTCAAAACCCTGCGTCAGGAATCGGACCCGTTCAACATATTTCAGCTGGATGGTATCTCCTACCCCGGCAATAGCGGGAGCCCGGTATACGATCCGCAGACCGGGCTGGTGTACGGCACCGTCAACAGCACCTTCATCAAAAGCACCAAGGAAAACGTGCTGAAAGACCCCAGTGCCATTTCCTATGCCATTCCCAGTCGCTATGTGAAGGCATTGATGCAGAAGGCCGGTCTGGAACCGTGATGAGCGCTACAGCCGATTCGCTTACATCCAGTCAGCCAGACTCACGCCGATGCCCAGGGATTGCTGCTTGTAGTTGTAGTCGATAAGCGATTCGCCGTAGCCGTTGAAATACTGCACGTAGCCTTTGAGGCGGCCATACAGCGGAAAGCTCCAGTCGACCCGTACCGCGCCGCGGTTGGGGGACCGCTTCAGATTGTTGCGTACCAGCAGCGAATAGGTATTGCCACCGTTGTTGTAGGTCGCCACCACATCTCCCCTGCCCAGGTAATCCTGGATATCGGGGTTATTGTCACTGGCTGCGCTTTCCGGAATGCGGTACCACGGCCGGATCAGCAGCGAAAAATCGCCACGCTCGAATCCGAACTGCGCATAAATCCGGTTCCAGCTACGCGACAGGGCCACCGAGCGGCCATTGGACTCATGCTCCACGCCCAGATTGATGAAGCGTCCAGTCAGGCCGAAAACATTATAGTTGGTGCGAAACACCAGCATCGCCTCGGGCTCGTAGTCGGTCTCGCGAAACGGCGCTGAAACGCCGTGGTTATAGGCCTGCCAGTAGGACGACACGGTGTAGCCCACCCATAAATCGGCGTTTTTATTGAACAGCCCTTCCACCACTTTGGTCTTCACGCTCAGCTGCAACTTGGTTTCCAGTGAATCCAGTTTTTCCGAGGATTGCAGCAAATTACCCCGAAACGGCGCATTGTTGGGCGAGTTGTTGTACTTGATAGGGAGAAAATAGCTGGCGTGGTAAGGACGGAACAGGAAGGTGCCGTGCTTGTCCTTGTCGTCCAGTTCCCACTCGCGCGACAGCAGCGAATTATTCGCCAATTCAGCCGCTGGTGCTGCGGGAGCGGGCGGGACGGGAGCAGCGGCAGGCAGCGCTGCCGTCTTGGCCTGTTCCGGTGAAGGGGGAAGCGGAATCGTGCCGGACAATTTGTCGTAACAAGCCAGCCGTTGCGCATCGTTTTTTATGGTTGGGCACGTCCCTAACTGCGGCACGACAGGCTCGGCATGCGCCGTTTGAATCCCGCCCAGCAGGCACCCGCACGCCACAATAATTTCGTTTACGCCTGGACATTTCCTGAACTGTTCCATTCCATCCCTTGCTGCAAAAAAGTCAAACTGATTAATTAAATGGCCGTTTCAGGTGATCGCAGAATACATGGATAGGCAGGGATCAGCCCTGGTGGCTGTTCATCACCTGCTCGCAATATTGTTGCATATCCTCCGGCACGCCGGGCGGGCATTGCCCGCATTCGCGATTGCCGGGTACCGCATAATCGATGAATTTGGGATAGGCGAGTTTCAGATTGGCCATGATCCCGACGAATTCAGCCAAGGGCTTGTTGTCGCCCAGACGCGGATTGCGGGTTTTTTCCTGGCCGATGCTGGATACGCGCCGCCCCTGGTAGTCATGCGCGGGATAGACCAGCGTATCCTCGGCCAGCGTGAACAGCTTGTCATGCACGCTGCGGTACAAGGTCGGCGCATCGCCGTTTTGAAAATCGGTACGGCCGCAACCGTCAATTAACAACGCATCGCCGGTCAGCACGCGGCCCTCCACGGCATAGGCGAAATGATGGTCGGTGTGGCCTGGCGTATGCAAAGGTGCGAGCGTGATGCTCCCAACCGTGAACGGCCTGCCATCCTCCAGCGAAACATCGGCGCAAGGCAATTGATCCAGCGCAGGATGGGCAATGCGGCTGCCGGCTTCCTGTTTGAGCTTGCGCGCCGCCGTGAGATGGTCGGCATGGATATGCGTATCCACGGTGTAAGCCAGCTTGAGTCCGAGCGCGTTGAGCTCGGCCAGATCGCGTTGCCAGGTCGGCAATACCGGATCCACCAGGATGGCCTGCCCGGTTTGCTCACAACCGAGCAAATAGGTGTAGGTGCTTGAAACAGGTTCAAACAATTGCCTGAAAATCATGCTGCCTCCTCGATTCACTATTAACCATTTACCGTCACCAGTCTATCGCGACAGTTTGCCCTGCCACGGGCGCTTCCGCGCGCCAGCCCAGCGTGTCCCGGATATGCGCGGCAAAACCGTTTGCCGTGGCCGCTTCGCCATGCACCACGAAAGTTTGCCGGGGCGGGGCGCGAAAATGGCCGAGCCAACCCAGCAGTCCGGCCTGATCGGCGTGGGCGGACAATCCGCCGATGGTAAAAATGCGCGCGCGAACCGGCACCTCCACGCCAAAAATGCGCACCATTCTGGCGCCGTCCACCAGCCTGCGCCCCAGCGTGCCGGCGGCCTGGAAGCCGATAATGAGCACGCTGCTCTCGCGCAGCGGCAAGTTGTAGCGCAGATGATGCTTGATGCGGCCGGCATCGCACATGCCGCTGGCGGAAATGATGATCTTGCCGCGCGCTCCGTTTAACGCCTGCGATGCTTCCACATCCTCTACAAAATGGACGCGCGATTGCCCCTTTTTGTTCCCCTGCCCGTCGACCAGCAAATGCGCGTCGGGATCGAGCAGATCGAGATGCTTGAGCGTAATGCCGGTGGCTGCCGTGGCCATGGGCGAATCCACATAGATATCCAGCGCAGGCAGCCGGCCTTGCCGGGTGAGGTCGGCCAGCAGATAGAGCATGTCCTGGGTGCGTCCCACCGCGAAGGCGGGAATGATGACATTACCGCCCCGATGTTTGAGGGTATCCTGGATGGCAAACACCAGCTCTTCGATGGTGTCGTGCAGGCTTTTGTGCAGGCGGTTGCCGTAGGTGGATTCCACCACCAGCACGTCGGTTTCCTCAATCGGCGTGGCGTCGCGCACCAGCGGGTGGCCAGGCTGGCCGAGATCGCCGGAAAACACCAGTTTGAGCGTCTTGCCTGCTTCATCCAGCCACAATTCAATGATGGAGGAGCCGAGAATATGCCCGGCATCGCGGAACCGGCAGCGCACGCCGGGCGCCGGATTGACTTCATCCCCGTATTCCACCGGGCGCAGCCGTTTCAGGCTGGCTTGCGCCTGCATCACGGTATACAGCGGTGCGCTATCCGCGTGGGATTTCCTGCTGGTTTTATGGCGCCGGGCGTTTTCCCACTCGGCTTCCTTTTCCTGGATGTGACCGGAATCCGGCAGCATCACTGCAAGCAGGTCGCAGGTCGCCGCTGTCGCATATATCGGCCCCTTGAAGCCGAATGACACCAGCCGCGGCAACAGGCCGGAGTGGTCGATGTGCGCATGTGTCAGCAGTACGAAGTCGATGGTGTCAGGGTCGAAATCGAAGGCGTCGCGATTTTTGATGCGCGTTTCGCGCCCGCCCTGAAACAGGCCGCACTCCACCAGAAAGCGCGCCCCGGCCGTCTCCACCAGATAGCATGAGCCAGTGACTTCCTGCGCTGCGCCGAGAAATGTGAGCTTCATTGTGTGATCTTTCGGCATTGTGGATTCAACCGGCAGTGGGCAATACACGGAATTCACTCAGTATCGGGTGCAAAGTCTCGAACGACTTACCATACGTATCAGGCCAGAAAATTCGCGTTGCGTTGGCCTGCCGAAAATGCAGCCACGTTATCAAGCGTGGCGGTCGCGATGTTTGCCAGCGCTTCCTCGGTGAAAAATGCCTGATGCGGGGTCAGCAATACGCGCGGTTCGCGCAGCAAGTCTTTCAACAACGGGTCATCATAGCCGCAGTCCGAACAGTTACGAAAGAATATGCAGGCCTCGTCCTCGTAAACGTCGGCTGCGTATCCGCCCAGGCTATCGCTTCGCAGCGCTGCCAATACGGCTGAGGTATCCACCACGGCACCGCGACTGGTATTGACAAGGAGGGCATGGGGACGCGTGAGCTTGAGCAAATCCGCGTTGACCAGGTGGTGGGTATCGGGATTTAACGGACAATTCAGCGACAACACGTCGGATTCCGCCCAGACGGTTTCCAGCGTTTCGTACCGCACGCCGGCCATGCGGTGTTCCGCGGCGACAAGGGGATCATATGCCAGCACACGACAACCAAAGCCTTGCATGATGGCGGCGAAGCACCTCCCGATGCGCCCCATGCCAATAACGCCCGCGGTCTTGCCATAGAGGTCGAATCCCAGCAGTCCGTCCAGCGAGAAATCTGCGCGCTGCATGCGTTGATAGGCCTGATGAATATGGCGATTGAGCGACAATAGCAACGCAATGGCATGCTCGGCTACGGCATGCGGGGAATACTCAGGCACCCGGGCGACCGCTATTCCCAGCTTTCTGGCCGCCGCCAGATCGATATTATCAACCCCGGCTGCGCGCTGGATCAGAAGCTTGACGCCCGCATCACGTAGCCCTTGCAACACGGTTGCAGATACCTCGTCGCAAACGAAAGTGCAGACAGCATCGCAGCCTATTGCTTCACCCGAAGTGGCCGGCTCCAGTCGCTGTGTAGTCGCTGTAACATCATGCCCTGCCTGTTCCAGCCTGACGACGAGAGTCTGCTGATCGTGCGGGTGAGTGCTGTAAATAAAGATACGCATGGGTGCACTTAAGAATCAGACGGCGTCGATTAATCTATAGCTGATTTCCAGCATTTGGCTGATTTCCGCTTCCGATATCACGTAAGGCGGCATGAAATACACCGTCTTGCCAATTGGACGCAGCAACAGGCCGGCTTCCAGTCCGAGCTGGTAGCAGCGGCGGGCAAAATCCGCGGAGGCGTCGCTGACTTCGAATGCCCAGATCATGCCTGTATTGCGGAAATTTCTGACGCGAGGATGGTCACGCAGCGGCGCGGCCACACGATTGCAATAGGCTGCCTTGATGCGGTTGGCGGCCAGTACGTCGTCCTGTTCGAAAATGTCCAGCGTCGCCAGTGCAGCGCGGCAGGCCAGCGGATTGCCGGTATACGAATGCGAATGCAGGAAGCCGCGCGCGGTGGCGTCGTCATAAAATGCGGCGTAAATGGTGTCGGTGGTCAACACTGCTGACAGCGGCAAGTATCCACCCGTGATGCCTTTGGACAAGCAAATGAAATCAGCTGTCACGCCTGCCTGTTCGCAGGCAAACAGGGTGCCGGTGCGCCCGAATCCGACGGCAATTTCGTCCGCAATCAGGTGCACGCCGTAGCGGTCGCAAATCTCTCGCGCCCTTTGTAGGTACACGGGATGATACATGCCCATGCCCGCCGCCCCCTGCACCAGCGGCTCCACAATGAATGCCGCGGTCGTCGCATGGTGTTTGGCGAGGTGATTTTCCAGCGACTCGGCAGCACGAAGCGCATATTGCTCGGGTGATTCTCCCGGCTCGGCCAGCCGCCAGTCGGGACTCGGCACCTGCACGCTGTGGCGCAGCAACGGCGCGTAGGTGTCCTTGAACAGCGCGACGTCGGTCACCGATAATGCGCCTAGGGTTTCGCCATGATAGCTGTTTTGCAGACTGACAAATTCGGTCTTGCCCGGCTGACCGCTGTTGCGCCAGTAATGGAAGCTCATTTTTAATGCAATTTCCACTGCTGATGCGCCATCCGAACCATAAAAAGCGTGGCCCAAGCCGGTCAGGCGTGACAGACGCTCGGAGAGCTCAATGACCGGTGCGTGTGTAAAACCAGCCAGCATGACGTGCTCGATTTGTTCCAGTTGCTCGCGCAGTGCCGCATTGATGCGCGGGTTGCAATGGCCGAACAGGTTCACCCACCAGCTTGACACCGCATCCAGATAGCGCCGCCCCTCGAAGTCATACAACCATACCCCTTCGCCACGCGAAATCGGCACCGGCGGGTGGTCTTCGAGCTGTTTCATCTGCGTGCAGGGGTGCCAGACTGCCTCCCGGCTCCGCACCAACCAATATGAATTTTTCATGTATACCTTGAAATTAGCAGCTTCCGCCCCTATTATTAGCACTCCTCAGCCAAGAGTGCTAACAGCAATCTCGGCTGAATCCATTTTTGGCTTGCTTCACTGTTTGATGCAAGCCTTGATTCAGCGATTTTTTCCAGGAGATAGAGCAATGAAAATTCGTCCGCTGCATGACCGCGTGATTGTCAAACGCATGGAAGAAGAACGCAAGACCGCTTCCGGCATCGTGATTCCAGATAGCGCTACCGAAAAACCCGACCAGGGCGAAGTGCTTGCCGTGGGCAAGGGCAAAGTCAACGACGACGGTAAAGTGCGTGCGCTGGATGTGAAAGTCGGCGACCGCGTGTTGTTCGGCAAATATGCCGGCCAGGCCGTCAAGCTGGATGGCGACGAAGTTCTGGTGATGCGTGAAGAAGACATCATGGGTATTGTCGAGTAATTTCGGCCTGCCAAAGCATATCAATTGATTCAAAGAATTAGGAGCTAAAAATGCCTGCAAAAGACGTAAAATTCGGTGACATAGCGCGCCAAAAAATGATGATCGGCGTTAACGTTCTGGCCGACGCCGTTAAAGTGACCCTCGGACCTAAAGGCCGTAACGTAGTGCTGGATCGCTCTTTCGGCGCACCGACCATCACCAAGGACGGTGTTTCCGTCGCCAAGGAAATCGAACTGAAGGACAAATTCGAGAACATGGGGGCGCAGATGGTGAAGGAAGTCTCTTCCAAGACCTCCGACGTGGCCGGCGACGGTACCACGACTGCAACCGTACTGGCTCAAGCCATGCTGAAGGAAGGCATGAAGTTTGTCGCCGCCGGGATGAATCCGATGGATCTGAAACGCGGCATGGACAAAGCTGTCACCGCCATCATCTCTGAACTGCAAAAAATCTCCAAGCCTTGCACCACCGGCAAGGAAATCGCTCAGGTAGGCTCAATCTCTGCCAACTCCGACAGTTCCATCGGCGACATCATTGCCGAAGCCATGGAGAAGGTCGGTAAAGAAGGTGTGATTACCGTGGAAGATGGTTCCGGCCTGCAAAACGAGCTGGACGTGGTTGAGGGCATGCAGTTCGACCGCGGTTACCTGTCCCCTTACTTCATCAACAATGCCGACAAGCAAATCGCCCTGCTGGACAACCCTTTCGTGTTGCTGCATGACAAGAAAATTTCCAACATTCGCGACCTGTTGCCGGCACTCGAGCAAGTCGCCAAAGCGGGCCGCCCGCTGCTGATCATCGCCGAAGATGTGGACGGTGAAGCGCTGGCTACGCTGGTGGTGAACAACATCCGCGGCATCCTCAAGACCTGTGCTGTCAAGGCCCCTGGCTTCGGCGACCGTCGCAAGGCCATGCTGGAAGACATCGCCATCCTCACCGGTGGTACCGTGATCGCTGAAGAAGTCGGTCTGACGCTGGACAAAATCACCCTGGCCGAACTGGGTCAGGCCAAGCGCATCGAGGTGGGTAAAGACAACACCATCATCATCGACGGCGCCGGCAAGGATGACGCCATCAAGGGTCGCATTGCCCAGATCAACCGCCAGGCTGAGGAAGCCACCAGCGACTACGACAAGGAAAAGCTGCAGGAACGTAAGGCCAAACTGGCCGGCGGTGTGGCAGTGATCAAGGTCGGTGCAGCAACCGAAGTCGAAATGAAAGAGAAGAAGGCGCGCGTTGAAGACGCACTGCACGCGACCCGTGCAGCAGTGGAAGAAGGCATCGTCGCCGGCGGTGGTGTAGCCCTGCTGCGCGCCAAGATGGGTACCAGCAATCTGAAAGGCGACAATCACGACCAGGACGCCGGTATCAAGATCGTGCTGCGCGCGATCGAGGAACCGTTACGCCAGATCGTCATCAACTGCGGCGATGAAGCCTCGGTAGTCGTCAACAAGGTGCTGGAAGGCAAGGGCAACTACGGCTACAACGCTGCGACCAGCGAGTATGGCGACATGGTGGAAATGGGCGTGCTCGATCCTACCAAGGTGACCCGCACCGCGCTGCAAAACGCCGCTTCCGTGGCCAGCCTGATGCTGACCACCGACGCGATGGTCGCTGAACTACCGGAAGACAAATCCGGTGGCGGCGCTGGCATGGGCGACATGGGTGGTATGGGCGGCATGGGTGGTATGGGCGGCATGATGTAATCCTGCCCCTCGGCAAACCCCGAAAGCCCCTGCTTTGGCAGGGGCTTTTTTCATTTGCAGGAACCTGTATGACGGTAGTAGCATCACGTTGCACTCGGCTCCGACGGGTGTTCCACCAATAATAATGGCACCGGCTCAATCGAAGCCGTGCTTAACCGTCACAGGAGGCAGCATGACCACAACCAAAATGAACTGGCGGGCGATTGATGCTGATCCCCGCTTCCAGGCATTGCACCGCAAAAAAAGCCAGTTTCTATGGGGCTTGATGATTTTTTCAATGGTTTATTATTTTCTGCTGCCGATCGGCGCAGCGTATTTTCAGGAATTATTCAAAATCAAGGTGTGGGGGCCAGTCAATATCGGCCTCCTGTTCGCATTGTCCGAATTTGTGGTGGCGTGGCTGATAGCTTTTATCTACTCGCGCAAAGCCAACGCTGAATTCGATTCCATGGCACAAGACATCGTCAACGACGCGCATAACCTGGGAGCCTGACACCATGCGAATTCTACACAATCAGTCTCAATGGCTGGGATTCATCCTGCTTAGCATTTTCAGCAATGCGGCATTTTCTGCAGAAGGCGCCGTCGCCGCTGAATACAAATGGATAACCTTCGCGGTCTTCGGCGGCATCATCGCGCTCACCATGGCCATTACCTACTGGGCCGCCAAACGCACCCATACCACCGCCGAGTTTTATGCGGCCAACCGTTCCATTTCCGGCTTTCAGAACGGCTGGGCAATCGCCGGTGACTACTTGTCTGCAGCTTCTTTTCTGGGTATTGCGGGGTTGATCTCCCTGTACGGCTACGATGGCTTCATGTATTCCGTGGGGTTTCTGGTGGCCTACATCACCGTGCTATTGGTGATTGCCGAACCCTGCCGCAATATCGGCAAGTACACCCTGGGCGACATCCTGGCATTCCGCAACGAGCCCAAAAAATCCAAGGCCATTGCCGCCCTCAGCACCATTACCGTATCGATTTTCTACCTGACTGCACAAATGGTAGGGGGTGGAATATTGGTCAAAACCCTGATCGGCATCAATTACGAAGTGTCGGTTATCGTGGTGGGCTTGCTGATGCTGGCCTACGTGGTGTTTGGCGGCATGGTCGCCACGACCTGGGTGCAGATTGTCAAAGCCGTGCTATTGGTGATCGCATCCATCGTGCTGGTGGCACTGGTGTGGGCGCCGTACGGTTTCAGCCTGCCGGGCTTCCTGGACAGCGTAGTGAATAATGAGGGCGTGCAGAAGCAGGTCGCCAAACTGCTGGGTTCCGCGGCGACCAACATGACCCCGGCAGAACTGGGGCAGCGCTTCCTGGAGCCCGGTCTGTTCCTAAAGAGCCCGATCGACCAGATATCGCTGGGGTTGGCGCTGGTGCTGGGTACTGCCGGTCTTCCGCATATCCTGATGCGCTTCTTCACAGTGCCGAATGCCAAGGAAGCACGTAAATCGGTGATGTGGGCCATGCTCATCATCGGCGGTTTCTATGTGCTGACCTTGTTTCTGGGTCTGGGCGCGGCAATTAACGTGGGACCTGCCAACATCGCCGCACTGGATAAGGGCGGCAATATGGCCGCACCTATCCTGGCGCAGTACCTGGGTGGCGGTGCAGATTCCATGCTCGGCAATTTCTTCCTTGCCTTTGTGGCGGCTGTCGCTTTCGCTACCATTGTTGCTGTCGTGGCGGGGCTGGTACTCGCTTCCGCTTCTGCGATGGCTCACGATATCTACGTGGGTGTCATCCGCGGCGACCATGCGACGCCAGGTGAACAGATGAAAGCGGCGCGCATTGCGTCGGTAATCGTGGGCATTGTCGCCATCATCATCGGCATCGCCGCCAAGGGCCAGAACATCGCGCACCTGGTAGGCATGGCCTTCGCCGTGGCTGCCTCAAGCAACCTGCCGGCGGTACTTCTCACCCTGCACTGGAAACGCTGCAATACGGGCGGCATCATCCTGGGCATGCTGGCGGGAGCGATTTCGGCGATTGCCCTGGTCATGGTTTCGCCCAACATGACCTATCCCAAAGACGTCGTGAAAGCCGCCAACAAGGTGTTGCAGGGCGAGCCCGCCGTAGAAGCCAAACCGGCCGTGCCAGCACAGCCTGGAGATGGTTTCGTGTGCGAGTTGTTTGCCGTGTGTAAAAAGGCTGAGCCTGCCAAACCGGAAACCTTGGCCAAACCAGCCACGCCAGGAGCCGTGGAAAAACTGGCAACACTCAACGCCAAACTGGCCAGCATGACCGACCCTGCGGAAATTGCCAAAACCAGAATCGAAATCGACAAGCTGGGATTGGCTGTTAAAAAAGCCCAGGACGACCTGAAACAGTATGAAGGAAAGACCACCAGCCTCGTCGGCCTGGAAAAGCCCTTCTTCCTGCTCAAGAACCCAGGCCTGATATCCATCCCGCTGGGTTTCCTGATGGTCATTCTGGGTTCGTTGCTGTATCGCGACCCGCATGCGGCGGAAATGTGGGATGAACTGTATGTGCGCCAGAACACCGGCATACACGCTCACTAAAACGTAGAATATAAACACGCCACACCGGCCGCTGGCTCAGCTTGAGTCAGCGGCTTTTTTACGCCCAAGTTCCGGAAAAAAACTTGACGGAATAGCTCGCTCAGGGTCTAATGGCGGGCTTCACGGCCAGGTAGCTCAGTTGGTAGAGCAGCGGATTGAAAATCCGCGTGTCGGCAGTTCGATTCTGCCCCTGGCCACCAAGCAACACGCTAAAAAACAATAGCGGCCGCAAGCGTCGCGTACATTCTTATCCTTTTTGTCAGAATTCCCGGCAAAACATCAACAAGCATCCCGCCTGCAAGTAGTCAACACATGATTTTATTGCATCCCTGACATGGCCACCGTTATTGGTGCATCGTCACGCCGCGAAATCCGATACCCCGAACAAAATAGGCCTGGGTGTCACGCCTGTAAGATGGGCCGCATCATCAGCAACTAGGCTATGGTACGGAACAGGAAAACCGCACCCACTATGATGCAGAGCATGCCAACGAATTTTTTAAGGATGTGGGTATCCACGATGTGAGCAATATGGGCACCAAGAAATACGCCGCCTATTTCAAAAACAATAATGAGACCGGCGACTCCGAAATCGATGGACCCGTAACGCAGGTTGCCCAACGTGCCGGATGCAGCCCCCACGATCTGAATGACCTGGCTTACGCCGATTGCCGTGAGCGGAGCAAAGCCGGACAAGACCATCAGCGGTACGGATAGCACCGGGCCGCCCACGCCCGTCAACCCGGAACCGAATCCGGCCACAGCGCCAATGCCCACCAATAGCAGGCGCTGTCTGTGCGGATGGCTTCCCCATGCGGCCTGCGTTTCTGCACGACCTGATCGAAGCGTATATATACCCGCGAGGATGATAATCACGGCCAGAATCAAAGCCAGTGAGGGCGCGTTCAGTCTCGAATTTGCCCACGCGCCCAGAAAGGCCGCCACTGCCGCACCCGCGCAAACCGGTTGCGCCAATTTCCAATCGATGCTTCCCTGCCGATGAAAAAAGAACGTGCCGGCAAGCCCCGCAAAAATGAACGTGAATAAGGAAGTCGCCATGCTCAGGTGGATTGCCATGCCGGTAAGCATGGTTAACACCGAGGGAAGCAGTATCCCCCCGACCCCCACCGAGCCGACCAGTATTCCCACGCCAACCACCGCGAGCAATAGTGCAATGCTCCCTAACATGCGCGCTCCTCAAATCCGGATATTGCAATAGGGAACGTCACGCCTCGCACTCAAGCTGTCTCAAATAGCTCCATGGAAAAATTCCGCGATCATGTCCGTCATCAAAGCCGAGCTGCATCGCATACGACCCCACCGGCACGATCGAAAGGATGCGGATATCTTCCGGGCAGGGAATGTCTTCATGCTTGGCGGCTAGCTGCCGGCAGGTGGTGCAGCGACAGGCGCGCCGCAATGCAGCGTCTTTAAACCGGCTCACCAGCCCGTCACTCCAGTTGATCTCCAGTTCGCGTGATGCGGCAAGCTGTCGTATCTCGATCGGTATGGGTTCGTTTGACACGATTATTCCCTTTGCCCCATGCGCTGTTGCGCCGCCTCTTCAGCAACAGGAACGCGTGCGCATTCGTGCGCATTGCGATTTTTCTCGTCCAGAAGATAACTCAACCATAAATTGCTCACTTTCTCCTGCACGCTGTTTTGCCCCTGGCGTGCCTTGAGATTCACGAAATCCACCGCGAACAAAGGTTGATGTTGATTAAAGCACGAAAACACGATGCCTGCCGGCAACTTCGTCTCCGGGTCATGGTGCTGGCACAGGCACTGGGCGCAGACTTCCTTCATCATGCATTGCATCGGGCTATTCACTGCAACCAGCGCTTTGAGCTGCGGTTTCAGCAAATGCCGCAAGATAGTGCGCAAGGCGCCGGACATGCGTTCCATCGTAGCCGGGTTGTCGGACAGCAGTAGTGTGTCCGTGTGCCCCAGCCAGTTTGAATAGCTGCCCTCGGTTTCCAGGCAGGCGCTGATGTAGTCGTCGACGCCATGCGTAAAGCAGCTGTCCTGCGACCGTTTGCAATGGAGCGCCGGACCTTCGTCGAGTATCCATATCGCCTGGTCGGCCAGGATTTCCATGACCGCCTGGACCGCTTGCGCCTGCTGCCCATTACGAAAATGCCCGATAAAGATGATCTGATTGCCCGCTGCATGCCACGCGGTGCTGCCATCGATGGTGCTGGTCACGGCGGAATGCCCACCCATGACCGTGACCGTTTGATTCTCGGGCATGGGCAGGCCGGTACCGGTCGGCCCCATCAGGACTACCGGCTCGCCCGGTGCGAGTTGGGCAGCAATGCGACTGGAGGCGCCGACTTCGTTCACCAGCAGTTTGATTTCTCCGCTCTGTTTATCCACGTCGATGCCGTCGATGGCCATGCCTTCCATTTGCAGCACGGTTCCCTGCAAATGTTCGGCACGCGCATGGAAGTTTTGCAGCCGGTAAATCTGACCCGGCTGCCAGTTCTGGGCAGCCTGGCGCGCCCGTACCGTAACGCTCATCACATTGCCGCCCAAACGTTCCACCTGGGTGACCACCGGGCAAAGCCAGCTGTCCAGATTTTCCACAAAACCTTGCCAGGCAGCTTGAGTGGCCGCATCAACCGGCGCCTGCAGGCGATGCGCGAACAGCGTTGCGATCTCGCGTGCGCCCTGTTTTCCAGAAGCCATGGCCTTCACTACGCTGCCCTGAAACTGCGGGTGATTATCGCCATAGATGCTGATTCGGTGTTCACCCTTTTGATACGAAGTCAGGAAGCCGATATCCGCACTCTTGCAGTTCCCTGTTGACGCCGCTCTGCGCAAGCTTGTCTCGCCTGTTAGCTGTTTATGCGTCGCGAAATATTTGCCGTCCATCTCGAACTCGCCCGGGTGCTCGCGGTTGTAAACCGTGTTGGGGCTGCTGCCTGCGGCAACGAATACCGAGCGCGCGGGAAGCTCGATCTGTTCTCCGCTGTCGACCCAGGCGCCCTGCGCATCCTCGACCAAACGGCGAAACATCATGCCCTGAACATGGCCCGCTTCATCCAGCACCGCTTCTGCCGGATCCAGTCCTTGCGCGTAAAAAATCCCTTCCTGCAAAGCCTTTTCAATTTCTTCGTGATTGCGCAGATAGGCTGGCGATTCGTTCATCCCGCGCCGGTAAACCACAGTTACGCCACCCCATGCCTGCAGCAGCGGCGCAAAATTCGGCGTTTCGTTGGCTACGGCTGCACGTCGCCGTTCCGCGCGAATCAGCCTGGCGTGAGCCAGATATTCTTCAAAAATGCCCTGCTCTACTTTATTCAAAGTGGCGTCCCAGCGGCCTGCCAAAGTGATCTTTTCAAAACGCTCCAGCATCTTCTCGACTTGTAGTACGTAGTAAGCCTGGACTTCGGTTGCCGTATCGATGGCGCTGAGCCCGCCGCCCACGACCAGCGCCGGCAGCCGGACTTGCAGATTGGCCAGGCTGTCTTTTTTCGAGGCGCCGGTGAGTTGCAGCGCCATCAGGAAATCACTGGCCTGACGGATGCCATGCGCCAGATTGTTCTTGATCTGGATCACCGTAGGTTTGCCGGCTCCCGTCGCCAGTGCGATATGCTCAAAGCCCAGCGTCCAGGCATCGTCTATAGTCATGGTGCCGCCGAAACGCACGCCACCGTAAACGCGAAAATGCCGATTGCGCGCCAGGGTCAGGTACACCAGCTTGAGGAAGTTCTTGTCCCAGCGCACCGTAATGCCGTACTCGGCCACACCACCGAATCCGCTCATCACGCGTTCATCCAGAGGTTCATTCAGGTCGCTTACGTGTTTGATGGGAGTGGGAACCCGCCCGCCCGCCCCAGTCCAGGCTTCATCGAGCGGCTCGATTTTCAAACCGTCGATCGCCACTACGCCGAATCCTGATTGCAGCAGATGATGCGACAGATTGAAGCCGGCCGGTCCTGCACCGACACACAGAATGCGCGTGCCATGATGCGGCAGCGCATAGGGACGAGCCCGATTGAGCGGGTTCCAGCGCGTCAGCAAATAATAGATTTCGAATCCCCAGGGCCAGTTCAGAACGTCAGTCAGGATGCGCGTCTCGATCTGAGGAATATCGACCGGATCCTGCTTCTGATAAATACAGCCCTTCATGCAGTCGTTGCAGATGCGGTTGCCGGTGGCAGGCACCAGCGGATTGTCGATCATGATGACCGCCAGCGCGGCCAGCGTATAGGCGTCCAGCTTCAGTGTATGCGCTTCCGATATGCGCTCTTCGAGCGGGCAACCGGTGAGCTCCACGCCCAGCGAATTGGTGCGAAATCCGCCGTTTTCCTTGTCCGGAAATCCCTTGGAGCAAAAGTCGCCTTCATGGTCATGGCAGTAAACGCAGTAATGCACATGATCCATGGTTTCGCGCAGATTGAAGCGCGGGTCCGTCAACCCGAAACCGTCACGGCGCCGCTGCCGTTCCGCAAGACCGCCTACGCGTCCTGCCGCATCGTTCTCCACAGGTATCGTCGGCACCAGTTTCATGTATTCGATTTTCTGCGGCAGTTTGAAGCTGACCCATCCGGCCACGCTCGCCTTGCCTTCCGGGGTGTTGTAGGCGGCATAAGCCCATTCTTCCAGCAGACTCAGGGTATCGTTGGCACCGGACTCTGCAGCCAATACCCACAGTCTGGCAACGGCCAGTTCCTGATCGGTTGTGTCCTGCGTGTACAGCTTCTGTTGCAGCAGGTCATTCAGCATTTCAAATGAGCGGGTCGCGGCGCGCTTGCGGCGCACGCGCGGCTTGATGAATTTTTCCTTGAACGCATGAACCGGCTCGTCAAGTAGCTGCTGCCGCCTTAATCCGTTACGTGCCGTTTCAACGCCAAATGCGCCCACCAGAAAATCTTCCAGACACCGGCCTGCGTCGATGAGCAATCCTGACTCTGCTACGGCACTGATCTCAGCTCCGTTTCTATATGCCAGAAATTGCGCTGCCAGCTGGCTGTCGCGTTGCGTCAGAAAGCCCAAAAACAGTTCATCCAGTACCGGCAGGCGCTCCGCTTCGTAGATGTCTGCGTACTTGAATCCGGGTAACTTCAATTCGAATGATGTCATCTCTGTTCCTTCTTGAAACAATCTATATTCTTTCAGGCAGGCATCTGTTTCGCCTGCATACGGATCAATCGCTCACCACGACAAGACATGTAATTACAAGTTCTCATGCAGCAAGCCAGGCACGATTGCCTGCTCCTGCTGCGTGGCTAAATCAGTTCGGCCACGCCTTGCGGCCCTACTTCCATACCGAACCCGCCCATCCCCTCTTTGAGGTCGCCACCCATGGCCTTGAAACTTTCTTCGCGAATAAGCTCATGCAGCTGCCGTTTCAGCAGGAGAAATTCGTTTGACGTGGTCATTTCCGCGACACGTGGCCGCGGCAGCGGCACTTCGATTTCCGCCTTGATGCGGCCGGGTCTCGCGGTCATCACGTAGACTTTGTCGGAGAGGAAAATGGATTCGTCAATATCGTGCGTGATGAACAGCACTGAAAGCCGGAAGCGTTGCCACATGTTGGTCAGGATTTGCTGCATCACGACGCGCGTCTGTGCATCCAGCGCACCGAAAGGCTCGTCCATCAGCAGTACCTGAGGGCTGGTTGCCAGCGCGCGGACGATGCCGACGCGCTGCTTCATCCCCCCCGACAACTGATCCGGGTAATGATTTTCGAACGCGAGCAGACCCGCCAGGCCTAGCAGGGTTCGGGCCGCTGTTTCCCGTTCACTTCTTTGGCGGCCCTGCATTTTCAGACCGAACTCCACGTTCCTGCGTACCGTCATCCAGGGAAACAGCGAGTATTGCTGGAATACCATGCCACGCTCGGCGCCGGGCCCGCGTACATCCACTCCATCGACCAGTACGCTGCCTCCCGTACGTTTGACGAAACCCGCCACGACATTCAGCAGCGTTGATTTTCCGCAGCCGGATGGGCCGAGTATGGAGACAAATTCACCCGGTTTCACATCAATGCTGACCTCATTGACGGCATCGACCACATTTGCACCCGAACCGAAGCGGACGTCCAGATTCCTGATTTCCACGTTGCCTTTATCTGCGGTCATGCCTTGCTCCCTCCGTTCTGGTTAGCCCAGGGCATGCTCATACGCCCGATCCAGCGTATTGCCGTGCTGCAGGCCAGGCCCAGGAATCCAATGACGATCATGCCGATGACGATGTCTGAATACTGGATCAGGGAATAAGCTTCCCAAGTGAAATAACCGATCCCGTATTGACCGGAAATCATTTCTGCGGCGATTAATGAAACCCAGGCCACACCCATGCCTACCGACAAGCCGTTGAAGATTTGCGGCAGCGCGGCCGGCAAGATGACCTGCCGCAACAATGCGGGCTCTTTCGCGCCAAGACTGCGTGCGGCGCGAATCAGCACCGGATCGACACTCGTCACGCCGTGCACCGTGCTCAGCAGGATCGGAAAAAACGACCCGAGAAAAGTGATGAAGACGATGCTGCCCTCGTTGGTTGGCCACAACATGATGGCGATGGGTACCCAGGCAATGGCAGGAATCGGCCGGAGTATTTCAAGGATCGGGGACATGAGTTGCCGGGCCAACCTATAGTGGCCGATGACGAGCCCCAAAGCAACGCCGAAAACCACAGCGATGCCAAACCCCAGCAGGATTCTACGCAAACTGATCAGCATGTTTTGGTAGAAGCTGTCGTTTTTGCTCAGGTCCACCATCTCCTTGAAGACATCCAGCGGTGCCGGGATATTGGTAAACCGGACATAGAAGTCGACCCGATATTTCACGGCCAGGTACCAGGCTCCGATGAACAGTGCGATGGAGATCAGTGCAAGCACCGCGGAGCCGATATTGCGTCCGGCACTGTCTGCCAGATTTTGCCAGACTCCATGACCTGGCGAGGTCTGGCCAGCAGTTTGCTCGGCAATCACTTTGCCTTGGTCATTAGCTGGCGTTGCCGCCATCTCCGGCGCACTTGCCGCATCGTTTGTCTCTTCGTGATAGTTAATCAGCTCTGCGGTTCGCATCATTACCTCCCCACGCTTGCAGCTGCAAGCGCTTCGGTATAATCCGCAACCTTGCCCCCATGCTTGGCTGCGTATGCAGCGGCATCATTTTTCAACAGGAACGGGACGATGGAAGGGTGTTTTGGCTGTTTGGCATCGAGGGCATAGAACGCCTTGTCGGCGAACAGCTTGATGCCGTACGTCTTGTCGAACAGGTAAACCACATCTATCTTCTTGCCTTCGGATGAGGCTTTCTTTACCGCAGCCAAGGTGCAGTCCGGAGAGCTATATGCGGTAATGGCACCATTTTCTATCCACACCTCGCCGCCCGCTCTGGGATCCTTGATCGGCTTCTTGCACAGGGGATCCATGCCGCCAATTTCATACCCGGCAAAGCTCGCCTTCTGCTTGTCGTAATCCAGGCCTTTTTCCTTGAAAGCTTCGCGGATATAGGCCTCGTTAACCCAGGCATCGGCATTGAATTGCTTTACCTTCCCCATGCGCTGCAGCACGCCGGTGTCGTATTTGATGGTTTCTATCCATTTCGGCTTGATGGTCGGGTCCAGCGTGTGGATACCGCTTGGCCCAAGAAATATATAGACAACCTCTTTTTCGATCTTGGTCCAGTCCTGAATTTTTTCCGCGGCCAATTTTGGATTCTTGCGAACCCAGTCATTCGCATCCAGCAGCGCTTTCAGATAGGCGACGACGACTTCCGGGTATTTGTCCGCAAAATCCTTGCGCACCACGATGCCGTGCATGGTCGGTACCTTGGTCTCGACGCCGTCGAAGATTTTGCGCGCAAAGCCACGGTAGGGAAGCAACTCAGCGAATGGCACGAAGTCCGCATGCGCATCGATCTTGCCCTCCTGCAAATTGGTCGTACCGACTTCCGGGCTCTGATTCGACAGCTTCCAGAAATCATCCTTCCACCCCCTGTCCTCCATCGCCTTCAACAGCATGCCATGGGCAGCGGAACCGAACGGCACGGATATGCTCTTGCCCTTCAGGTCGGACAGCTGGTAGTAAGGCGAGTCCTTGCGCACGACGACGCCATTGCCTGCGCCATCCTTGTTGTACGCAATAATCGCGACCAGTTCGCTCTTGGTGTCGTTACTGTTCTGGAAAGTGGCGCCATTCACCAGCATCGGATAGTCGCCCATCATCCCGATCTGCAACTTGTTCGCGATCATGCCGTTGGTGACTGGTGGACCGGATGTGAAGTTCTGCCAATCGATCTTGAAATGGATATCCTTGTACTTGCCGGTCTTCGGCAAGTATTTTTCCAGCAAGCCCAGCTTCTCCATGACTATTCCGGCAGTGACTGTATTGGTCGTGGTGTTCTGGATACCGATACCGAGAGTCACGTCTTCAGCATGTGCCACCACCGTTAAAAATGCCGAGGACGCCAGTGCCGCAGCTGCGAGCAGCAGTTTAAATAATGATGCTTTTCTTCCGGTTGTATTACTTGTTAGCCGCGTAATCACAATAAGTACCCCTTTTAAAATAAGTTACACATGTATTTAAATAGGCAACTTTCATACCCAGCGAGTATTTTTTATAACAACCTGTTTTATTGAATCTTTATCCTCTTGCCACTGTGTTCCATGCCCCTCATGCGTGCGACCTGTAGTGGCGTGCACTGCATTCATGCGGTGCACATTTCAACCTGTTTGCAGATACTGAAATTTCTCCTGCACACCCATCCATTCATCCGCATCTGCAGGCGCATCCACACGGGCACTGATGACCGGCCACACTTGCGACAGCTCTTCATTCAGGGCCACGTATTTTTCATACTCCGGCGGCAAATCTTCTTCAGCGAAGATTGCACCGGCAGGACATTCATCCACGCACAGCGAACAGTCGATGCACACGGCTGCGTTGATCACCAGAAAATTGGGTCCCTCATGGAAGCAATCCACCGGGCACACCTCAACACAATCGGTAAACTTGCAACGGATGCAGGGTTCGGCAACGATATAGGTCATGGTTTTTCCTTTCAGCCTGCTTGATCAGCGCGCTATCTGCGTCATGGCCAGCTTGGCCAGTTTACGCACATCCGGATCGGGGTCTTCGAGCGCTTTTTCCAGTGCGGGCAATGCTGCGGGATCACCCACTTCACCCAGGGCGACCGCGGCTTCCTTGCGTAAATTGCTCACCGGGTGCACCAGTGCCTCGCACAATGCGGGCAAAGCTGCACGACTCCTGAGCCTGCCGAGACTGCGTGCAGCCTTGATCCTGACTTGCCAGTAGCTGTCCTGCATTGCGACAATGAGTTGCGGCACCGCGTTTTCCGCGCGCAACTTGCCCAGTGTCATGACGGCTTCCTCGCGCACCTGCCAGGATTCATCATTCATGGCATCGGCCAAGGCAGGGAACACAACAGCCAATGCCGGAGCAAAGCCGAGTGCTCCCACCGCGATGCGCCTCACTTCTGAATCTGCATCCTGCGTGGCCACCCTGGACAATGATGCCAGCGCGCGCGGATCTTTGAGATAACCCAGCACGCCGACCGCCGCCTGCCGCACATCGGCATCGGCATCGGCAATGGCTGCCAGGGCGGGTTCCAAACTACCTGCCACCTTGAGTTCTTTCAGCGCCCGGAAAATCGCTGCCTTGGCATATCCTGATGAGGCATCCAGCGCGTTCAGCAATACTCCGCCGAGCCTTGAGTCTTTCAGTTCACCTAGCGATAGCGCTGCATTTGCGCCAACCTGCGGATCGCTATCCGTCAGCACGCCAATCAGCGCAGTCACCACGGCTTCGCTCTCGTAGCCTTCCAGAGCAGCTGCTGCCTCGGCCCGAACATTGGCATCAACGTCCTGTAGCGCTTCGATTAATAGCGGGACGATCAAGTCCTCGTCTTCGCTATCGGCCAGATCCATCAGCGCAATGCGTCTGATTTCCGGATCGGCGTCGGTCATGCGCTGCTTCAGCTGCGCTGATAGTCCATCTTGGATACTGAGTGCGGTCATGGTCTGGCTCCAGGCTTAACGCAACAAATAGGGAATATCGACATGCACGGCCCCGGTCGGACAATCTTTCTCGCAGGGCATGCAATACCAGCACTCGTCGAATTTCATGTAGGCCGTGCCTTTGGCAAGATCGATTGCCAGTATGTCGAGCGGGCATACGTCCACGCATACGGTGCAGCCCTTGGCGGCAATGCATTTTTCTTCATCTACCGTGACAGGCACGGTTACTCGGTTCAAGGCGTAAGTCATGGCATCTCTCCTTTAGGCGGCCGCGGGTTCTTTGACGATCCGAAGCTTTTGATAAGCGGTCTTTTCTTCCTCGTCGAGGGCAACGATGTAGGGTTCGATCGGCCGCGTGAAACAACTCATGTTGCCGTTGGCATCTTTCTTTACCTGCACATGCACGAACCAGTCGGCGTCGTTTTTCTCCGGATAATCCACTCGATAGTGGTACAGACCCCAGCGGCTTTCCTTGCGGTACAGCGATGCCTGTGCGGCCATCTCGGCGCAATCGCGGATGGCGTGTATCTCCATTGCGCGCATCAATTCGTGCGGATTCGTTGCACTCATCCGGGTAAGATCCTCTTCGATTTCTGCGAAGCGCTGCAGCCCGATTTCCATCTTGCGGGTGACTTTAGGTGGCTGCAGATAGTCGTTAACCATGCGCCGCAATTTGTATTCGACCTGGCTGGGAGGCAGTCCGTCGACCACATCCAGCGGCCCCCATACGCGCTTGCGCTCTTCTTCAACCTGGGCGTTATCGACCGGCGGCAACGCGTGATTGGCACAATATTCCGCTGCACTTTCACCGGCCAGCTTGCCGTAAACGAACGCGCCCAGCATGTAGTTATGCGGCACGCAAGCCAGGTCACCGGCAGCGTACAAGCCCGGCACGGTGGTTTCAGCATGCTCGTTGACCCACACGCCTGAACCACTGTGGCCGCTACACAGACCAATCTCGGAGATATGCATTTCCACCATGCCGGTGCGATAGTCGAGACCGCGTCCTTCGTGAAAACGTCCACGGCTCGGTCTTTCATTGGTATGCAGAATCTCTTCAATCGTGGAAATGGTTTCTTCGGCCAGATGATCCATTTTCAGGAACACTGGCCCGTTGCCGCCTTCGAGTTCCTTGTAGAACTCCATCATCATCTGGCCGCTCCAGTAATCGCACTCGATGAAACGGTCTCCGTTTGCGTTGGCGGTGTATCCACCGAATGGACCGGTGACATAAGCGCAGGAAGGGCCGTTGTAATCCTTGATCAAAGGATTGATCTGGAAGCACTCGATACCGGAAAGCTCGGCGCCAGCGTGATAAGCCAGGCTGTAGCCATCTCCCGCATTGGTGGGGTTTTCATAAGTACCGAACAGATAACCGGATGAGGGCATGCCCAGACGCCCGGCTGCGCCGGTTGCCAGAATGACGGTCTTCGAACGGATCACATAGAAATCGGCAGTACGGCTGTCGACTGCCATCGCGCCGGCAATCGCTCCATTTTCATCCAGCAGCAAACGGGTTGCCATCAGCCGGTTGGTGATTTCAACGCGCCGCTTTTTCAGCTGCCGGTACAGCACTTTTTTCATGTTGTGCCCTTCCGGCATGGGCAAAACATAAGTACCGATGTGATGGACTTTCTTGACCGCATAATCGCCGGTCTCGTCCTTTTCAAATTTCACCCCCCAGCTATCCAGTTCCTGAATCATGTCAAAGCTGCTGGTGGCGTATTTCATTACCGTCTTCTGGTTGACGATACCGTCATTAGCGACGGTGATTTCCTTCACATACTGCTCGGGTGTGGCATGACCCGGGATGACCGCATTGTTAAGCCCATCCATCCCCATGGAGATGGCGCCACTGCGTTTGACGTTGGCTTTTTCCATCACCAGCACGCGTAATGCAGGGTTCTTTTCCTTGGCTTTGGCCGCGGCCATCGGGCCAGCCGTACCGCCGCCTATCACCAGTACATCCACTTCCATTTCGATGGTATTCATTGAATGCTTCTCCTTGTTCTAAATGAATCGACGTTAAATGCGGCCGCGTTCGACGCGAAGCCGGTATTGGAAGGCATCGCCGCGGTAGTAGAGATATTCGAAATCAAGCGGCTGGTTGTCGGTGGTAAATGTCAGACGCTCGATGCGCAAAACCGGTGATCCTTCCTGCAAATGAATCAGCCTGCCCAATGATTCGTCTGCCAGCATGGCCTCGATCTGCAGTTCTGCCTGGCCCAGCGAATAACCGTAGTCATTTTCCAGAATCAGAAAGATGTCGCGGTGCGCGAGGTCTTCCTTGATCAGCCGTTCGCCGATTGATTTCGGCAGATAGGTCACGTCCAGCGAAATGGGGGCGCGGTTCAGGTAACGCACACGGCGGATCTCGGACACCATTTCGTTCTCGCCCAGACCCAGTTTCAGCGCTACGGTTTTGTCGGCAGGAACGATCTTGAAACTGATCACCTGCGAGAAGGTTTCATAACCCATACTGGCCATTGCTTCACCAAACCCTTGCAGCTTTCCGAGATTCTGGAATGCCTTGGGTTGCGATACATAGGTGCCCTTGCCGTGTATTTTGAAAATCAGCCCTTCTTTCTGCAGGTCACCCAAGGCCTGTCGCACGGTAATTCGGCTTACCTCAAAAGAGCGCGTCAATTCGCTTTCCGACGGCATTTGTTCATGGGCCTTGTAGGTCCCATCCAGAATGCGGTTCCTGAGTATTTCCTTGATCTGCGTATACAGCGGTACAGGCGACAGTGACAGTACGGTTTCTTTTTTCGGTTCCATTGATCAACCACTCCGTGCATATGTTTACTTGTTATGACAAGACGAGATAAAGCAAACCGCATGCCAGCGTATTCAGGCTTATGCAATACATGCCATCATATTGATATCTATGAAGTTATATCGCTCCGCAATTTATAACCGGGGGAATTTATCTGGCACTGGAATCGTGCTCACTGGTATAGAACGCACTGAATATGTGCCGACGCAAGCTTCAGTTATTACCGAAACAGGGCAAATGTTCAGCCTGGCCGAATCTGCGGCCAGGTTATATATGCCGAAGGAAATTTCAATACGGAGGCCTGCAACTCGGGCTGGATAAATACCCAAGCTTCAGTGAATCCATTTGCCGGATTCTGCAAATTGGACGAGAGGGATACCCGGCGGACGTCAGGTACAGGGGGAAATCTTAAATCAGGGATTCAGCCCGATCTTCGGGACCAGGAAGAACCTAGGCGCACAGCGCCGGACGGCTGGGCGCGAAATCTATCTTCCAGCAAACATCGCCAGTGGCGTTATGTTCTCTATCAGCATCGTGGTAGCAGCCTGTGCGGTGAGTGGCTCGCTTAACAGGTACCCTTGTATTTCATCGCACTCCATCCTGCGCAGAAAGGCGAGCTGGTTTTCTGTCTCCACACCTTCGGCTATCAAGTTCAGATGCAAACCCTTGGCCATGGCAATAATCGCGGTGACAATTGAGGTATCACCATCGCGCTCAATATCCGCGATAAATGACTGGTCAATTTTGATGGTATGGATGGGAAATTTTTTCAGGTAATTGAGCGAGGAGTAACCGGTGCCAAAATCATCGATTGCAATCTTGATGCCGCTGGCGCTGAGCTGTTTAAGCTTTTCAACGGTACGCTCAACGTCTTTCATGATCAGGTTTTCGGTAATTTCCACTTCCAGCATGCCCTGATCCAGGCCATGCTGGTGTAGTGCAGCCAGAATGTGTTCGACAAAGTCAGGCTGCTCCATCTGCCTGGGCGAAATATTAATGGCCAGCCGCACTGGCGGCAGTTCCCGTGTTTTCCAAACTTTAAGCTGCTGACATGCGGTATCCAGCATCCATTTTCCTATGGCAGTAATCATGCCGGTTTCTTCTGCTAGCGGAATAAATTCCGCCGGCGAGATCAAGCCACGCACTGGATGTTGCCAGCGTATCAAACACTCAAACCCGACGATGTGTCCGCGTTTAAGGTCAACCTGCGGCTGATAGTACGCAACCAGCTGGTTGCGTTCCAGGGCATGGCGCAAGTCGTTCTCCAGTGACAGGCGATTGGAGAGCGGCACATTCATGCCCATATGGAATAACTGGCAGTTGTCGCGGCCACAGGTTTTGGCATGATACAGTGCAATGTCGGCATGCTTGATGAGACTGTCGCCCGTTTCACCGTCAGCGGGATAGAGCGATACGCCGATGCTTACTGTTGCGAACAATTCCCGATGGTCAATATGGAATGGCTTGCTCAACGCAACAGTCACCTTTTCCGCAATGTTTCCTACCACTTCGATACCACTGATTTGTGGCAACAGCAGGCAGAATTCATCCCCACCCATGCGCGCCAGCGTATCGCCTTCTCGCAAACATCCGTGCAGGCGTGCGGTCACCGCAAGCAGCAATTCGTCGCCAACAACATGGCCCAGCGTATCATTGACCACCTTGAAATGGTCCATGTCCAGACACATCACCGCGAACATCTCGCTATTGCGGCGCGCCTGGGCAATGGCAAGATTGAGACGATCCTTGAATAGCACACGATTGGGGAGGCCAGTCAGCAGATCGTGGTACGCTTGATAATGAATCGTTTCTTCGGCTTTTTTACGCTCGCTGATATCCTTCGCCACGCCGTAGGTGCCCAGGTAGCGCGATGCAAATTTGTTATCTGGCTGCTCGTACATGCCAATCGCGTTGAGTTCCACCACCAGAATCCGGCCTTCAGACCCATTGGAGCGTGAGCAGTCCTTGCATTTCAAGCGCAGCTCAACATAGCGTGAGGCACGTTTTCCAGTGCGGCGTTCATTAAACACATACTGCGCCTGATTAAAATCGTCGTCGAAGACCACGGCAGTGTAATGCTGACCGAGCAACTCGTCGTGCTTGTAGCCCAGCAGAGATTCAACACGGTCATTGACGAAGGTAAAACGACCTTCACAATCCAGGGTATAGATAAAATCCGGTGAGCTATTGACCAGGAATCGATGCCATTTTTCCGACTGCTCCATCTGCTGCAGCACGGATCGGTTTTCCAGTTCCAGCCGGCGGCGCTGGATGACATTTCCAACACGCTTGAGCATTTCATCGGGCTGGTATGGCTTGCGCAAGAAGTCCTGGGCTCCTCCGCGCAACGCGTTGATCACCGAATCCACCGAGTCGTCGCCACTCACCACAATCACCGGCGTATCCAGACCCCGCTTGGCGATGAAATCCAATACCTCGGTGCCATGAATATCAGGCATGAACAGGTCCAGCAGAATTGCGTCAAAGTGCTGACGTGCAATCTGCACCAGCGCATCGCGACCATTGCGCGCCGCACTGGCTTCATATCCGTTTTGCAGCAAAATATCGCGCAGACTGTCGCGTAGCAATGGCTCGTCATCCACTACAAGGATGCGCGGCACACTGAATACCTCGTGCACCTGGCCATCAATAATGCGCTTCTTTAATTCTGCCAGCATGAGTATCCTCGCTAAAGACTAATGGCGCTTGCCGTTGGCCGGAAGACGCACAATGAATGCGGTTCCGACGGGTTGCGCCTCACACTCGATTACACCGCCAAGACCTTTCACCAAACCGTGAACGATGGACAACCCAAGGCCTGCGTGATCGCCATCCTTGGTAGTCGTCAGCGGACGGAATAATTGGGTGCGGATTGCATCCGGGATACCGGAACCGCTGTCTTCAATACGCAGTTCAACCCACATGTCCGGGCCTTGTTGCAACCGGCTTGTCGCAAGGTGCAGCTTGCCGCCTTCGGACATTGCTTCTGCCGCATTTTTAATCAAATTGTGCAGTATCTGCTTGATTTGACCGGCATCGCTAAGCAACTCCGGGAGATCGGCCGCAAGCAAGGTTTCCACCTGTACCCGCCCTGGGGTAAGCAATGTTGGTTTGAGCAAGCCCACCACTTCGAGCACCAACCGGTTTATATCCACCACTGCGGCTACTGCCTTGTTGCCGTTTGCCTGCCCGCCCAGCAATCCTTTAAGCAGGCTACCGACGCGATCAATTTCGTCAGTAATGATTTTCAGGTCACCCTGCGCCGGGTCATCCTGGGGGAGCTTGGCTCCCAAAATGCGCAGATAATTTTTGACAATATTGAGCGGATTATTGACCTCATGCATTATTTTTCTTGCCTGCTCGTTACGCGGTGCCGATGCGGCCTTTACAGCCTGTTTTTGGCGTAGCGCCCGCGCAGCCTGCCGTATAAAGCGCGTCAGCAGAGGCAAACGTTCGTCCAGCAAGGCAACATCTGCCTGATCTATTCCGCATACCACTAATCCCATGGGCACGCCCGTATCCAGAAGCGGCAGACACAACATGCCGCTTTTCCCCGTCAAGCCTATTACTTGCTCATCCAGCACCGTCAATGCCGTTGCATCGGGCTGCAGACTGTGTGCAGGCTGGCCCTGGCGCAGAGTCAGTGCCAGCATGCTGTATGGATCATCGGGCGGAATAAGTATTTGACTGGCCAGGCCTTCGGCAGCCTCACCCACGCCCCGCAACATGCCATCCCGTCCTTGCGGCAGAAACAGCATCACATCCTTCAATCCAAATGCCGCCTGCAGACTGTGGTTAAGCGCACCGCGCCAAGCCGCATTGTCAACCGCCGCAAACATGCCGTTTTTCAGTGTATCGAACATCACCATATCACGTACGCGCTCTGCCAATTTCTCGCGAACTCGCTGGTCAGCCACTTCCTGAGCCGACGGACTTACTCGACCAGGATCAGCCCGGTGGCGCCGGCGCTCGCCTTCTTCTGTGCGCGTGGCGTTACCTGCCAATTCCGCCACCGGCTCGGAATTCAACCCGAGGCTGTGTTCTGCCTCATGCAAACGCACATGAGCAAGCTGGGCAACTGCCTGTGCATCGGCGGGAGAGAGATTCAACAAGCTCAACATTTGCGCATCATGCGGTTTGTTCTCGTCCAGTTCGGTGAGGTGCTGAGCTACACTCACAATCCGCAACAACGGGTGCGCGTTGGTGAGTCGAGTCGCTGTCTCATGGTGATAACGTATCGCGTCCGCAAGGAACGAGCGCATGCCCCAGCTACGCACAATGGCGCCGCCCACCTCTGCATGGTTAACACCCAGCAAGCGAGACTCTCGTGCCATCAGCACACCCTCATCCTGCGAGTTGGCCTGTACCTCGATATAATCGGCCGGATAGCCTATCCATAATGCATTGCGCCCAATATCGTGCAATAGACCCGCCAGATAAGCTTCCTCGCTATCCGCATAAGCTGTTTTGACCGCCAGTGCTTGTGCCATTTGCGCAGTGATCAATGCATGCCGCCATAGCTGCCTGATTTCATACCAGTCCGCTGCCGATCTGACGGTAGCGCTGATCAACGCCGAATTCAAGGCAATTCCCCGTACTTCTTCAACTCCCAGCGTCTGCAATGCAGATAGCAGTAAACTCTGTCGGGTCGACACCATGGAAATACGCGAGCTGGCAGAAGCAATCACCTTCGCGCTCAATACCGCATCTTGCCGTAACAACGCGGCAAGATCCCCTATGGTCACATCCTCCTGATCGCAAATAGCCAGTAGCTTTAGCAATAAATGCGGGAGCGATGGGAGCGCAGTTATGTCTATTTTTTCGAGCATTTTATGCAGACCAGCTCCCATGTCTTTCTTTATAATTTGAAATCATCATTTATGTCAATGAAAATCAGGACTTTCTGGATACCCCGCCTGATAGTTAAAATAAATCTAAAGTTATCGCGTCAAGTGCCGCTTTTTTTGATACATTCCATTCCACGCGCCCCTCACCAATACATCATGAATACCAAGTTATTTACTCTTCTGATCGCTTCACTCACTATATCGGTCGCGCATGCCGATCCCCGTAGCCCCCATCACCTCAGCAGCAAGGAAAGCAATATCGAGGCAGTATCCAATCTGCCTCTGAATGAGCCACAACTCAGCTCGCTATCCGTTTTGGTACTGGATCAGGATAACGGACAAGCTTTGTATCAAAAAAATATTGATATCCAGACCCCTATTGCTTCGATTACCAAGCTGATGACCGCCATGGTAATTCTGGACGCGCACCAGCCCATGGACGAAGACATCACCATCAGCCCGCAAGATGTGGACTATTTACGTCACAGCAGTTCACGCCTGGCTGTCGGTACCACACTTAGCCGCGGAGAACTTCTCCATCTCGCTCTGATTGCTTCTGAAAACCGTGCAGCTTATGCACTGGCGCGAAATTATCCCGGCGGAATCCGGCTTTTTATCAATGCCATGAACAACAAAGCACGCGCGCTCAATATGCGACACACCACATTTGAAGATCCTACGGGCTTATCGAGCAATAACCGTTCCACAGCTGAGGACTTGGCTAAAATGGTGGAAGCGGCCGCTCATTACCCGCAAATACGCGACATCACCACCACAGGCAGCTATGAAATCAGTCGACCAGCGGTGGTACGTGTAAAGCACAGGCACAAAAAAGAATGGCGACATATCGTGAGACGTGTCGAATTTCATAACACCAACCGTCTGGTACGCAATGAAAACTGGAGTATAGGACTGTCCAAGACGGGCTTTATCAATGAAGCAGGACATTGCCTGGTGATGCAGGCAAAAATCGCCCGAAAAGAAGTTATTATTGTTTTGCTGGATGCGGGGAAATATGCGCGGGTTGCCGACGCTGAGCGCATTAAAACCTGGCTGGAACACCAGGCACCCACTACGGTCGCGTTCAAACTCGATGGCAGGTTCCAGCGGCACCCTTCTAGTGCTTACGCGAAAAACTGAGAATTTTTGCCGGGGGGGAGCCGGTTACCCGACGTTCGGATAGCAGCACCAAAGCCTTGTAAAATTCCGGGATCAACCGCTGCATAGTAAGCGCGGCGCGTTCATCGTAGTACACCAGATCGAACGGCACGGGGTCATCTAAATTAGTCCGGCTACCGGGATGAAAAGATTGCCAGGCCAGTTCAATCAAACCGGGTCGCTCCCGATCCACAAAAATCCATTCTGCCGCATCGAGCACTGCCATATATTGCATGGTCCGAATCGGGACAAATACACACCCGGTCTGACTTTGCACCAGCAGCGTATGCGCGAGATTGTAAATGGCCGCAGGCAAGGTTCGCGTGGTACGCAGCACTTCACTGTCAGGCCGATAAAAAGTTTCCTGCAAAGCTTGCCCCCAAGTGCTCCCGTGGTTGACGTGCTTCGAACACCATCAGTTTATCGGATTTGTTGCAGATTATGTCTAGGCCTGTTTCCTGAAGAGCCTGGATGCTTACTGCCTATCCGAGGTAGCCCATGGCCCTGGAAATTTCGTCAGCAATTCCCTTTACCCTTCCGGACCATTTGTAGTTGATTCGATCTGCGGGTGCGGAAATAGACAACCCGGCGACCAGCTTTCCTGAGGAGTCGCAAATTCCGGCTCCGATACAGCAGACCCCTTTTTCTGCCTCTTCCTTATCAATAGCGAATCCCGCACGCCTGGCCTTGTCAACTTCCTCCCGAAGTCTGTCTAGCGTGGTAATCGTATCCTTGGTAAAAGCCGGCATGCCGCTACGCAGCGCATATTCCTCGCAGCTTTGCAGGCCATCCTGGGCAAGAAATATTTTGCCGACCGCAGTAATATGCAGCGGCGCGCGCGTCCCAACCACCTGCACGACGCGCATCATTGACTTGGCCGCGGTCACGCGTTCGACATAGACAATTTCGTCGCCCTGGCGCAATGTCAAATTCACCGTCTCGTCCAGTTCGTCGCGCAGTTTTTGCATGAAAGGCAATGCCACCTGACGCACATTGATACGTGCCTTGACCAGATTTCCCAGCTCAAGCAACTTGATACCGAGTTGGTAGCTACCTGGTTCAACCCGCTCTACCAGGCCCTTTTCTACCATTACACCCAGGATACGATGCGCGCTTGAGGGATGCAGGCTGGTCTGTGCTGCCAACTGCTTCAGGCCCAGGGGTTCGACATGATCAGCCAATACGTTTAATAATTTCATCATGCGGTCAATGACTTGAATCGATGATTTGGGTTCATCCTTACTCAATTGCTTTTCCCTCCTAATTTTGATTATTGTTGCAGCGCAGTTGCAGCATATGAAACATAGGATCATTATGCAAAATATTTTCTCGGCAGCATAGCAGCACCTGCTTATGCCTTGAGGGAGCGGCCTGACAGGTATTTGTCTTGACTGCTATTGATCCAGGAGATGAAGTAATGCGAGTGGGTTTATTTGTAACCTGCCTGGTTGATGCGATGCGTCCTCGCATTGGTTTTGCCAGCCTCAGATTGCTGGAGGCTGCTGGGTGCCAGGTCGTCGTACCAGAAAATCAAACCTGTTGCGGCCAGCCCGGCTACAACTCCGGCGACAGGGAAACCGCCAAAGCGCTGGCGCTAAAATTGCTCGACGAATTCGAGGCCTGCGATTATGTTGTGGCGCCTTCCGGCTCCTGCGCAGGCATGATCCGGGTGCATTACCCCGACCTGTTTCGCGATGACCCCACCATCCTGAATAGAATTTCCCGGCTCGGCCAGCGCACCTACGAACTGGCCGATTTTCTGGTGAATGTGGTCAAGTTCGATGCAGTCCCCGACCACTTTACAGGCACACTCACTTATCACGATTCATGTTCCGGGCTGCGAGAATTAGGCATACGGGATCAGCCTCGCGCCTTGTTGGCAACAATGCCCGGCGTAACCGTAAAGGAAATGGTGGAAGCCGCCACTTGCTGCGGTTTTGGCGGAGCATTTGCAGTTAAATTCGGAGAATTATCCACACGCATGGCGGACAACAAATGCCGCCACATCGAGGCTGCCGGCGTTGACGCCATAGTCGCAGGCGATCTCGGCTGCCTGCTCAACATAGAGGGACGCCTGCGCCGTCGCGGTAATCATGCGACGCAGGTGCTGCATATCGCGGAAGTTCTGGCGGGCAATGAGGAGGACGATTGATGCAAGTGTCTTCCATCCATTTCAAACGCTCGGTCACAGAAAAACTCAATGACGAAAAACTGCAGAATGCCCTGTCGCGCCTGCAAACCCGCTTTGTTGAGGGGCGTGCCGCGGTCATCGGCGAAATTGCCGATTTCGAGGAGACCCGCACCGCAGCGGCCGCAATCCGCGATCGCGTACTGATGAATCTGGATCAGTGGCTGCTCCATTTCGAACAACAGGCCATTGCCCGCGGCACCCTCGTTCACTGGGCTGAAAGCGATGCAGATGTCAATCGCATCGTTACTGAAATTGCCACCCTGCATAACGTTCGCAGGGTCGCCAAATCCAAATCGATGGTGAGCGAAGAGTGCGGCTTGAATGAAGCATTGGAAGGCGCAGGCATCGAGGTGGTTGAGACCGACCTGGGTGAATATATTCTTCAACTTGCGCACGAAGCACCCTCTCATATCGTTGCGCCCGTGGTGCACAAAAACAAGGAGGATATCGCCGACCTGTTCGCGGAGAAGCACCAGCTACCGCGCAAAACCGGCATTCCCGAGTTATGCCGCGAAGCCCGGGAAATTTTGCGTCCTGCATTTCTTGCGGCTGACATGGGCATCTCGGGGGCCAATTTTCTGATCGCCGAAACCGGGTCGGCGCTGATAGTTACCAATGAAGGCAATGGCCGCCTGGTCACAACACTGCCGCGGGTGCATGTCGCCATTACCGGCATCGAAAAGGTGGTCCCGACTCTGGAAGACGTTACCACCCTGCTGCGTCTGTTGCCGCGTTCCGCCACCGGCCAGTCCATCACCAACTATGTGTCGATGCTCACCGGCACAAAGGGCGCTGCCGATCATGACGGCC
The DNA here is from genome assembly GCF_047300855.1 of Sulfuriferula sp. GW1. Lineage (GTDB taxonomy): Bacteria > Pseudomonadota > Gammaproteobacteria > Burkholderiales > Sulfuriferulaceae > Sulfuriferula. Next base: position 3,085,860 of record NZ_CP170197.1, read on the forward strand.
CCGAACATTTTCACATTATCCTGGTCGACAACGGCCGCAGCAGCCTGCTCGGCGGCGAAATGCAAAGCATGCTGCGCTGTATTCGTTGTGGCGCGTGCATGAATCACTGCCCTGTGTATCAGAACATCGGAGGCCATGCCTACGGCTGGGTATACCCCGGACCGATGGGCTCGATTTTGACTCCGACCCTCGTGGGTTTGGAGAATGCGCCAGACCTGCCCAATGCTTCTACGCTGTGCGGCGCTTGCGGAGTGGTATGTCCGGTAAAAATTCCCCTGCCGGATCTATTGCGCCAGTTACGCGAAAAGCAGATGGCGCTTGGCCTGAAATCGTGGCAGGAAAAATCGGCTTTGAAGCTATGGGGATGGATGGCTCGTCGTCCTGCGGTCTATGCCATGGTTACTCAAATCATCGTTCGTATTTTGCATTTCGCCGGCGGCAAGGGACGCATGTTGCATCATCTACCCGGCGCATCCGGCTGGACTACCGGCCGGGACATGCCTGCGCCGCAAGGAAAAACTTTCCGGGAACTTTATCTCAAAAGGAAGCTCTCTTGAGCGCGCGCGAGCGGATCCTTGCCCGGATTGGCGCCACACTCAGCAATCCTGATGCTGAAATCGATGCCTATCTGGCCGGACATCCCCGCGGGCCGGCACCCGCGCTACGGGATAATCTAATCACACATTTCAGGGAGCGAGCCTTACAGTTATCCAGCGATGTATTCGAAGCCGCTCACCCTGGAGAAATCCCTACACTGGTAGCACATTACCTGGCAGAGCGGGGACTACCGCCCCGCGGGGCATGTTGGCCGGCCATCGGCAGCCTGGCGTGGGGTGAAGCCAATCTGGAGATTGCAGTGCGGGGAGCAAATAGTCAGGATATGGTGGGCATCACCGGCACATTTTGCGCGATTGCTGAAACCGGCACGCTGATGATGCTGTCCGGGCCGGAAACGCCGCCCAGCAACAGCCTGTTGCCGGAAACCCATATTGCCATCCTGAATACCCGGCGAATTGTGGCCTCAATGGAAGATGCCTGGGATCTGCTGCGTAAAGAACACAAAGCTCCACCGCGCGCGGTCAATTTCATTTCCGGGCCTTCGCGAACGGCCGACATCGAACAGACCGTTACGCTGGGAGCGCATGGTCCTTATCGGGTATTAATTATTTTGGTGAATGCATAGAACCCGATAAATGAGAATGCAAACATTAGAATTAAATAATATTATCAATGACTTGGTTAATTCCGCATTCATACGAATTCTTGAAATCGGGAAAATAATCAGCTAAAGTATCCCACAGTGCAGCAATGAGTTTTATAATATGAAATTCCGTCGCCGCCCTTCAGTGGCATGGAACCTGCCGTCAATCCGCCACGCGGTTTGACATTACAACCACGACCCATGGAGCAGTATATGAAAAATAGCCTTAAGACATTGGTAGCAGCGCTTGCGCTGTGCGCCTCCTCCGCAGCAATTGCTGCGGAACCAATCAAGATTGGCGTTTCCGGCCCCTTCACCGGCGGTTCCGCACCGATGGGCGTCAGCATGCGTGACGGTGTGAAATTGGCGGCGGCTGAAATCAATCGCAGCGGCGGCATCCTGGGTCGCCAGATCGAGTTGATTGAGCGTGACGACCAGGCGGATAACAGCCGCGGCATTCAGGTCACCCAGGAACTGATCAACCGGGAACATGTGGTTGCAGCACTGGGATTCATTAATACCGGCGTATCGCTGGCAGCACAGCGCTTCTACCAAGAAGCGAAGATCCCGGTGATCAACAACGTCGCTACCGGTTCTATCGTTACCAAACAGTTCCTGCCCCCGCAATATCCTGACAACTACGTATTCCGCACTTCCGCAAACGACACCATCCAGTCCGCATTGATCGTCAACGACGCGATCGTAAAGCGCAAATTCACCAAGGTAGCCATCCTCGCTGACTCGACCAACTACGGCCAGCTGGGTCGCGAAGACCTGGAAAAAGCACTGGCGGCGAAAGGCATCAAGCCGGTTGCAGAAGAAAAATTCAATATCAAGGACGTGGACATGACCGCCCAGCTGCTCAAGGCCAAGGCAGCCGGAGCCCAAGCGATCCTGACTTACGGCATCGGACCTGAACTGGCGCAAATCGCCAACGGCATGGAAAAACTGGGATGGAAAGTGCCCATGATCGGCAGCTGGACACTGTCAATGGGCAACTTCATCGACAATGCCGGCAAGAACGGAGAAGGTGCCCGTATGCCGCAAACCTTCATCCAGGAACCCAATACACCGAAACGCAAGGCATTTATTACCGCCTATCAGCAGGCTTATAAAGTCGATCGCATTCCTTCCCCGGTCTCCGCTGCACAGGGTTACGATTCTATGTACCTTCTGGCAGCCGCCATCAAGCAGGCCGGCAGCACCGACGGGCCAAAAATCCGCGCGGCGTTGGAAAATCTGCGTACCCCGGTGGTGGGTGTGATCACGACCTATAACCATCCTTACACCCACGACAATCATGAAGCCATCACCATGAACATGACGGTCATGGGTGAAGTCAGGAATGGACGCGTGGTTTACGCCTACGATGCCGACCTGGCTGCACCGGCGGCAAAGGCACATCCCAAAAAGTAATCCGCAACCAGCTTGAACCGTAGCAAGCACCGGAGCCGGGGATCCATCCCCGGCTCATTTTAGATGGAAAGCTCCCATGCAAATCCTCGCGCAACTGATTGTAAGCGGCATCTCGCTCGGCATGATTTACGCCGTGATTGCCTTTGGTTATCAACTGACATTTGCCACTTCTCGCACCCTTAACTTCGGTCAAGGCGAAGCGCTGATGCTGGGCGCCTTGGTCGGCCTGACTCTGGTTGGCCATATGAATTACTGGCTGATGATCCCGTTGGTACTGATTTTCGGCGCACTGCAGGGAGTCGTGGTAGAACGCATCGCCGTGCGGCCCGCGCTCAAGAACAAATCCGAATTCGGCTGGATCATGGGCACGATTGCCCTGGCCACCATTTTCAAAAACGTGGCAGAAAACATCTGGGGTCGCGACGATCTCAAGTTTCCTTCCCCGCTCCCCGAATCCCCCCTCACTTTCCATGGCATCCATGTGCTGCCTATGGAAATCGTCGTAGTGATTGGCGCCCTCGGCATGATGCTGGCCGTGGAAATATTCAATCGCAAATCCATCTATGGCAAGGCGGTCGTGGCAACTTCCAATGACCGCGACGCCGCTGGGCTGATGGGTATCAATACCCGCCTGGTGATCACTTTCTCCTACGCCCTGAGCTCAATGACTGCCGCTTTCGCAGGCGTACTGATCGCCCCGTTGACACTCACTGGCGCCACCATGGGCGTGGTGCTTGGACTGAAAGCTTTCTCGGTCGCAATTATCGGCGGTCTCAACAGCGGCATGGGCGTGATCGTCGGCGGCCTGTTACTGGGTATCGCAGAAACCACCACCGGCTTCTATCTCTCCACGGGTTACAAAGACGTTCCTGGTCTGGTACTGCTATTGCTGGTGCTCGCAATCAAGCCCGCCGGCCTGTTCGGTAAAACCGTTATCAACAAGGTATAACATGGGCGCCATCAAAAAAATCTCTCTCATTCTGGCAATCGCCGCGCTTGCGGTGTTGCCTTTGATCTGGACCAATCCTTATTACATCCACCTGATGGTGGTCATCGGTATCTATGCAATCCTGCTGCTTGGTCTCGACATCGTCGTAGGTTATGTGGGCGAGGTCTCGCTCGGCCATGCCGCGCTATTCGGGATTGGCTCCTACACGGCTGGCGTGCTGAACTTCCAGCTCGGCGTGCCATTTTTGCTCGCGGTACCGGCGAGCATCGTTGTCACCGCGTTGTTCGGCGCCATCCTGGCGCTACCGGCGCTACGTGTAACCGGCCCGTATCTGGCCATGGTGACGCTGGCGTTTGGCACCATCGTGCAGATACTGATCAACGAGATGGATTTTCTCACCAACGGTCCGCTCGGGATTTCATTGCGCAAACCGGTGTTTTTCGGACATCAGGTCACCGGCTCCGACTACTACTATATCGTTCTGGTCGCGTTGCTGGTGACCCTCGTGGTGGTCCACCGTATCGTCAAATCCTATCTTGGACGCGCTTTCGAGGCGCTGCGCGACAGTCCGGTGGCTTCCAACTGCATGGGGGTAAGCGTATATGCCTACAAGGTGTATGCCTTTGTGTTCAGTGCCGCGCTGGCAGGACTCGCGGGGAGCCTGTTCACCTACTCGGAAGAATATATTTCGCCCAATACCTACAGCTTCGAACTCACCATTCTGTTCCTGCTGGCGGTGATCATGGGCGGCCGCAAAACCCGTTCCGGCCCGATCCTGGGGGCCATCATTATCGTCTTGCTGCCCAATGTTTTGGGTGATATTGATCTGTTCCGAAAAATTGCAGTGGGGATGGCGGCGGTGGCCGTGCTTTATTCGGTTTACACGGTGATCACCAAAAAGCGCACCCCGCAACAGGTGGCCATTCCCCTGTTATTTACGCTCGGTCTCGCCGCTTTCGGTTACTGGATCGACAACATCACCGACTACCGGCTGACCATTTTCGGCGCGATGATCCTGTTCGTGGTCTATTACCTGCCGGACGGCATCATGGGATTTCTGCGCAATATCGTGCAGAAATTTCGGCCACAATGGGTACATCGGCATGAAATCATCACCGACCAGGGCGATTCCCAGCATGTCTGGTCGGTGCCGGATCGCGCAGTCACCGCCAACGGCAATTTGCTGGAAGCGCGCAATGTCGTGATGCAATTTGGCGGTTTGAAGGCCCTCAATGAAGTGCAGTTGAATATTGCCAAGGGCACTGTACACGGCCTGATCGGTCCGAACGGTTCAGGCAAAAGCACGATGATGAACGTGCTCACCGGCATCTACACACCGACTGCAGGCGAGATCGAATTCAACGGCAAGATCATCTCCGGCACCGCACCTGCTTCCATTGCCGGCGAGGGTATCGCGCGCACCTTCCAGAACGTGCAGCTATTCGGTGAAATGACCGCCATTGAAAACGTGCTGGTAGGGCTGCACCATACCTATCGCAGCAATACGTTTGACGTCATCTTCCACACCCGGCGCTGCCTCAAGGAGAAGCGCGAGGCGCGTCTGCGTGCCGCAAGCTTGCTGCAATTCGTGGGCCTGGCTGATCTGGCCAATGAGGAAGCACGCAACCTGCCCTATGGCAAACAGCGCCTGCTGGAAATTGCGCGCGCGCTGGGCCTGAATCCGAGCCTGTTGCTGCTGGATGAACCAGCCGCCGGTCTGACCGCGCCTGATATCAAGGAACTGGTCGGCATGATCCAGAAGATCCGCGACCATGGCATTACCGTCATTCTCATCGAACACCACATGGACGTGGTGATGGGTATTTCAGACACCGTCACGGTACTGGATTTCGGTCAGAAGATCGCCGAGGGCAAGCCTGCCGCAGTACAGTCCGACCCCAAGGTAATCGAAGCCTACCTTGGCGGCAACGCCGATGCAGCCTAAGAGGTTCAATATATGTTACAGGTAAAGAATTTGCATGCCGCCTATGGCAAAGTAGAAGTGCTGCACGGTATTTCAATCGAGGTTCCGCAAGGTAAAGTCGTCACCCTGATCGGCTCCAACGGCGCCGGGAAAACAACGACCTTGCGCGCGGTATCCGGCATGATCAAGCCGGCCGGAGGAGAAATCCGGCTCAACGGCAAGGACATCACCGGCCTGGCTTCGCACAAGATTGCCCGGACCGGTCTGGCGCACTCGCCGGAAGGCCGGCGCGTATTCGCCACCTTGTCGGTCACTGACAATCTGACCCTGGGTGCTTTCCCGCGCCTGACCTTCGGACGCGAGCGCGGCGATGTGCAGGGTGACCTGAATCGTATCTTCGAGTTGTTTCCACGCCTACAAGAACGCCGCAATCAACTGGCTGGAACATTGTCCGGTGGCGAACAGCAAATGCTGGCGATGGGGCGCGCGCTGATGCTCAACCCCGAGGTCTTGCTGCTGGATGAACCGTCAATGGGGCTGGCTCCGTTGCTGGTGGAAGAAGTATTCCGCATTATCCGCGAGCTCAAAACGCGCGGCATCACCATGCTGTTGGTCGAGCAGTTCGCCGCAGCTGCACTGAATGTCGCGGATTACGGCTATGTCATGGAAAACGGACGGATTTCCTGCCACGGGCCGGCTGAGCAGTTGAAGAATGACCCAGCAGTAAGAGCCGCCTATCTGGGTGCGGCACACTAGCATTGCTAATTAGACATGACCGATCTGAACGCCTTGCCGGAAGGCCTGCCTGCACCGGCAGACGATGGAGCAGGTGCCCGTCTGTTGGGAGTGCGTTTCCCGGCAGTCAAATTGCAGGCCACCACAGGGCAGTCGGTAGATATATCGGCACTATCCGGCACTAACGTCATTTACTGCTATCCGCTGACAGGACGACCCGGCCTGAGTTTGCCCGATGGCTGGGATGATATTCCTGGGGCGCGCGGTTGTACGCCTCAGTCATGCGCGTTCCGTGATCATTATCAGGAATTGCGCAGCTTGGGAGTTGACGTCTTTGGCCTCAGTACACAACCCACGGATTATCAACGTGAAGCAGTTGAGCGGCTGCATCTTCCCTATGCACTGCTGAGTGATGCCAGTATGGCCCTGGTACATGCCCTGAAATTACCCACTTTTCAAGCAGGCTCCATGATCTTGCTCAAGAGATTGACGTTGATTGTTGCGAACGGGGTAATTGTCAAGGTGTTTTACCCTGTTTTCCCGCCGGATAAAAATGCCGATGACGTTGTGGCATGGCTAAAACAATCATAGAACCACGGGGCTACCCCTGTATCGGTTAACGCCTGCAAACTTATCTTCCATTGCCATGCTCACCCTTATACACGCCCGCATGCGCCGTTTGCGCTGGACCAGTTACACACTGGTGATCATCGGCTACATGCTGGCGTTTTTCCATCGCCTTGCGCCCGCCGCAATCGCCAATAACCTGCAACAATCCTTCCATACCAGCGGCGCGGGATTGGGCAGCCTGGCCGCGGCATATTTTTATGCGCATACCGTGATGCAAATCCCGGTGGGGGTGATGGCCGACACCATGGGCGTGCGCAAAGTCGTTGCCTTTGGCGCCCTGGTATCCGGTGTGGGTTCAGTGCTGTTTGGCGTAGCTGATACGCTGGCTCTCGCAACCCTGGGCCGCTTGCTGGTAGGTTGCGGAGTCGCCGCCATGTTCATTTCGCTGATGAAGCTGAATGCCGTGTGGTTTCACGACCGCCATTTCGGCACTATTGGCGGCATGTCGCTGCTGCTGGGCAATCTGGGTTCGGTGCTCGCCGCCACGCCGCTGGTCTGGGTCGTTACCCAGACCTCGTGGCGCAATGTCTTTGTCGCGGTCGGCGTGTTCTCCCTGGTGCTGGCGGTGCTGGTATGGTTTCTGGTGCGTAGCCATCCGGGCGAGGCGGGGCTGCCCACCATGCGTGAACTGGAGGGCAAGGAAGCCCACCCCCATCATCACGGGCACTGGTATGACGGCTTGCTCAAGGTCGTGAAGAACCGCGCCACCTGGCCCGGCTTCTGGCCCAACTTCGGTATCGGCGGCAGTCTGTTCGCATTTGCCGGGCTGTGGGCCATCCCCTACCTGCATGATGTGTATGGAATGGAGCGCACGACCGCCTCCAATCACACCATGTTGCTGTTGCTGTGTTTTGCGCTGGGGGCATTGGCATTGGGCACTCTGTCGGATCGGCTCGGCAAACGCCTGCCGGTGATCATCGGCGGCCTGGTGGTGTATGTGTTGTGCTGGCTGCCCATCGTATTCGACTGGCATTTGTCGCCCGGCCAAAACTACCTGCTGTTTGCCGTGATGGGGTTCAGCGCCGCCGGTTTCACGCTGTCCTGGGCCTGCGCGAAGGAAGTCAATCCGCCTGCCCTGTCCGGCATGGCGACCAGCGTCATCAATACCGGCGCCTTTCTGGGTGCGGCGATACTGCAGCCGCTGGTGGGCTGGGTCATGGATCAGGGCTGGAACGGACAGATGCACGCCGGCGCCCGGGTTTATTCGGAACACAACTACCAGACCGGGCTGGGCATCATGCTGGCATTTTCCGTGGTCGGCCTGATCGGCGCGCTGACTACCCGCGAAACCCACTGTCAACACATCATCATAGCCAGATCGTGATGAACTCAATGCATTCGGCATCAATATAACCAGGAGGGCAATCATGCCAAACTCAATTCTTCCCCTATGGATCAATGGTCAGCGCACCGAAAGCCGCAGCAGCCGCCGGGCCGGCGTGACCAACCCGGCGACCGGTGCGGTAATCCGGCAGGTGCCGCTGGCCAGTCGCGACGATGTAACGAACGCAATTGAAGCCGCCAAGGCCGCTTTCCCGGCCTGGCGCGAAACCACGCCGCTGCGCCGCAGCCGCATCCTGAACAAATTCCGCGAGCTGCTCGAAACGCATCGCGCGGAACTGGCGCAACTCGCCAGTGAAGAACACGGCAAGACGCTGGAAGATGCTACGGGTTCAGTGCAGCGCGGCATCGAGGTGGTGGAGTTCGCCGTCGGCGCGCCGCACCTGCTCAAGGGCGAGCACGCCGAGAATGTTGGCCGCGGCGTGGATTGCCATTCCATGCTGCAACCGATCGGTGTGTGCGCCGGCATCACCCCGTTCAACTTCCCGGCGATGGTGCCGATGTGGATGTTCCCGCTCGCCATCGCCTGCGGCAATACCTTTGTGCTCAAGCCCTCGGAAAAGGTGCCTTCGTGCAGCCTGCGCATGGCGGAACTGTTCAAGGAAGCGGGACTGCCCGACGGCGTGTTCAACGTGGTGCCCGGTGACAAGGAAGCGGTGGACACCCTGCTCAGCCATCCCGATGTGCGCGCCATATCGTTTGTCGGTTCGACACCGGTAGCAAAATACATCTATGAAACCGCGGCGCATCACGGCAAGCGCGTGCAGGCCCTGGGCGGCGCTAAAAATCATGCCGTGGTATTGCCCGATGCTGCACTGGATTTCACTGCAGACGCCATCATGGGCGCTGCCTACGGCTCCGCTGGCGAACGCTGCATGGCGATCTCCACAGTCGTGGCGGTAGGCAATATCGCTGACGCATTGGTGGCCAGGCTCAAGGAAAAGGCCGAGAAACTGGTGGTCGGCCCGGGCGACCGCAAGGGTGTGGACATGGGTCCGGTGATTTCGGCGCAGCACCGCGACAAGATAGTCGGTCTCATCGATAGCGGCGTGGCGCAAGGCGCTACGCTGGTGACGGACGGGCGCGGCATCCATGTGCCTGGATTCGAGAACGGCTACTTTGTCGGCCCGACCTTGTTCGATCATGTTTCCACCGAAATGGACATTTATCGCGAGGAAATCTTCGGGCCGGTGCTGATCGTGTTGCGTGTCGCCAGCTACGATGAAGCCATCAAGCTGGTCAACAGCAATCCTTACGCCAACGGTACCGCCATTTTCACCAGCTCGGGTGCAGCGGCGCGACGTTTCCAGCACGAGATCGAAGTCGGCATGGTCGGCATCAATGTACCGATTCCGGTGCCGATGGCATTCTTTTCCTTCGGCGGCTGGAAGTCCTCGCTGTTCGGAGACCTGCATATGCACGGCATGGAAGGCGTGTACTTCTATACCCGCACCAAGGCCATTACCAGCCGCTGGCCGGAACAGTCGGATCTCAGCGCTTCGACCCTGGTGATGCCGACGCTGGGTTAAGCGCGAAGTGAAGGGTGCGGCGAATTGATGCCGGTCGCATTTCGCCGCTGTACGCACGGGCGCATGTTTATTCATACCGGAGTGTTACGAAAACATGGATCAGAATCATCTGGCCAAATTGATGATCGAGGTAATGCTCCCCATCGCCATTCTGGTTGGCGCAGGAGCAATCTGGCCGGGCTACTTCCGGGAAGTCCCCAGCAAGACCTTGCGCATCCAGCTCAACCGGCTGGTGCTCAACCTGTTTTTTCCGGCCATCCTGTTTTCCATCGCGGCGACCACACCGATTACGTCCGGGCTGTTGCTGGTACCGCTGCTGGGCGGGATCGGCTCGCTGCTGGCCGCTGTCGTGCTGTATTTCCTGCTTTATCACTCGCCGGTGGGACGCAATTTGCACAACGGCACGCGCGCCGCGCTGGTCGTGGGAGGCATGTTCGGCAATACCTTTTTCATCGGCATGCCGGTGCTGACTTTTCTGTATGGCCCGCAGGCAGCCCGCTATCCGGCTTTCCACGACATGCTGATGACCATGCCGCTGGTGTGGAGCCTGGGTGTGTGGATTTGCACCCGGCTCGGCCCGCCGGAAGCAAACGTCGGACGCCAGCCGATCTGGCGCGTGATGCTGGGGATGCCGCCGATCTGGGCATTCATTATCGGCGCCACGCTGCATGTCACCGGTCTGGCCTTCGAACCGCTGGTTCATGCTGCCCGGATGATCGGCGAGGCGACCATTCCAATCATGATGTTCGTGCTCGGCCTGTCCATTCCATGGCGCAAACTCAGGCCAAACGGTGTGATTCTGACGACGGCGGCGGTCAAGCTGCTGCTGATGCCGCTGCTGGCATGGATCGCCGCGAAGCTGCTGTTTGCGCCGGCGAATGAGCCGCAATATGCTGCAGTCATCGAGACGGCCATGCCCACCATGCTGACTATATTGATTCTGACCGACCGCTTTCACCTGGATACTGAAGCGGGAGCGCTCCTGGTAGGATGGAGTACGCTGCTGTTCTGGTTCACGTTGCCGTTCAGCCTATGGCTGGTCCATCAATTCTAAAACGTTTTTTTATTGGCATTGATCCGGAAAGGACAAATTTAAGCCATGGAGAACACAGAGGCCACAGAGAGAGCACGGCTTTTGAGGTGAATTTTCCTTGATGGACGAGCCCGGAAAAGCGCCCATAAGTTGTTTTTACTCTGTGTTCTCTGTGCTCTCCGTGGCCAAAATTCTTTTTTGAATCAAGTATTTTTGAAAACCCGCTCAAGGAGACACCATGTCTATCAATGTCGGTTTCATAGGCCCAGGCATCATGGGCTGTCCGATGGCAATCAACCTGATCAAGGGCGGCCATGCACTGCACGCATTTGCACGTCGCGCAGAAGCCCTGCAAAGGCTGACCGCGGCAGGCGCTACGGGCTGCGCTTCGCCAGCCGAAGTCGCGGCACATGCAGATATCATTTTCACTATCGTTTCGGATACACCGGACGTTGAAGCTGTGTTATTCGGCGAGCACGGCGTGGTTCATGGCGCCCGGCCAGGCTCTGTGGTGGTAGACATGAGCACCATCTCGCCTACCGCCACCAAGACGTTCGCAGCACGCCTGGCAACCCATGGCATCGAAATGCTGGACGCACCGGTTTCCGGCGGCGAAACCGGTGCGATCAACGCCACCCTGTCGATCATGGTGGGCGGCAAGCCGGAAGTATTCGAACGCGTCAAACCGTTGTTCGAATGCATGGGCAAAAACATCGTCCACGTCGGCGACAACGGCGCCGGCCAGGTCGCCAAGGCCTGCAACCAGATCGTAGTGGCGGTGACCATCGAGGCCGTGGCCGAAGCGCTGACCTTTGCGCGCCGCAACGGCGCCGATCCGGCCAAGGTGCGCGCGGCGCTGATGGGCGGCTTTGCCGGCAGCAAGATCATGGAAGTGCACGGCCAGCGCATCCTGGACAACGATTTCAAGCCCGGCTTCAAGGTTGGCCTGCACCAGAAGGACATGCGCATCGTCATGGAGACTGCGCATCAGTTGGGCGTGGCCCTCCCCGCCGCCGCCCTGGTCACCCAACACCTCAATGCCCTGATGGGCAGCGGCGATGCGGATCTGGATTCTGCTGCTGTGGTCAAAGTGCTGGAACGCATGTCCGGCAAAGGCACTGATTAGGGGGCGGCAATGGAAAAAATCGTCTTTCTGGATTCTGACAGCATCATTGCCGACATCCGGCGTCCGGCTTTTCCGCACCAGTGGGCGGACTATCCGGCCACAGCGCCGGATCAGGTTGTGCCGCGGCTTGCCGATGCCAGCATCGTGATCACCAACAAGGTCGCGCTGCGCCGGGAAATACTGGAGCAATTGCCGGATCTGAAGATGGTCGCGGTAGCTGCCACCGGCACCGACAATGTGGACATTGGTTATTGCCGCGAACGCAATATCGTGGTCTCCAACATCCGCAACTATTCGGTCCATACCGTCCCGGAACACGTCTTCATGCTGATGCTGGCGCTGCGCCGCAACCTGCTGGCGTTCCGTGATGACCTGCGCGACGGCGCATGGCAGCGCGCCGACCAGTTCTGCCTGTTCACCCATCCGGTACGCGACCTGTACGGCAGCACTTTGGGATTGATCGGTCATGGTGCCATCGGTCAGGCAGTGCAACGGCTCGCGCTGGCGTTCGGAATGAAGGTACTGATTGTCGAACATAAGGGCGCCACCACAATACGTCCGGGTTATACAGACTTCGACAGTGCGCTTCAAGAAAGCGACGTGCTCTCCCTGCATTTGCCGCTCAACCCGAAAACCCGGCACCTGATCGGCGCCCGTGAATTCGGGCTGATGAAATCCAGTGCGCTGCTCATCAATACCGCGCGCGGCGGCCTGGTGGATGAATCCGCGCTGCTCGATGCATTGCGTGACGGGCTGATAGGCGGCGCGGGCTTCGACGTGCTGGACACCGAGCCGCCGCGGCAGGGCAATCCGTTGCTGGACCTGGATTTACCCAACTTCATTCTGACTCCGCATATTGCCTGGTCCAGCCGGGAAGCCATGCAGACCCTCGCCGACCAGCTCATCGACAACATCGAAGCTTTTTTCCACGGCACCCCGCAAAACCGCGTCGCCTGAGCAAGGTGATTGAATAAATTGCAATTATGCAGGGGGTTTGTTAGTATTTCTCATACAGCGAATTTGTGTTTCACGATACGAAATTTAAGACGGCAGACTCGCTCTGCCATCGCCACCGTTTTCTGAATTTTTCTGGAGACAAAAATGAGCACGGAAAAGAAACTGATCGAACCCCAAACCACCCCCGCGTTTTGCCAGGGCATACAGTATTTCGCGGAATCCATGCCGGATTTTGCGCAAATGGGCGATACGCCGTGCCTGTCAGAAAAAGTACCTGGCGTAAAAGACGCCAGTGACCGCAAAGCCGCCTACCAGACCTTGCTGGTAGCCGACGGCTTGCGTTATCTCACGCTGCAGGTGACCGGCGCCAAATCCTCGGGCCATCCCGGCGGCTTCGCCAGCAGCGCCGAAGCCTATGCTTCCATGGTGATGCTGGGTCATACCAACATCGTGACTGAAGTCGGCCACCATGCTCCGGGCTTCTACAGCGCCATGTTCCTCGACACTTCGCTCGAGGAAATGGGCATCACCACGGTGCAGCAGATGCGTGACCGCTTCCGCGAAAGCCACGGGCTGCTGGGCCACCTGTCCGGCGCCATTCCCGGCCTGCTGGCGCCCGCTGGCCCCTTGGGCCAGGGCCAGCACTTCGCCATGGCCGGCGCCCTGCTCCACCCCGGCAAACTGTTCCCCGTGACCATCGGCGACGGCGGTCTGGGCGAGCCGTACATCATGAGTGCGATGGTGCACTTCAATACCGCCTACCCCAAGGCCACCAACTTCTTGCCCATCCTGGTATGGAACGGCTATTCCCAGGAACATCACAGCATGGTCTCGACCTGGGACAATGCGCGCATGACGGCCTACTGGAAAGCGCATGGCTTCAAGCACGTGTATCTGGTCGACGCCAAGGAATTCGACGACCAGAATCAGGACGGCGCCTATGTCGACAGCTCGCTGTTCGCGTGGGAAAAACGCGTGGCATTTGCCGGTGCAGTGCTGAAAGCCAGCGATGCCGCCGCACAACATGCGCTCAACGGCGAGTTGTCGGTGCTGATCCTCAAGCAACTGAAAGGCACCGGCGTGCATGCCACCGGTTCCAAGTCGCATAACCTCTACGCCCATCACACCCTGGAGAGCGCAGACGTCGTGTCCGGCCTGCAACGCCGCGCGCTATCCACCGCAGCGTGGGAACTGGTACGCGAGAATTTCCGCCATGCCGGCGGCGGCCCGGCCGTGAAAACCGTAGTGACGGAATTCGAGCTGGATCTGCCCGACCTCGGCGAGCTGCCGCTGACCGAATTCGAACCCGGCAAGGAAAACAAAATACCGACCACCGCGTTTGGTGAAGTGGTCGGCGCAGTGGGCAAGCGCGATCCGCGCTTCATCGTCACCAATGCCGACGGCAACGAAGCCTCGGCCATGGCCAACATCAACAAGGCCTTGACCATCCGCCACCCGACGGTGGACGAACTGTACTTCCAGGGCCCCAATGGCCAGGTTTACGAGCCGCTCAACGAGGATGCCTGTGCCGGCCTGGCCGCTGCCGTGTCGCTGTTCGGCGGCCGATCGCTGTGGTGCTCGTATGAGTCCTTCGTCATCAACGGCCTGCCGATCTGGCAGACGGTGATCCAGGCGATGGCCGAACTGCGCCGCAAAACCCCCAGCACGGTAACGCTGTTCACCGCCGGCGCACTGGAGCAGGGACGCAATGGCTGGACCCATCAGCGCCCGGAGGTCGAGGCCTACTTCGCCGCCATGATGCGCAACGGCAATGTGTTCCCGCTGTTCCCGACTGACGCCAATTCGATTCAGGCGGCTTACGAATGGGCGCTGAAAACCTACAATAAAGGCATCGTGATCACCGCCTCGAAAACGGCGCTGCCGGTACGCACCACGCTGGCACAGAGCCGCACGGCAATCGAGGAAGGCGCGATCACTTTGCTGGATCAGAATGGCAACGGCAAAGTCGTGTTCGCAGTCACCGGCGACATGGTGCTGCTGCCCGTCTTCGAAGCAGCTGAAGCCCTGGGCAAGCAAGGCGTGGGCGTGCGCATCGTCTCGGTGGTCAACCCGCGCCGCCTGTATCGTCCAAGCGACGTTTCCTGGAACACGGTGTCGCAGCCCGACGGCAAATTCATGAACGATGCGGATTTCGATGCGCTGTTCCATGGCGATGCGCTGATCGCCGTCAGCGGCGGCCCCTCCGCGATGCTGGAGCCGGTACTGCTGAGAACGCGCGCAGCCCGCCGTGAAACCTTCTGCTGGCAGCGCGGCGAAACCACTGCAACCGCCGGACAGCTATTCGACCTCAACGGCATGAACGCCAAGGCGCTGGAACAGCGTGCGCAGGCCTTGCTTGGGAATTAAAGGCTGAAAAGGGTTTAATCCTAAAACCGCAATTCAAGCCACAGAGAGCACAGAGTTCACAGAGGGATATAAGGGGTTGTCGTAAATATTGGCTTACCTATCAGGCGAGCTGGAAAATATGCGAAACCCGCCCCAGCTCTGTGATCTCTGTGGCTAACTGTTTTTTTCAGGTTAATTACGATGCAACCAAAAATCATTGTTCTGGACGACGACCCCACCGGCTCACAGACCGTGCATGGCTGTCTGCTGCTCACCCGCTGGGATGTCGCGACGCTCAAGCAGGGTCTGGCAGATGCTTCGCCGCTGATGTTTGTGCTCACCAACACCCGCGGGATGGGTGCCGCCGAGGCAGCGCAGATCACGCGCGAGGCATGCCACAACCTGAAGCTGGCAATGGCGGGATTTGATCGTCCGGCCCTGTTCGTCAGCCGCTCCGACTCGACCCTGCGCGGCCACTATCCGGTGGAAACCGATGTGATGGCCGAAGAACTCGGTCCGTTCAACGCGCATTTTCTGGTCCCGGCTTTTTTCGAAGGCGGACGTTTCACTGTGGACAGCGTGCATTACCTGAAAGTGGACGGCAAGGCCGTGCCGGTGCATGAAACCGAATTCGCGCGCGATTCCGTGTTCGGCTACCGCCACAGTTTCCTACCCGATTATGTCGAAGAAAAAACCCAGGGCCGGATCAAAGCCGATGCGGTGGTGCGCTTCACCCTCAGCGCTATCCGCGCCGGTACGCTGGACCGATTGATGGCGCTGCAAGGGAATGCTTGCTGCGTGGTGGATGCGGAAAACCAGACCGACCTCAACCGCTTCGCCGACGACCTCGAACAGGCCGCCAGCCAGGGCAAGCGCTTCCTGTTCCGTAGCGCCGCCAGTCTGCTCACCGCGCTGGCCAAACTGCCGCCGCAACCGGTACCTGCCGAGGACATGCGGCGCTACGTCAAGGATGGCCGTCCCGGCGTGGTGGTGGTCGGTTCGCATGTCAAGAAAACCACCGAGCAACTTGCCGTGTTGCTGCAGCAAAAAGGCATCGTTGCTGTGGAAGTCGATGTCAGCCGGATGCCGGAACAGAGCCCGGCATTGCTCCAGGAAGTGCTGGCGCAAGTTGCTCGTGCTCACCAAAGTGGCCTGACGCCGGTGATCTTCACCAGCCGGGTCGAACGCCAGTTTCCCGACCAGGCAACGCGCTTGGCGTTCGGCGAACACGTTTCCGGTTTCCTGATGGACGTAGTGCACGGTCTGCCCGCCACCATCGGTTTCATCATCAGCAAGGGCGGCATCACTTCCAACGACATGCTGAGCAAGGGATTGGCATTGCCTACTGCGCGACTGGCGGGACAGATACTGGCCGGTTGCAGCGTGGTATTGACGCCTGCCGACCACCCCTTCCCCGAGATTCCGGTAGTGATCTTCCCCGGCAATGTGGGCGATGCCAACGCGCTGACGCAAGCCTGGCAACGCCTGGTTGCACCAAAACCAGGTGGCAACGAATAATCGAGGGCAGTAGAATCACCTTTTTCTTCGAATCAGCCTGAAAATCGCGATTTAATCCACCTCAGGGTATCGGAATGAAAATGAGTTTTGCGGTTATTTTGTCCCTGTCTTCAACCGGCCGATAGCGTTTTCACGCAACCATGATCACCGCTTCCCTTATCCGCGATTTACAAGCCTTGCTTCCTGCTTCTGCGGTGCTGTCCATGCGTGAGGACATGATGCCCTATGCATCTGACGGCCTGACTGCGTATCAATGTCAGCCCGGCGTCGTAGTGCTACCTGATACTGAAGACCAGGTCATCGCCATTTTACGGCTATGCCATGCTGCCGGAGTGCCGGTCATCGCGCGTGGCGCAGGCACCGGCTTGTCCGGCGGGGCGCTGCCGCGTGAGGACGCCGTGCTGCTGGGGCTGGCCAAATTCAACAAAATCCTGCACCTCGACCCGCTGGCGCGTACTGCGCGCGTGCTGCCCGGCGTGCGCAATCTCGCCATCTCAGAAGCCGCCGCACCGTACGGCCTCTACTATGCGCCGGACCCGTCCTCGCAGATTGCCTGCTCCATCGGCGGCAACGTAGCGGAAAACTCCGGCGGCGTGCATTGCCTGAAATACGGCCTCACCGTGAACAACGTCATGCGTGTGCGCGCGGTGACCATAGACGGCGAGGTGCTGGAACTCGGCGGCGAAGCGCTGGACAGCCCCGGCTACGACCTGCTGGCCCTGATGCACGGCTCGGAAGGCATGCTCGCCGTGATCACCGAAGTCACCGTCAAACTGCTCGCCAAGCCGGAACGCGCGCAAGTGGTGCTGGCGGCTTTTGACCGCATCGAAACAGCGGGCGCAGCGGTAAACGCCATCATCGCCGGGGGAATCCTGCCGGCCGGCCTGGAGATGATGGACAAACCCGCGATCGAGGCGGCGGAAGCTTTTGTCCACGCCGGTTACCCGCTCGACGCCGCCGCCATTCTGCTAGTGGAAGTGGACGGCACCAACGAGGAGGTGTCCGACGATGTGCTGCGCGTACACGACATCCTCGCCGCCAGCGGCGCCACCGAATTTCGTACCGCCAGCAACGAGGCCGAACGCCTCAAGTTCTGGGCCGGGCGCAAAAACGCCTTCCCCGCCGTAGGGCGCATGTCGCCGGACTACTACTGCATGGACGGCACCATTCCGCGCCGCGCACTGCCCACCGTGCTGCACGGCATCGCCCTGTTGTCCGCGCAATACGGACTGCGCGTCGCCAATGTGTTTCACGCCGGCGACGGCAACCTGCACCCGCTCATCCTCTACGATGCCAACACCCCCGGCGAACTGGAAAAAACCGAAGCCTTCGGCGCAAAAATCCTTGAGCTGTGCGTCGCCCAAGGCGGCACCATTACCGGCGAGCACGGCGTGGGCGTGGAAAAAATCGACCAGATGTGCGTGCAGTTTAGCCCGCTGGAATTGCAGGCTTTCCACGCGGTCAAAGCCGCATTCGACCCACGCGTATTATTGAACCCCGGTAAGGCCGTACCTATTCTGCGCCGCTGCGCCGAACTGGGCGCGATGCACGTGCACGACGGGCAACTGCCGCATCCTGAATTACCGCGATTCTGACAGGCACCCATGCAAGCAATCATTGACCAGGTACACGCCGCCATCGCCGCACAAACGCCGCTGCAAATCCGCGCCGGCGGCAGCAAGGACTGGTACGGCAATGCGCCGACCGGCCAGCTGCTCGATGTTTCCGCGCACAGCGGCATCGTCGAATACGAGCCGGTGGAGCTGGTGCTGACCGCAAAAGCCGGCACCCCGCTGGCCGAAATCGAAGCCGTGCTCGCCGCCAACGGGCAGATGCTGTCGTTCGAACCGCCGCATTACGGCGCACACGCCACGCTGGGCGGCACCCTGGCGTGCGGCTTCGCCGGGCCGCGCCGCGCCTTTGCCGGCAGCGCGCGCGACGCACTGCTCGGCGTGCAGTTGCTGGATGGCCGCGGCGACGTGCTCAACTTCGGCGGCAAAGTCATCAAGAACGTCGCCGGTTATGATGTATCGCGCCTGATGGCGGGCGCCATGGGTACGCTCGGGGTGATCCTGCAAGCCTCGCTCAAAGTGCTGCCGCGCCCCGCCCAGGAGCTCACCCTGCAATTCGAACTCGATCAGGACAACGCCATCCTCCACATGAATCAGCTCGCCGGCCTGCCGCTGCCCATTTCCGCTGCCGCCTGGGTCGGCGGCGTGATGATGCTGCGGCTGGAAGGGAGCGGCCCGGGCATTCATGCTGCGCAAGTGAAGCTGGGCGGTGAAGTGAACCCGCACGGCGCCGCTTTCTGGCTCGCCGCACGCGAGCAGACCGCCGCGCTGTTCGGCGGCGCTACGCCGCTATGGCGCCTGTCGGTACCCTCCAGCACACCGCCCATTGACCTGCCCGGCAAACAGGCCGTCACCTGGGGCGGCGCGCAGCGCTGGCTCAAGTCCGATGCCCCGGCCGGGCACATCCGCAGCGCTGCGGCCGAGGCAGGCGGTCATGCCACGCTGTTTCGCGCGGCGGACAAATCCGCGGGCGTATTCCAACCGCTGCCCAAAGCCATGCTGGCGCTGCACCAGCGCCTGAAACAACAATTCGACCCGCACGGCATATTCAATCGCGGGCGGCTCTACGCGGAGTTCTGACCATGCAAACCCAGCTTGCCGATTTCATCCGCGACACGCCCGAAGGGGTTGAAGCTGAACGCATCCTGCGCAGTTGCGTGCATTGCGGTTTTTGCCTGGCCACCTGCCCCACCTATCAAATCCTCGGCGACGAACTGGATTCGCCGCGCGGGCGCATTTA
This sequence comes from Sulfuriferula sp. GW1, assembly GCF_047300855.1. Lineage (GTDB taxonomy): Bacteria > Pseudomonadota > Gammaproteobacteria > Burkholderiales > Sulfuriferulaceae > Sulfuriferula. The sequence continues at coordinate 3,105,376 of NZ_CP170197.1, forward strand.
CCTGATGAAGCAGTATCTGGAAAGCGGCGAGGTATCAGAAAAAACCCAGCTGCATCTGGATCGCTGTCTCACCTGCCGCAATTGCGAAACCACCTGCCCGTCCGGGGTGGAATACTCGAAACTGCTGGATATCGGTCGCGGCCTGATCGAAAAACAGGTTCCGCGCAGCCCGCTGGCTGCGATGCAACGCTACGCCCTGCGCCAGGTTCTGCCGCGCCCAACCCTGTTTTCCAGCCTGCTCGCGTTGGGACACGCGGCACGACCCTTCTTGCCAGCCAGCCTGAAATCAAAACTACCCGCGAAACAGAATTCTTCATCTCGCCCGAAAGGGCGTCATGCACGCCACATGCTGGTTCTGGAAGGTTGCGTACAGCCCGCGCTGGCGCCCAACATCAACGCGGCGGCGGCGCGGCTGCTTGATAAGATCGGCATTTCGCTGGTTGCGGCGGACAAAGCCGGCTGCTGCGGCGCGGTCAGCTACCACCTCAACGCCCAGGACGAAGGGCTGGATTACATGCGCCGCAACATCGACGCGTGGTGGCCGCTTCTCGAAGCGGGCGCAGAAGCCATCGTGATGACCGCCTCCGGTTGCGGCGTCACGGTCAAGGAATACGGCCATTACCTGCAACACGACCCGGCCTATGCTGCCAAAGCAGCGCGGGTTTCGGCCCTGACGCGCGACCTCAGCGAAGTCGTGCTGGCCGAGGCAGAGGTACTCAAAAGCCAGTTTGAGCCGCTGCCCAAGCCACGCGCGCGCGTCGCCTTCCACGCGCCCTGCACGCTGCAGCATGGCCAGAAAATCACCGGCGTGGTGGAAGCCCTGCTCACCGTGGCCGGATTTGAAGTGATATCAGTCAGCGAGTCCAACCTGTGCTGCGGCTCAGCCGGCACCTACTCGATCCTGCAACCTGAAATCTCCACCCAGCTGCGCGAACGTAAACTCGGCCACCTGCAGGCGCGCCAGCCCGAAGTCATTGCGACAGCCAATATCGGCTGCCTGACGCATCTGCAATCCGGCACCGCCACGCCGGTTCGGCACTGGATAGAATTGCTGGACGAGGTTTAAACTGTCAGCGAACAATTCGAGGTCTTGAGTCAACAAAGGGCGTGAAGAGCCCCAAGGAAGAAGAATTATCGTGTCTGACCCTATTCACGTTCTGAGAATGTTTCATCGCTGACGATAGTTGATTGCAGAAATTGTCCGACTGCGGACTGAATCCCGCTCCAGTCCTTGAGGTAAACTCGCCTGTAGGTGACCTGAACTACAGCGTTCAGCGGGCTGAAAATGAAGTACTGTTGGCACAGAGGGTTGTACGCTATCCCATGCACTGTCGGCCCCACTTCGTCAGCGGTGCAACTGACATAAGTCTGCATGTCCGCACCCATATCGGGAGTGTAATAAAGGTCGTTATAGTGGCGGTATTCGGCTTTAGGCACATCTGGAAATCGATGGAAATCGACCCCCACACGCTTCAGGCCGAATTTTCCTGGTTTCGGGTACAAATGATCCAGGTCATGACAGATTGCCTTCCCGGGTAGGCTAGGCGGCGGAATGCAGACCTGTTTTAGGAAGAACTTATCAGTATCCAGATCAATATGCAGTCGATCGCGCGCGTGGATCGCCGGATCTACCGCGCCGGACCCGACGAGTATCATGAGCATTCGCCCCATACCCGGCACCTCGAAGGACTGGTTGTTGCCCACGGTGTGCGGCCCCATCTCCGGCCACAGCGTCTCAAGCAGCATATCCTGCTGCACGTTATGCGGATCCGTCGGACGGCCATGTGGATAAATCACGGCTTCCATCCACTCGGCACCGTCACTCATGTTGTAGCCGGCAGGTACGAGAACTTGAAGCCTGTGAGTGCCAGTGTGGTCAAGCGGCCAGTTGAGCCGGAGGGGAGGCGAATAAGGTGTATTGGACTCGGGGGATTGCGCGCAACCACCCAGCCAACCTACAAGTGCCAACACTACAAATACCCCAGCACCAAAAAATATGCGTTTTTTCTGGCTCATATCGTAGGGCCGAGAATATATCCAGGATCACTGGCGTAGGGCTGGAGCATCCCACCGGTGAAGCGCAAATCCGGCTGAGTGTCGAGAACATAACCAGTCGTCACCTGTGCCGCCCCTGCAGATAAGCGCTGGTTGATAAATCTAGGTTATAGATTGCATTGGCCGCATTGGTGGCCAATTTCAAAATGTCAATGAGCGTTTGCGAAATGGGTTGCCCAATTTGCGGCGTCAAATTTCCCAGTACTGTTCCAGCGGTCAGTGCCATTATTGAACCTCCTCGCATAAATCAATTACTTTTAACTTGCCTTGCAATGGTGGCTGGTTGAGTTCCACATTCATATAGGCGAACCGGCAGCCGTCTGGTGATACCTTCCCATCCGTTACACTATCGTGTGATATCTGGTTTACTTTTTCACCATGTGACAAATAAATGCCAGATTCACCACTCCAAACGTTATTTGTCCACATGATGCCTCTCTGAGTCAGCCTGACTCCTCCCACCCATGATGCATTTGAAAATGCATCCGGCTTTTTAATCTCTCTCAATTCGCCTTTAGCCAGCAGAATATGAATAAAAACCTTGATACTAGATGACCTATCAGAGTTTCCAGACACAGTTCGACTGTCCACAAATAAATATGCGTTTGCAAAGTTATAGTAGTCAGCTCGTAGCAAATTATTATTCATATGCAAGGTAAGCGGTGGGCTATTCATTGGGTAAAAAATAACGAAATCCTGAGGCAAAACCGGCCCACGGTTTTTATAGCTATGTTTGCCCAAGACGATGAACCCGTCTTCTTTGCGCAGAGGTTTGACGTACTCGTCAGGGTGCGCTTCCATGTACTGCCTGGTTATGGCAGAAGGCTGGTTGCCGCAGTCGCCAGGATACATATACAGTCTGGATTTCTTGGTGGTATCAACCGCCGTTTCCAGACCCATCGGGCCAGAGAGATATTCAAAGTCCGATGGTTTTCCCGCACTTTCTGTATTCTTGGGGACAGCAATATTAATGATTCCATCCTGGTAGCAGGTGACGCTACCGACACGGTAGCGCGTGATCGCGCCGCTATTGACGTCCCATATTTTAGTGACATCAATATTTTCGGCATATGCGTGTCTCTTCTCGCCACTCAAAGGCCCTAGGATTATTGCCAAAGTTTTAAGTGGGTCGCCATCCCATATTTTCTTTTCCCTCGTCCAGAATATGATCCGGTGGTTGTCCATCCAGAACCAATTCTCCGCATGGACCCCTGAGTCATGTACCGGATAGTTGCCGCTCAATGGTGTGGATGGGTTTAATATCTGGTCCAGCGGAACAACTGGCGTGGAATATGCAGATTCTCCGTGTGTGGTGCTTCCCTGGTCCGCTACCGGGACCGGGTCTGCTTGGGCAATGGCCGCCACCAAAACCAGCGCCATCAGGGCAAACATATAGGCGCCACTCTTCCACGACAGGATGAGCTTGGTTTTCAATAAAACAGGGATTTGATAATCCAATCCATTTTTTGTTTGTATTTGCATTCCGTCTTCCATTTTCATTTTCTGCTCGCGCTGTTTTGTGTCAAACATGGCAATTATTTATCGACATGTAACATCCATAATTAAGCATTAAATCGATAAACTTTCGTTACATGGCTGGTTTTGTTTACTAGTTGCAACCGGTTTTAGGCTGCTCAGTTCCTTCAAGTCTTCCAGTGCTGTCAATTCGCTACGCTCTTTCAGCGTGTCGCCGATAAAAAATACTTTTGCCAGCAGCCCAGTAGGAAAATCGAAATGCAGAAATTTCCTCTCACCTGCGGCCAGCCGAATGGTCGTTTCCGCTGGCTTGCCAAACATGCCAGTCGTCCCTTCAATGGAATGACGGCCAGGGGTAAGTTTTTGCTGCAGATAGGAACCGTTGTACAGTTCGCCTGATTTATACCATCAATGAGAAGCGGCACGGTTTGTCCAGAAGCGAATAGCGCAGACTTCCGGTAGACAATCAGTTCAGCGCTGGCTGGAGAATTGCGGCCCCGGTGCTGCGCACCCTGCCAGCATCCCGCCAACAATTAACGCAAACGTGAATTGTTCAATTGCCTTAATCATTGGTTTCACCCGTTGATGTTGGTAAAGGCGATGACGCGGTGAGCGCCAACGAATAATCCCCCCCATTCTGCTGAAAAACTCCAGCTTGCGGGGAGATTCAGGGCACGGAAATTCGAGGTTTTGTATTAACATATCCATAATTAGTGCGCTTGGGTAAAGCTCTCAGCCACCGCATTTTATCGTAACGCACGCTTTCTCCCACCCATGCTGGCTCGCCCGTTCAGCCACCGCATCGCTGAGTCAAGCATCAACTCTGCCAACACCACAATACCCCTACAAAACCCCCGTGAATATTAGCGTTGCCTGATACCTGACGGGCGAGTAGAATTAGACTATTTCGCTCTAAATTTCGAGTTATCGCCAATGGACAGACAAAGCTGGCTGGAGGGTACCCTCTACCGCCCCGATTTCGAACAGGACAGTTGCGGCTTCGGCCTGATGGCTCAGCTGGATGACCAGCCCAGCCACTGGCTGGTGCAGACGGCGATTTCGTCGCTGGCCTGCCTGACGCATCGCGGCGCGGTGGCGGCGGACGGAAAATCCGGCGACGGCTGCGGCCTGTTGTTCAAAAAACCGGATGCATTCCTGCGCACCGTTGCCGCCGAATGCGGCTTTGATCTGGCCAGGCACTATGCCGCCGGTCTGGTGTTCCTGAATCAGGATGCGGCGCTTGCTGCCACTGCGCGCGACACCCTTACCCGCGAGTTGCAAGCTCAAGGGTTGAGCGTGGCGGGCTACCGTCAGCTTCCGGTGGACGTTTCGGTGTGCGGCGAATACGCGCTGGCGACGCTGCCGCATTTCGAGCAGGTGTTCGTCAACTGCCCGGATTCGCTGGATGCGGAAAGCTTCGAGCGCAAACTTTATATCGCACGGCGCCTTACCGAAAAAGCACTGGCTGGCGACAAGGCATTTTATATCCCCACCTTGTCCGGCAAGGTAATTCTGTACAAGGGCCTGGTGATGCCCGCCGCGCTGCCGGTGTTCTACCCTGACCTCAGCGACGAGCGTTTTGCCTCTTCATTGGCGGTGTACCACCAGCGCTTCTCCACCAATACCTGGCCGGAATGGCGTCTGGCGCAGCCGTTCCGCTACCTCGCCCACAACGGCGAAATCAATACCGTGCAGGGCAACCGCAACTGGTCGCTGGCGCGCGAGCGCAAGTTCGCCACGCCGCTGATCCCGAACATGGATGACGTGCGCCCCATCGTCGCCAAAAACGGCTCCGATTCGTACAGCATGGACAACATGCTGGAAGGCCTGGTGATGGGTGGGGCGGGACTGTTCCGCTCGCTGCGCATGCTGATTCCGCCGGCCTGGCAGAACGTGCCGTCGATGGACGCCGACCTGCGCGCCTTTTACGAATACAACTCCATGCACATGGAACCGTGGGACGGCCCCGCCGGCGTGGTGCTGACCGACGGCCGCTACGGCGCCTGCCTGCTGGACCGCAACGGCCTGCGTCCGGCGCGTTATGTGGTTACCAAGGATCGCCATTTCACTATCGCCTCGGAAATCGGGGTGTGGAACTACCCGCCGGAAAACGTGGTGCAGAAAGGTCGCATCAAGCCCGGCCAGATGATCGCTGTCGACCTGGAAAACGGCCGCATCCTGCTGCCCGAGGATATCGAGACCGAACTGAAGTCTGCCCATCCGTACCGCGAGTGGCTGAAAAACGCCCAGCGCCTGGAGCTGGGCATGGAGCAGGATGCGAATTGTCCGGCCATGGACGCCCCCAGCCTGTCGGTGTACCAGAAGCTGTTCAACGTCAGTTTCGAGGAACGCGACCAGATTCTGCGCGTGCTGGCCGAAGACGGGCAGGAAGCGGTCGGCTCGATGGGCGACGACACGCCGATGGCGGTGCTGTCGCAGAAAGTGCGTTCGCCGTTCGACTACTTGCGCCAGCAGTTCGCCCAGGTCACCAACCCGCCGATCGACCCGATCCGCGAAGCGATCGTGATGTCGCTCAATACCTGTTTTGGTCCCGAGCGCAACCTGTTCGAGGAGACGCCCCAGCATGCGCACCGGCTGGAAGTGGCGTCGCCGGTGCTGTCGCATGACGCCTTCACCTACCTCACCACACTCGCCGATCCGGAATACCGTTCCTTCACGCTGGAGCTGGGCTACGATCCGGCCCAGACCAGCCTCAAGGCCGCGCTGGAAAAGCTCACCGCCGATGCCATTGCAGCAGTACAGGCTGGCAATGTGATCCTGGTATTGTCCGACCGCAAGATTGGCAAAACCCTGCTGCCGATCCACTCACTGTTTGCCGTGGGCGCTGTGCACCATGCCCTGATCAGCGCGGGATTGCGTTGCGATTGCAATATCGTCGCGGAAACCGGCGCCGCGCGCGACCCGCACCAAGTCGCCTGCCTGATCGGCTATGGCGCGACGGCCGTGTATCCGTATCTGGCTTACCAGGCGATTCTGGAAATGGTGAAAAGCGGCGAAATCGCGCTGCCGCCTGCCAAGGCGCTGGCCAACTACCGCAAGGGTACCGACAAGGGCCTGCTCAAGGTGCTGTCCAAAATGGGCATTTCCACCGTGGCGAGCTATCGCGGTGCACAGTTGTTCGAGGGTGTCGGCATCCATGAGGAAGTGGTCGAGCTGTGCCTGAAAGACACGGTGTCGCGCATTTCCGGTGCCAACTTCGAGGACTTCGAGGAAGACCAGAAAAAGCTCGCCCGCCTCGCCTTCAACCCGATGCGCCCGATCGGCCCGGGCGGCCTGCTCAAGTTCATTTTCGGCGAGGAGTTCCACGCCTACAACCCGGACGTGGTGATGCAGCTGCAAAATGCCGTGAAGTCCGGCGATTACGCAAAGTACAAGGAGTATGCGGCGCTGGTAAACGGCCGTCAGGTCGCCATGCTGCGCGACCTGATGGGGTTGCGCGAAGACATACAGCCCATCCCGCTGGATGAAGTCGAGTCGGTGGAGAAAATCCTCAAGCGTTTCGACTCGGCCGGCATGTCGCTCGGCGCGCTCTCCCCCGAGGCGCACGAAGCGCTGGCGCAGGGCATGAACCGCATCGGCGGGCGTTCCAACTCCGGCGAAGGCGGCGAAGACCCGGTCCGCTACGGCACGCTGAAGATGTCCAAGATCAAGCAGGTAGCGTCCGGCCGTTTCGGCGTAACCCCGCATTATCTGGTCAACGCAGAGGTATTGCAGATCAAGATCGCGCAGGGTGCCAAGCCCGGCGAAGGCGGCCAGCTGCCGGGCCATAAAGTATCGGAAATGATCGCCAAACTGCGCTGCGCCAAACCCGGCATTTCGCTGATTTCACCGCCGCCGCACCATGACATTTACTCCATCGAAGATCTGGCCCAACTGATTTTCGACCTGAAACAGGTCAACCCGCAGGCGCTGGTGTCGGTGAAGCTGGTGGCCGAACCCGGGGTCGGCACCGTGGCCGCCGGCGTGGCCAAGGCTTACGCCGACCTGATTACCATATCCGGCTACGACGGCGGCACCGGCGCCTCGCCGCTGACCAGCGTGAAATACGCCGGTACGCCGTGGGAACTCGGGCTGACCGAAGCGCAACAGGTGTTGCGTGCCAACGGCCTGCGCGGGCGCGTGCGGGTGCAGACCGACGGCGGCCTGAAAACCGGCTACGACGTGGTGAAAGCCGCCATTCTCGGCGCCGAGTCGTTTGGCTTCGGCACTGCGCCGATGATCGCGCTGGGCTGCAAATACCTGCGCATTTGCCATCTCAATAACTGCGCCACCGGTGTCGCCACCCAGGACGAGCGCCTGCGCAAACAACACTTTGTCGGTCTGCCTGAGATGGTGGTTAATTTCTTCACCTTTGTCGCGCAGGAAACACGCGAGTGGATGGCCAGGCTGGGCGTACGCACTATCGAAGAGCTGATCGGCCGCAACGATCTGCTCAAGCTCTCGCAAGGCGACACGGCGCGTCAGGGCAGGCTCAATCTGCAAACCCTGCTCAGCCAGGGCAGCATCCCCGACAGCGAGCCGCGTTTCTGTGTGGAGCCTTCCAACCCGTCGTTCGACAAGGGCGAGCTGGCCGAACAAATGGTGATTGATGCTACCGAATGCATCCTGACCCAGATTCCGACCACGCTGGAATACACGGTACGCAACGTCAACCGCTCCATCGGCGCGCGCCTGTCCGGCGAAATCGCGCGGGCCCACGGCGCGGCCGGATTGCCCGCAGGTTGTCTGACGCTCAAGCTCAAAGGCTCGGCCGGGCAGAGTTTCGGCGTATGGAACCACAAAGGATTGCAGCTGCTGCTGGAAGGCGACGCCAACGACTATGTGGGCAAGGGCATGGCCGGCGGATGCATTGCCATCCAGCCGCCGCAAGGCTCCGGTTTCGTCGCGCATGATGCGGTCATCATCGGCAATACCTGCCTGTACGGCGCCACTGGCGGCGAACTGTACGCTGCCGGCATGGCCGGCGAGCGTTTCGCGGTCCGCAATTCCGGCGCCAGCGCCGTCGTGGAAGGCGCGGGCGATCACTGCTGCGAATACATGACCGGCGGCTGCGTGCTGGTGCTGGGCGATACCGGCCTCAACTTCGGCGCAGGCATGACCGGCGGTTTCGCCATGGTCTACGATGCCAGCGACGCGTTCATGCATCGCTACAACAACGAGTTGATCGACATCCACCGCATCAATACCGAGACGACCGTGGAGTACCGCCATTTCCTCAGGCAGCGCATCGAGACTCACGTACTGCATACGGATAGTGCGCGCGGCCGCTGGATGCTGGAAAACTTCGCCGAAGTGGTGGCGCGTTTCTGGCTGGTGAAGCCGAAAGCGGTCACGCTGGATTCTCTGCTGAAAGATTAAAACGGCCCTGCGCCCACACTGGAATAGCCCATGTCTGACGTTTTTCAATTCATGAACATCCCGCGCCAGGACGGCGCCAAGACCCCCGCGGAAGTGCGCCGCGTGGAGTTCAAGGAAATCTATGCACCGATGAATCCCACCCAGGCTGGCGAGCAGGCCGGGCGCTGCCTGGAATGCGGCAACCCGTATTGCGAGTGGAAATGCCCGGTGCACAACTACATTCCCAACTGGCTCAAGCTGATCAACGAAGGCAAGCTGTTCGAGGCAGCGGAACTGTCACACCAGACCAACTCGCTGCCCGAAGTATGCGGCCGCGTGTGCCCGCAGGACCGGCTCTGCGAAGGCGCCTGCACGCTCAACAGCGACGGCTTCGGCGAGGCGGTGGGCGGCTTCGGCGCGGTGACCATCGGCCAGATCGAGAAATACATCTCCGAAGAAGCCTTCAAGGCCGGCTGGCGTCCCGACATGAGCCATGTCGTGAAGACCAGCAAACGCGTCGCAGTGATCGGCGCCGGCCCGGCGGGACTGGGCTGCGCCGATATCCTGGCACGCAATGGCGTCACTCCGGTGGTGTTCGACCGTTACGATGAAATCGGCGGCTTGCTGACCTTCGGCATCCCCGAATTCAAAATGGAAAAATGGGTCATGACGCGGCGCCGCGAAGTGCTCGAAGGCATGGGCGTGGAATTCCGCCTGGGCATGGAAGTCGGCAAAGACATCAGCATGCAGCAGTTGATGGACGAATACGATGCCGTGTTCATGGGCATGGGTACCTACACTTACATGAAGGGCGGCTTCCCCGGCGAAGACCTGCCCGGCGTGCTGGAGGCATTGCCGTTCCTGATCTCCAACGTGAACCATCGCCTCGGCTACGAAAAGCCCGGTGATGATTACCACTCCATGGCCGGTCAGCGCGTGGTCGTGCTGGGCGGCGGCGATACGGCGATGGACTGCAACCGTACCAGCATCCGTCAGGGCGCGGCCTCCGTTACCTGCGCTTACCGCCGCGACGAAAAAAACATGCCCGGTTCCAAGCGTGAAGTCGTCAACGCCAAGGAAGAAGGCGTGCAATTCCTGTGGAACCGCCAGCCGGTGGAAATCGTCGGCGACGGCAGGGTGGAAGGCGTGAAGCTGGTCACCACCGAGCTGGGACCGCCCGACGCGCGCGGTCGGCGCACACCGGTCGTGGTACCGGGCTCGGAAGAAATCATCCCTGCCGACCGCGTCATTATCGCCTTCGGCTTCCGTCCCAATCCGCAGCCGTGGTTCACCGATTTCGGCATCACCACCGACCAGGGCGGCCGCGTGGTAGCCAAGGGCAGCCAGCACAAGTTCCAGACCGCCAACCCGAAAATATTTGCCGGCGGCGACATGGTGCGCGGCTCCGACTTGGTGGTCACTGCAGTATTCGAGGGTCGCGAAGCGGCGGAAGGCATACTTGGCTATCTGGGTGTATGGTAGGCCTGCTTAAAACCTAAATTCGTTTGCCACGGAGGGCACAGAGAACACAGAGAAACGAAACGAGGATTTCCTGGCTTTCTCTGAGCCCTCTGTGATCTCTGTGGCTAACAACTCTTAAAGAAAAGCATCCATGCCCAAGCTGAAAAACGACACCTTCCTGCGCGCCCTGCTACGTGAACCCGTGGACTACACCCCGGTATGGCTGATGCGCCAGGCCGGGCGCTACCTGCCGGAATACAACCAGACCCGCGCCCGTGCCGGAGATTTTCTGTCGCTGTGCAAGAATCCGGACCTCGCCACCGAAGTCACGCTGCAACCGCTGGCGCGCTTTCCACTGGATGCGGCAATCCTGTTTTCCGACATCCTCACCATTCCCGACGCAATGGGGTTGGGCTTGTATTTTGCTGAAGGCGAAGGTCCCAAATTCGAGCGTCCGCTGCGCGAGGAATGGGAAATCCGCGCGCTCACCGCGCCCGATCCGGTCGAACACCTGGGCTACGTGATCGACGCGGTCAGCCAGATCCGCCACGCGCTGGACAACAGCGTGCCGTTGATTGGTTTTTCCGGCAGCCCGTTCACGCTGGCGTGTTACATGATCGAAGGCCAGGGCGGCACCGACTTCGCCACCGTAAAGAAAATGCTGTATCAGCGGCCCGATCTGCTGCACCACATCCTCGCCACCAATGCGCGCGCCGTCACCGATTATTTGAATGCCCAGATCGAGGCCGGCGCACAAGCCGTGATGATTTTCGATACCTGGGGCGGCGCACTGTCGCATGCGGCATATCGCGAATTTTCACTGCGCTACATGACCGAGATCGTGTCCGGTTTGACGCGCGAGCATGAGGGCGCGAAAGTACCCGTCATCCTGTTCACCAAAGGCGGCGGGAACTGGCTGGAAGCCATGACCGCCACCGGTTGCGATGCGCTGGGGCTGGACTGGACTGTGGATATTGGCAGCGCACGGACGCGGGTGGGCGACAAGGTCGCATTGCAAGGCAACCTCGACCCGGCCATCCTGCTCTGCGAACCGGATATCGTACGCAGCGAAGTGGGCAAGGTATTAGCCAGTTATGGTCACGGCAACGGGCATGTATTCAATCTGGGCCATGGCATTTCCCAGTTCACCCCCCCGGAAAATGCAGCGGCTCTGGTGCAGGCCGTGCACGAACTCAGCCGCTCATACCATATTGGCTAAGGCCTTGATAAAAGGCATCATGCAAGTGCGGACATTCGCAAAAACACAATATCAAAGAACACTTATGCACAATAATTGAGCGTTTACGCTTATTTCCAGCCGCACTGGCTTGACTTACGACAAAAACACATATTGTGTTGATTTTTAAATCATATTTATATTGCCGTTTTTTTACACTCGACCTGAAAATCCTTTTGCGTCATCGCCTTTGCGGGCTTAATAGAACTTTCCCCACAAAGTTATCCACAGATTGCGTGGATAACTTGTTTTAATCAGTCATGAGAACACTTTAGCGGCTAATTGCAGAATTCACCCGAGCAAACCGCACTATGTTGCCTACTACCCCTGGCGCCACCCCTATCGCCCAGATTGCGCTGGATATACCCGTATCCCGCTTATTCGATTACCTTGCTCCCGGGCTAACCCGGCAGGACATTGGTCTACGTGTACGCGTGCCCTTCGGTCGCAAGGAAATGGTCGGCGTGGTCATGGACCTGATTCCAGACAGCAACCACGACAAACATAAATTAAAGCCGATTCTGGAAATCTATCGTGATGCGCCGGCACTGCCAACCGAACTGCTGCGGCTACTGAATTTCTGCAGTGATTACTACCATTACCCGCTCGGTCCAACGGTGATGGCTGCATTGCCCACCACGCTGCGTCGCTCGCAACCCATACACATCAAGCTTGCCCATGCCTGGCTACTCACCAGCGCCGGCTTGGCTCTGAGTGCCGACGATCTACCCAGGCACGCGCCTGCCCAGCGCGCACTGCTGGATACCATGCGCGACGGCCTGGCCCACACCGGCGCGACATTGACAGCAATCTGCAGCGGCTACCGCGGCATAGTAAAAACCTGGGTCGAGCGCGGCTGGGCAGCGCAGATCAATCTGCCCGCCCGATTGCATGCCCCTCCGGTAGCAGCGGATACCGCACCGCAACTCACACCCGCACAACAGGATGCGGTAACGCGGATCAACGCAGCATTTACGAATTATCAGGCATTCCTGCTGCATGGCATTACCGGCAGCGGCAAGACCGAGGTATATCTGCATCTGGTTGCGTCCGCTCTGGAACGGGGCGGACAGGCATTGCTGCTGGTGCCGGAGATCAATCTCACGCCGCAGCTCACCGGCGTATTCCGCGCACGCTTTCCGCACATTGAGATTGCCACTCTGCATAGCGGCATGGCGGAAGGTGAACGCCTCGCGCACTGGCTGGCTGCCGCCGAAGGCCGCGCGCGTATCGTGCTGGGTACCCGGCTGGCCGTATTTGCCCCTTTGCCGCACCTGGCGCTGATTATTGTGGACGAGGAGCATGACAGCTCTTTTCACCAGCAGGATGGGCTACGTTACGCCGCACGCGACGTTGCGGTGGTACGCGCGCAGCAGCAGGGTGTACCGGTGGTGCTCGGCTCGGCAACCCCGGCGCTGGAGAGCTGGCACAACGCACAGAATGGCCGCTATACACTCATCCGCCTGGACCAGCGCGCGATCGCCAGCGCCCGCCTGCCCGTCATCAACCTGATCGACACGCGCAGCAGCAAACCCGAGGAAGGTTTGTCGGCCGCATTGCTGGCTGCCATTCGCTCCCGCCTCGCCGCAGGACAACAGAGTTTGATATTCGTTAATCGGCGCGGCTATTCCCCTGCGCTGATGTGTTTCGAGTGCGGCTGGGGCGCAGCATGCGCACGCTGTTCGGCGAAGCTGGTATTGCATCTGCGCGACCGTCAACTGCGTTGCCACCATTGCGGCCATGTCGAATCTGTGGTGCACGCCTGCCCGGCATGCGGCAACATCGATCTCAAACCCGGCGGCTTTGGCACCCAGCGCATCGAAGATGCCCTCACCCGCCATTTTCCGGAAGCGCGCATCCTACGGGTGGATCGCGACAGCACGCGCAAAAAACACAGCTGGCCGGACATGCAGCGTGCCATCCACAAGGGTGAAGCCGACATCCTGGTTGGCACACAGCTACTGGCCAAAGGGCATGACTTTCCCAAGCTCACGCTGGTCGGTGTCATCAATGCCGACAGTGCGCTATACAGCCCGGATTTTCGCGCTACCGAACGCCTGTTCGCGCAACTCATGCAAGTCGGCGGGCGTGCCGGACGCGCCAGCGAAGCGGGCGAAGTATTGATCCAGACGCAATTCCCCGACCACCACCTGTATCGCCTGCTGCAACGGCATGACTATGCGGGGTTTGCCGCGAGTCTGCTGGCTGAACGCGCCGCTGCCGGGTTCCCGCCATTCGTGCACCAGGCTGTATTGCGCGCGGAAGCAGGCAAGCTTGATACCGCGCTGGCGTTTTTACACCAGGCACAAGGTGCCGCACCACACATGGCAGGCATCACTTTGTTCGACCCGACGCAGGCAAGCATGGCGCGCAAAGCCGGGGTAGAACGCGCCCTGCTGCTGGTGCAGTCACCCGCCCGCAAACCCCTGCAGGCTTTTTTAAGCGCCTGGATGCCGCAACTATATGCACTCAAGGCAAATAACGTACGCTGGAATCTGGACGTGGATCCACTGGAGATATGATGCCTACTCGACCATGCGGGCAAACAGCCACCCGGCTATAATAGGCAACCTTTTTTGAAGACTGCATCATGCGCGTCCCTTACACCGAAATCAAACCGCACCTGGTCGACCTGTTCCGTGCTGCCATTGCTGCCGCACTCCCCGAGGCAGCCGATGCGCCAGTAGAAATCGATCACCCGCGCGACGCAGCGCACGGCGACTACGCTTGCAGCGTGGCGATGAAACTGGCCAAAACCCTGCGCCGCAACCCGCGCGAACTGGCGCTGATCATTCAGGCTGCGCTGCCCGCCTCGCCGCTGGTGGATAAAACTGAAATTGCCGGTGCGGGTTTCATCAACGTGTTTTTGCGGCCGGCCGCTTACCAGCAGATCGTGCCGTACATCTTTGCCCGGGGTGACCGCTTTGGCGATGGGCGCAGCGGCCAGGGAAAACGGGTGCAGGTGGAATTCGTCTCCGCCAATCCGACTGGTCCGCTGCACGTCGGACACGGGCGCGGTGCGGCTTACGGTGCCAGCCTTGCCAATGTGCTGGCGGCGGCCGGATACGAGGTGGCGCGCGAATATTACGTCAATGACGCCGGGCGGCAGATGGATATTCTGGCGCTCTCAACCTGGCTGCGCTATCTCGAATTGTGCGGGATCCATGTGCCTTTCCCGGGCAACGCCTATCAGGGCGATTACGTGCGCGGCATGGCGCAAATGATATTCAATGCGCACGCCGACCGCTACGTACATGAACCGTGGCGCGTGCTGGATGGCGCACCTGATTTTGATACTGCACCCGATGCGCATCTGGATCAGCTGATTGCCAATGCCAAGACGTTGCTGGGCGCTGATTACGCCTATGTGCACGACCTGGTGCTCACCGAGCAACTGGGTGACTGCCGCAACGACCTGCTGGAATTCGGCGTCGAATTCGACCAGTGGTTCTCCGAGCAATCCCTGTATGACTCCGGCATCGTGCAGCGCACCTTGGCCCTGCTGGAAAAAAACGGGCATATCTATACCCAGGACGGCGCCAAGTGGTTCCGCTCCACTCACTTCGGCGATGAAAAAGATCGCGTGGTACTGCGCGAAAATGGCCAGTACACCTATTTTGCTTCGGATATTGCCTACCATCTCAACAAGCTGGAGCGCGGCTTCGACTGGCTCATTGACGTGTGGGGTGCCGATCACCATGGCTATATTGCCCGCGTGACCGGCGCATTGCAGGCACTGGGGCTGGCTGCCGACAAGCTCAGCGTGGCGCTGGTGCAGTTCGCGGTGCTCTATCGCAACGGCCAGAAAGCGGCAATGTCCACCCGTTCGGGTGAATTCGTTACCCTGCGTGAGTTGCGGCGTGAAGTCGGCAACGACGCGGCACGTTTTTTCTATGTGTTGCGCAAGTCCGACCAGCACCTGGATTTCGACCTGGACCTGGCCAAATCGCAGACCAGTGACAACCCGGTGTACTACATTCAGTACGCGCATGCGCGCATCTGCAGCGTACTCGCGCAATGGGGCGGCGACCCGGCATTACTGGCGGACACCGACTTTACGCCGCTCACCAACGCTTATGAAATCGATCTCCTGCACCGGCTTGCCGAATATCCTGGCGTGGTGGACATGGCGGCACGGGAACTCGCACCACACGCGATTGCCTATGCTCTGAAGGATATCGCGGGGGCCTTGCATGCCTATTACAATGCCGAGCAGTTTCTGGTTGACGACAAAACCATGCGTCATGCACGGCTCGCCCTCATCACCGCTACGCGCCATGCGTTACGCCATGGCCTCGCTCTGCTGGGTGTAAACTGCCCGGACAAAATGTAACACCATCCGACAAGGACATTACTACCCCATGGCACGCGACTACAAATCCCGCCCCAGCGAGCAGAAAAAAAGCGGCTCGCTATTCTCCGGCATTCTTATCGGCCTGGTCTTCGGACTCGCCATAGCCATCGTGGTTGCAATGTGGGTGAACAAAAGCAATCCGTTCGCTCTGCGCGAAAAACCCGTCGTCAGCGAGACCAAGGATAAAACCGCAACCACTGCGCCAGCGCCGAATGCGCCCGCTGAAGAAAAACCCCGCTTCGATTTTTACAAGATTTTACCCGGCAACGAAGCGGCCATGAGCGACCAGGATCTGCACAAGAACCCGACGCCACCCGCCGGTGAAAGCTATTACCTGCAGGCCGGTGCATTCCCCAATAGCGCCGATGCGGACAACCTCAAGGCACGGCTGGCCTTGTTGGGTTACGAAGCTTCCATCCAGACTGCGGAAATCCCCGGCAAAGGCATCTGGCACCGGGTTCGCGTGGGTCCATTCAACAGCATGGATGAACTCGACAAGACACGCACCGCGCTGGAACAAAACCAGATCAAAACCCATCTGATACGGGTCAAGAACGCAACCGCGAACACGCAGTCGAATTGAGCACCGTAACCAATAGGAGAAGACGATGTCCCTGATGCGCAAATTTTTGTTGATGATCGCTCTGTTAGGCATGGGCGCATTACCGCTGGCGCACGCCGACGCGGCTCACCCGGTGGAGGGCAAGGATTATCAGGTCATCAGCCCTGAACTCAACACCGACAGCGGCAACAAGATCGAAGTGGCGGAGTTTTTCTGGTACCGCTGCCCCCACTGCTTTCATCTTGAACCGGCACTCAACGCCTGGATCAAGAAACTGCCCAAAGACGTAGCCATACGCCGCATTCCGGCAGTACTGAATGAGTCCTGGCTGCCGCTGGCAAAAACCTATTACACCTTGGACCTGCTCGGTAAAATACCGGCGCTGCATGACGATGTATTCAACGCCATCCACGTAGAGGGCATCGATCTCAACAATCCGGACATACTGTTCAACTGGGCAGAAAAACAAGGCATCAACCGCAAGACCTTTGTGGATACCTATAATTCCTTCGACGTACAAAGCAAGGCAATGCGCGCCAACCAGCTAACGCGCGACTCCAAAATCAATGGCGTGCCGGCATTTGTAGTGGCGGGCAAATATTCCACCTCGGTATCGATGACCGGCAGCGAGGAAGCTTTATTCAAAACGCTCGACAGCCTGATTGCCAAAGTGCGTAAAGAGCGGTCGAAGCAGGCCCGGCACGCGCCCGCAAAAAAACATTAAGCACTCACCCCCTAGCCAATGGCCGCCTTGCGCGTTTTCATTACTGGCGCGTCGAGCGGTCTGGGTGCAGCCCTTGCCCGGCACTATGCTCTACAGGGCGCGCAGCTTGGTCTGGTAGCACGGAGTGCGGACAGGCTCGCAGCGCTTGCCAAGGAATTTCCCGGCTGCGTCATCTATCCGCTGGACGTGCGTGAGCAAGCTGCCATGCAGGCCGCCGCGGCCGATTTTATCGCGCGTTTTGGCGTACCGGACGTGGTCATCGCTGCAGCCGGCATCAGCGTTGGCACGCTCACCGAACACGCCGCGGATCTTGGGGTGTTTCAAGCCGTCATGGACACGAATGTAATCGGCATGGTGGCCACCTTCCAGCCTTTCGTCGCCGCCATGCGCCATGCGCGTAACGGAGTGCTGGCGGGTATCGCCAGCGTGGCCGGCATTCGCGGCCTGCCCGGCGGCGCAGCCTATTCCGCGTCCAAGGCAGCAGTCATTTCCTACCTGGAATCGCTGCGGGTGGAACTCCACAACAGCGGCGTCGCCGTGTCTACGGTCAGCCCCGGTTACATCGTCACACCCATGACCGCGGTGAATCCGTATCCCATGCCCTTTATCCTGCAAGCCGATGTGGCGGCTGCAAAAATTGCCCGCGCCATTGCGCAGCGGCGGCGCTATGTCACCTTGCCCTGGCAAATGGCACTCGTCGCATGGGCGCTGGGTTTGTTGCCGCGCGTGCTCTATGATCGCCTGTTCTGCCGCGCCCCCCGCAAGCCGCGCAATCTGCCGCTGTGAATCTCATTGAATTGATGGTTACAATGTGCACGTATACATTCGATTCAAACCGGCTTGGAGGCCGCTACCATGACCATTTCCATCCTGCTGATAGACGATCACCCGCTCACCCGCCTGGGTATTGCGCGCACCCTGGAAAACACCCCGGGAATGCAGGTCAATGCACAATGCGCGGATATCAAAAGTACACGCGAGTGGCTGGCAAGCCCAGGCAGTCAGGCCGATATTGCCTTGCTGGATCGCATTTTGCCTGACGGTGACGGCCTGAGTCTGGTACAGGAATTGAAAAAACGCGGCATTCGCACGGTGATGCTTACCATGGCCGGGGAGGACTTCGAAATCAGCGAAGCCATTGCGGCCGGGGTGGATGGCTATATCCTGAAAAGCGCCGATCCGGAGCAGCTCATCAACGCGATTCAATCCGTGGCACAGGGCAACAGCATGTTCCCCTCCCACATCATGCAAAAACTGGCGCGCGGTGAACTCAAGCAGGACGTGTTCAGCAAGTTGTCGCAACGCGAGCGCGAGATCGTCGAACTGGTCGCCCAGGGGCTCTCCAACAAGGCCATCAGCAGCCGCCTGGATTTGTCCGAAAACACGGTCCGCAACCATCTCTCCAACATCATGGAAAAACTGGGCATGCAAAATCGCGTTCAGGTGGCCACCAGCGCGTTGAAACATACCCGCATCACCGACAAAAGCTGAATGAACTTCCACTACCTCGCTGTGCCGGATTGAAGGACTACGAGGAACCACGATTCACGCATGGATTACACCGCCCCCTATCTGGAACGCACGCTGAAACGCATGGCGGCCGAAACCGAAGCTGCCGATCCGGCACTGATCAAACGCCTGTTTTTTCATCTTCGTCCCGGCCCATCCGAACCCAACGAACGCGCCGCGACGCATCTGGCCGACCTGCTGGGACTGATCGAGCGCAATGCCGGTTACGCAGAAGCATTGCGCTTTCATCTGCTGGGGTTATTGCTGGCGAAAAAATCCGGTAACTTGTTGCGCGACAGCGGGATACTGCCGCGTCGTGGCGTCGGTACCGAGCTGTCGCGCCGCATAGGCTTCAAGTTGCTGCCGCCTGTTGCCGATCCTGATTCGCTGCGTGACTGGCTCGACGAGACACTGACCGCGCGCGACACGGAATGGATAGCCGCAGTGGATGTACAGCTCTGGTACCGGCTGCTGTATGCGCTCAATCTGGACGCACTGGATGAAACGTCTACCGCCGCGCTGCGGCAGATGCTGCTGGACGCCATCAACGGTCTGTCACACCGTATCGCGGCCGAAGGGCTCGACCCCGAACTGTTGCGTATCGAGCCTGAACTGGAAGAATACGCCTCGCCCTTTCTGGCGCAGCATGAAGAGATTTACGCGTTGCTTCAATCCAGCCTTGCGGCCCATCCAGCCACACTTGATATTGGTCAGGCCGTGGTGTTGCTGGATCAATGCGAAGCGGTTCTGGAACGTATCCAGCGCCGTGCTGTAACCGTCGGCACCAGCGTCAATCTGACCCTGTTAAGCAATCGCCTGCACCAGCAGATTGCACGCATGCGCAGCCTGCTCGAGCTGCTCCAGGCGGACTCCATGGCTGCGCGCGTGCCGATTCTGACTGCGCTGTTTGTGACCTTCACCGTCACCGCCAACGAACGTTACAGCGTGCGTAATCTGATCTCTGCCACCACCGGCAGGCTGGCCTACCAAATCACCCAGCATGCGGGGCGCACCGGGCAGCACTATATTGCCGACAACCGCAGCGAATTGATGAGTATGTTCCGCTCCGCCGCCGGAGCCGGAATCATCGTTGCCGTGATGGCCCTGCTCAAAGTGCTGATCGTCAAATCACATCTGGTGCCCCTGCAGGAGGCGTTGCTGGTGAGCCTGAATTACGCACTGGGCTTCGTGCTGGTGTTTGTGCTGCATTTCACCATTGCCACCAAGCAGCCGGCGATGACCGCCAGTCTGATAGCACACACCATTGCCCGTGCACGCAGCGCCAAGGACCAGGACCATGTCCTGTCCAGTTTTGTCACCAGTGTGTTCACCAGCCAGTCTGCGACGATTGCCGGCAACCTGTTCCTGGCGTTCATCACCGCCGCATTGATAGGCAGCGGCCTCACTTATTTTTTTGGTATGCAGCCGGTGGATACGCACAAGGCGGTGAGTCTGCTGGCCGAGATCTCCCCGATGGCGCCGATGAACCTGGTTTACGCCGGTATCGCCGGGGTAGGACTTTTTTTATCCGGGATTGTCAGTGGTTATTACGACAACAAAAGCGTGTATAACCGCATCCCGGAACGCCTGGCGTCACTGAGCTGGCCCGGATACCTGGTGACCCGGCGCGGCTGGAAGGCGATTGCCGCCTACATTGGTGACCATCCCGGCGGTATTGCCGGCAATCTCTTTTTCGGTTTTTATCTGGGCATGGTGTCCGCGTTTGGAAATCTATCCGGGCTGCCGCTGGATATCCGTCATATCTCCTTCAGCTCAGCCAATTTCGCCTACGGCTGGCAGGCACTGGGATGGAATCTGCCCTGGTCAACTGTCGCCCTGTCTGCCGCCGGCGTATTGCTGATCGGACTGGTCAATCTGATGGTGAGTTTTTCCCTGGCCTTCTATCTGGCGTTACGTGCCGCCAACCTGCCTGCAACAGAAGCTGTGCCCTTGTTAAAGCGTACCCTGCTCGCCATGCTGTTTGCTCCCTGGCGTATGCTCAGGCACCAAAAACCGGCATGAACGAGTCCATACCCATCGACCGCACCCAGGTTGCGGTAGCAGTTATCACCCGGGCAGACGGAACATTCCTGCTGGCCAGCCGCCCGCCGGGCAAACCCTACGCAGGTTATTGGGAATTCCCTGGTGGTAAAGTCGAACCCGGTGAAACCGTGCATGCTGCGCTGGTACGCGAGTTGCACGAAGAACTTGGCATCGAGGTGACCCATGCCACGCCGTGGCTTACGCGTTACTTCGACTATCCCCACGCACGCGTTACCTTGTCATTTTTTCGCGTCAGCGGTTGGCACGGTGAGCCGCATGCCAAAGAAGGGCAGACGCTGGCCTGGCAGACTCCCGGGGCGATCAACGTCGCCCCGGTGCTGCCTGCCAACCACCCGGTTTTTGCAGCGCTGGCGTTACCGGCAGTTTATGGCATTAGCCAGGCAGGCAGCGATCCGGCCGGATTCATGACGCGCCTGGATAATGCGCTGGAAAGCGGCCTCAGGCTGATCCAGATTCGCGAAAAATCCATGCCCGCCGCCACACTGGAAACATTTGCCCGCGATGTACTGGCGCGCGCCCAAGCCCATCAGGCGCAGGTACTGCTCAATGCCGATGTGGCGTTGGCACAACGTATCGGCGCCCACGGTGTACAACTCAATGCGACTCAACTGGGTGAATTGAGCCGCCGCCCTGATCTGCCGCTGGTGGCGGCTTCCTGTCACAATGCCAGCGAACTGGAGCGCGCCGAGGCACTGGGCTGCGATTTCGCCCTGCTTTCTCCCGTGCTGCCCACACCCAGCCACCCCGGTGCGCCGGTACTGGGCTGGGACAATTTCGCTGCGCTCTGCGCTGGCCGCACCCTGCCAATTTACGCGCTAGGGGGCCTCAGCAGCGCCGATCTGGAAAGCGCACGCCAGCACGGCGCACACGGCGTGGCGCTATTGCGGGGTGCCTGGCAATGAAATTCGGCGCCGGTCTGGTCAGCATGTTTAGCCGCAACCGGCGTTACCTGCTGGGTTACGCGGCGCTGATCGGTTTGATACTGGCGCTGATTGCTACCGAGCTCTACCATGTGCTGCCGCATGATGAGGACATAACGCAAACGGTATCCTGCCCGGATCTGACCAGGATGTGCCGGTTCGAAGTCGCCGGCAAACCGGTCGAACTGCGCTTTTCCGCTCCGCCTTCCGGCCTGCATCCCTTTATCCTGCAATTGCATGCAGCGGATGCGCACGAAATCCATGCCAGTTTTATCATGCGCAGCATGGACATGGGGTTTAACCGTTATCATTTGCTGCCCAGCGGAACTGGCAACTGGCAGGCACGCGTACTGCTCCCTGTATGCGTGACCGGACGACGCGACTGGGTGTTGACGCTCACCATCGACGGTAAACAAGTGGAAATTCCGTTCCAGGGATGAAACCTGTCCCCCAAGTTTGTCATCAATACGTCATTGTTCCACGCTGACCTGACGCTATAATCACGGGAACTATCAGAAAGAGGTATCTCGACCATGGTCCAAGAACACACCTACAAACAATTCGATGCCGATCTCGAAAACATTCGCTCCAGTGTTTTGCAAATGGGCGGCCTGGTCGAAGAGCAGATATCCAACGCCATCGAAGCGCTGATCAACGCCGATCTGGAACTGGCCGAGCTGGTCATCAACAACGATCACCAGGTCAACGGACTGGAAGTCGCGCTGGATGAAGACTGCACCCAGTTCATCGCGCGCCGTCAGCCCACCGCATCCGACCTGCGCATGGTGATGACAGTGGTCAAAACCATTACCGATTTGGAACGTATCGGCGACGAAGCCGCCAAGATCGCGCGCATGGCGCGGCGCATTCATGCATCTGATCGCATTACCCAACCGCGCTTCAACGAAATCAAATACATGTCCAACGTGGTGCTGGAAATGCTGCGTCGCGCACTGGACGGTTTTGCGCGTCTGGACGTATCCAGCGCCGCCGACATTGTGCGTCAGGACATGCAGGTGGACGAAGAATTCCGTCTGGTGCTACGCCACCTCATTACTTTCATGATGGAAGACCCGCGCACCATCTCGGTTTTCATCGATATCATGTTCGTCGCCAAGGCCATCGAGCGCATGGGCGATCACGCCAAGAACATGTCCGAGTATGTGGTATACATGGTCAAGGGCAAGGATGTGCGCCACACCACCGTTGAAGAGATCGAGCGCGTCGCACAACGTTAATCGTTAATCGCGTTTCAATAAAAAAGGCAGCTCAGGCTGCCTTTTTTATTGGACGGTGCGCTTGCCGCCAGACTGCGTCCGTCTCGCTGGCCCCACCCCTTCTCGGTTCGAACAGGTACTTCTGCCTTGTTGTAAGCAAAATGCAAGTTATATTCCATATACTTAGTGTGGTTATTCGGCAGGGTACAAGGGGAGCGCTATGTTTAAAAAATTGCTTATAAAAACCCGCAGGGTCGATCAGGTGGCCACTTGGTTCATCGTGTCGATTCTATCGTTCGCTTCAGTCAACGCGCATGCCGTCCCCTCTTTCGCACGACAAACCGGCCAAAACTGCGTCGCCTGCCATGCCGGAGGACAATTCCCCGAGCTTACCCCCTACGGGCGCCTGTTCAAGCTCACCGGCTACACCATCGGACAGCGTGCGCTGCCGCTGGCGGCCATGGCGGTGCTGACTGCCAACAAGGTGAAGGTCAATGACCCCACCCTAGGAAAAACGCAAGACGGGTCTCCCATCTTCAACACTGCCAGCCTGTTCATTGCTGGGAAGATTACCGACAAAGTGGGCGGGTTCGTGCAGATCACCTATAACAACTACGATAGTCAGGATGCCGAGACCGGGAACTGGTCGGGCCATACCGGTTCGGACAACCTGGATCTGCGCTACGCCGACCGCCTGATCAACGCCAATCAGGATCTGATCTACGGCCTCACCCTGCACAACAACCCCGGCGTACAGGACGTGTGGAACAGCACCCCGGCCTGGGGCTACGGCGTGGTGCCCGGCAGCACAGGCGCAGGAAACGGGGCAACACCGATACTTGACGGTGGTGGCCCAGGTCTCGGCCAGCAAGTGGCGGGAATCGGCGCCTATGCCTACTGGAACAAGATGGTGTATGCAGAACTCACCGGCTACCGCACCGGCGATGGCGTCTTTTCCTTCATGACCCAAGGCAATGGCGGTCAGGTCAACATCCAGGGCACCAATCCCTATGCCCGCCTGGCGCTGACGCACGAATGGGGCCCCCATAATGTGATGGTCGGCCTGTCCTATCTGGACGTCCGTCCATACTCGGATACGACCAGCCACTCCGGACCGACCGACCACTACCGGGACAATGGCATCGACTTCCAGTACCAGTACCTGCTCGATCCCTACACGGTCACCGCAACGGTCACCCGTATCCACGAAAACATCGATTATGGCTTAGGGGCGCCCTCCGCTACCGTCAACTCCCTGCGAGCCAAGACATCCTTCATCTACCAGGCGAAGTACGGCGCTACCCTGTCCTACTTCAACCTTACCAACACCCTGGGGGCCGAGTCCAAGGGCTGGACGCCCGAGGTGTTCTGGACACCGGTGCAAAATGTGCGGCTGGGGATGCAATACACGATGTTCAACAAGAATGAAGGGGTTATTGACCCACGTGACCCGACGGGCACGTTGGCGTTGAAGGCCAGTGACAGCAATACCCTGTTCTTCTATGTCTGGGGCGCGTACTAAGCAGACGGTTTAAACAACCGGGTGGGCGCGCCGGCATGGCGGCGCGCACCGACATGAATAACGGACTATTCGGAGATTGAATCATGAAAACCGCCTCAATTACCCTGGTACTGGCCCTGGCTGCGATCGCTACAGGCTGCACGACGACGGAAAACTCCTCCCGCAATCTGGGCGACCCCAGCGTACCTGGCAAGACTCTGGCCGAACAGGTGTGCTCGGACTGCCATGGCGTCACCGGTAATTCGACCAACCCTACCTTCCCCCGGCTGGCGGGACAGCAGAAATGGTACTTGATCTCGCAGTTGAAGCAGTTCCGGGGCCACCATCGCCAGGATCCGCCGGGCTTCGAGTATATGTGGGGCATCTCCCGCAGCCTGACCGATGCGCAGATCAATGAACTGGCCACCTATTTTTCCGGGCAGAAGCCCGGTGCCGACCAGCCTGGAAATGCCAAACTGGAGAGCGAGGGCAAGGCGATTTTCTCTAGCGGAATTTCCAGCGAGGGGGTTCCGGCCTGCATGGCTTGTCATGGTGCAGAAGGCGCAGGCAACGAACAGTTCCCGCGCATTGCCGGGCAGCATGCCGACTATATCGCCAAACAGTTGCTGGTGTTTCAGCGGACCGACGAACGCCCCGAGGGCGTAGCCATGAAGGTGGTTGCCCACAACCTCAAGCCGCAGGAGATCAAGGCTGTGGCCGCGTATGTGTCCACCCTGACTACGAAATAGACTATTCTTTGGCGGCTCAAGCACCGCCCGCTGTTTTTTCCACCAGCAGCGTATGCAGCCGTCTGCTGTCTGCGCGCAATACATGAAACTTGAGGCCGTCGAATTCGATTTCCTCACCGCGCTTGGGCAGGTGGCCGAACTGGCTTACCACCAGACCGCCGACGGTATCGAATTCAGTGTCGGAAAACTGGGTGCCCAGCACGATGTTGAAATCTGCAACTTCGGTCACCGCCTTGACCCGGTAGCGCCCGGCCTTGTCACGGATGACATTGTCTTCGGTTTCGTCGAAATCGTATTCATCCTCGATGTCGCCGACGATTTGTTCCAGCACGTCTTCAATAGTGACCAGTCCGGCGACGCCGCCATATTCATCCACGACGATGGCGATATGGTTGCGGCTGGCGCGGAATTCCTTGAGCAGTACATTGAGGCGCTTGGATTCCGGAATGAACACGGCAGGGCGCAACATCTCGCGCACGTTGAATTCCTCACCCGCGTTATAGCGCAACAAATCCTTGGCCAGCAGAATGCCGATGACGTCATCTTTGTTTTTATCGATGACCGGAAAGCGCGAGTGCGCAGTTTCGATTACATAGGGAATGAACAGCTCAGGCGTATCGTTAATATCCACCATATCCATCTGTGCACGCGGGATCATGATGTCGCGCACCTGGATTTCCGACACCTGAAGCACACCCTCGATCATGGACAAGGCATCCGCATCAAACAGGTTGTGCTGATAGGCGCTATGCAGTATCTCCACCAGCTCGCCGCGGCTTTCCGGCTCGCGCGAGAGAAATGCGCCAAGGCGCTCTAGCCAACTGGATTTGGCGGGTTCTTCCATGTTAAATCTGCTCCATTTCTAGATAAGGATTGGCAAAGCCCAGTCCGGTGATAATTTCGGTCTCGCGTGCCTCCATGACTTGCGCATCGGCATCATTTTCATGATCCAGGCCATGCAGGTGGAGTACGCCGTGGACGATCAGGTGCGCGTAGTGGGCGATAATGGGTTTGCCTTGTTGCTGCGCCTCACGGCTCACTACCGGGGCGCACAGAACCAGATCACCACTGATCACCGGGGTTGAGGCATACACGAAGGATAAAACGTTGGTGGCATAATCGCGGCCACGATAGTCATGGTTGAGTGCACGGCCTTCCTGCTCATTAACCAGACGTATGGTGAGTTCGGCATCGCGTTCGAGCGCGGCGCGCGCAAATTGCATGATCTGGGCGCGGCTGGGCGCATCGGTTGCACGGACAGCGCGTTGCACGGACAGCACAAGGCGTGGCCGCGCCGGCCTACTTCGGGGGGATGGTTCAGCGGGTTTGGTCGCGCTTTTCATAAGCATCGACGATACGTGCGACCAGCGGGTGGCGCACAACGTCTTCCGATAGAAATTGGGTGAAAGCAATACCGCGTATATTCTGCAGCACTTCGCTGGCGTCAACCAGACCACTTTTCTGGTGGCGTGCCAGATCGACCTGCGTGACATCGCCAGTGATGACGGCTTTGGAGCCAAAACCGATACGGGTAAGAAACATTTTCATTTGTTCAGGCGTGGTGTTTTGAGCTTCGTCCAGAATGATAAAGGCCTGGTTCAGGGTACGCCCACGCATATAGGCCAGCGGTGCAATTTCAATCGTGTTGCGCTCGAACAATTTACCGACTTTGTCATAGCCAAGCAGATCGTACAAAGCATCGTACAACGGACGCAGGTACGGGTCTATCTTCTGCGCCAGATCACCGGGCAGGAACCCAAGCCGCTCCCCTGCCTCTACCGCCGGCCGGGTCAGGACAATACGTTTGACGGTATCGCGCTCCAGCGCGTCCACAGCACTGGCTACGGCGAGATAAGTCTTGCCGGTTCCGGCAGGCCCGACGCCAAAAGTGATGTCGTGTGCCTGAATCTGGGCAAGATACTCGGTCTGGCGCGGGGTGCGGCCGCGCAGATCAGCGCGTCGCGTCATGAGTAACGGTACGCTCTCCGTGGCAAGGCTGGATGCGTTATGGTGTGTAGCTTCGACCAATGCCAGCTGGATATCATCCACACTGACCGGGTCGCGTGCCTTGAGATAAAACGCTTCCATCAGTTGCGCGGCAAGCCGGGTCTTGGCTGTTTTTCCGGTAATACGGAAGTGTTCGCCGCGGCGCGTGATGACGACATCCAGCCCGGTTTCGATCTGGCGCAAATTTTCTTCCAAAACCCCACACAAATTGGCCAGTCGTGCGTTATCTACCGGTGCGAAAGCAATTTCCATTAATTCGTAACCCTTTCACCTCGCAACGAATGCGGCTCAGCCCGGGTGATGACAACTTCGGTAAATTGCCCGATCAGACGCGCAGGGCCCGGAAAGTTGACAATGCGATTGTTTTCGGTGCGTCCCGCCAGCTCGCTGGCATTCTTTTTGGAGACGCCTTCAACCAGAACGCGCTCGCGGTTGCCCACCATGGACTGGCTGATGGCCAGCTCGTTGGCTTCAATGCGTTTCTGTAATTTCACCAGACGCGCCTGCTTGACTGCATGCGGCACCTCATCAAGCAACTCGGCTGCCGGCGTGCCCGGACGTTCACTATAGATGAAACTGAATGAGTTATCGAAACCCACGTCTTCAATCAATTGCAGCGTTGCTTCGAAATCGGCATCGGTCTCGCCTGGAAAACCGATGATGAAATCCGATGAAATAGCGATGTCCGGTCGCGCCTCGCGCAAGCGGCGAATAATGGATTTGTATTCCAGTACGGTGTAGCCGCGTTTCATCGCCGCCAGAATGCGGTCAGAGCCGGCCTGTACCGGCAAATGCAGGTGTGAAACCAGCTTGGGCAGGCGCGTATAGGCATCAATCAGACGCGCTGTGAATTCACGTGGATGGCTGGTGGTATAACGGATACGTTCGATTTTCGGGATGTCATGCACATATTCGAGCAACAAAGCAAAATCGGCGCTGTCGCCATCTTCCATCGTACCTTGATAAGCGTTTACATTCTGCCCTAGCAGGTTAACCTCTTTCACACCCTGGTTGGCGAGCGCCGTGATTTCAGCCAGGATGTCATCGAATGGGCGCGAGACCTCTTCGCCCCGAGTATAAGGCACAACGCAAAACGAGCAGTATTTAGAGCAGCCTTCCATAATGGAGACAAAGGCGCTGGCGCCTTCCGACCTGGCGGCAGGGAGATGGTCGAATTTTTCGATTTCCGGAAACGAGATATCCACCTGGGGTTGCCCGGTAGCGCGTCTTTTGGCGATTAATGCTGGCAGGCGATGCAGGGTTTGCGGCCCGAACACGATGTCGACGTACGGCGCGCGGTCTATGATAGCGGTGCCTTCCTGGCTTGCCACGCAGCCGCCCACACCGATAATCAGATCGGGATTGGCATCCTTGAATTCGCGCACCCGTCCCAGGTCGGAGAATACTTTCTCCTGCGCTTTTTCGCGTACCGAGCAGGTGTTGAACAGAATGACGTCCGCATCGGCGGGGTTGTCCGTCGGGATCAACCCGTCAGACGCACGCAACACGTCCGCCATCTTGTCCGAGTCGTACTCGTTCATCTGGCAGCCGAAGGTTTTGATGAAGACTTTTTTCACAATGGGCGCCGGGCAGTTATCAGACTGAGGGCGAAGAAATCGAGTGGTGGTGATGGGCGGAGTCGAACCGCCGACCTATGGGTTATGAATCCATCGCTCTAACCATCTGAGCTACATCACCCCATGAAGCAAAGCGCGGAATTATCAGGGTTTTGACCTTGTCCTGTCAAGATTTGCGACGATAAGCCCATACCATCATGGCTATGCCAGCCACAATCATTGGCAGCGACAGCCATTGCCCCATGCTGAGTCCGAGGCTGAGCAGACCGAGAAAATCATCCGGCTCGCGCGTGAATTCGACCAGAAAGCGGAACAGGCCGTAGCCGGTCAGAAACAGCCCTGACACCGCACCCATGGGGCGTGGCTTGGCCGAAAATAGCCACACGATAGTAAACAGCACAATGCCTTCCAGGCCGAATTCGTACAGTTCGGAAGGATGGCGCGGCACATTGTCCACGGCGGGGAAAATCATTGCCCAGGGGACGTCGGTAGGCCGTCCCCACAATTCGCCATTGATGAAATTGCCGATGCGCCCGGCACCCAACCCGAGTGGCACCAGCGGCGCAATAAAATCGGTGATGGCGAGCCAGGGTTTTCCGGTGCGCCGCGAAAATAGCCACATGGCAAAGATCACACCCAGAAAGCCGCCATGAAATGACATGCCGCCTTCCCACACATAAAAAATCTCGAGCGGGTGCGCCATGTAATAGCTGAACTTGTAAAACAGCACATAGCCGAGCCGCCCGCCGAGTACGGTGCCGAGCACGCCGTAAAACAATACGTCATCGAGGTTTTTGGTGGTCCAGCCGGAATCAGGATGCTGCCTGATGCGCCAGCGCCCGAGCACCAGTACCAGCATGAATGCGGTCAGGTACATCAAGCCGTACCAGCGAATGTCGAGCGGGCCGATGGAAATGGCGATGGGATTGAAGTCGGGATGGATCAACATAGTGCTTGGGAATGGGATAAAATTGGCAATTCCGTATTATCGCACTATTCTGAGGTCAACCATGCCCGTCTATCGCTCACATACCACTACCCACGGTCGCAACATGGCCGGCGCGCGCGCCCTGTGGCGCGCCACCGGCATGAAGGATGGCGATTTTGACAAGCCCATCATTGCTATTGCCAACTCGTTTACC
The DNA here is from genome assembly GCF_047300855.1 of Sulfuriferula sp. GW1. Taxonomy (GTDB): domain Bacteria; phylum Pseudomonadota; class Gammaproteobacteria; order Burkholderiales; family Sulfuriferulaceae; genus Sulfuriferula. Next base: position 3,135,289 of record NZ_CP170197.1, read on the forward strand.
CAGTTTGTGCCCGGCCATGTGCACCTGAAAGACATGGGGCAACTGGTGGCACGCGAAGTCGAAGCCGCCGGCGGGGTAGCCAAGGAATTCAACACCATCGCGGTGGACGATGGGATCGCCATGGGGCACGGCGGCATGCTGTATTCATTGCCATCGCGCGAACTGATCGCCGATTCGGTGGAGTACATGGTCAATGCCCACTGCGCCGATGCGCTGGTGTGCATTTCAAATTGCGACAAGATCACCCCCGGCATGCTGATGGCAGCGATGCGACTTAACATCCCTGTGGTATTCGTGTCCGGCGGCCCGATGGAATCCGGCAAGGTCACCATCCGCGGCAAGGTCGTCAAGCTCGACCTGGTGGATGCGATGGTATCGGCTGCCGATGCGCGCGAATCGGATGAGGACGTCATGACCATGGAACGCTCCGCCTGCCCCACCTGCGGCTCGTGTTCCGGGATGTTCACCGCCAACTCGATGAACTGCCTCACCGAGGCATTGGGTCTGTCCCTGCCTGGTAACGGCTCGACGCTGGCCACGCATGCGGACCGCAAACAACTGTTTTTGCAGGCCGGACGCCTCATTGTCGATCTGGCAAAACGTCATTATGAGCAGGACGATTATTCGGTGCTGCCGCGTTCCATCGCCACGTTTGAGGCATTTGAAAACGCCATTGCGCTCGACATCGCCATGGGTGGTTCCACCAATACCGTGCTGCACCTGCTGGCGTCCGCCTTTGAGGGCGGCGTGCCGTTTACCATGAAGGATATCGACCGCATGTCGCGCAAGGTGCCCAATCTGTGCAAGGTGGCGCCTGCTTCGCAGCAATACCATATGGAAGACGTGCACCGCGCCGGCGGCGTAATGGCGATTCTGGGCCAGCTTGATCGCGCCGGACTGCTGCATCGTAACCTGCCCACGGTGCACAGCAAAACCATGGCTGAGGCGCTGGAAAAGTATGATATATCGCGTACCGAAGATGCGGCAGTACGCCAGTTTTATCGTGCCGGCCCGGGTGGTGTGCCGACCCAGGTGGCGTTCAGCCAGGACAAGCGCTGGCCCGACCTGGACCTGGACCGCGCTGCGGGCTGTATTCGCGACAAGGAACACGCCTACTCACAGGATGGCGGACTGGCAGTTTTGCACGGCAATCTGGCGCTGGATGGTTGCATCGTCAAAACCGCCGGTGTGGATGAAAGCATTCTCAAATTTTCCGGTCCGGCGCGGATTTTTGAATCCCAGGATGCGGCCGTGGAAGCGGTGCTTGCTGACCAGGTCAAGGCCGGTGAGGTAGTACTGATTCGTTATGAAGGCCCCAAGGGCGGACCGGGAATGCAGGAAATGCTTTATCCTACCTCATACATCAAATCCAAAGGCCTTGGCAAAGTCTGTGCGTTGATTACCGATGGACGATTTTCGGGTGGCACCTCGGGCTTGAGCATCGGCCATGTATCGCCCGAGGCGGCCGAAGGCGGCACCATCGGCCTGGTCGAGGAGGGTGACAGCATCGAAATCGACATTCCCAATCGCAGCATCCACCTGGCCGTGAGCGACGCAGAACTGGCGCGCCGCCGTACGGCGATGCATGCCAGGGGCGACAAGGCGTGGCAACCGGTAAAACGTGAGCGGTTCGTGTCTGTGGCGCTGCGCGCCTATGCAGCATTGACCACGAGCGCCGCTACCGGCGCGGTGCGTGATGTGACCCAGGTGGAACGGCGTAACCGCAGCGATGTGCAATAAATTTTTATGAAAACCATTCTGATCGCCAATCCCAAGGGCGGCAGCGGCAAAACGACGCTGGCGACCAATATTGCCGGCTATCTGGCTGCAGCCGGTCAAACCGTGCGCTTGCTGGATATGGATCGCCAGCAGTCGGCCAGTGGCTGGTTGGCGTTGCGATCCGAAGCGCTCCCGCCGATCACGCTGTTTTCGGACAAGGTGGTCACCCATGCCGCGCACGAAGGCTGGCTGGTGATTGATTCACCCGCTGGCCTGCATGGCAAAAATCTTGAACGCGCGCTGAAGCTGGTGGATCGGGTGGTCGTGCCCATCGCACCTTCGCTGTTCGACATGAGCGCCAGCAAGGACTTTCTGGATGTGCTGCAAACCGAAAAAGCGATACGCAAAGGCAGAATCTTTGTCGGCGTGGTAGGCATGCGCATGGCGCCACGTACGCTTGCAGCTGCTGCCCTCGAACAATTCCTGCAGGAACTGGATATGCCGATACTGGCCTATCTGCGCGAAGCGCAGTTGTACGTGAATGCCGCCTTTGAGGGGAAATCGCTGTTTGATCTGCCGCCTTATCTGGCTGAGCGCGAACTTGAACAATGGCAGTATCTGCTGTCCTGGCTGGATGCCAAAGCTTGATTACTGGTCCTTTATGGTAGATTTTACAATGGCTTGTGTAGCAAATTGTACGGCTTGTGGACTGACGCAATTCAGGTAGTATTACTTCATCAACAGTAGTCCCATGTGATTTTTAACTAAACTAAGGAGAGCATAATTATGAAGGCATGGATGGGCATTGTTACTGCCTCGATCATTGCGCTGGGCACAGGTTCTGCAGCTGCGGCAGATTCCGGTTTGTCGCTTGCGCAGAAAAACGCATGTATGAGTTGCCACAGTGTGGACAAAAAATTGTCGGTCCGGCATTCAAAGACGTCGCCGCCAAATACAAAGGCGACAAGGGTGCTGAGGCCAGGCTGATCGAGAAGGTCAAGCGCGGCGGAGCAGGCGTATGGGGGCAGGTACCGATGCCACCTAACCCGCAAGTCAAGGATGCGGATTTGAAAACGATCGTGAGCTGGGTACTCAGCCTCTAAGCTGGAACAGTCATCATCCCGGCCGGCTCTTGTAGCCGGCTTTTTTTATGCCTGCAGGCCGTTCTGTGAGTTGCGCCCAAGTCCCATTGCGTTCACGGCTTTTAGCGTTTGTGGTATAAGTTAAAGAAAATTTTGTGACGGAGAACATGTTGAAACCCATCGTAAATGCATTACTGGTCGCGGCAATGGCGGCATTGGTACTAGGTGGTTGTGGCAAACATGACGGCGCATCCTCCAACATCGTCAAGATTGGTTCAGTGTCGCCGCTCACCGGACCGCAGGCGCATCTTGGCAAGGACAACGAAAACGGCGCACGTCTGGCCGTGGATGAGATCAATGCTGCCGGCCTCACTCTGGGCGGCAAGAAAATGCATATTGACCTGTTGAGCGAGGACGATCAGGCCGATCCGAAGACCGCCACGACCGTCGCACAAAAACTGGTGGATAGTGGGGTTGTCGGCGTTATCGGCCACCTCAATTCCGGCTCTACCATTCCTGCATCGACTATTTATCACGCCGCCGGCATCCCGCAGATATCGCCTTCCGCTACAGCCATTGCGTATACCGCACAAGGGTACAACACCGCGTTTCGCGTGATGACTAACGACGAACAGCAGGGTCATGTGCTGGGCCAGTATGCGGTCAATAAACTGGGTGCCAAAAAAATTGCGGTGATTGATGATCGCACTGCCTATGGTCAGGGGCTGGCAGATGAGTTCGCCAAGGCCGCCGGGGCGGCGGGTGCGGAAATTGTCGCGCGTGAATACACGACCGATAAATCTACCGATTTCATGTCTATTCTTACCTCGATCAAGTCCAAATCTCCCGATCTGGTGTTCTTCGCAGGTATGGATCCGCAGGCAGGTCCAATGGCCAGGCAAATGAGGCAGCTTGGATTGAAAACGCAACTGTTGGGCGGCGACGGCATGCAAACACCCGAATTCATCAAGCTGGCCGGTGCAGACGCTGAAGGCGCAATTGCTTCCAATCCTGGCCTGACTTTGGATTCCATGCCCGGTGGCAAGGCCTTCAAGGAAAAATTCACCGAGCGTTTTGGACCGATCCAGAATTACGCCCCTTATGCCTATGATGCCGTGTATGTCATGGTGGAAGCCATGAAACGGGCTGATTCACCGGATCCGGCCAAATACCTGCCAGAGCTTGCCAAAACCGATTACCAGGGCGTGACTGGAAAAATCCGTTTTGACAGCAAAGGCGACGTGAGCGGCGGCGCGGTAACGCTATACCAGGTCAAGAATGGTGCCTGGCATCCGCTGGAAACCGTATTCAGCGGCAAGTAAGCGGTTTTCTCCAGCGCGCGGCATGGATATTTTTGTTCAGCAGTTGATCAACGGTCTGGTGCTGGGCAGCGTGTACGCGCTGGTGGCTTTGGGCTACACCATGGTTTACGGCATCCTTGAATTGATCAACTTTGCCCACGGTGAAGTAACCATGATAGGCGCCATGGTTGCATTATCGGTGATCTCCGCGCTGGTTGGCAGCGGGGTGGAATTGCCCGGCGTGGTGATCGCTTTGCTTGGCTTATTGGCGGCGATCCCGGCGTGCATGGCGCTGGGCTTTACCATCGAGCGATTGGCTTACCGCCCTTTGCGCAATGCGCCGCGGCTGGCACCGCTGATTACCGCAATCGGGGTATCCATCGTGTTGCAGAATCTCGCCATGCTGATCTGGGGAAGGCAATATATTTCCTTTCCCCCTATCCTGCCGCAAGGCCGCCATCAATTGCTGGGCGCCAGCATCACCGATGTCCAAATCGTCATTCTTATTACTTCCGTCGTGCTGATGCTGGGACTCACCATTCTGGTTAAAAGAACCCGTCTCGGGCGTGCCATGCGCGCCACGGCGCAATCGCCCCAGTTAGCCGGCCTGATGGGAGTGAATGCCAACACAGTGATCTCGCTCACCTTTGTAATGGGCTCGGCCCTGGCTGCGGTGGCAGGTGTGATGGTGAGCGCCTATTATGGCCTCGCGCACTATTACATGGGATTCCTGCTGGGGCTCAAGGCATTCTCGGCGGCAGTGCTGGGTGGTATTGGCAATCTGGCAGGCGCCATGCTGGGCGGCCTGTTGCTGGGCGTGATCGAGAGTCTGGGCGCGGGTTATATCGGCGATTTCACCGGTGGCTTCCTGGGTAGCAATTATCAGGATGTATTCGCCTTCTTTGTGCTGATCCTGGTGCTGGTATTCAGACCCTCCGGCCTGCTGGGCGAGCGTGTCGGCGAGCGCGCCTAAGCCTATGCCACGCAGCAAGCGCCAGGTCTGGTTAACCTTTATCGCGCTGGGAATGATGCTGGCCCTGCTGCCGTTCGCGGTGGATTTCGGGCTGGGGCGTTCCTGGGTGCGCATCATGGATCTGGCATTGCTGTATGTGATGCTGGCGCTGGGACTGAATATTGTGGTGGGCTACGCCGGGTTGCTCGACCTCGGCTACATTGCATTCTATGCGGTGGGTGCGTATTGCTACGCTTTATTGTCTTCACCGCAATTTGGCTTGCACTTGCCGTTCTGGGCAGTGCTGCCCATTGGTGCGGCCGTGGCCGGCTTATTCGGCGTGCTGCTGGGTGCCCCCACGCTGCGTCTGCGTGGCGATTACCTGGCCATTGTGACGCTTGGCTTTGGCGAGATCATCCGCATTTTTCTGAACAACCTCAATGCCCCACTGAATATCACCAATGGTCCGCAGGGCATTAACCAGATCGATCCGGTGAGTCTGTGGGGAGTCTCACTGGGTAAAACCCATCAGCTGTTCGGAATCACCCTATCCGCGCCACACCAGTATTACTTTCTGTTTTTGCTGCTTACCCTGCTGGTGGTATTTGTTTCACTGCGCCTGCAGGATTCCCGGATTGGCCGCGCCTGGGCGGCAATCCGCGAAGACGAGGTGGCTGCCGAAGCGATGGGCATCAATGTACGCAATATCAAGCTGCTGGCGTTTGCGATGGGCGCCACTTTCGGCGGCCTGGCAGGAGGTCTGTTCGCCGGATTCCAGGGCTTCATCAGCCCGGAGAGCTTCAATCTGATGGAATCGATCATGATTCTGTGCATGATCGTGCTGGGCGGCATGGGCAATATTCCCGGCGTGATTCTGGGTGCGCTGCTGCTGACCGTATTGCCCGAGGCGCTGCGTTATACCGGCGACCTGCAGCGTGTGTGGCTGGGACACGTGGTGATAGACCCCTCCGATTTGCGCATGTTGCTGTTCGGCATGGCCCTGATTCTGGTCATGCTGTTTCGCCCGGCCGGGCTGTTGCCGTCGCGTCAGCGCAAGCGCGAACTGGTTGCCGAGGGCGATATCGCGGTGCAGGAACAGGCCAGTGTCTATGATGCAAAGCGATAATTGACGATGTCCAAACTCATCCAGCTGGAGCAAATCAGCAAGCATTTTGGCGGGGTTCACGCGCTCAAAAAGGTCTCGCTGCAAGTGCACGAAGGCGAAATACTCGGACTGATCGGACCCAACGGTGCAGGTAAAACCACGCTGTTCAATATCCTCACCGGACTGTATACCCCCAGCAGCGGCAATATCGAATTCAAGCATTGTTCCATGCTGGGTATGAAACCGCATCAGGTACTCAAGCAGGGGATCGCACGCACCTTCCAGAATATCCGCCTGTTCGCCAACATGACGGCGCTGGAGAATGTCATGGTGGGGCGCCATGCGCGCACCCGCGCAGGGGTGGTCGGAGCGGTATTGCGCAACGCCGCCACACGGGCGGAGGAGGCAGCCATCGGCGCGCGTGCGCATGAGCTGCTCGAATGGGTGGGCATTGCCGGCCATGCCCACCGGCTGGCCAAGCATTTGTCATACGGGGATCAGCGCCGCCTGGAAATCGCCCGTGCGCTGGCCACCGATCCCCAAGTGCTGGCGCTGGACGAACCGGCGGCGGGCATGAATCCGGTAGAGCGCGACATACTCAAGCAGTTGATCCGCCGCATGCGCGACCAGCTGGGTTTGACAGTGTTGGTGATCGAGCATGATGTGAAGCTGATAATGAGTCTGTGCGAGCGGATAGCCGTTCTCGATTTTGGCGAACTGATCGCGCAAGGTACGCCAGACGAGGTGCGCCACGACCCGCGCGTCATCGCCGCCTATCTCGGCGGAGGGGCCAAATGAGTCTGTTATCCATTGAAAACCTGTCAGTTTCCTACGGCAACATCAAGGCGGTGCGTGGTGTCAGCCTGAAGGTGGATGAAGGCGAGCGGGTATGCCTGATCGGTGCTAACGGTGCGGGCAAAACCACTTTGCTCAAGGCGATCGCAGGGATGTTGCCGCCGGTCAAAGGCTCCGTGCACTTCGCCGGACAATCCATCACCCATAAACCCTCGTTTCAGATCGTGCGTTTAGGGTTGGCCATGGTGCCGGAAGGCCGCGGCATTTTTTCGCGCCTAACAGTGGCAGAGAATCTGGCCATGGGTGCCTATGCCAGGCGTGATGATGCCGCCGTGCGTCAGGAAACCGATGCCTTGTACCAGCGTTTCGAACGCCTGGGAGAACGTCGCAACCAGCCTGCCGGCCAACTCTCCGGCGGCGAACAGCAAATGCTGGCGATCGGGCGCGCGCTGCTGTCGCGTCCGCGCCTGCTGCTGCTGGACGAGCCGAGCATGGGACTGGCGCCGATGATGGTGGAAAAGATTTTCGACACCTTGCGCGATATTGCTGCGCGCGGCGTCAGTATTTTCCTGGTCGAGCAAAATGCCCGTCTCGCCCTGGAAAGCTGTGATCGCGGCTATATCATGGCCAGTGGAAATATCACCGGCGCAGGTAGGGCAGCTACGCTGATGGATGATCCTGCGGTGCAGGAAGCGTATTTCGGCACTTGAAGCGATACAGCCCTCGCTCGGTCAGCACTGCATCGAGCGGCACATCCCAAGGGTCGTGCGGCAGCTCACCGCTGATACGCTGGCACTCGAACGCCACACCCACAAGAAATGGTTTGCGCCACACTTGCCGGCGTCGCAGATAGGCCAGGGTCGTGTCGTAGAAACCGCCCCCCATACCGATGCGATTGCCACCGTCGTCAAATCCCACCAGCGGCATAAACAGCAAATCCAGCTGGCGTGCATGCAACTGCTGGGTGGTGGTGTTTTCCGGAATGCCAAAACGGTTGGCTACCCATGTTTGCCCCGCTTGCAGACGATTGAACCACAGCATCCTGCCGCGTCCGAATGACAACATCGGCAAATAACACGCGCGTTTTAGCAACAGCGCGCGGTTGATCAAAGACAGGGTGCTGATTTCGGCGCCGTGGGCGAGATAAATGCCGATGCGTTGATAGCGGGTCAGCAAGCCATGACGCAGGGCATTGCGCGTCAAACCGGCGGCGGCGCGTCGGCGTTCGGTGCGACCGATGGCAGCGCGGCGCTGGCGCAGAGATTTACGCAGTTCGGATTTGTTCATGAGGGGGGTGCTCCCCGCGATGCAGTCTGGACGCTATCTTGAACCTGCGGTTCAAGGGGTCGCAGCGCAAGTACTTTAGGCACATTAACGTGTAACGCGCGCACCGGTACCAAAATGTAGCCGCAACCAGATCAAATTTATTGGTTCAAAGAATTCGCGGCCAAAGCAACATCGCAGAGAGCATTAACTGGATTCTGGAGAAGCGAACAGCTCGTTTTGATCGGCCATCGCTTTGTCCAGCAACGCTTCCATGGAATTCATTCTACGCTTGATGGCAGCGATGTCAAAACCCTTGTCCTGTCGTGAGGAAAGTAACTCGTAGGCGATATTCAGCCCCGCCATTACAGCAATCCGTTCAACCCCGATGACCTTGCCCTGCTCGCGTATTTCGCGCATTTTCTTATCCAGATAATCTGCGGCATGGAGTAAAGCTTCCTGCTCATCTGCCGGACAGGCGACACGAAATTCACGCCCCAGAATGTTGATATCCATACCTTTGCTATCGCGACTCATGCTTCACCTTCGGGAATTTTTTCCAGCAAAGTTTCGATACGGACGCGTGCCTGCGTCATGCGCTCTGCAAGCAGTTTTTTTTCGCCGGTTGCCGCAGCGATTTGCTGGCGCAGCTTCTGGTTCTCTGTACGCAGATTCTGGCACAATTGAGCCATCTGCTGAATTTTGGACTCGAGGGCGTTCAGTTCACTTTCCATACAGACACTATAATTTGGAAAATTCAGCTGCGTCAACAGTTAACCGAACTAACCGAAAGTAATTTTTAAACAAATGAGTGATACCAGCCAATTTGTCGACCCTAACGCGGACTTCGACGAAAACAATCCTCTGCGTGATGATGCGGTGCATTATCCAGGCAAAACCAAACGCGGCAAAGCATGCGAACTGGTGGACAATACAGGTTGTGTGCTTGCTCCGGATGAATGCCGGGATATCCTTGCCGGCCTGATCGAAAACGATTTGTTCGGATTTCATCCCTTTTCTGCCAATGGCGGTGAAACCATCAGCCTGGAGCGGCGCGAGTCCACCCACGTACAAGTGGGCGATGATCTATATCGTTTGATCGTGTTCCGTTATCAGGCGCGTATCGAAAATTTCTGATGGCTTATCTGCTGGATTACATCAAATCACGCTGGGCCCCAAAAGGCAGTGTGGTGACCGCGGGCGTCCCGCCTGAGGCGCGGGTGGAGCAGGTGCCGGTGACGCGTGAACTGGTCGCGCGCCATCTGGCGGCTTCTACCCTGTTACCTCAGCACGAGGCAACGGAAACCGCGATTTTCAAGGCCCTGTCCGACCCGCTGTTTCTGCAAACCGGCCCGCGCGCGCTGGCGCAGCAGCTTATCGGGGCGGGATTGAGCGCCGATCTGGAGCCGCTGGTAAAACTGCTTACCGTGCTGACTCAGGAGGTTACCCGGCGCATGTATATCGAGGCGGCCAGCCAGCGCCCGGAAGCCATCGGCATTCGCATCTTTCCGCTGCATGCCGACGCGGATCCGGCCATTCAGGCGTTGTGCGCGGCAGATGCGCATGGGCTGGGCAGCGGTGTTTATCCTTTCACCGCCGTGCCGGACAATCCCACGCCCGGGCAACCATGCGCCTTCTACATCCGCGTTGTCACACAGGATTAGCCGTTTAAACTGCATTCCGCTATAATCTGCCGCCTTGTCAGGTGCCGCGCCGTGTTCCGGCTGCGCGGTTAAACGGGAAACTGGTGCAATACCAGTGCTGCCCCCGCAACGGTAAGCGAGTGTGGGTGTGTCTTCAAGCCACTGTGCGAATGCATGGGAAGGCGACACGCCAAATCTTGCGAGCCCGGATACCGGCCTGTCAGACCATCCGAAACATCGCGGGGAGGCGGTGTGGCCGGGACGTCTTGTGCGCCTTGTGCGCTTTCGCGCCTGTCTGCTTTCTCCGATGTTTCCTTTCATCCACCGCAAGCGGGGACCCTTGCGAATTTAAGGAATCACCATGCACACACGCTTTGCCCTCAGCGCCGTCGCGCTCGCTGTTTCCGCCCTGGCTCAGGCCGCTCCCTCCACCTATCCGCTCGATGACATTATTGTCACGGCCACGCGTACGCCATTGCCGGATGTGGCTGCGCCGTATGCGTCGGAAGTCTATACACAGGCGATGATTCAGGCCTCCGGGGCGAGCAGCCTGGTCGATTTTTTGACGCAAAACACCACGCTCAATGTGGCGCCCAATTACGGCAACAAATTCACGCCGACGCTGGACATGCGCGGTTATGGCCTGACCAGCGGTTATCAGAACATTGTGGTGAGTCTGGACGGGCAGCGCCTGAACAATATTGACGGCATGCCGCAGTTGCTCGGCGCCATTCCAATTGCCAGCATAGACCGCATAGAAATCACGCGCGGCAGTGGCTCGGTTATTTATGGCGATGGCGCGACGGCGGGTACGATCCAGATCTACACGCGGCCCTATCAAGGGGTGACAGTGGCCGGTTCTGCCGGGAATTATGGCGCGCAGTCGGGTACCGTGGCGGCCGGTTTGTCCCGAGACAATTTCAGCATCTCCGCCAGCAACGACTACCAAAGCCAGCGCGGTACCAGCGATGCCGACGTGACCGGTCAACGCGATGCCTCCAACCTGACGACCCAGCGCGGTCAGGTGCGTGTGCGGCCAATCGACGCGCTGTGGTTGACGCTGGATGGGTCAAGCTCAAAAATCGATACGCGTTATGCCGGCCATTTGTCCTTGGCGCAATTCCAGAGTGACCCTGCGCAAAATGGCGGAAATACCTATACCCACCAGAAATTCGATAGCGACCAGTGGCGTCTGGGTGCGTCCCTGGATCTGACGCCGGACACAAAGCTGACCGCAAGCCGTAATCGGGAAGACAAGCTGTCCAATTATGTTTCGCCCTATCCTTACAAAGCCAACTACGATTATGTGACGGATGATGTTGCGCTGGTTCACGGCGGGGATGCCTTCAAACTCACGACTGGCATACAGCGCTTTGATGGCACGCGTATCGGCGCATCCGACCAAACCAGCAAAAACAATATCGGGTACTACCTGCAAGGTCAGTATGTGATAGACAAGCTGACCTTGTCGGCCGGTGCGCGTCGCGAAAAGGTCGAATACAACTATGTGCCGAATACAGGCAGCGCCTTGCATGCTACGCAACAGCTCAATGCGTGGGACGTAGGCAGCAATTATCGGCTGACCGCCACCACTTCGTTTTTTGCCAACTACAATCAGTCTTTTCAGGCACCCGATATTGACCGGTTTTTCAATTTTGGCGGGACGTTTAATGCCTTCATCTCGCCTGAAAAGGTGAAAACGGTAACCCTGGGCGCCAATCACTCGCAGGGCAATCATCGGCTGAAACTGGCCGTGTTTCGCGCCAAACTTAAAAACGAAATCTATTTCAATCCGGCGACTTGGGCGAACACCAATATCGACCAGTCGCACAAATACGGACTGGAATTGCAGGACAGCTGGCGTATCCGGCCGGATCTGAATTTGCGCACGGGCTATACGTATACCCGCGCCATCATCGACCGGGCAAACAGCGGCGGCGGTGCTTTCGACGGGAAGGATTTGCCCGGTGTGCCGCGTCACGGCGTGACGCTCGACATGCAATACGACTGGTCCGAGCACAGCACCTTCAATGTGGGTTACGTCTGGCGCAGCAGTTCCTACGCCGCCAATGACTTTGGCAATAACTTCAGCCAGAAGCAGGCAGCATTCCAGAGCACCAACCTGGCGTATCGCTACCGTTATAAGGATTATGAGTTGTCAGCCGCTATCGATAACGTGTTTGCGCAGAAGAATGGCTTGTGGGTAAGTGATAATGTTATTTATCCGGTCAGCTTTACGCGTAACTACCGGGTAGGTTTCAAGGCCAGGTTCTGATATTAAGGCAAGTTGGAAAAAGCGTTAGCTGCTTGATTCGACCACTCGCTTGGGTGGGATAATAGTCGGGTGGCGTACAATTCGCGTTAACGCAATTTAAGGAGCGCCCCATGTCGCTATCGTTCAAGCACCGTTTATGGATACTCCTCGCTCTGGCTGTCGTCATGGCCGCCACGCGCATGAGTCACTTCGGCACCTCAGCACTGCTGCCCGACGCAAGTCTGGCGGTATTCCTGCTGGCCGGCGTGATGGGCCTGTCCGCAGGCTGTCTGGGTTTGCTGATGGCGGCAGCGTTCGGTATTGATGTGGTTTCCGCGCAAACCGCGACCGAAGCAGGCTGGTGCATGACGCCGGCATATTTCGGCCTGATTCCCACCTACGCTTTGTTGTGGGGTGCGGGACGCTGGCTGGCGCGCCGGCATGCTGATTTCCCCGCTGCCATGAGTGTGGTGCTGGCGCTGGGAGCTGTCAGTGCGGCTTTTGTGGTGTCGAATGCATTCTGGTACGCCTGGTCCGGTACGCTGGGCGATATGGGTGTAGTGGCATACACGCAGGCCGTCGCCAAATATTTCCCGCCGTATCTGGGCAGCGCCATGCTGTATCTGGTGCCGGCCTGGCTGGTTTTCCGCCTCACGCATAACCGTCACATCCCTGCAAACTGATTGGTAATCCCATGCTCCAACGCATGAGCAGGCAAGCCCTGCCATGCCGCAGCACTCACCGCGCTTAAACACACTGTCACACGCACGTCACGTTGCTTTGCTACAAAACGGTTGCAGGCGAATGCGGCGTTCCCGCCCATCGCGCTGCGCTGGAGTGGTGACGTGAATATTCTGATGGTCTCGGACGTGTATTTTCCGCGCGTGAACGGTGTGTCCACATCGATCATGACCCTGCGCCGCGAGTTGCTGGCACTCGGTCACAAGGTGACGCTGGTGGCACCGGCTTATGACATGCACGAGACGGCGCAGGCGGACATTTTGCGCATCCCCGGGCGCAGGGTTCTGCTGGACCCGGAAGATCGCATGATGTCGCGGCGCGCCTTGCGACGGTTGCCGGAAGCGCTGGCCGGACAGCATTTCGATCTGGTACACATCCACACGCCGTTCTTCGCTCACTACACCGGCCTGCGTCTGGCACGCGCCTTCAATATCCCCTGTGTGGAAACCTACCATACCTTTTTCGAAGAATACCTGTACCACTACGTGCCGTTCCTGCCGAAAGCGGTGATGCGTTATCTGGCGCGGTTTTTTTCGCGCAAGCAATGCAGCCAGGTAGACGGGCTGGTACTGCCGTCCATCGCCATGGGCGAGGCACTTGACAGGTATGGGGTGCGGGCATTCAGCAAAATCATCCCCACCGGCATTGATCTGGCGGATTTCAGTGCGTGCGACGGCGCGGCATTCCGCAGGCAACACGGCATTGCTCCAGAACGTCCGGTGGCCGTGTATGTGGGTCGTGTTGCGTTCGAGAAAAATATCGGATTTTTGTTGGCCGTGATGGCTGAATTGCGCCACAGCCTGCCCGACGCGCTACTGGTGATTGCGGGCGAAGGCCCGGCCGAGTCCAGGCTCAAACGAGAAGTGGCGGCGCTCGGGCTCGCGCACAATGTACTGTTCGTCGGCTACCTGGAGCGCGGCACTGAATTGCCTGCATGCTACTGTGCGGGCGATGCCTTCGTGTTTGCCTCACGCACTGAAACCCAGGGGCTGGTGCTGCTCGAAGCCATGGCACTGGGCGTGCCGGTGGTATCCACAGCGGTGATGGGTACGCGCGATATTCTGGCTGCCGGGCGCGGTTGTCGCGTGGCCGAGGATGAACCCAGGGCATTTGCCGCGACATTGCGCGAAGTACTGGCTGATAAAGCTTTGCGGGCACGATTGAGCAGTGAAGCAAAGCAGCATGCGCAAGACTTGAGCGCTCCGCAGATGGCACGGCAGATACTGGATTTTTACCGGGAAGTGCTGGCACGCCACACCAAATAGATCGCCATGTGCGCGATAATGACGCGCATGGCACACGCAAAGTCACCCTACATCGGCCGCTTCGCTCCTTCGCCTACCGGGCCGCTGCATTTTGGCTCGCTGGTGGCTGCTCTCGGTAGTTATTTGCAAGCCAGAACGAATCATGGGCAATGGCACCTGCGCATGGAAGATCTCGACACCCCGCGTTGCATGCCCGGTATGGCGGTCAATATTCTGCACACGCTGGAGCAGTTCGGTTTCGAATGGGAGGGCGCGGTGGTGTATCAGTCGCAACGGCTGCCTGCTTACCGGGCTGCCCTGGATCAATTGCAGGCCGCAGGAATGGCATATGGCTGCGCCTGTACCCGGCGCGAGATCGCCGACTCCAGTTTACGCGGCATCGAAGGTACGGTTTATCCCGGCACTTGCCGCGACGGCGTGCCGCCTGGCAGGCGCGTTCGTGCACAGCGCGTGCGTACCGATACCACTCCGGTTTGTTTCGATGACCTGCTGCAAGGCCGCATATGTCAGCGTTTACAAGACGATCTGGGAGATTTTGTGGTGCTGCGTGCCGACGGAATCTTTGCCTACCAGCTTGCCGTCGTGGTGGATGATGCGCAGCTGGGTGTGACCGAAGTGGTGCGTGGCGCTGACCTGCTTGCTTCCACCCCGCGTCAGATATACCTGCAGAATTTACTGCACCTGCCCACCCCATGCTATGTGCATCTGCCTGTTGCAGTGAACGCAACCGGGCAAAAACTTTCCAAACAGACCAACGCTGCAGCACTGAACCCCCTCAATCCGCTTCCCGAGTTGCGCCGGGCGATGGAATTTCTGAGTCACCCGGTACCGGATGAAGTGGGTACGCTGGATGAGTTCTGGGCCTGGGCAGTGCCTGTCTGGCGTCCACCACAGCGATTGCGTGCGGGCAGCGGGACAGGTTCCATGGTGGTATGACGTGATATTCTTTGTACCCGAAAGGAATCCGACATGGCTTTGCCCGAACGTACCCAGCAGGTGATCCAGACTTACGCACAGTTTATACACGCCATTGCCACGGCCTGTCACAAGCCGGAGTTGATGCCACAAACCCAGCAGATGCTTACGCAGGCTGAACTGCAAGGCTGGGGGGCGATGGTGATGGCGGTGCGCCAGGTTCTTGCCGGCAAGCGTGATAGTAGTGTGTATGCAGGGCTGGACGACGATGACCGTATTATCGTCGAGGCGATCCTGCGCGGGATTCAGGATCCCGCCACCTTGCCCGATCCGAATCAGCAGCCTGACCCCAGTGCCGCCGCACCGGGGCTGGCGGGGATGATTCATGCCGCGGCAACGGGCGATGTGCCGGCGCTTTCTGCATTGGCAGACATGGCCGAACAGATGGTCAAAGTGGGCGGCGATATGGGCCGACTTGGCGGCAGCCTGCGACGCCTGGTCAACGGTGAGCGCGATGTGGATCTGCTCGCTCGCGGCATGAGCGCAAACGGCCGCGATCTGATCGCCAAATTGGTGGATGAACTGGCGCGCTACAACGTGCATTGATCTGACGATTCCGCTATCATCAGGGCACGTTTTTCGTAAGGAGCAATGGCAATGGCAAGAACCGTAAATTGTATCAAACTGGGGCGCGAAGCCGATGGACTGGACTTTCCACCGATGCCTGGCGCGCTGGGCCAGCGTATCTATGAGAATGTATCGAAAGAAGCCTGGGCCGGCTGGATCAAACAGCAAACCATGCTGGTGAACGAAAATCGCCTGAATTTGGCTGATGCCAAAGCGCGTAAATATTTGATCGAGCAGGTGGAGAAATATTTCTTCGGTGAAGGTGCGGATGTGGCTGCCGGTTACGTGCCACCTGCCAAGTAAGCTTCTCGTCATCAGTAAAAAAGGCAGCCTGGGCTGCCTTTTTTACTGGGTATGGAAGATTTTACTTGATAATTGCAGCCAGTTCGCCCTTGGCATATCTTGCAGCCATTTTTTCCAGATCTACCGGCTTGATCTTGGTCGCCTGACCTGCGCTGCCGAAGGCTTCGTAGCGCGCTTTACAAATAGCCTTCATGGCCTTGGTGGAAGCAATCAGGAATTTACGCGGATCGAATTCCTTTTTGTTTTCCGCCAGGAACTTGCGCACCGCACCCGTGGATGCCATGCGCAGGTCAGTGTCGATATTGACTTTGCGCACGCCATGCTTGATGCCTTCGATGATTTCTTCCACCGGCACACCGTAGGTTTCACCCATGTCGCCGCCGAAGTCGTTGATGATTTTCAGCCATTCCTGCGGCACCGAGGAAGAGCCGTGCATCACCAGGTGCGTGTTGGGGATACGTGCGTGGATTTCCTTGATCCGGCCAATGGCGAGGATGTCGCCGGTAGGTGGACGGGTGAATTTGTATGCGCCGTGCGAAGTACCAATCGCGATAGCCAACGCATCCACGCCGGTTTTCTTGACGAAATCGGCGGCCTCTTCCGGGTCGGTCAGCAATTGTGAATGATCCAGCATGCCTTCAGCGCCACTACCGTCTTCCTCACCGGCCATGCCGGTTTCCAGTGAACCCAGACAACCCAGTTCGCCTTCCACGGAAACACCTACGGCATGGGCGATATCCACCACTTTGCGGGTGATCTCGACGTTGTATTCATAGCTGGCCGGGGTCTTGGCATCTTCCTGCAGGGAGCCGTCCATCATCACCGAAGAGAAGCCGTCGGTGATGGAACGAATGCATACCGGGGCGCTGGCGCCGTGGTCCTGGTGCATGACAATGGGGATATGCGGATAAGCTTCGACCGCAGCGGTGATCAAATGCCGCAGAAAGCTGGCGCCAGCATACTTGCGCGCACCGGCAGAGGCCTGCATGATAACCGGACTGCCGCATTCATCTGCGGCTTCCATGATGGCCTGGACTTGTTCCAGGTTGTTGACGTTGAATGCGGGCAGACCATAGCCGTTTTCAGCGGCATGATCCAACAGTTGGCGCAGGGATACAAGTGCCATGATTTTCTCCTTGGTTAATAAATAGACTGCAAATCCTGAAAAACTTTAAGCTTTCTTGTGCTCACCGACCGTCACAATCTTCATGGTGTTGGTACCTCCGGATTCACCGATCGGTTCACCTATGGTAAGCACGATCAAATCACCGTCGCGCACTGCACCGCGGCGGCGCAACTCATCTTCCGCTTCGATCAGCAACTGATCCCGATCCTTGGAATCGGTCTGGAAATTGACCGGGTAAACGCCCCGATACAAGGTAACTTTTCTACGGGTTTCCACTTCCGGTGTCAAGGCGTAGATCGGTACGCCCGTGCTCATGCGCGACATCCACAGACAGGTACTCCCGGACTGGGTCAGCGCCGCAATGGCACGCACATTGGGCAGATGCGTCGCGGTAAAAATGGCTGCCATCGCCACAGATTCATCTTTCCGGCTGAAATTTTTATTGATCCGCAAATTGACAAAATCACGTTCGATTTCTTTTTCCGCCTCGCAACACACGCGATCCATGGCGGCAATCGCCTCCACCGGATACATGCCTGCGGCCGTCTCGGCCGACAGCATCACGGCATCGGTGCCATCCAGCACAGCGTTGGCCACGTCGGAAACCTCGGCGCGCGTCGGTATCGGGCTGGATATCATGGATTCCATCATCTGCGTGGCGGTAATGACCAGTTTGTTACGCTGGCGCGCCATGCGGATCATTTTCTTTTGCAGGGCAGGCACTGCAGCGTCGCCGACTTCTACACCGAGATCGCCGCGCGCCACCATGATGGCATCGGATGCGTCGAGAATTTCTTCCAGCGCCGGAATCGCTTCAGCCCGTTCGATTTTGGCCACCAGCATGCCGTGACCGCCCGCCGCCCGCAGCAGGTTGCGCGCAAGCTGCATATCGGCAGCGGAGCGTGGGAAGGAAATCGCCACATAATCCGCCTTCAGTGCCGCGGCGGTCTTGATATCTTCAATGTCTTTTTCAGTCAGCGCGGCGGCGGACAACCCCCCACCCTTGCGGTTGATGCCTTTATTGTTGGAGAGCACCCCCCCTTGTATCACCTTGCAGATGATTTCCGAGCCCTTGACCTCTTCCACCCACATTTCGATCCGGCCATCGTCCAGCAACAGCGTGGCGCCGCGTTCCAGATCTCTGGGCAGATCCTTGTAGTCAAGTCCCACACGTTCCTGGGTGCCCATTTCGCACGTGGCGTCGAGCACGAAACGGTCACCGGCCTGCAGCGTGATCTTGCCGTCGGCGAATTTGCCGACACGGATTTTCGGGCCCTGCAGGTCAACCAGCACGCCCACCGCACGACCCCGGGTCCGCGCCAGCGAACGCACCATCTCGGCGCGATCGATATGGTCCTGGGCGATACCATGCGAAAAATTGAGACGCACTACGTCCACGCCCGCCTCCATCATTTTG
This sequence comes from Sulfuriferula sp. GW1, assembly GCF_047300855.1. GTDB lineage: Bacteria > Pseudomonadota > Gammaproteobacteria > Burkholderiales > Sulfuriferulaceae > Sulfuriferula. Next base: position 3,153,797 of record NZ_CP170197.1, read on the forward strand.
TCCAGGACTTTGGGGTCATTGGATGAGGGGCCGAGTGTGGCGACGATTTTTGTTCTGCGTATCATGAATTTATTTACTCTGAAAAAGGACCAGTCAAGACACCATCAGCAGGCTGAATATTCTGCCTGCATCATGACGTCCGAAATTAGCCAAACGCCGTTAATGGATTTAGCCTGCTGCGCGTTGCTCCAGGATTTCAACGGCAGGCAATTTCTTGCCTTCCAGAAACTCCAGGAACGCGCCTCCAGCGGTGGAGATATAAGATACCCTGTCGTAGATATCGTATTTTTGTATTGCCGCAATCGTATCGCCACCACCAGCCAAGGTAAAGGCGCTGGTATTAGCAATCGCTTCGGCGATTTTCTTGGTGCCCTCGCCAAACTGATCGAACTCGAACACGCCGACCGGGCCATTCCATACTACTGTACCAGCCTTCATGATGATATCTACCAGTTCCTGAGCTGATTTAGGACCAATGTCGAAAATCATGTCGTCGTCCGCCACGGCACCGGCGTCTTTGAGCACGGCGGGTTCATTGGCGTCGAATTTCTTGCCGCACACTACATCGACGGCAATAGGTATGGTGGCCCCTCGTGCGGTCATTTTCTTCATCAGTGCCTGGGCGACTGGAACCAGATCATCCTCGCACAGGGACTTTCCGACGTTCTTGCCGGTAGCCTTGAGGAAGGTATTGGCGATACCACCGCCCACTACCATCTGGTCCACTTTTTCAGACAATGCTTCCAGCACAGTCAGCTTGGTGGACACCTTGGAGCCGCCCACGATCGCAACCATGGGGCGCGCCGGGCTGAGCAGCGCCTTGGTCAGCGCCTCCAGTTCTTCGGTCAGCAGGATGCCTGCGGCCGCTACCGGTGCAAACTTGGCAATGCCATGTGTCGAAGCTTCTGCACGGTGCGCCGTACCGAAAGCATCCATCACGAACACGTCACACAACTTGGCGTATTTCTTCGCGGTTTCGTCCAGGCTCTTTTTCTCGCCTTTGTTGAAGCGCACGTTTTCCAGCAGCACCACCTCACCTTCGGCGACGGCAAACCCCCCGTCGATCCAGTCTTTGATCAAGCGCACCGGTTTACCCAATTTGGCGCTGAGCACATCGCCTACCGGCTTGAGCGAATTGTCTTCGGAGTACTCGCCTTCGGTCGGACGTCCAAGATGGGACGTAACCATGACTTTTGCACCGGCCCTGAGGCAATGCTCTATGGTACGCATGGACGCCGTGATGCGTGCGTCCGAAGTAACCTTGCCGTCTTTGACCGGCACATTCATGTCGGCACGAATGAAAACACGTTTTCCTTTGAGATCAAGGTCTGTAACACGGATTACTGTCATGGTAATTCTCCAGAGAAGTAAGGTTTAAGGGCTGGGAGCACCCCAGGCCTTAAAGCTCACATCGTTAAAGCACAAGGGCAAGCCAAACAAACGCAATGGTGCTTGCGCCAGTCTTGACTTGCCGCCTGCTGTTGATTATTTCGCTACGTGTTGCACAAAGCGCAGCATGTTGCAGGTATAGCCGTATTCATTGTCATACCAGGCCACGACTTTGACGAAAGTGGCATCCAGCGCAATGCCCGCTTCAGCGTCGAACACTGAAGGTGCCGAATGGCCACGGAAATCGGTGGAAACCACTTTTTCAGTGGTGTAACCCAGTACGCCTTTGAGGGCGCCTTCGGACGCGGATTTCATCGCCGCGCAAATGTCGGCGTAAGTGGCTTCCTTGTTGAGTTCCACGGTCAGATCCACCACCGACACGTCGGAAGTCGGTACACGGAACGCCATACCGGTCAGCTTGCCTTTCAATTCCGGCAGCACCACACCGACCGCCTTGGCCGCGCCGGTGGACGATGGAATGATGTTTTCCAGGATGCCGCGACCACCGCGCCAATCCTTGCTGGACGGGCCGTCAACGGTTTTTTGAGTTGCCGTAGCCGCATGCACGGTCGTCATCAGGCCGCGCTTGATGCCCCAATTGTCATTCAACACTTTGGCGACCGGTGCCAGGCAGTTGGTGGTGCAGGAAGCAGCGGAAACAATCGCCTCACCCGCATATTTGGTGTGGTTGACGCCATACACGAACATCGGGGTGTCGTCCTTGGAAGGCGCAGATTGCACGACTTTTTTGGCGCCCGCATTGAGGTGCGCCTGGCAGGTTTCCTTGGTCAGGAAAAAACCGGTCGATTCGATAATGATATCAGCGCCGACTTCACCCCATTTCAGGTTGCTCGGATCGCGTTCGGCAGTCAAACGGATTTTTTTGCCATTGACCATCAGGTTATTGCCATCAACGGCCACGTCGCCATTGAAACGACCATGCACGGAGTCGAATTTGAGCATGTACGCGAGGTACTCAGGGTCGAGCAGATCGTTGATCGCAACCACCTCGATACCCGGGAAATCTTTGGCAATTGCGCGGAACGCCATGCGGCCAATGCGGCCAAAACCGTTGATACCAACCTTAATAGTCATAATTTACCGCCTCCAGTATAAAAAGAAGAATCCTCTCGCCGCCAGGGGTTTACGCACCCTGGCAATGGTATTGCCGTTACATTACGCTCTTGACGGTTTTCACCAGATTTTCCACGGTGAAGCCGAAATGCTTGAACAGATCCGGTGCAGGGGCCGATTCGCCGAAGCTATGCATGCCCAGCACTGCGCCATCCAGACCGACATACTTGTACCAGCCATCCGTAGAGCCTGCCTCAACGGCCACGCGCACCACACCCTTGGGCAGTACGCTGTCCTTATAAGCGGCATCCTGACGATCAAACGCGCTGGTGCAAGGCATCGACACCACACGCGCGGCAATCCCTTCGGCCGCCAGCGCTTCCTGCGCCTTGACTGCCAGTTCGACTTCCGAGCCCGTAGCGATCAGCACCACCTTGGCATTGGCTGCGTCTTTCAACACATAACCGCCCTTGGCGATGTTGGCGATGGTAGCTGCGTCGCGCTGCATGAATGCCAGGTTCTGGCGGCTCAGGATCAGGCTGGTCGGGCCGTCGTGTTTTTCCACGCCCTGCCCCCAGGCAACAATGGTTTCCACGGTATCGCATGGACGCCATACGTCCATGTTCGGAATCATGCGCAAGGTGGCGGTTTGCTCAACCGGCTGGTGCGTCGGGCCGTCTTCACCCAGACCGATGGAATCGTGGGTAAATACCCAGATCACGCGCTGCTTCATCAATGCCGCCATACGCAACGCATTGCGCGCGTATTCGGAGAACATCAGGAAGGTGCCGCCGAACGGCAGCACGCCGCCATGCAGCGCCATGCCGTTCATGATGGCGGACATGCCGAACTCGCGCACCCCGTAAGAAATGTAGTTGCCGATGCTGTTGCCGTGGACGTGATGGCAGCCGGTCCAGTTGGTCAGGTTGGAACCGGTCAGATCGGCAGAACCGCCGAGGAACTCCGGCAGCGCCGGTGCCAAGGCATTGATGGCGATTTGCGAAGCCTTGCGTGTGGCGACGGTTTCGCCCTTGGCATTGATGGCAGCAATAGCCTGGGTCAAGTGCTCATTCCAGTTTGCTGGCAAATCGCCCGCCATGCGGCGCTTGAATTCGGCGGCCTCAGCCGGGAAAGCGGCAGCGTATTCGGCGAACTTGTTGTTCCACAGCTTCTCCAGCCCCTCACCCTTGGTCCTGGCATCCCAACCTTCATATACATCAGCTGGAATTTCAAACGCCGGGTGATCCCAGCCGATATGCTTGCGCGTATCGATGATCTCCTGTGCGCCCAGTGCAGCGCCATGCACATCGTGGGTACCTTCCTTGTTGGGAGAGCCTTTACCAATGATGGTTTTGCAGCAGATCAGGCTGGGCTTGTCGGTCACGGCTTTAGCAGCCTGAACAGCAGCTTCTATCGCTACGGCATCGTGTCCATCCACGCCAGCGATCACATGCCAGCCATACGCCTCGAAACGCCTGGGCGTATCGTCAGTGAACCAGCCTTCGACGTGACCGTCAATCGAGATGCCATTGTCATCCCAGAATGCAATCAGCTTGCCCAGGCCCCAGGTGCCGGCCAACGCGCAGGATTCGTGGGAGATGCCTTCCATCAAACAGCCATCGCCCAGGAATACGTAGGTGTGGTGGTTGACGATTTCGTGACCTGGCTTGTTGAATTCGGCAGCCAGCAGCTTTTCCGTCATCGCCATACCCACTGCATTGGTAATACCCTGGCCCAGCGGGCCTGTCGTGGTTTCTACACCAGGAGCGTAGCCATATTCAGGGTGGCCGGGCGTTTTCGAATGCAGCTGGCGGAAACGCTTCAACTCGTCCATTGGCAGGTCATAACCAGTCAGATGCAGCAACGAATACAACAGCATCGAACCATGGCCGTTGGACAGCACGAAGCGGTCGCGGTCAGGCCATTTTGGGTTGGCCGGGTTGTGGCGCAGATGGTGGTTCCACACCACTTCGGCGATTTCCGCCATACCCATGGGCGCTCCTGGGTGGCCTGACTTGGCCTTTTCCACCGCATCCATGGACAGCGCACGGATAGCATTTGCGAGATCAGTACGAGTTGCCATTGCTTCTTCCTTAGTTGATAAAAATACGTTTAATGCTGCAAAAACGGACCCTCAGGCTTGCAACCGGCATACCCGAAGAGGGAGCGTTCAGAATATTTGTAGCCAGCGATGTGCACGCAAGCCAGACAATTCAAATGCTTAAGCGGGGTAACGTCACTGCTTTACGTAAAAAATGCAGTGAAAGTTCTTGATTATGGCCGACCCAGACAATTTGGGCAAGCCAGCCAAGCTTCTGAATTGGCGGAGAAAGCCGCGAATTTTTGGCCGGAAATGCCCGGTTTTTAAGGCGCTGCGCGAAGGTTTTTAAATCGGGCTGGAGAGAATCAAAGTTTTTAATTGAGCCGCCATATTCATTTATCCGCAGCACGTATCCAGGCCTTCCATTCCGCGAACAAATCGACTCCCAAGGCCGCCACCACCGGGCGTTCCCACAGGTCATCAGCCCAGAAATCATCGCAAGCCAGGGTACACATTTGCCCCCCTGCCTCTTCCATAATCAGGCAGCCAGCAGCGTAGTCCCACAATTTCTGGCCGCCATGCAAATACACATCGAACCGCCCTGCTGCGGTGTAACACCAATCCAGCGTACTGGCACCGAAGTTGCGCTGGGAGCTGTATGGTGGATGCAGCGCCACCTGAGTCGCGATGGCGTCGCTGATGCGTTTTAATTCGACCCCGGCCAGACTGTGGCGCAAGTCGGGCGAGCGCGTCTTGATCGGTAGCCGCTCCCCATTCAAAAAAGCGCCCTGGCCTTTTTCGGCATAAAACATCTCATCGGCTACCGGATCATAAATCACCCCCATGACGCTACGCCCGGCTTTCATCAACGCCACGGATACGGCGAAATACGGCACGCCATTGACGAAATTGGACGTGCCGTCGATGGGATCGATACACCAAAGCCCGTCCGATCCTGCCATCCACAGCATGCGCTGTTCGGACTCCGGCATTTCCTCGCCCAGCACCGGATAGGGCGCGAGGCCCGTCAACTCGCGCACCAGTGCCACCTGACAGGCCAGATCAGCCTCGGTACACAAACTGCCATCCGCTTTGCGGCTATGCGCCACTTTCAAATAACGCGGCATCACCTCGACCTCGGCAACGTGTTTGACAATTTCAATGACCGATTGCAGCACAGTTATTCTGACTTCCACTTGATCGAGCAACCCATGCTGGGAATCTGCTCCAGCGGACCTTTTTGTGTCTGTGCCACTTGCTTCATGGCTTCGAACAAGTCACGGCGCACACCCTCCGGCGCGGTTTCCTTGCGTGAAGCGTCAAAGCGGCCACGGTATTGCAACTCAAAACCGCGATTGAATCCGAAAAAATCCGGTGTACACACTGCGTCATAAGCACGTGCGACGGTCTGGCTTGCATCGAATACATAAGGAAAGGGAAATTCAAACTCGGCGGCGACCTTTTGCATATTGTCGAAGCTGTCTTCCGCATAATCCGCCGGATCATTGGACATGATGGCGATGCTGTTGATGCCGTGGTGATCGCGCAGCTCGCGGCAATCGCGCACGAGACGCGGGCGTATCGCCTGTACATAGGGACAATGGTTGCAGATGAACATGACCAGCAGGCCGTTTTCGCCCATCGCGGTTTGCAGCGTGTAACGCTTGCCGTCCACGCCGGGCAGATCGAAATCCGGAGCTTTCCAGCCAAAATTGCAGACCGGTGTTTGCAGACTGACCATTTATTTCGACTCCAATTACTATGCAATGCGCATTATCATATCACGCACCCTTACCCGCTTTTGCCGTCATGCCACGCTTTTACCTGCCTGAAACGCTTGCTCCGGATACCTTCATCACCTTGCCGGATGCCAGTGCGCATCATGCGGCACGCGTATTGCGGCTGTCCGTGGGCGACTCGGTAACGCTGTTCAATGGCCAGGGCGGCGAATGGATGAGTAGCATTCACCATATCGGCAAACGCGAGGTGGAAGTGCGTGTGGGCGAGTGGCAAAACGTGGAGCGCGAATCAACGCTGCGCGTCACGCTGGCGCAAGGCATCTCCAGCGGCGAGCGCATGGACTACACCCTGCAAAAGGCGGTCGAACTGGGGGTACACGCGATTCAGCCGATCGCCTGCGCGCGCAGCGTAGTCAAATTGTCTGGAGAGCGCGCCGACAAGCGCCGCACGCATTGGCAAAACCTGGTCATTGCCGCATGCGAGCAATGCGCGCGCAACCGCGTGCCCGAGGTATCCGATATTGCTCCTTTGCCGGTCGGCCTGGCGCAATCCGCCATGACGCCATTCAAACTGATGCTCGCACCGGATGCGCAACACACCCTGCATAGCCTGCCGCGGCCGGACGGCGACATTACCATGCTGGCGGGACCAGAGGGTGGTTTCGATGCGCATGAATACAGTGCGGCGCTCGCAGCCGGATTCATCCCGATCCGTCTGGGGCCGCGCATACTGCGCACGGAAACTGCTGCCCTGACGGCGCTCGCCGCCATGCAGACGCTGTGGGGAGACCTGTAACATCTCGCGTCATTTGTTATACACTTCAAGCACATCCATCCAAATCAATAACAAACCGTATGACCACCTCTCCGCCCTCCGCCTTCGTCCACTGGTTTCGTGCCGCCGCACCGTATATTCACGCGTTTCGCGGCAAGACTTTTGTTATTGCCTTTGGGGGCGAAGTGCTAAGCGACGGCCAGTTCACCCGCCTGGGGCATGACCTCAATCTCCTCAATAGTCTCGGTGTACGTTTGGTATTGGTGCATGGCGTACGCCCACAGGTGGAGGAACATTTGACCCAGCGCGATGCGGCGATTCGTTACGCCGACGGCTTGCGCGTGACCGACGATGCCGCACTGGCTTGCGTCAAAGAGGCGGTCGGGGAGGTGCGGGTAGAGATCGAGGCGCTGCTGTCGATGGGGCTTCCCAACAGCCCGATGGCCAACGCCGACATCCGCGTAGCCAGTGGCAATTTTGTCACCGCCCGACCGCTGGGTGTACGCGGCGGGGTGGATTTGCTGCACACCGGCGAAGTTCGCAAGATCAACGCTGCCGCCATCCGCCAGCGCCTGGAAGACAACGACATCGTACTGCTGTCGCCACTTGGCTATTCACCCACTGGCGAAATATTCAACCTGTCACTGGAAAACGTAGCCACCAAAGCCGCCCTGGCGCTGGATGCAGACAAGCTGATTTTCCTGATGGAAACCGAGGGTGTGCACAATGCCAGGGGTGGTCTGCTGCGCGTACTCACCGTGCCGGAAGCGGAAAAAATAGTCGCCGCCAAACGCAACCTGCCCGAAGACGTGGGCTTTTATCTGCCCTGCGCCATCACTGCCAGCAAGCAGGGCGTCGCCCGCGTCCATCTGATCAGCCGTCACGTTGATGGCGCATTATTGTCCGAACTGTTCACGCACGCCGGCATCGGCACCATGCTCACTCCGGCACGGCTGGAAACCCTGCGCCCGGCCAGTATCGATGATGTCGGCGGCATCCTGGAGCTGATCCGTCCGCTGGAAGAAGACGGCATGCTGGTGCGGCGCTCGCGCGAGCGGCTGGAAATGGAAATCGAACGCTTCATCGTGCTGGAACACGACGGCATGCTGATCGGCTGCGCTGCGCTCTATCCGTTTGCCGATGAGCGCGCCGGCGAACTGGCCTGCCTTGCCGTGCATATCGATTACCGCGGCAAATCCCGCGGCGACGTACTACTGGAAGCCGCCGAGAAAAAAGCACGCGCGCTGAAACTGAAACGCCTGTTTGTCCTTACCACGCATACAGCGCACTGGTTCATCGAGCGCGACTTTAAAGAAGTCGACGTCAGCGAGTTGCCTACCCGCAAACAGGCACTATATAACTACCAGCGCCGCTCCAAAGTGTTCGTTAAACCCCTATAATCCGGCGCATGAATCTTACACGACGCCAGCTCTGCACCCTGTTGCTCTGTTGCAGCCTGCCGCTTGGTGCGCGCGCGGCGACCACGCCGCTCACCTTCGGGGTATTTCCCAACCTGTCGCCGGAACGGCAATTCAGGCTGTATCAACTTCTCACCGATTATCTGGAGCAGCGGCTCGCACGTCCGATACAACTCTATACCGCAAAAACCCCCCGTTCCTTTGTCGACGCGACCCAGCTCGGAAATTTCGATATTGTGCTGACTCCCCCGCATCTGGCCTGGCTAGCCGAGCAGGAGGCCGGCTACCGGCCACTGGCCACTTACACCGGCACCATCAAAGGCCTGCTGGTGGTGGCAGCGGCGTCTCGTCTGCATAGCGCTGCTGAATTAAGAGGCAGCACTATCGCCATCCCCGACCCATTGGCAATCGTAACCATACTCGGGGTTGGTTTTTTGCAAGAAACCGGCCTGCGTCAAGGTACTGACTACCAATTCGTGAACCGGGGCAGTCACAACAATGCCGCCCTGGCTGTGATCAACGGCGAGGTTCCGGCTGCCATTGTTGGAGGGCTGTCATTCAGCCAATTCCCGGAAAACATGCGCAGCAAACTGCGCATTATCGGAACCACCATCAAGGTAAAAAGCTTTTTTTTCATGGCAAACCCGCGCCTGCCCTCACCAACAGCCCAGGCAGTGCGAGATGCCCTGCTGACCTTCGGCACCACCCCACAGGGACGCCTGTTTCTTGACCATGGGCACTTTGGACCCATCCTTCCCGCAACCGCCCAGAGCCTGACCACGATGGCACGCTACGGTGTAGAAGTGCGCCGCTTGCTGAAAGAATCGGCCCCATGAATCGCCGTATTGCTTATCCTTTATGGGTCAAACTGTTTCTGACCACCATGCTGCTGCAGTTCACCCTGCTGGGCTTGCTCGCGTTTACCAACTTACGTGAGACTCAGCAAAGCCTGCTGGAAAATGCCGAGCTGCGCATACAGGAGCTGCGCTTACCGCTCAATGCCGCACTAAGCACAGCGCTGTTCCAGCGGGATGTAGCCGGGCTACAGGAATTACTCAACTCCATGCACCAGGAAAAAGGCCTCAGCTATCTGGTTGTGACTGACGCGCAAGGCAAGCAACTGGCCGCAGCGGGGCTGGATCGCGGCATATTACCCAAGCAAGACCAAGGCTTCGCCGATGCGGGCAGCGATCGCGTGTACAACACAGCCATGCCCATCACGCTGGGAAATGCGCGTTATGGAACGCTTTATTTCGGCGTTTCCACGGATTTTCTCACGAGCGCCCAAGCACGCATGAAATACAAAATCATCGTGATAGGCGGGATTGCGCTCATAGCGTCTTTTGTACTGCTGATTATTCTCAGCCTGTGGCTTACCCGCCATCTGCGCCGGCTGGCCGAGGCCAGCAAGACCATCGCGGCGGGTAACCTCAATATCCATCTCCCGGTCACCAGCCATGACGAAGTGGGACAACTCAATCAAGCTTTTAACGCCATGGCCGCCAGCCTGCGCAGCCGCATTGAGGCACTGCAGCAGGCCGAATCCATCCAGCGTCGCTATCTCGCCGAAACGCGCGTGGAAAAAGCCCGCTTGCTGGCGCTGCTGTCGGCAATGAACATGGGCATCCTGTTTGTCACCATCAATAACCGCGTCGCCTATACCAACCCGGCTTTCACCCAGATATGGATGATCCGCAACACCGATAATCTGGTCGGGCGCGAAATTGCCGACGTGCTCAATGACTCAGGCTGTGTGCTGGCACGCCCGGACCATTTCTCGCGCCACATCATGGGCGTGATGAGCACGCACGAGAGTTCGGAAAGTCTGGAAATCGAAATGACCGACGGCCGCGTGATTACCCAGCTGTCCTACCCGGTGCGCGAGCAGGACGGCCGCATCATCGGGCGCATCCTGATTTTTGAAGACGTCACGCGCGAACGCCAGACTGCCGAACAGCTGATTTATCTGGCTGAGCGCGACTCGCTCACCGGTCTCTACAACCGGCGCCGTTTTGAGGACGAACTGTGGCGTATGGTGGGCGACATCACGCGTCACGGCAATAGCGGCAGCCTGCTGTTTTTCGACCTGGACGAATTCAAATACATCAACGATACCTTCGGACACCGCGCCGGCGACTCGATGCTGATCCGCGTGGCCGGTGCAGTGGGCGCGCTGATCCGCAGTAATGAAGTCTTCTGCCGGCTGGGTGGCGACGAATTCGCCATACTGATGCCCGACGCGAGCGAAGCGGACGCTCAATCCCTGGCGGAACGCGTCGTGCGCGCGGTGGCGCAGATTCCATTTCGCTTCGAGGGTAAAAACCTGCGCCTGACCTGCAGCCTCGGTATTGCCGCCTATCCCCAGCAGGCGGAAAGTGCCGAGCAACTCGTAGCCCACGCGGATGCCGCCATGTATCAAGCCAAGGAAGCAGGCAAAAATGCCTGGCGCAGCTATCGGGCCGATCTGGATACCTCGCGCGAGATGATCCAGCGCATGAGCTGGAATGAACGCATCGGGCGAGCGCTGGAAGAAGACCGCTTCGTATTACACTTCCAGGGAATTTATCACACCCAGAGCGGCGTGCTGGCGCACCTGGAAGTCCTGCTGCGCATGCGCGACGAGACAGACACGGAACAGCTCATCATGCCAGGCCATTTCATTCCACTGGCAGAGAAAAACGGCCAGATTTTGCAGATAGACCGCTGGGTGCTGAAGCAGAGCATTGCGATGCTTCAGGCCAAACCGGAGATTCCTGCGCTCGCCGTCAACATTTCCGGGCGCTCGCTGGACGATCCGGGTCTCGCCCTGTTCATTTCCGACGAATTGCTCTCCGCCAAGGTGGAGCCGCACCGCCTGATGATCGAAATCACCGAAACCTCGGCATTGTCGGACTTGCAGGAGGCACAACGTTTCATCCAGGCATTACGCCATACCGGCTGCATAATCTGCCTGGACGATTTTGGCACAGGTTTCGCATCTTTCGCGTATCTCAAGCACATCAAGGCGGACATTCTCAAGATTGACGGCCTGTTCATCCGCGACATCATCTTCGAACGCGACAATAAGGTTTTCGTCAAAGCGATCGTGGACGTAGCGCGCGGGCTGGGCAAAACCACCGTCGCGGAATTCGTGGAAAGCCGTGAAATCTTCGCGGTGCTGAAGGAAATGGGCGTCGACATGGTACAGGGCTATTACCTCGACATTCCAAGCGGCGGACACTGGCAAACCAGGCTGAGCAAACCTGCCCAGGCTTAGCCTCGCCTGTCGCAGGCAATGCACGCCAGCAACTCCGGCGCCACACTGGTAAAATGGCGTCTGTTCCGATTTATCTTTAGGTAATGCATCTTGATCTCCACCCAAGGCCTCACCATCCAGTTCGGCGCCAAGCCGTTATTTGAAAACGTCACCGTCAAGTTCGGCGACGGCAACCGCTATGGCCTGATTGGCGCCAACGGCAGCGGCAAATCCACCTTCATGAAAATTCTCGCCGGCCAGTTGGCCCCTACCTCCGGTCATGTCGCGCTGGACAGCGGCGAAAAACTGGGCTGGCTGCGCCAGGACCAGTTTGGTTTCGAAGACCAGATCGTGCTCGATGTGGTGATGCAGGGTGACGCCGAGCTGTGGGCGGTAAAGCAGGAAAAAGACGCCATCTATGCCAATCCGGACGCCACCGAAGCAGACTACATGCATGCTGCCGAGCTGGAGGGAAAATTCGCCGAGCTCGACGGCTATTCGGCCGAAGCGCGCGCCGGCGAACTGCTGCTCGGCGTGGGCATTCCGACCGACAAGCACAATGGCCCGATGAAGGAAGTCGCTCCGGGCTGGAAGCTGCGTGTGTTGCTGGCACAGGCACTGTTCGGCAACCCGGACATCCTGCTGCTGGACGAGCCTACCAACAACCTCGACATCAACACCATCCGCTGGCTGGAAAACGTGCTGGACCAGCGCACCAGCACCATGATCATCATTTCGCACGATCGCCATTTCCTGAACTCGATCTGCACCCACATGGCCGATCTGGACTACGGCAAGATTCAGTTATTCCCCGGCAACTACGACGAATACATGACCGCCGCCGCGCAAGCGCGCGAAGGCCAGGCTGCCGCCAATGCGCGCGCCAAGGAAAAAGTCGCCGAGTTGCAGAGCTTTGTATCGCGCTTCTCCGCCAACGCCTCCAAGGCGCGCCAGGCCACTTCCCGCGTCAAGCAGATCGACAAGCTCAAGCAGGACATGGTGGTCATCAAACCGTCTTCACGCCAGTATCCCTACATCCGCTTCGAGCAGGAAAAACCGCTGCACCGCAACGTGATCGAGGTGACGGATCTCGCCATTGGTTACGACGCGCCGCTGTTTTCCAAATTAAGCTTTATGGTTGAGGCGGGCCAACGCCTGGCGATCCTGGGCGAAAACGGCACGGGTAAATCCACGCTGATCAAAACCCTGGTCGGGGAACTGCCCGCCAAGGCCGGAACCATCAAATGGTCGGAAAACGCCAAGATCGCCTATTACGCCCAGGATCACGCCGCCGATTTCGACACCGACCTCACCCTGTTCGACTGGATGCAGCAGTGGACCCAGCCCGGTGACGACGACCAGATGGTGCGCGGCGTGCTCGGCAAATTGCTGTTCTCCGGCGACGATGCAAAAAAATCGGTGCGGGTGCTGTCCGGCGGCGAGCAGGGGCGCATGCTGTTCGGCAAGCTGATCCTGTCGCGCGCCAACGTGCTGGTGCTGGACGAACCCACCAACCACCTCGACATGGAATCCATCGAGTCCCTCAACACGGCAGTGGAGCTGTTCAAGGGCACCGTTATTTTCGCCTCGCACGATCGTTCCTTCGTGTCCTCGCTGGCCAGCCGCGTCATCGAAATCACCGATCAGGGCCCGACCGTATATGACGGCAACTACGAGGATTATCTGGCCAGCCGCGGCGTGGCCTGATGAAACTGGTCGTTCTCATTTCCGGGCGCGGCTCCAACCTCCAGGCCATACTGGACGCACAACTCCCGGTGGAGATCGCCGCCGTCATCAGCAATCGTCCCGACGCCGCCGGGCTGGATCTGGCACGCGCGCGAGGCATCCCGGCGCTGGCGCTGGATCACAAGCAATATGCCAGTCGTGAAGCATTTGACAATGCACTGATCGGGGTCATTGACCGTTACCAGCCGGAGCTGGTGGTATTGGCAGGCTACCTGCGCATTCTCGGCGACAGCTTCGTGATGCATTACGCAGGACGGTTGATGAATATTCACCCATCCTTATTGCCCAGCTTTCCCGGCCTGGATACCCACGCACGCGCATTGGCCGAAGGCGTGAAAATTCACGGCTGCACGGTGCATTTCGTCACCCCCATGCTGGATCATGGCCCTATCATCGTGCAGGCGGCGGTGCCGGTGCACTCAAATGACACGGCCGCCACCCTGGCGGCACGCGTGCTGGCTGCCGAACACTGCGTTTACCCCAAGGCCATTGCGTGGTTTGCGCAGGGTCGACTCCTGTTGCTCGATAACGGCCAGGTAAACTTGCGCGACGATAGCGGGTCTGAACAGACACTATTCATTTCCGGAAGCCTGCCATGACGCGCTACATTGCCTTGTTGCTTACCCTGATTGCTGTGCCGGCGTTCGCCGCGCCACGTCAGGTGGAGATCGATTACGTCCTGTCGCATAACGGCCTCGAAGTCGGTTCCGTGCACGAAACCTATACCCGCAACGGCAACAATTACCGCATCGACAGCCAGACCCGTGCCACAGGGCCGCTCGCGGTATTGTTCAAGGGTCAGCTGGAGAGTGTCAGTGAAGGAAAAATCACGGCACACGGCCTGCGCCCCACAAAATTCGAGCAAACCCGCAGCGACGCCCCACAAAAAAACATCAGTTCCAGTTTTGACTGGAAGACCAGGAAAGTCACTCATACCAGCAAGGATCGCAGCGAAGCCGTCGCATTGCCTGCCGATGCCCAGGACCGGCTGTCGGTGCTGTACCAGTTCATGTTCGTCAAGCCGGGTGCAAAAAAACTCGATTTCGATGTCTCTACCGGCCATAGCCTGAGTCATGAAGTCTATACGCTGGTGGGTGCAGAAACCCTCGCCACGCCGGTGGGCGCGCTCAAAACCCTGCATTACCGCAACCAGCCGGAGAAAGGCGAAAAGCAGATCGAGGTATGGCTGGCCCGCGACAAGCACTACTTGCCTGCACAGGTACGCATCGTTGACGACGGCGCCACCGCACTGCAAACACTCCACCAGATCAAGATCGAATAAACCCGTGCATGGCTGCCGTCGGTGACCGGTTCAGCACCTTGAATTCATCGTCGCGAATGCGCAGGATTTTCCTGCTGGCGCTGGCGATATCGGTATTGGCGCATTTGCTGTTGTTGACTACACCCGGCTTCCGGCTGCCTGCCGACGACAGCCATGAATCAACGATCCAGGCACGTCTCGAGCCGCTGCCAAAACCTGAGTTCAGACCCCTTCCCAAGCCCAAACCGGCGGTCAAGACGGCACCCAGACTGCGCCCCAAGCCCAGGCCGAAGCCCCCTGTAAAACCAGCGTCTCCACCACAACCGGCACCCGAACCTGAACCGGCGGCAGTCCCTGCGCCCGCAACCGAGGCTGCCGCAGCCGACGCACCGGCTGAAGCGCCTCCCGCTGCGTCGCAGCAAGCGCCCGCCAATGCGCCTGACACCCCTGCACCGCCGCCACTTAACGCCATGCCTGGCAAGGCCGAAATCCAGTACACCATGTTCAAGGGTGATCATGGATTCAAAGTAGGTCGTGCTACCTATATCTGGCAGGTACGTGGCGACCGTTACGTGTTGACCAGCATTACCGAGGGCACCGGCCTGTTCGCCCTGATCCAGCCGGGCAAACTGGTGCAGATCAGTCAGGGCCACATCACGCCGCAGGGGCTTGCGCCGGATGATTTCTGGATCCAGCGCGGCAAACCGATACCCGACAAAACCTCCGCCGCCCACTTCGATTACCGGCAACATACGGTCACCGTCGGCAAAATGAGCAACGCCACGACCGTGCCACTGCTGCCCGGTGCGCAGGATATTCTCAGCGTCACCTTCCAGCTGGCGATGCTGGCGCCGTTCCAGAACGAGCAACTGCTTCATGTCACCACCGGCAAAGGCCTCAAACCCTATACTGCGCATGTGGTGGGGGAAGAATTGCTGGATACGCCGCTGGGACAGCTGCGCACGCTGCATCTGGCGCGCAACGCGGAAGCGGGTGAGGACGCAATTGATGTATGGCTGGCGGAAGATTACAACTACATGCCGGTCAAAATTCGGGTTGACCACAGCAAATTCGGCATCGTCGAGCAAGTCATCAATGGTATCAACATTGAACACTAATGCCCGGTGCTGCGGAAACCGTATGCCTTATAACTGTGCGCGGATGGTCCGCGCCAATGCCAGCGCGGTTTCCAGCGAGGCATCCACGCAGGTGAAATGCCCCATCTTGCGCCCGGGACGCGCAGACTGTTTGCCATACAGGTGCAGTTTGGCTGCCGGGTGTTGCAACAGCGCTGCCCAGTTGGGCTGGCTGGCGCCCCACAGGTCGCCCAGCAGGTTCACCATCACCGCGGGCGTGTGCTGGATGGTGGCGCCAATCGGCAGGTTGCACAGGGTGCGCACCTGCATCTCGAACTGGCTGGTGAGGCAGGCGTCCAGCGTATAGTGACCGCTGTTGTGCGGGCGCGGGGCGATTTCGTTGACGACCAGCCTGCCGCCATCCATGACGAAAAACTCCACCGCCATGACACCGCAATAACCGAGCTGGTCTGCAATCGACTGTGCGGTGGCGCGCGCAGTTTGCGCCAGGGTTTGGTCCACCCGTGCCGGCACGATGCTGATATCGAGAATGCCCGCTTCGTGGATGTTCTCCGCCACCGGGTAGAGCGCGCATGCGCCAGCTTCATTGCGCCCCAATATCACCGACAGCTCGCACTCCAGCGCCAGCATTTTCTCCAGCACGCATACCTCGCCGTCCATCGCTGCAAATGCGGCCTGCGCCTCATCAAGACTGGCAACGCGCACCTGGCCCTTGCCGTCATAGCCAAAGCGCGACACCTTGAGCACGGCGGGAAAACCGACCTGCGCACAGGCAGCGGTGAGCTCCGCCGGCGTTGCAACCACCGCGAACGGCGCGGTGGCAAAGCCATGCGCATGCAGCCAGGATTTTTCCGCCATGCGGTTCTGTGCGATTTCCACTGCTTCGGCGCCCGGCTTGACCGGGCAATGCTGCGCCAGCGCGCGCAGGGTTTGCGCCGGGACATTCTCGAATTCCGTGGTCACCGCCGCACACTCACGGCCCATCTGCGACAGCGCCGTTTCATCCTGGTAGTCAGCGCACAGGTGCATATCCGCGACCTGCCCGGCCGGGCTGATGGGGTCGGGATCGAGCACCATCACGCGGTAACCCATGGTGCGCGCGGCAATGGTGAACATGCGTCCGAGCTGGCCGCCGCCCAGCATGCCGAGGGTGGCACCGGGCAATATCATCGGGTTCATCGGTCAGGCTTCCGGCAGGCTCATGTTGAGCACGGTCGCGGACTGTTCGGTGCGGAATGCTTCCAGCCGCGCAGCCAGTGATGCATCGCCATTGGCCAGCAGCGCGGCAGCAAACAGCGCGGCGTTGGCCGCACCCGCTTCGCCGATGGCAAAGGTGGCCACCGGAATCCCCTTGGGCATTTGCACGATGGAGAGCAGCGAGTCCATGCCCTTCAGATATTTGGAAGGCACCGGTACGCCCAGCACCGGCACGGTGGTTTTGGCAGCCAGCATACCGGGCAGATGCGCCGCACCGCCGGCACCCGCGATAATGGCGCGCAGGCCGCGCGGCGCGGCGCTGGCGGCATAGTCAAACAGCAGGTCGGGGGTACGGTGGGCGGAGACCACCTTGGCTTCAAAAGCCACGTCCAGGGACCTGAGCATCAGCGCGGCATGCTGCATCACTTCCCAGTCGCTGTTGCTGCCCATCACAATGCCGATTAGAGGTGTATTCATTATCGATCTATCCTTATTCACCATCCGTGCCATCTTCGGGATAGGGGAAGCGTGTATGTCCGTAACGCAGCGCCAGTACCCCCAGGGTAAGCATCAGAATGGCGGCGGCCACACCAATCAGGCGCCATTCGTCCATTTCCTTCATGCCGAGAATGATATAACGCGCCAGCGCGACAATTGCGATATAGATGGGATAACGCACAGGCAGCTTGCCTTGTTTGTAATACAGGCCGAGCATGGTGACGATCTCAAGGTAGAGGAACAGGAGCAGCAGATCGGTCAGGGTGACAGTGCCTGCATCGACCATGATGCGAAGCTCCTGAAATCCGGCCACCAGGGTGGCCAGCAGAATGATGCCCAGACCAAAGTTTTCGACCCAGTGCAGAACGCGCAGTGCGAAACGGTTGTGTTGCTGGATCATGATGCAATACCGGTTAAAATCTGTGTCGCATTTTAGCCGATTTGCGAACGATTACGTAGTTACGCCGTTTTTTCTGCACGTGCTACCGAAGGTTTTCGTACGCGGCATTGCTGCAATACTTCTGCTGCACGGCCGCTACTGCCCCACACCTGGATACAGCGTTCGGTTTCAAGCTGCACTGCCTCGCGCACACCGGCCACCGTCGCCGCATACCCTGACGCTCCGGCCGTGACATTCTCGCGTATGCGGTTTGCGGCGATGTCAAGCAGCGTCGCGCTGTAATTGATCTTGGCTGCGCCAAAACAGATCATGCGACGCATCTGGTCATCAGTGTAGCCGGCGCTACCATGGATACCAAGCGGGATACCGACAGCCTGGTTGATTTTCGACAGTCTGGTAAAATTATACTTGCTGTTGCCACCCGAATTGATCCGGCTGACCGACACCGCCAAGCATCCTACACCGGTGCGATCGACATAATATTTGGCTTCCAGCGGGCTGGTCGCGGTGTTTCCAGAAGCCTCGGCCAGATCGTCTTCCAGCCCGGTTTCAATCAGCCCCACCTGACCCACCACCAGCACCCCGAGCGGCGCAGCCAGCGCGACTACTGTTTGCGTCAACGCCACGTTCTCGGGCAACGGCTTTGAGGACGCATTGAACACAATCCCGCAACAACCCATGTCAATCGCTGCTTCTGCGCCCGCAGGGTCACTCTCTATTTCGACCTGAAAGGCCACCGGGATGGTGGCACGATTCCCCATTTCGGTCACTGCACGTGCCAGCGATTCGATATTGTCGGTACCGGGGTACAACTTGGAAATGCTCAGGATGATGGGTGCACGCATTTTCTCGGCAGCGGCGACCACGCCTTCCAGGACATTCCAGCTGACCACGCCAAAGGCACCCACCGCGTACCCGTGGCGGTAGGCATGACCGAGCATGTCCTGCATATCAACGAGTGGCATAAAGTGCTTTCATTTTTCCGGTTGAATCGAGTGCGCAGCGGCTTGCAGGCCGACGGCGTAGCGCGTCAGCAATGTCTGGAATGCGAT
Source organism: Sulfuriferula sp. GW1 (assembly GCF_047300855.1). Classification (GTDB taxonomy): domain Bacteria; phylum Pseudomonadota; class Gammaproteobacteria; order Burkholderiales; family Sulfuriferulaceae; genus Sulfuriferula. The sequence continues at coordinate 3,172,719 of NZ_CP170197.1, forward strand.
GTCGCGACTCTTGAACACATTTTCCGCGCCCAGCAAGTGTTGCAGGCCGGCTCTATCGAACTTCTCCCGAACCGGCTGCTTCAGGCTGCTGAACGCCAGCTTTACGCCTGCCTCATGCATGTATTTTGCAATTTCCCGTATTTTTTCCTCGCCCGAAGCATCGATGTTGTTGATGCCATTGCCGATCACCAGTATGGTTTTTGCCTGCGGGAAATCAGCATGGGCGCGCAATATCACATCCTCGAAATGCGCCGCATTGAGGAAATCCAGCGAACCATCGTAGCGCATTATCACAAAATGCGGACTGACTGGCGGCAACCCATGCGCCCTCATGTCGGCGAGGCTTCCATCCGGCATCTGTCCCAACAAGACAGCCCGCGGCTTCATGCGCCGCACCAGAAATATGGTAATCGTCAACGCCACGCCGGCCAATACGCCATTGGCAATTGACGGTGCCATGGATAGCGTTGCAACAAACGTGAATGCCCCCGTTAGCGCGCCCATGCGATCGACCTTCCACGCCATCAACAGCGGACGGACTTTAATCAGGTCGAACACCGACAGCATGACAATCACCGCCAGCACTGCCAGGGGCAAATGGTACAGATAGTGCGTAAAGAACAGAAGCACCAGCGCAACCATCAGCGCGCTGATGACGGCAAACAGCCCGGTACGCGCCCCGGTGCGAGCTGCCACCGCAGAACGCGAGAACGAACCACTCACCACGAACGACTGGCAGAACGAGCCGACAATGTTCGCCAGACCCTGTCCGATCAGTTCGCGGCTGGGGTTGATACGCTCGCGCGTCATGGCTGAAATCGCCTTGGAAATGGACGTCGCTTCAAGAAAACCGATCAATGCCATCACCAATGCACCCGGCAGCAGAGGCAGCAGTAAATCGCCCCGCAAGCTGGGGGTCGAAAATGACGGCAAGCCGGCCGGAATATTCCCGACCACGCGACCACCGCCGCTAAAGCTGACCTGGCCGTCCTTGATCTTACCAAAGCGCCATTCTGCGCCTTCTTCATCGGCTGCAAGCCGGTAGCGAGCCTTGCCGTCTGGCTGCGCTTCGCGCACAAACCGGAGTGCATGGAGCTGAACTCTGCGCAGATTGTTGTCCGCCTTGAGCCGGGCTATTTTGCGACGCGCCCACTCGGCCTGTGCATGCAGCTCAGCCCCTCTCTTGATGGCGTCATGTGAGCCATTGTCGAATTCGCGCAGTCGTTGATTAATATCGCTAAGCCGGCTGGTCAAAACCTGCAACTGGCGCTCTGTCTGGGCATACGCATCGATGTCGGAGCGCGCGACGGCTGTCGTCACCGATGACAAGGGCACTGTCTGGTTACGCTCAAAGCCGATCATCCAACTCACCAGTGTGGTCAACACTACTGCTACCAGAATACCGGGGATTTTCGGCATATGGCGGCGCAAAGCGAGAATGATAGCGGCCGTGGCAAAAGCAAACCCCAGCGTTGCCAGATGCGCGTGCTGCACCTGCGCCACGACCCGCCATAAATCTGCCATGAACACATCGCTGCGCGGGAATGGCACGTTTAGCACCTCGGCCAGCAATGACAGCCCGATAATCAGCGCGGCAGCATTGGTGAAGCCAACCACGACCGGGCTGGACAGCAGGTTAACCAGCGCCCCCAGACGCAGCATGCCCAGCACCAGACGCAACACGCCGACCATTAACGCCAGCATGATGGACAGCTCGATGAATTTGTCGCTGCCAGGCGAAGCGAACGGAATGATGGTCACCGCCGAGATCAGCGCCAGCATAGCCACCGGACCGGTGTGTAGCTGATTCGACGAACCCCACATCGAAGCCACCACCACCGGCAACAATGACGCATACAGACCATACACCACAGGCAAGCCTGCAAGCTGGGCATAGGCCATGCTTTGCGGCACCAGTATCAAGGCGACAGTAATGCCGGCCACCATGTCGGCGCGTAGTTTTTCAGTGCTGAGCGGAAACCAGCGCAAAAACGGAAACAGCGTGGGCGCACGGGTTTTTATCGTGCGGGTCACCGGGTCAATCCCATATAAAGCAGCGGCAATTTTTCCGGCAGACGTTCAACATGATCGACCACCATGTAATTGCGCGCGCCAAAAATGCGCGACACATACTCATCGGCGCGCGGATCCAGGCTCAGACAGTAGGTGGCTATGCCATCACGGGTCAGTTCTTCCACCGCCTTTTTGGCGTCGAATCGCAGGTATTGCGGATCGCGCACGTCGTTGTCGGCGGGTTCGCCGTCGGTAATCACCAGCAGCAGTTTCTTATGGCTGGGTTGCCGCTTGAGCAGTGAGCCAGCATGCCGCATCGCCGCACCCATACGCGTGGATAGTTGCCCACTCATGCCCGCCAGACGGGACTTTGCCTTGTCGTTGAAAGTCTCATCGAAATCCTTGAAACGGAAATACTCCACGTCATGGCGGCCATTGGAATCAAAACCATGCAGCGCAAAGGGATCGCCGATTTTGTCCAGCGCATCGGCCAGCAGCACGGTCGCTTCACGTGCAAGCTGCAGCACTGTGCTGTCGGAACCCAGCACGCTGTCATTCGTGGATTCGGACAAATCTATCAGTAACAGTACTGATAAATCGCGCACTTTACGCACTGAGCGCATCATGATGCGCGGGTCGGGTTGCTCTCCCATACGGATGTCGATCATGGCGCGCACTGCAGCGTTGAGGTCGATTTCGTCGCCATCTTCCTGCTTGCGCAGGCGTTGCACGCCTTGTGGCTGCATTGCCTCGATCAAGTGCTTGAGGCGCGCTACCAGCGGCTTGTGCTTGACGGCAATCTCGTTGATCAGCTCGACTTCGCCGGTTTTCGGGCGCTTCTCCAGTACGGTGCACCAGTCTGGCCGATCCAGCTGCATCTGATAATCCCATTCGGCATAGTGGTAGGGATCCGGTGGTGGTTCGCGACCTTCCTGCTGGTTGATACTGGTGCTTTCCTCGTCGCGAAAGAATTCGCTGCTCAGCACCCAGATTTCGTTGGCATCGTCGCCGGCACCCGGCACGTCCAGCGTATTGATCATTTCCATCACGCTGACATATTTGCGCAACTGCTGGGTAGCGATGCCGGCCACCGCCTGGCTGGCTTCGAATATGTCTTCAAACTCCCACATATAGCGGTTGTCATCACGGTAAACGATGTCGATCACGTCATTGGTATGACTGTAATTCGCGCCTGATGCGAGCAGGGCGTCAGCCAGCTCGATACCCACTTCACGCACCCACACGGTGGGCTCGGATTCTGTACTGCGGGCGCGGAATAAACGGCGCCCCAGCGCGACCCAGGTGTGCGTATCCTGGTAGGTTTCGTCCAGCAGCGCGCGCGCCAGCCGTGCCATCAATACGGCAGCACCGTCGCCCGACTGCGGCGTCGCGGTATGCAGCGGCAGCCAGGTCTGCAGAAGGCCGGGAAACTTCGCCAGGGCCAGCGCTTCTACGCGCGCATCCTCGATCAAGCCCATCAGCACCTTTTGCAAGCTGCTCAGGCCGGTGCTGTCAAACTGCCGTGTGGTGTAGACCTGATGGCAGGCGGCATGCGCCGCGCTGGCTCGATACAAGGCAATGCCGGCAACCCGTTCCGCCCCGTCTGCGGCAGGATCCGCTACAAAGTCATCGTAGGCGTCTGGCAGGTGGATGATGTAGCCATCGATATAGGGTCGGTAGCCCTCGCGCTGTTCGAAGTCTCCACTGGTGGGGCGCAGGAAGAAATCGCGACCCCACAAGGCTCGCAGGTACATGCCGATACGACGCTGCACGTCGATGAATAGGGTGCCCTTGCGCTCCCGCTGCAACACGCCTATGGATTCCGGGCTGTCCAGGCTGAAATATTTCAGCTGCCCGTCGAAATTGGTTTTATGCGCCTGCGCGCCCCATAACGCCCAGCGTCGCAAACCGCCCAGCGTAAGTTGCGACAGCAGTACGCCCAATTGGTCCAGCATCGGCCGCACACCGCGTGGCGCCTGGGCCAGCAACATGTCCAGCAAGTGCAGATAGCCGCGAAACAGTTCTGGATCACCCAGACGGGCAGCGGCCACCGGACTGGTCGAGAAAATCGACGTGATCACCGCAGCGCTGGTCTTGGAATACATCTTGATTGCGGCGGCCAGCAGATCTGCGACGGCATCTTCGCCCAGCTCACGCGCCACGGCAGGTGCGTTCTGTATGAACGACACCACCAGATCGGTACCACGTCCCAGGGACTTGAGTCCGGTTGCACCTTGCAGATAATAGCGTTCCAGTCCACGCGGGCTGAATACGCGCGCAGCTTCTCCCCAGGAAGCACGCAGCACTTCACCTGCATGCTCTCCGAGCTCGTCCAGAATATCTTGGTACTTGTCGAGTTCGAGCGCCATCATTCAGCTCCGGAAAATTATCGGAAATGACTTTGGCGCAGGTCTCAGACTCGCACCAAGTCGGGCGTATACGGGTTAGCGGAAGGGGCGAAGGTCACATTGCCAGCGCCACGCCCGGCAACGTCTCAAAAGAACGTACTCACTGCCGCATCCAGCGCATCGCGCATGTCCGGGTCATCGGTAATCGGGCGCACCAATGCCATACGGCACGCAGCGGTCGGCTCCACGTTCTTGGCGATCAGGCTGCCTGCGTATATCAGCATGCGCGTGGAGATGCCTTCGTCGAGGCCGTGCCCTTTCAGGTTGCGCGCGCGTTCGGCGATGGATACGAGCTTGCCGGCCACTTCGCCACTGACGCCGGTTTCGTGGGCGACGATTTCGGTTTCGATGTCGTGTGCCGGGTAGTTGAAGTCGAGTGCGCCAAAACGTTGTTTGGTGGATTGTTTCAGATCCTTCATCAGGCTCTGGTAGCCGGGGTTGTAGGAGATCACCAGCTGGAAGTCGGGATGCGCCTGGATCAGCTCGCCTTTTTTCTCCAGCGGCAACACGCGGCGGTTGTCGGTGAGCGGGTGGATCACCACGGTGGTGTCCTGGCGCGCTTCGACGACTTCGTCCAGGTAGCAGATCGCGCCATGGCGCGCTGCGATGGCCAGCGGGCCGTCCTGCCAGCGGGTGCCGCTGGCATCCAGCAGAAAGCGTCCGACCAGGTCGGAGGCGGTCATGTCTTCGTTACACGCCACGGTAATCAAGGGCTTGTTGAGTTTCCACGCCATGTATTCAACAAAGCGGGTTTTGCCGCAACCGGTCGGGCCTTTCAGCATCATCGGCATGCGCACCGAGTAGGCCGCTTCGTACAGCGCGACTTCGTCGGCCACGCCCCGGTAATAAGGTTCTTTTTCAATGCGGTATTGCGCGATAGTGTCGCTCATATCAAACTCCATACTGCATCAGCAGCTTTGATGAGACAGGGTTTACGGGATGTAACAAGCCGGTCAAACAAGCTGGTGATCCAGAAAAATCATGTAAAGGCTGTCGAATCGATTTTTAGTTGGCCATATCTGGGCAACTCAATCCGGCCATACCCGATCCGGATGCACGAAGGGCAGCACGTCAGGTTTGGTGGCCTTGGGCACGGCAGCGGGCTTGGTTGCTTCCGGCCTGGTTACGCGTTTAGGTGCTGCAACGGCTGGTGTCGCTACGGCCTCCTTTGCTTGTTGCGCCTTGATGTCCCGCACGCCCTGCGCCAGCTTGGATCCCATCTTTTTCATAGACATAAGACCTCCTCGATGATTGCTTCAATATCCGACACGGCATGCTGACCCCGCTTGCCGACGCCATATACACTCAGTCCTTCCACCGCCGCGCTGCGATACGCCGCGCGGCGCTGCATGCCGGCGGACAATACCGGCACATCGAATTCAGCCACTGCCTCGCGCATGTCGCGTGACAGCGCATTGCGCGATTCCAGCTGATTGAGCACCAGGCAGGCGCGCAGATCCGGGTTGTCGCGCTGCGCCTGTTTGACCGCCAGTGCCATATCCACACTCGCCCACAAGTCAATCGGTGAGGGCAATATCGGTATCAGCGCCAGATGCGCCATACGCATGATGGCGGCAACCGTCTCGCCTTGCACCGTCGGGGGGCAATCCACCACGACATAGCGGTGACTGCGCGCGAGCTTGCCCAGCACACCCGCCGGATTGCCCCCCAGCTGGGCAACACCCGGCAGACCGGAATTACCGCCCCCCATGCCGACCCATTGCGTGATCGAACGCTGCGGATCCGCATCCACCAGGTGGGTGCTGCCACGCTGCGCCAAACCTGCAGCCAGGTTCAGCGCCAGGGTGGTTTTGCCGGTGCCGCCCTTTTGATTGATGACTGCAATGATTCGGTTCGACATGCCACCCCCTCTAGTCATGGTCTCTGGCGCACCGCTTCTCGCTGTCCCGACCGCCGTTGTCAGCTGCTCCGCAGCTGCTCCGCCAATGTCTTCATTTCATTAATGAAGTTGGAGTTGCGCTGTTGCAATGCGGTTTGCCCATCGCCATCAATACTGATGTTGGCGTAGGTTTTGCCAAAGCTCACGTCCGGGTAGTAATCCTCGCGCTTGGACAAATCCGCCATCTGGTCGAGAAATCGGCGCGTGTCGGCATAGCTGGCAAAATCAAACCGCAGATTCATGCTTGCAATCCGTTCCCCGCCAGGTGCTGCACCCGCCTGCTTAGCCTCGTTTTCGCTCATCATGCACCCCCGCCAAATCCATCAACATTCGATCCAGTTCGCCCAGGTGACCCAGTTCATCCTGCAAAATACCGGCGAACAGGGCTTGCGTCTCGCTGTCGCGAATCCGCGCACAATACTGTGCAGCTTCCTCATACAACCGTATCGCCTCTATTTCCAGCACACGGTCTATCTGCAACATTTCCGTCACGCTTCGTCCGGGTCGTGCTGGCGGCAACTGTGTCGCGTTGGAAGGCACACCCAACACCAGCATCCTTTCCATCAGGCGCCCCGCATGCACCAGCTCTTCATTCACATCTTCACGCAGATGTGCGCTCAGTTCGGACAGGCCCCACAGGCCGGTGAGTTTGGCCTGCAAAAGATATTGCTGCACCGCCGCCAGCTCGTGGCTGAGGGCGCGTGACAGATATCCGCTCAATCGTGGGTCGGCATACATCGACATGACACGGTGCCTCAGGCAATCGCCTTAGCTGATATCGCCATCACGCCCGCCCATACCGGCATCAGGTGCGCTGGGCAGAATGTTTTCCACTTCGCTGTGTACCCGGGCAATGATGTGAGCCGCCACCAGGCCATCACCCACGCGTTCGCACGCATCGGCTCCGGCACGCACGGCTGCATTCACCGCGCCGGTTTCACCACGCACCAGTACCGTCACGTAGCCGCCCCCCACAAACTGGCGACCTACCAGACGCACTTCAGCAGCCTTGGTCATCGCGTCAGCCGCTTCAATTGCCGGGACCAGGCCACGGGTTTCAATCATGCCCAGTGCAATTCCGCTTACATTTGCCATTTCAAAACTCCTTCTCGTTTTCGGTTAAATTCGTGCCTGCCTTAGGCTGCCGGGCTGGGCAGAATGTTTTCCACTTCGCTGTGTACCCGGGCAATGATGTGAGCCGCCACCAGGCCATCACCCACGCGTTCGCACGCATCGGCTCCGGCACGCACGGCTGCATTCACCGCGCCGGTTTCACCACGCACCAGTACCGTCACGTAGCCGCCCCCCACAAACTGGCGACCTACCAGACGCACTTCAGCAGCCTTGGTCATCGCGTCAGCCGCTTCAATTGCCGGGACCAGGCCACGGGTTTCAATCATGCCCAGTGCAATTCCGCTTACATTTGCCATTTCAAAACTCCTTCTCGTTTTCGGTTAAATTCGTGCCTGCCTTAGGCTGCCGGGCTGGGCAGAATGTTTTCCACTTCGCTGTGTACCCGGGCAATGATGTGAGCCGCCACCAGGCCATCACCCACGCGTTCGCACGCATCGGCTCCGGCACGCACGGCTGCATTCACCGCGCCGGTTTCACCACGCACCAGTACCGTCACGTAGCCGCCCCCCACAAACTGGCGACCTACCAGACGCACTTCAGCAGCCTTGGTCATCGCGTCAGCCGCTTCAATTGCCGGGACCAGGCCACGGGTTTCAATCATGCCCAGTGCAATTCCGCTTACATTTGCCATTTCAAAACTCCTTCTCAGTTAAAAAAGCTGCTCAATTGCCGTTACCGGCGTCCCATGCATCAATAATTCCGCAAATCGTCAAGTCGGTCTGAATTGCCCTGTCCCCCGTTGCGATACGTGCAGCCGAGCCACCGGTCGTGATCACCCACTTGCCGGGTGGTGCGCCTACCGGGTCGCAGGCGACGCTCAGCTTGCCCTGAACATCTTCCAGCACGCGCAGCGATGAATTCTGCAATCCCGGTACGCGCCGCGTCGCCACCAGTTCCGACACCACACGCATGATCTCCATATCAGCCCTCCGCCGACCAGTGATCAATAATCCCGACTATGGTCAGATCACTCGGATAGTCCTTGCTGCCTGCCGCTTCACGCGCGGCCGACGAGCCTACGCAGATCACCCAGTCTCCTGCTATGCACCCCACTGCATCGACCGCAACCTGGCGCGGGCCGCCTGCTTTTTCCCGCACCACGAGCAGCGGACGATGTCCCAAATCCTTGATGCGATTGGTCGAAACCAGCGTTTTTTCTACTTGGCAAATCTTCATTACCGCTCTCTCCTGTGCCGATTTATGACGTTTCAGCCTCAACCTGCTCTATCGGGCTACCCGGACGCTTGTCCTGCACGGTCATCCCGCAAACCAGCAGACCCTTCTGGCTGAGTGACGCATAACGCGATTCAATGGCCGCCTTGACCCGGAGGCAACGCTCAACCGTGCGCTCGCGGCAACCCGGCACCCGGCTGTCGTAGCGATAATGAATCGCCACGGGCGCAGGCAAGCCGTGCTGGATATTCAGCTTGCCAAAAATCTTGATGCCCACGTCCATGTCTGTCGCGCCTTCTTCCACGGTGTACAGGTGGGCAAAGTACGCCAGGTTGCGCAACTGGAACTCTTCGAAACCGTCACCCACGCTGATGAAGCGTTCGGCGTGACCGATGTCGGCATAACGGCCATTCTGGTAGCTGCATACGTAGTCGATCTGCGACAGGTTGTTGATCAGCAGTGTTGCAATCAAGCGCCGCATTCCCTCGTGTGGCTCACCCTCGCCGGCCCCCCAGCCACCCATTGCGCTGGATGCCTGGATTGCCTGGTAGATCTTTAGCCGCGCAGCACTGGGATCGTCATTGGCGCTGCTGTGATACAACTCCCTGTTGTCGATGAACCGGTGCAGGCTCATTTCTCCCTTGGCGTCGGGTATGTGCACCTTGATCGCGTCGGTATCGGTATCCACGCCGATCAGCAGGGTATCCACGGATGCGCCGCAGCAAAAACTGTTTTCTATCGCCTGACGAAACTCGCCTAGCCGCTTCAGGCCCGCTTCCGCTGCCCGGGTCACATTGCTGCAATGCGCGGCGCAACCTTCATGCGTCGGATCCGAGCTACTCCAGTGATACACCACCACCTTCAGATAACGGGTGCCCGCGTCCGCCGTGACCGGACGGCCTTCGCGAAACCGCATCAGTTCGGTTTCAATCCAGCGTTTGACATTGGCGTCCACATCGAACATCGCGCCAGCGTAGGCCTTGCGACTGCGCACCGCGCCATCTGGCAGGCGCAGTATGTAACGCACCAGTCCCTTGAGACGACCATCCGAGCAGGGCGAGATATCAACCGCGTGGTAGCCGCTATCCAGAAAAAATGCGACAGCTTCGTCGGTGCCGCGATGCGGGTTGTTTAGCTCCGCCTGGGCCGCCATGAGGCGCACGGTTTGCATGACACATTCGCCATACAGGGCGCGCATGTCCAGATCGGCTATCCAGGCATCGGCCAGAATCTGCGCAGGCAATTCGAACCCCAGTTGTTCTCGCGCAATCTGTTGCGCACGGTCACAGAAATCCACTTCATGCTGTAACCCCGCAATGCGTTTGAGCACCGGCACGATGGCATCGAAGCGGCCCTTTACACTTAATTCGTGCGCCAGCAGACGCTGATTCTCTTCGTGATTGGTAAGCGGATGGTGGCGCAGCCGCCCGTTGTCCACCAGACAGTTGGTATTACACTCAATCGGAGTCTGCGCCGCGCTGCCATACAAGGCCAGACCGTGACGCGCCGGCAGCGCACCAGCAGGCGTGCCCAGACCATAAGGCGGGCGTCTTGCTGCGGGCTGCAGGCCGGGATTGCGCCCGGGTCGGTTTCTCGTATTCATTGCGTGTGCGACCTGTTCAAGTTTGTAAAAGACGTTGCGTCAACCGCGCGCACCGCCGGAGTAGGTAATCGCGGAACCCTTGGCATCGTTACCGCTGCTACCGGTAATGCGGCTTATTGGCAGGGCCGGTTTTTCACGGTCCTTGAGTTGCGCTGCGCCTACCATCGAACTGCGCTGTTCGCCACGCAAGGTGGGATTACGACGCGTTGCATCGCCTTCGGTGCCGGTCACGCTTTCATTGCGCCGCCAGGCGGCCCCAGTAATCGCAAATCCACCCTCGCGCCCATCGCCGGTCAAACGGCTACGCATGTCGTCAGCAACGGGTACCGAAACTCGTTCCGCCATCAATACCGAGACGCCTTCCTGATGGCGAAATTCGGGCGTGCCCGATACCAGCCCGGCGGCCAGATTCACGGGACCGGTAATCCGGCCTGCTGCACCGTACGCAGTGCCGGTAATACGGCTCAGGCTACTCTCCTGCGCGGTACGTGACGGCGTGGTGATGCTGAACTCCCCCCGCACTGGCGCAGGCTCCGGCTCAGCTGCTGCTATTCGCGGTGCATCCATCGCAGCGCGGCTGAGAGGGTGCGGATTGCTGTTGACACCGCGCTGCGACACACGCTGATATGTAGTGGCATAGGGTGTGCCGCTCAATACCTGGCTTTCGCCACGTTCGGCACCGGTCACTTTGCTGTTGCTTTCACTGCGTGCGGCGCGCAACGCCAATCCTGCCTGAGCAGTGCGGCTGGCCATCAGGGCACGCGAAGCCTGTTGATGCTCGGGATCGTTCAAGCCGGCGCGCGGATCTGTATTGATATATTCGGTACCGGAAATCATCTGCGTGCCGCCCTGCTCTCCGCCGGTCACTTTGCCGCTTTGCTCGACCATGGTGCCGGAGACCTGCTGATTGTGGCGGGTGCGCATCAGTCCGACTTTTTCGGGCAGCGCTTGCGGCTCGCGGTTGCATGCCTGGTACTGGGACAGATCATTGGACTCGGTGCCGGTTACTGCGGCACATGCCCCGCGCTCTGCGCCGGTAATGAGTTCACTCGATGCAATGGCTGTGCCGGTCACCGCTTGTTGCTTGACCGTGTTCATCACGCTGACTTTATGTGGCATATTGTTGCCGTTGCGGCATATGCTGGCTGACTGATCCTGCACGTATTGGCTGCCGGTGAGTTTGTTACTGCAGCTGCCCGGCTCGTCACCCGTCACTTTCGGATTGCGCCCCACAAGTGTGCCGCTCACGGGCAGCCCGGCTTGCGTGGAAGCCAGGTTTACCTTGGTAGGCGCGACCAGCGGTTTGGCCCCGCAGAACGATTCAAACTTGTCTGCGCTTAGATACTCGGTGCCAGTCACCGCCTTGCACGTACCCGCCTCGCCACCCGTCATCTGTTCGCTGCGATCCACACTCGCGCCACTGACCCGCTGGCCGCGACCCGTGTTGCTGATACTGACTTTGGCTGGAGTCGGGGCAGGCATGACTGGACACAATGCTTCGTATTGCTCGGCACCGATGTACTCTGTGCCGGTAATGACACGGCAACTGCCCGGCTCGTTACCTGTCACTTTCCCGGTGCGTTCGACCTGGGTGCCTGTCACGCTGGCGCCAGTCAGGGTCGTACCCACTTCCACCTTGCCCGGCGCCGGGGGACGTATCCGTCCGGTTGGGCGCGATGCCTGGCTCTGTCCACGCCCTTCGCTGGACAAGGCAGCACGCCGCGCACGCGCGGCATCGCGCCCGTTCATGCCCATGAACTTGCCATTGCTACTCCGCGCAGAAGCAACCGTCCCAGACGTTGACTTGACAGCAGTTTTTCCTTGGCTCGCCAGCGCACTACGCCGCGCCTGACACAGCTTGCGTACTGCAGAAACCGTCGACCCTGCCGGCGCAACCGGCTCGCTCTCCACCAGGTTGCACACCGCATCAAGCGCCTGCTCAGTTTCCACCTTGCTGTCGTCGGATTTGTTTTTGCCTTTGCAACCACAACCGCAGTCCGCCGTCTCGGTCAATACAGCCGGCTCAGCCGCTGGCACCACTGCTGGGCGCACAGCAGGCGCACTCGTTTTGCTCTGCGCAAGCGCAGCGCGGCCGCCGTGCGACAGCGCTTCGCGACGCGCCCGGGAAAGCGACTTGCCGGATTGGCCTGGCGCCGTCATAACGCTAGGCGCAGGCTCGGCAGGGGGCGCCTTCTCTGCCGCCGGAGCTGGGCGAGGGCTTGTAACCGTTGCAGGACGGGCTGCCGCCTGTGGCGGTTTTACCGCCAGTGCGGTACGCCCGTTTTGCGACAATGCCTGGCGCCGCGCCAAGGCAGCTGCGCGCGCTGAACGAGGTGTTGCTGCCGTGTTTGCAATAGCATCACTCATGCTTTTATCCTTCCGTGTTCAACTCGACCCTGACGGGATCGCCAACTGAATATCCCGTTAATTGCTTAATTCCCGCGGAATACCACGAACGAGCTGCCCTGGCTCTGGGAGTAATTGTCATAGCCGATCAGGCGGACATGGTGACCTGGGTGTGCACGCTTGCAAGCCTCCAGTTCGGCAATGATGGCGTCGACCGATTGTTCGCCGAACATCGGCAACTTCCACATGTACCAGTAGTACTCATTGGCGCGAGACGGCTCGACATGCTCGATGCCTGGATTCCAGCCCTGACTGACCATATAGGCGATTTGGCGACGCGTTTTTTCCGGCGTCAGGGGGGGCAGGTACGAGAATGTTTCGTACTTGGGGGTCGAGATGTAATCCTGAATGTCTGACATTGCTATTCCTTTCTTGAGTTGCCTACCGGCCAGCCGGCACGGTGGGCACAGATTAAATTTGCGCGTTTAGGCCATTGAAAATTAACGGTTCACGACGTCCAGCTTGTCCACAGTGTCAAACTCGAACTTGATCTCTTTCCAGGTTTCCATGGCGATCTTGAGTTCCGGGCTGTCCTTGGCGGCGTTGGTGAGGATCTCCTTGCCTTCGCGCTCCAGCTCGCGACCTTCGTTGCGGGCTTCCACACAGGCTTCCAGCGCCACGCGGTTGGCGGCGGCGCCAGCGGCGTTGCCCCACGGGTGGCCGAGCGTACCGCCACCGAATTGCAGCACGGAATCGTCACCGAAGATGTTCACCAGCGCAGGCATGTGCCACACGTGAATACCGCCTGAAGCTACCGGCAGCACGCCAGGCATCGAACCCCAGTCCTGGTCGAACATGATGCCGCGCGAGCGATCTTCCGGAATGAACGATTCGCGCATCAGATCGATCCAGCCGAGCGTGGCGTGACGATCGCCTTCCAGCTTGCCGACCACGGTACCCGAGTGCAGGTGATCACCACCGGACAGACGCAGAATCTTGGTCAGCACGCGGAAGTGGATACCGTGGTGCGGGTTGCGGTCGAGTACGGCGTGCATGGCGCGGTGGATGTGCAGCAGCACCCCGTTTTTGCGGCACCAGTTGGCCAGGCTGGTGTTGGCCGTGAAACCACCGGTGATGTAGTCGTGCATGATGATCGGTGCGCCGATTTCCTTGGCGAATTCAGCCCGCTCAAGCATCTGTTCCGCAGTCGGCGCGGTAACGTTCAGGTAGTGGCCCTTGCGTTCGCCCGTCTCATTCTGCGCATTCAGGGTTGCGTCCTGCACGAACAGGAAGCGATCACGCCAGCGCATGAACGGCTGGCTGTTGACGTTCTCGTCGTCCTTGGTGAAGTCCAGACCACCGCGCAGGCACTCGTACACCGCGCGGCCGTAGTTCTTGGCAGACAGACCCAGCTTGGGCTTGATGGTGCAGCCCAGCAGCGGACGACCATACTTGTTCATCTTGTCGCGCTCGACCTGAATCCCGTGGGGCGGCCCGCCGCAGGTTTTCACGTAAGCGATGGGGAAGCGCACGTCTTCCAGGCGCAGGGCACGGATGGCCTTGAAGCCAAACACGTTACCGACAAGGGAGGTGAATACGTTGACCACTGAACCTTCTTCGAACAGGTCGATCGGATAAGCAACGAAAGCGTAGAAACAGGTGTCATCGCCTGGCACGTCTTCGATGCGATAGGCACGGCCTTTGTAGTAATCCAGATCGGTCAGCAGATCGGTCCACACGGTGGTCCAGGTACCCGTTGATGACTCCGCGGCCACGGCAGCGGCCGCTTCTTCACGATCCACGCCCGCTTGCGGGGTGATCTTGAAGCACGCAAGGATGTCGGTATCCAGCGGTGCGTATTCCGGCATCCAGTAAGTCTGGCGATACTCTTTCACGCCCGCATTAAATTTTTTCACGCTCATCACACTCTCCTTGTAAGCAACACTTAAAAATGACGCACTTCCCACGACGCACTCTCAAACACCGATATCCGGCTGTGTTGATTCTTCAGCCCGACTCCAGCAGTTGCCCTACTATAAATAAATCGAAACATAATTTAAAATGAATAATAATTATGAAATACATTAATTTTACTGAATGTATTTCGTCCCATTTCCATACACGTGAGGACAAACATGAATTTCACCCTCAGGCAACTCCGTTTATTTGAAGCCGTGGCGCGCAATGCCAGCTATACCAAGGCGGCAGAAGAAATGCATCTGACGCAACCCGCTGTTTCCACGCAGGTCAAGCAGTTGGAAGAGGATGTAGGCATGGCCCTGTTCGAGCACATGGGCAGAAAAATTTTTCTCACCGAGGCTGGCCGCGAGATGTATCAATTCAGCCGTTCCATTGCGCAAAAATTCGACGACATCAGCATGGTTCTGGATGAAATGAAGGGCGTTAAGCACGGCGCACTCAATATTTCAGTGACCAGCACAGCAAAATATTTCGCGCCCTATCTGCTAGCCGAATTTTGCCGACAGCACGCCGGCATCACCGTCAATCTGGATGTGACCAACCGCGCTACGCTATTGCGGCAGCTGGCCGACAACGTGCCCGACATGGCGATCATGGGGGCCCCTCCCAGTGGACTGGATCTGGAAGCCGACTCGTTCATGAGCAACCCGCTGGTGGTCATCGCACCGCCCAGCCATCCGCTGGCCCATGCCGGCCGCATCTCGCTGCAAAGGCTGATGCAGGAGCCTTTCATCCAGCGCGAACAAGGCTCTGGCACACGCAACGCCATTGAGCGCTTCATGCAGCAACGCGGCCTGAGCATGACGACCACCATGGAAATGAGCCGGAACGAAGCCATCAAGCATGCCGTCATGGCGGGCTTGGGCCTGGGCATGGTATCTATCCACACACTGGAAATGGAGATGGCGCTGAACCGATTGGCAATACTGGATGTGGAAGGCTTTCCCATCGTCAAGGACTGGTATCTGGTACATCGGCACGGCAAGCGTTTTTCAGGGGCGGCCGCCGCTTTCAAGGATTTTGTACTGCAGGAAAGCAGTCGCTTCATAAAAATCCCGCAAGCCGACGTCAGCGCGTAAACGCGCATCGCATTGCTGGCTGCTACATTCAGCCCTGGAACTTGACCAGACGGTTAACCTGAATATCGGACACGAAAATCACGCCGGTATGTTCGTTAAAAAACGGCGCGAAGCCTTCCAGTATGGGCTGCACCAGATCTTCCGATACGGCTGTGATGATCATGATCAACACTGAGTCTTCATTAAACATCACGTGCCCCTCATGAAAACCATGGCTGCCTTTTCCTGACAAATGATTGACGATGGTATAACCGGTCACGCCAGCACGTTCCAGCAAGTCGGTGGCAAACGCCTGATGTTCACCCTCCAGAATAATTTCGAGTTTCTTTAGCGTGCTCAGATTCAGGGTATTCATGCTTCACTCACTCCCGGTAGGTTCGAGAACAAATGCGTCAGGCAAGTCCACTTGTTGCCATGCGCCGTGGTTATAAAGATGTACTGCGAGGGTTTCAGGATCGAGCACCAGCATGCGTATCCAGTCATTCTGCACCAGGCGCTTGATGGTAACGACGCCTTCTATCGCGCTGCGGGCGTGCTCAAATGGGGCTTCAATGAGCGTAATCAATCGCAGAGGCTCATGATAAGGATGGCCGTCCTTGAGCACGGTTTGCGCCGGCAAGCCGGTACGCAAATCGCTCAGATTGCCGGTCATCACGCCAAAGCGGCCTGCGACATTGTGATACGCCTTGTTGCCGCTGCCGTAACGCTCGTTGTCGACCGTAGAAAAATAATGCTCCATGTTGATCCATTGCCCGACCACTAGGGGGCCGGTCAGGATGGACTCCAACAAACGCCGCTTGGGATCGACGCGCCAGTCATAGGAATTCAGAAAGGCACGGCCTGCCAGCACGGCACGCTGGGTGAGCTGGCGCCGCCCGATGACGAAATAGGCATTACGCGACAATCCCCATTCCGGCCGTGCCTGTGACCAGTCATTGGCATTGCGCCGCGCCAGGCGGCTCGATGCATTGGCATCCGGAGGTGCGCCGGTGTCACTCGGAACCAGGGTCGCCATGCGTTCCTGTGCGCACAAGCGGGACGCTGCCTTCAGCCCTTTATGTAAACGGTCGAGGTAAATCAGGTGCGCGGGCGGAATCAGCTCACGATCCAGAATGGTGATCTCGTCAGTCGTCGTATTGTGCAACGCGGCCACAAAGTGCACGTCGGCAGGGATATCCAGCCCCTGCTCGCGCAAGCGCCGCCGCACTTCCGACTTGTTGGCCATTTGCGCCATTGCACGTGCGTTAAAAATGCCTGAATTCCCCCCACAGGCACCACAATCAAGCGCGGATTCGTACGGATTATTCTCTGACGTACTGCCGTGCCCGACCAGCAACACAAAACGTGAAAAATGCTCAACCAATCCGATGGAGCGCAGCGCCTGCCCGACCAAGTGCGCCTGTTCGTTACTGCTAAAGCCAATCCGCCCCAGGCGTTCGAATTGCAGCCGCGAAAAGCGCCGGTTGATACGGTAGGCATCGCGCAGTCGCGTAACAAAGGCGTTGCACGCAGCCAGGTCCAGACCCAACTGATGTGCCAATTCATCGCTCGGCGATTGGTTGGTGAGTGCCGTTTCACGCAACTGACGCACCAAGTCGTCGGTAATGCGTTCAGGCGGCAAGCCCAATTCGTGCTCTACCGCTTTGACAATGACGGCACGCTGTACCGCGCGCAGGATGGAATCCGCCTGCTCACGGCCGAGCTTGTCCAGCAGCAGACGCGACATCTGCTTGGCGGGAAACAGCTTGCGACGCCAACGGCTGTATGCCAATGGCACAATAGTCTTGCCTATCATATCGAAACCGAACAGCAGCCCGATGGCCTCCACCGCCGCAAATGGAGCCAACACAGAGTTTTTCAGCTCATGCAGGGCGTGTTCAAATACACCCACCACGGATTCGTCAACAGGACCGCTGGCGTTCATTTCCAGCACCAGGTTTTTAGGCGTGACCACTGCCGGACACAAATGCGTTTCGCTGCCCTTGCCAAGTTCCAGTATGCCGATTGGCACGCCAAAGAAACCGGCAATGCCATAGGTCTGATAATCCCCTATGTGCTCCAGCTGACGCCGGATGCGTTCGGAACGGGTATCGATGCAAAACAGGGCCTGCGCGAACGGACGTTTGTCGCGCAGAGCTGGCTGCGCGACATCAACGTCGCGCAGCAACACCCGCATCGCTCGTGCTTCCATGGCGCGCAGCCACAGCATGCCCTCGGTTTGCTCGAACGCCTGAACCGTGGCGAGCAAACTGTCCAGCTCCTCGATTGATAGCGAAGTCAGACATAAAGGAGCCGACGCCTGCGTGCCCCAATCTTGCAGACGTTGCGCCAACAACATCGCCTCATCAACACGTTTATGTTCGACATAAGCTGTAAACACGCTACTGATAACTGATTGCTTGCCACGCAGAATGGCGTCTTCCACCTTGGCTGCCAGTTGCGGCACCACATTACCGCTGTAGAACTCATAGCGCAGGAAAGCTTCAGCAGTGTGTGCATCTATGAACTGCGCCAATTCGGGAGCACTTCCTGGCACCTTCGATCCGGCTTCCTCTTTAAGCAAGGCCAGTCCCAGTGCAAGCCGTACTGCCAGAAAATCAACCAGATCGGCCGGATAATGCTGTCCCCAGTAGTAATGTTTGGCGTTTGAACGCCAGCGGATAAAACCGGCCCAGCCATGCAAGTGCACCAGCTCGCGCGAAAAATAGTCCGCCCAGCGCGCTTCCGGGACAGCAAGCGTATCCATGGCGTAGGCAATCACGCCTTCCGGAGTAGTCGATTGCGCCAGGATTTGGCTGATATTCACGCCGCGCAAAAACAGCCTGACGTTGCGCCGGGACAATTCACGCCAGGCGTTGAATAGTCCAGATTCACGCCCCGGCATAGTCCAGGCTGACTGACCTTCGTCAAAAAAATCCAGACAGCTTTTAATCAACAAGTCATCCAGTGTTGTGCCAATATGCGTGCCAAACAAGGTATCAACCGCCTCGTATATCGGCCGCGCCCCATCTACCTTTTCGTGCAACCAGGCGGCCAATGCGGCCATGTCGACGGGCTCCGCACGCTCGGACACCATGCCATTGAGCGCGTGATGCACATCCCGCGTACCTGCCATGACGCATGCCTTGCTCAGCGGCTCGGCAACCTGAGTGAGCAGCGTCATCAGCCAATGCGACAAATCCACACCCGGCACGCTGCTCCGCGTGGTGACGAAGTCTTGCACCCCCTTCAGCAGACTTGCACGGTCAATTTTTCCTTCCTGCAAAAAACGTTGATACGTCTTGCGCGGCAGAAAGCCCTTGCCATGAAAAAGCGCCTGGCCCTTTTCTACCGCCTGCGCAAAAGGCAGTTTTTCCAGACCATGCAAAGGATTGTGGTGAATGAAGTTACGCATCGGCCAAAAATACGGAATCGGCTCGCCTGCCACGTATACCATGGCACGAATTTTTAACTTGCGATCAAGCGCCAGGCTCATTTACCATCCCCCCGTCAGTCCCATACTGGTCAGTACCGTAGCGGCGCCCGCAAGTGTTACCAATCCCAAGCCAGCCAGCCACGCGGTACGCAGACTCAAATCCGGAGGTGTTTGCGTGCGTGACCAAACGCCAGGCAAAAACCCTTGCAGCAACCGTGCCCCGGCCCAACTCCATAACAGCCAGACAATCAACACGCCCAACGCAGCCATAAACGACGCCTCTGACAACACCGCAATCAATGCAAAAAACGAGGGGAACAGT
Source organism: Sulfuriferula sp. GW1 (assembly GCF_047300855.1). Lineage (GTDB taxonomy): Bacteria > Pseudomonadota > Gammaproteobacteria > Burkholderiales > Sulfuriferulaceae > Sulfuriferula. Next base: position 3,192,092 of record NZ_CP170197.1, read on the forward strand.
GGTGTCGCAATCGCCGCCAGCACGGCCAGTACCAACACGCCCGCCAACCGTGGCAAACGCTGTGCCATACCGCAATGCAAGCCACTATAGGCCGCCCCCAGGCGGCTTTTTAGCATGGGGACCACGGCGGCCGCGATAATGAAGGAGGCGGAAAAACCCAGACCCTGCAAACGCAAAATCGTCTCGCTGCTGGCGTTGACCAACCCAATCCAGAGCAACGCAAAAGCTGACGCTGCGATGAATGAAATCCATGTGCTGAAATCCCTCAGGCTGAGCATACGCAACGCATACAACGCCGCCGTCAACAGCCCCCACCCCACCGCCCACCGAGGCAGCTGCGTATGCGCTGAAAATGCGATGGTCAAACCAATTTGAGGCCAGGCAAGCAATATCAGGGCGCGCAACCACGTCCACGGCACGTATTTGAAAAAGGCTGTCAATAGCATGCTGAGCGGAAACAGCGGCAAAAATATCCCTATTGCAAGCAGAATCAGAATTGCCATATCAAATCCACCTCAGCCATAGATTTAAGCGCGCGGACAGTCCAATCAACCCGCGCCCCAACAGCGCATATACATCCGCAATGTAGAGTTCACGTGAAATCAGCGCGTAAAAAGCGAGCCAGCTGCGTTTCGGCTGTTTATGTCCTTCATTGTGATAACTGGCCGCACGGTAGGCCAGCATCGAGCCAAACACGATGACTCCCGTGAGCACGCCAACCAGTATGTAAAACTCGGACTGGCTAATGCCGGCTGCTGCGTAGATACGGGCACGAAATTGTGCATCAGGGTACAGAAACAGATCGAATGCATGGCTGATGAAGGTATAACCGAGCACCACCAGGGTCAGCGATAAAACCGCCAAAGTCACCAGACGCCAAGGCGTTTCGCTGTCCATGCGGTGGATGGAAAACAGCAATTGGGCACCTGTAACCCAGCCGAAAAACAGCAGAATAATCGCACCCTGCTCGATCACAAGGCTGTCTGACACCAGCCAATGTGCCAGGCCGAACACCAACGCCGGCACTGCTAAGGTAATCGCTGCCATCAATATCCACGGTTGCCGATAAGCGGTGGGACGCCGCTCAATCACAAATGTGTAGAGATCATCCTTGGGCACGCCGTCGTCGTGGCGCGCCTTGCCGATGACACCGCCAGAAGCAAGAAACAGTGTGCCTTTGAACAGGCCGTGCGCGATCAAGTGGAAAATCGCGAGTGAAAACGCGCCCACGCCACACTCCATAATCATGAAGCCCATCTGCCCCATGGTCGAGTAACCTAACGCTTTTTTGATGTCGTTTTGCGACAGCATCAACACCGAGCCAATGACCGCCGTCAGCAGGCCGACCAGAAATACCCAGTGCAACACGCCGTCGGCTTCGACAAACACCGGTGCGAACCGGTTGATGATAAAGGCACCGGCGTTGACGATACCGGCATGCATCAGCGCCGACACCGGCGTCGGACCATCCATCGTATAGGGCAGCCAGGTATGTAGAAAAAACTGCGCGGAACGCGCAAACGCCGACAGCGCAATCAACCCTGCGACCGTTTCGCTCAATGGCAACCCAAAGACAGTAAGCGCATCCGGGTGGGCGGCAATCTGCTGAAAAATGTCCGGTAACGACCAGGTGCCGAATGCGCGGTAGAGCAGGATGGCGGCCAACACCATCGGCACATCACCAAAGCGATAGGTGATGAACGACCAAAAACCATAGCGATAGGCTTGCAGGCTGCGGCTATTGTGATTGAGCAGAAAAAACAGCACTACACCTATCAGGTGCCAGCCCACCAGCAAGGTAATCAGATCGCCCGCCGCAATGGTGAGCAGCAACACTCCGGTCATGGCGTCGAGCAACACAAAAAAACGCCGGTATCCGGGATCCTCAGCCATGTAGCGCACGGAATACACATGCACTATCAAGCTAATGCCGGATATCACCACCGCCATCAATAAGGTCAAGGAATCGAACAGGAGACTGCCCCACACCGGAGCGAGCACAATATGTCTGGCGCCATGACCGCTCAGCTTGAACGCCAGCAATAGCACTGCAAGAGCAAAAGTAAGGGTCCCGGCCGCCACACTCAGGGTCACGACACGGCGCCCGAGCTTGTCTGACAGCACCTGCGCCACGAAAGCAGTCAGCAATGGCAGCGCAACCAGCAGTACGATAAGTTTATCCATCATTCAGCGCATCCCCTTGCGTATGTGCGGCAGCCAAAGTGCCCATGAGCTTGTCCTATGGCAGGCCGTATTTCTTGCAGCTTCATGATTAACGCAAACGCCGAGTGGTATTTGCCGTTGGCAAACAAGCTACCAGCGTTTATTTAACAATCGGGTCAGGGGAAAGGCATGACGCAGGGCGATGCAACGCAGGCCCATGTAAAAGTGGGCGCATCGACTCAATCAGATTAAGCGCATTCCCGAACATACCCGTCCCTGCGGAAATTTCTGCAGGCTAGTGTATGCTTGAACATTACAGAACAAAAATTAATCTTTTTTACAAAATGCATTCATAAAAGTAGATACATCACCGGGATAAGTGAAACACGCGCTGAATTGCTTTTACGTTGTTTTTGTTTCCACACAGGTAGGTTTCAGGCATTGGCGCCATACGACGATCGCGACCGCAAGAAACACTACTCGGATAAACAGACCCGCTCAAACCGACCGCAACAACGCCGCCGAGCACACCGAACCTGACCCACATGCCGAGCGTGGCAACCGGCAATATCATGGGGTCATCCGCTTCGCTGATGGCAAAGCTGGCCAGCGGAATCCCCTTGGGCCTTTGCACGATGGAGAGCAGCGAGTCCAAGCACTTCAGATATTTGGAAGGCCCGGCACACCCAGCAGGCGCGCTGCCCACGCCGGCGATAGTGGTGCAATCCGCGCGGCGCGGCACCGGCGGCATAATGAAACAGCAAGTCAGGAGTATGCTGCGCGGAGACCATCCCTCATGCCCGGCATGATGAACCGCGCCAGGGCGATTGCGATATAGAGGGGGTAAACCATAGGCAGCTTGCACTGCCTGTAGCACAGGCCGAGCATGGTAAAAATTTCCAGACACAGGACCAGCAGTAAGTCGGTCCAGATGACTTTGCGCGCCGCCACCATGAGCAGCCATTCCTGAAAACTGGCCATCAGGGTGGCCAGCGGGATCACGATCAAACTGACATTTTCGACCCAATGCGAAATGCGCAATGTGAGACGATTTTTGGTTGGCTCGAGGTATTGCCCTGTGTGGATCAGGCAGGTTTTAGCTGCCTTGCCCGCGATTACGAAGCTGTGTCGCCCTTTTTGCCATTGCGCGTTGCCATCAGGCTGGCCAGCACCGAAGCCAGCAGAATGATGCCCACCACTCCCAGCGCCAACCCGATCGGCACCTTGTACCAGTGTGCCACCAGCATCTTGGCGCCGACGAATACCAGCACCAGCGCCAGTCCATACTTGAGCAAATGGAAGCGGCTGGCCATGTCCGCCAGCAAAAAATACAGGGCGCGCAAGCCCATGATGGCAAAAATATTGGAGGTGAACACGATGAACGGATCAGTGGTGATGGCGAAAATGGCCGGGATGCTGTCCACCGCAAAAATCACGTCGGAGGTCTCGATCAGGATCAGCACCAGAAACAGCGGCGTGAACCAGCGCACGCCGTCTTGCAGCAGCGTGAATTTCTCGGCGTGATAGTCCGGGGTGATGCGCAAATGACCGCGCATCCATTTGAGCGCCGGGTTACCTTCCAGGCTGGGTTCCTGGTCGGCAAACACCAGCATCTTGAAGCCGGTCACCAGCAGAAACAGACCGAACACATACAGAATCCAGTGAAACTCGGCCACCAGCCAGGCACCCAGCAGGATCATGATCGCGCGCAGCACAATCGCACCCAGCACGCCATACAGCAGCACGCGACGCTGGTATTCAACCGGCACCGCGAAATAGCTGAATATCATCAGGAACACGAAGATATTGTCCACCGACAGGGATTTTTCGATCAGGTAGCCGGTGATGAATTCCAGTGCCTTGGTATTGGCCACTTCGCGTCCGGCGCTGCCATCCAGATACCACCACAGCAACCCGGCGAAGGCGAATGACAGCGTCACCCACAACAGCGACCAGCCCAATGCTTCCTTGACGCTCACCTTGTGAGCATGACGCCCGCCCAACGCGAACATGTCCAGTGCCAGCATGGCGATGACAAACACCACAAATCCCGCCCACATACCCGGTGTGGCAAAAGACTCGATACCATTCATGGCAAATTTCCTTCAGATTAATATGCTATAGACCGCTCCGGCCAACGGCGCGGCTGTCCTCCAGCCATTCGCGCCACACGGCCAAAGCCACCGCCAATATCAATGGCCCAATAAACAGGCCGATCAGACCAAATGCGGCAACGCCACCGAGCACACCGAACATCACCAGCACGAAGGGGATGCGCGTGGCGCCGCTGATGACCATGGGGCGAATCAGGTTGTCCACCCAGCTCACCACCAGTGCACCCCACAGAAACAAGCCGATCGCCTCGGCGTGATGGCCGTTGAGGTAAAGCCACACCGACAGGCTGCCCCACACAAACGGCGTACCGAACGGGATCAGCGCAATGGTGGCCGTGAATGCCGCCATCGCCAGTGGCGAATCGACGCCTGCGGCCCAGTAGCCGAGCCCGGCCAGGGCGCCCTGCGCCAGCGCGGTGAGGACGATGCCATAGAGCACTGCGCGGGTAGTATTGCCCACCGCATCGAAGTAACCGTGAATACGCGGCCCGATCATGTCTGCCAGTACCTCGCGCAGTTGGCCGAGCGCGCGTTTGCCGTCGCGATACAGGAAAAACAGCGTGAGCAGCGCAAATGCAAGTTTGATCAGATTGCGCCCCACCCCGCCCAACAGTGCAACGGTTTCAACGCGAAAACCTGCCAGCAGCTGTTGCAGCTGCCCTTTGATTCCCCCCGGATCAGCGCTGGCACGCGCCAACCAGTCCTGCAGCTCGGACCCAATCCACGGCAACCTGAGAACCATGTCGGGCAGTTGAAAATCACCGCGTGCCAGATGCTCCGCCACCTGATGTGCGCCGTCCATGAACTCGTCCTGCAACAAGACTACAAAGCCAAGCATGGGAATGATCAGTACGACAGCAACCAGCAAAGTCATGAGCAAGGCCGCGATATTGCAGCGGCCACCCAGACGCTGGCACAGCCACATATAACCCGGCCAGCTGATATAGGCGAGGATAGCGGCCCACGCCACCGAGGCCATAAATGGGCTGAGCACGACATACACTGCCGTCCCCAGCCCGGCCAGAAACACGCCGAGCATGATCCGGCGCGCGAAAGAATTGCCGCTTAGCTCGCGCACGGCAGGGGGCTCGGCATCATGCGCCGGCGCGCAAAGCGGCGATGCGTTCTTCCAGCGGTGGATGGGTCATGAACAGTCGCTTCAGACCGCTGCCCACGCTACCGGCAATCCCGAATGCGGCCATTTTTTCCGGTAAAGGCGCAGTGTGTACCTGATTCAGGCGCTCCAGCGCGGCAATCATGTGCGGCCGTCCGGCTAGGGTTGCGCCGCCGCGGTCGGCGCGAAATTCGCGCTGACGCGAGAACCACATCACGATGATGGAAGCGAGTATGCCCAGTACCAGTTCGGCAATGATCATGGTGACGAAAAATGCCGGTCCGGTGCCGCGCTCGGTCTTGAACACCACCTTGTCCACCATATGTCCAATCACGCGCGACAGGAACATCACGAAAGTATTCACCACCCCCTGAATCAGCGCCAGCGTCACCATGTCGCCGTTGGCAACGTGCGAGATCTCATGACCCAGTACCGCCTCGGCTTCTTCCTTGGTCATGGATTGCAGCAGGCCGGTGGAAACCGCCACCAGCGCGTTGTTCTTGTTCATGCCGGTGGCAAATGCATTCACTTCGGGCGCATCGTAAATCGCCACTTCGGGCATGCCGATGCCGGCTTGCTGAGCTTGACGGCGCACCGTACCTACGAGCCAGATTTCAGCAGGAGTACGTGGATTCTCGATGACCACAGCGCCCACAGAGCGCTTGGCCGTCCACTTTGAAATCGCCAATGAAATGAAAGACCCACCCATCCCAAATACAGCCGCAAAAACCAGCAGCGAACCCAGGTTCAGCCCCTGCGCGGTGAGATAGGGCTCTACACCCAGCACGCGCAGGGTAATGGACAGAACCAGCACAATGGCCATGTTGGTGGCAAGGAACAGAAAAATACGTTTCATGGCAACTCCTTTTGCAATGGATGGAATATGCGTGATTTTTTCAGCCGCCGGAACCGTGTTTTTTCGAACCGCCCAGGCGATCAGTCAATGCGAACATCACCCCGGTCACCACAAAGGTCAGGTGAATACCCACTTTCCATGCCATCTGTTCATTGGTATAAGCACCTGCCGCCATAAACGCCTTGAGCAATTCAATTCCAGAAATAGCAATGATAGACCCAATCAATTTCATTTTCAGATCAGCGAAATCCACGTGCCCCATCCAGTCTGGACGATCTTCATGGTTACCCACATTGATTTTGGACACAAAATTTTCGTAACCGGCAAAAATGATGATGATCAGCAGGTTAGCGACCAAAACCAGATCGACCAGCGATAACACCCCCACTACAACACTGCCTTCGCCCTGTGTCACCATCGGAATCAGGTGCATGAACTCGATGCCGAAGTACCACACCAGCATCACAATCGCGGCGACCAGGCCCAGATACAGGGGTGCCAGCAGCCAGCGACTGGAAAAGATCAGTGTTTCAAGGAGGTGTTCTATGGATTTCATTTATGCCGCGCCAAACCAATAGGTATCAATCATCGCTGTTCATAAAGCCCAGCAACTGCATCAGGCTGGTGAACAGATTGAATATCGTTACAAACAGGCCCACAGTGGCCATGATGTAGTTGGTTTCGCCGCCATGAATGATATTGCTGGTTTCGTACAGAATCATGCCAGACATCAGCAGCACGAAAATGGCCGACACCGCGAGCGACAGCGCCGGCAGTTCGAAAAACACCGCACCCAGGCTGGCGACGATGCCAACGATCATGCCCACCATCAGGAAGCCGCCCATATAGCTGAAGTTTTTGCGCGTGGTCAGGGCATAACCCGATAGCCCAAGAAAAATCGCGGCTGTCAGACCCATCGCCATCGCTACCGTTTGGCCGCCATTGGGCAGGCCGAGGTAATGGCTGACGATGGGGCCCAAGGTGTAGCCCATGAAGCCGGTCAACGCAAACACCAAACCCAGTCCGGTTGTGCTATCGCGGAATTTGCTGGTAAGGAACAGCAGGCCGAAATAGCCCACCAGCGTAACAATGATTCCGGGGTGAGGCAGCTTCAGCGCCATGCTTGCCATGGCAGTCAATGCCGCGAACAGCAACGTGGCGGACAACAGCATGTATGTGTTGCGGATGACCTTGTTGGTCGACAGTGCGCTAATCTCAGCGCCCTGCCCCACGGGGATAGAATTCATCGAATGTAGAGGATTCATGTTTGATGCTCCTGACGGATTAACGACTCCTGAATTCTATACGCTCTCGGAATCATTATTATTCGAATATACTTTAACAATCATTCGAAATATCGGAGCAATCATGAGCGCACTGAATTACAAACATCTGCATTATTTCTGGGTCGTCGCCAAAGCCGGCGGAGTGGGCAAGGCTGCCGAACGTCTGCATCTGACGCCGCAATCGATCAGCGGCCAGCTGGGTGTGCTCGAAGAGGCGCTCGCCACACAATTATTTCGTCGCGTCGGCCGCACGCTGGAACTGACCGAAGCCGGGCGCATGGTGCTCGGCTATGCCGAAGAAATATTTGTGCTTGGTGAAGAGCTGCAGGAGGCGTTGCGCCAGCAGCCCGCCAGTCGCAGCATGCAATTTCGCGTCGGGATTGCCGATATGGTAGCCAAGTCGGTGGCATATCAGTTACTGGAACCGGCCATGCGCATCGAGGAAAAACCGCGCTTGCAATGCCGCGAGGGGCGTCTCGACAGCCTGCTTGGGGAACTCGCTGTGCACCGGCTGGATTTGGTGATTGCTGACCGCCCCATGCCAACCAAATTAAACGTGCGTGGATTCAGTCACTTGCTTGGGGAGTGTGGGCTCACATTTCTGGCGGCGCCAGCGCTGGCGGCGACCCATGCGGGCCATTTTCCGCAGTTACTCGATACCGCGCCGTTATTACTGCCTGGAGAAGATGCCGCCGTGCGCCCGAAACTCATGCGCTGGCTCGATGAACTGCGCATTCGCCCGCGTATCGTCGGTGAATTTGACGACAGCGCCCTGCTCAACGCTTTTGGTAAAGAAGGCGCCGGGATTTACGCCGTGCCCAGCACCATCTCCGAGTTGATCCAGGCTCAGACGGGGAGCGTGCGGCTTGGCCAAACCGACCAGGTGACCGAGCAGTTTTACGCCATCTCCACCGAACGTCGTCTGACTCACCCGGCGGTGCTGGCCATCAGTACGACAGCGCGGCAGGAGATGTTCAGCGTTCCTGATTAACGCGTCAGCCCGGCGTAGAGGATAGGCAGTTTCTCCGGCAGACGCTCGACGTGATCCACCACCATGTAATTACGCGCGCCGAAAATACGCGACACATACTGGTCGGCACGCGGATCCAGGCTCATGCAATAGGTCGTCACACCGTTCTTGGCGACCTCCTCCACCGCCTTTTTGGCATCGAAGCGCAGATATTGCGGATCGCGTACGTCCACATCGGCAGGCTCTCCGTCGGTAATCACCAGCAGCAGCTTTTTGGATGAACGTTGCTGCTTCAGATAATGTCCGGCATGACGGATGGCCGCACCCATACGCGTGGAGAGCTGGCCGGTCATGCCCGCCAGCTTGCCCTTGGGAACTTCGTTATAAGGCTGGTCGAAATCCTTGTAGCGGTAGTATTCCACGTCGTGCCGGCCATCCGAACAGAAGCCGTGAATGGCAAAGGGATCGCCGATCTTGTTGATGGCATCCGCCAGCAACACCGTGGCCTGACGGGTCAAATCCAGCACCGAGAATTCCTGCCCGGCTACCTTGTCGTTGGTCGACTCGGACAAATCCAGCAGCACCATCACTGAAATATCGCGCACTTTGCGTACCGAGCGCATCATGATGCGCGGATCGGGCTGATTGCCCATACGCATATCGATCATCGCGGCAATGGCCGCGTTAATGTCTACTTCGTCGCCGTCTTCCAGCTTGCGGATGCGTTGCACGCCTTGCGGCTGCATTGCGTCGAGCAGAAATTTCATGCGCTGGATTTCGCGTCTGTACTGCGCGGCAATGTCATCAATGATCTGCATGTCGCCGGCTTTGGCGCGCTTCTCCATCACGGTTGCCCAGCTCGGCCGCTCCAGCTGAATCTGGTAGTCCCATTCCGAATAATGGTAGGGCGCGGAAACCGGCTCTTTGCCCTCCATCTCGTTGTAGGACTTGCCCATATCTTCATATGGATACAGCTCGGTGCCCAGCACCCAGATTTCCTGCGCATCGTCGCCCGCCAGCTCGCAGTCAATCTCGTTAACGAACTCCATCAGGCTGACGTTCTTGCGCACTTGCTGGATGGTGTCATAGCCAGCCCCCGCCGCCTTGTCGAAATCGAATTCCTCGAATTCCCAGAAATAGCGGTTGTCATCGCGGTACGGTGCGGTCAGCAGATCGGTACGCGGCTGGTAGGGGATGCGCAACAGGCTCAATTCGTGCGCCAGCGTCACCCCGATATCCCACGATAACTGGTTATCGGCGAGCCTGCCCTGTTCGGTGGCAAACAGCTCGCGCGCATGGCTGATAATGGGATGGTCATCCTGATACGTCGCATCCAGCAACGCCCGCACAATGCGGTTGAGGTAATCGCCAAAGGTCTTGGATTGCGCCGAGGTTGCCGTGTGCAGATGCGCCCACAGATGCCCGATACCGGGGAAGGCATTAATGGCGAGGCGCTCCACGCGTGCATCCTCGATAACGGAAATGACCGCCATCTGCATCGGGTTCAGACTCTCTGCCGAAATCGGAGCAGTCGTGTAAACAATGTGCGCCGCGCAGTGCGCAGCGGTAGCACGGTACAACTCCAGGCCTGGGGTTCGTCCCAGTTCGCTGCCATCTTTGCCACGCAATACAAAATCGTCGAATGCGTCGGGCAGATGCATCAGATAGTCCTCGATATAGGGGCGGTAGCCTTCACGCTTTTCGAAGTCACCCGAGGTGGGGCGCATGAAAAAGTCGCGCCCCCACAATGCGCGCAAATACATGTTGATGCGTCGCTGCACATCGACGAACAGTGTACCTTTGCGTTCCTGTTGCAGGATGGCCTTGGATTCCAGGGTTTGCAGACCGAAATATTTGATCTGCTCTTCGTAATTGGTACGGTGCGCCTGTGCGCCCCAGGTCGCCCAGCGCCGTAAACCGCCGAGGGTAAGTTGTCCGAACAGCGTATCGAGATTTTCCAGCATGGGTTTGACCCCGCGCGGCGCACTGGCCAGCAGCACGTTAAGCAACTGAAGATACTTGCTGAACAACTCGGCATCGCCCAGACGCTCGGCGGCGGTAGGCGCCGTCGCCAGCACCAACTCGATCACCGTGCCGCTGGTTTTCGACGCCATCATCATGGCGCTGTGTACCAGTTCGGGAATCACATCTTCCCCTAAGCCGCGCGCGATGGTGGGAGCGTTCTGGATATAGGTCGCCACCAGATCGCAACCGCGACCCAGGTTACGCAAAGATTTGGCGCCCTTAAGGTAATGATCCAGACCAGCCGGGCTGAATACGCGCACTGCATCGTGCCACGCGGATTGCAAAATCAGGCGCGAGCTTTCCGAGAGTTCGCCCAGTGTATCTTCGTAGTCTTCCAGATTAATGGACATGGCTATACCTTAATGATTGCCTCAGTGGTCACGGAGAATCCGAAATCCGGTTGCGCGCGCTGCCGGGCATCGAATTGTTTCTGCATTCTCCGTCCGCTGTGATTTCTACGGCTAATTGCTTCAGCAGCCACCTTTAAAAGAACGTACTCACTGCTGCATCCAGCGCATCGCGCATGTCCGGGTCATCGGTAATCGGGCGCACCAATGCCATACGGCACGCAGCGGTCGGCTCCACGTTCTTGGCGATCAGGCTGCCTGCGTATATCAGCATGCGCGTGGAGATGCCTTCGTCAAGACCGTGGCCTTTCAGGTTGCGCGCGCGTTCGGCGATGGATACGAGCTTGCCGGCCACTTCGCCACTGACGCCGGTTTCGTGGGCGACGATTTCGGTTTCGATGTCGTGTGCCGGGTAGTTGAAGTCGAGTGCGCCAAAACGTTGTTTGGTGGATTGTTTCAGATCCTTCATCAGGCTCTGGTAGCCGGGGTTGTAGGAGATCACCAGCTGGAAGTCGGGATGCGCCTGGATCAGCTCGCCTTTTTTCTCCAGCGGCAACACGCGGCGGTTGTCGGTGAGCGGGTGGATCACCACGGTGGTGTCCTGGCGCGCTTCGACGACTTCGTCCAGGTAGCAGATCGCGCCATGGCGCGCTGCGATGGCCAGCGGGCCGTCCTGCCAGCGGGTGCCGCTGGCATCCAGCAGAAAGCGTCCGACCAGGTCGGAGGCGGTCATGTCTTCGTTACACGCCACGGTAATCAAGGGCTTGTTGAGTTTCCACGCCATGTATTCAACAAAGCGGGTTTTGCCGCAACCGGTCGGGCCTTTCAGCATCATCGGCATGCGCACCGAGTAGGCCGCTTCGTACAGCGCGACTTCGTCGGCCACGCCCCGGTAATAAGGTTCTTTTTCAATGCGGTATTGCGCGATAGTGTCGCTCATGCCGAACTCCGTATCTGGAAATTATTGATTGGTTAAGACGTACGAAATCTAATGCCGCACCCTGTGAGCCCAATCTGGTTGAGGAATATTATTCATACAAAAAAAAAAGCCCCCGCAGCCTCACGGCAGCGGGGGCTTCGCTACGGTTGCCCGCGCCGCGACTTGATTAAACAGTCTTGCCGCGATATATCACCATGGAAGTGCCTTGTGACTGATTGAAGTTGTTGTAACCAATCAAACGCACATGGTTGTCCGGGTTGGCTTTGTGACAAGCTTCCGCTTCTGCCAGCACTTTTTCCACGTCGGTTTCACCGAACATGGGCAGCTTCCACATATACCAGTAGGAATCCATCAGGTACTGCGGCTCGATGTGCTCGATAGCCGGGTTCCAGCCTTTCGACACCAGGTAAGCCACCTGCTTGCGGATATTGGCGGCATCCATCGCGGGCAGATACGAGAAGGTTTCAAATTTCCGGCTGGCGGGGTCGCTCAGACGGGAGTTGTAATCCATTACTTCACTCATTGCATCACTCCTGAATTGGGTTGACATGCCGGGACGCATCGCCCCGGCAAATGGTCACGATTATTTGTGGGCCACGTCCAGCTTGTCCACGGTGTCGAATTCGAACTTGATCTCTTTCCAGGTTTCCATGGCGATCTTGAGTTCCGGGCTGTGTGCGGCAGCTTTGTTCAGAATGTCTTTGCCTTCTTTCTCGATGGCAACACCCTGGTTGCGTGCTTCCACACAGGCTTCCAGCGCCACGCGGTTGGCGGCGGCGCCAGCAGCGTTGCCCCACGGGTGGCCGAGCGTGCCGCCACCGAATTGCAGCACGGAATCGTCACCGAAGATGTTCACCAGTGCGGGCATGTGCCACACGTGAATACCACCAGAAGCTACCGGCAGCACGCCAGGCATCGAACCCCAGTCCTGATCGAAGAACAGGCCGCGGCTACGGTCTTCCTTGATGAACTCGTCGCGCATGGTGTCGATCCAGCCCAGCGTGGCTTCGCGGTCGCCTTCCAGCTTGCCGACCACGGTACCCGAGTGCAGGTGATCACCACCCGACAGACGCAGCACTTTGGTCAGCACGCGGAAGTGGATACCGTGGTGCGGGTTGCGGTCGAGTACGGCGTGCATGGCGCGGTGGATGTGCAGCAGCATGCCGTTGTTGCGACACCAGTTGGCCAGACCTGTGTTGGCTGTCAGGCCTCCAGTCAGGTAGTCGTGCATGATGATCGGCGCGCCGATTTCCTTGGCAAATTCAGCCCGCTTGTACATTTCTTCCGGGGTCGGAGCTGTCACGTTCAGGTAGTGGCCTTTACGCTCGCCAGTTTCGCGTTCGGCTTTCATTGTGGCTTCATGCACGAACTCGAAACGATCACGCCAGCGCATGAACGGCTGGCTGTTGACGTTCTCGTCGTCCTTGGTGAAGTCCAGACCACCGCGCAGGCACTCGTACACCGCGCGGCCGTAGTTCTTGGCAGACAGACCCAGCTTGGGCTTGATGGTGCAGCCCAGCAGCGGACGACCATACTTGTTCATCTTGTCGCGCTCGACCTGAATACCTTGAGGAGGACCACCACAGGTCTTCACGTATGCAACCGGGAAGCGGATATCTTCCAGACGCAATGCGCGTAACGCTTTGAAACCGAACACGTTACCAACCAGGGAGGTCAGCACGTTAACCACTGAACCTTCTTCGAACAGGTCGATCGGGTAAGCAACGAAAGCGTAGAAACAGGTGTCATCACCGGGTACGTCTTCGATGCGATAGGCACGGCCTTTGTAGTAATCCAGATCGGTCAGCAGATCGGTCCACACGGTGGTCCAGGTACCCGTTGATGACTCCGCAGCCACAGCGGCAGCGACTTCTTCACGGTCCACGCCCGCTTGCGGGGTAATCTTGAAGCACGCAAGGATGTCGGTATCCAGCGGCGTGTATTCCGGCATCCAGTAAGTCTGCCGGTATTCTTTCACACCGGCGTTGTATGTTTTAACGGCCATTACAACCTCCTAAAGTTAACGATGTACCCATCGAGACCTGCGCAACGCTTGTAGGCTTTTATTCGACAGTGGAAACAGTTTACTGGTATTAACCCATAATACATATTCAATCATTTTGATTGATACCATAAGGTTTAACTTATGGTATAAATACTGAATGTTACATCTCACTTTGCGGCAATTAAAAATTTTTGAATCCGTTGCGCGGCTGTTGAGCTATTCCCGCGCAGCGCGGGAATTGCATCTCTCCCAACCGGCTGTTTCAATGCAAATCAAGCTTTTGGAAGAAAATCTGGGACTGCCTCTGTTCGAGCAAATAGGCAAAAAGATTTATATGACCGAGGCTGGCCGGGAGATGTATTACTATAGTAAAGCCATTGCCGAGCAGCTGGGTGAAGCCGAACTGGTGCTGGCCGAACTCAAGGGGATGGAGCGTGGCAATCTGAAAATATCCGTGGCCTCCACCGCGAATTATTTCGCCACCCAACTGCTGGCCAGCTTTCGCCAAAACCATCCGCAAGTCACGGTTAATCTGGATGTCACCAACCGCGAGGCATTGCTGGGCCAGCTTGAGCAGAACGAAATTGATCTGGCGATAATGGGGCAGCCGCCTGACGGACATGACCTAATCGCGGAATCATTCATGGAAAATCCGCTGGTAGTGATCTCTGCTCCGGATAATCCTCTGGCTGGGCAAAAACGCATCCCGGTGAGTCGCCTGGCCAATGAAATACTGATTGTGCGTGAAGCCGGCTCGGGCACCCGCAGCGCTTCGGAGCGATTTTTCCAGACCCATCAAATCACCCCGCTAAGAGGCCTGGTAATGAATACCAATGAGGCCATCAAACAGGCCGTTCAAGCCGGCATGGGCCTGGCCGTGGTGTCCTTGCATACCGTTTCACTGGAACTGGAAACCCGCCGCCTGGCGTTACTCGATGTGGAATTTTTTCCAATCCAGCGCCACTGGTTCATTGTGCATCGCAAAAACAAGCGCCTGTCTGCAACAGCGCAGGCATTCAAGCGATTCTTGCTGGATGAAGGTAAGGCAAAGCAAGCCGATTAGCTACACTGCCTGCTGCTGGTCTTTCAGCATTTGATGTGCGCGCGCTTCGAGCTTCTCCAGAACCCCATGTTTGGGATCAAGGATTGCGGCCTGTTTAAGGCGGACCAGGGCAGCATCGGCACGCCCTTCGCCCAGCAGACAGTCTGCCTCGGTTATCAGCCGCACCATTGCCTGGTCGGGCGCCAACTGTTCCAGCTGTGCCAGGTATCCATCGCGGCGTGAATATGCCTTGGTTTCATGCGCAGCACGTGCGGCAATCAACGTTGCCTGCCATTGCGTAGAATCCAGCGAGAGCGCTTCGGCCGCGCGGTTTTCAGCCCGGTTATAACGCATTTCCAGCAACGCCGTGAGCGCCTCGCTGAGCGCCTCGCGCGACTTTTGCTCGCGTTGCCTGGCGCGGAAAGTGCGGACTTGTTCCGGCAGGCGCAAGGTTGCCGAGGCAAGACGAAAAAACAGATGACCCAGCACCAGCAAGACCAGGAATACCGCCACCATCAGCGTGAGCGAGAGCTCTACCCGATAGGGCGGGTACACCAGAACGGCATAACCCGGGTCGTATTTGCCCGCCATGGTAAAGCCCACCGCCAGGGCGAAAAGCACAACAATCCAGATGAGCGCACGCATTAATGCTTACGCCCGATGCGGCTCGCCTGCAACGCCGCGAGACTTTCCGACAGGCTAGGCAATTGGATGCTGACCGGGCTATTGGCCAATTTACCAAGGCTGATCAAGGCCCTCGCCACCCGCGCGTCGCTACCGTTGAAATAACGCTTCACCCAATTCTGGGCATCCAGCAGATCGGATTTGTAACTGACTTCATCGTGCGCCAACAACGCGATGCGCGCGGTGAGCAGGCGCAACTTGAGATTTTGTCGCAGGAAATAAACTTGTGTCGGCGCCAGCAATGCAGTGTCTGGAGTATCCATGCGCCGCACCTGCACCAGACCCTTGAGTTCTTGCAGGATTTCACGCCCAAAGCGGTTGGCGGCGCCAGTCACTTGAGGATGCTGGCTGCGCGGTTGGACCACCGGAATTTCATGTTCGCTGGCAATCGGCAGATCATCCACATCGGCTATCAATTCATCCAGACGCTGCGCAATGCCCACTGTATCAATCTGGGGTACTTCCTGCAGACGCAGGATATCGTCATTGATCGCACGCTGCAGTGCCGCAAACTGGGGTTTGTTCAGGCGTTCCAGCCGCGTCTCCGCACTCCGCAATGCGATCAGCGCGGCCTTGGCATTGCCTGCCAGCTGCAATTGCTGGCTGGCAGACAGCACGATCTGCTCTATATCCGCCAGGGTCCACTCATCACGGCTACGCGCCAAATCCTGATACAAGGCTTCCAGCGCCAACTGCTGATTTTGTGAATCGGCCAGCTTGCCCTGAATTTCCCCCAGCTTGACCGACAGTTCGCGCGTGCTTTCTATCGCCTGCTTGCTCAACACCCGGCTTTCCTGCTCAACATTGTTGGATGCTGCCAGGCGTTGCCCTAATTCAATCTGCAACTGGCGGATACGGTTATTGCTATCCCACCACTGCCAGCCGGCTATTCCCAGCGCCAGCAATGCCACTATCAGTGCGGGCCGGATACGCCCAAGATTGTCGAGCAAATCCGGTTTGTCGACGGTTTGTGGCTGTTCGATCATGGATGGACCCTGAACCATTCAATCATACCCTGTACCAGCCCCTCGTCCCCTGAGGGGGTGACCATAGCCTGTTCCAGCCCAAGTTCACGCGTAACTTCCAGGATGCGGGGGTGCGGCACAAACACGGGCGTGGTTTTCAGCCATTGCCGCCCCAGCTTGCCCAACATATCGTAGAGATTACGCAAGCCTTCCGCACTGGTAACCGTCACCGCGTTAATTTCATTACGCGACCACTGGCGTAGCAATCCGCCCGCCGATGCATCCGGACGGCTGCGCCGGTAGCATTCGGCATATTCGATACTGGCACCGCGGGCGGCCAGGGTGTCGCCCAGCACCTCACGGCCGCCGTCGCCGCGAAAAATGACGATACGTTGACCCGCCACATTTTGCAGCTCGGGCATTTCCAGCAGATTCTCGCTATCGAAGCGGGCTGTTGGCGCAATGATATCGGTGATGCCAAAGTGTTTCAGTTCCTTGCTGCTGCCGCGGCCGATGGCGGCGATTTTGAGCGTGGCCGGCAGTTCACGGCGCGACTTGATCAGGTTCATCGCCTTGTTCACCGCATTCGGACTGATGAAAATAGCGAGATCCACGCTATCCAGCCGGTCAATCAGCTCATACAACGGCTGCAGGTCGGCTGCGTCCAGGATTTCCAGCACCGGGAATAGCACCGGCTTGCCCGCCGCGGCAATAATCAGTTCAGCCAGATGCGCCGCCTGATGGGCGGGCCGCGTTACCAGTACGCCGCGTCCATTCAATGAGGTACTCATGCTGATAACGCCGCGAGGATTGCACCCGCACCCAGAGCCAGGAGTTGATCCGCCAATTGACAGCCCAGGCGTTCCGCATCCTCGCATGGCCCGGACACACTGCCGCTGATGATGCGGCTGCCATCAATTTCCGCGACGAAACCGCGCAAATTGAGAATACCATCGGCAATCTGCGCATAACCACCCAGAGGCACCTGGCAACTGCCTCCCAGGGCGCGGCTCATGGCACGTTCGGCTCGGACGCAGTCGGCGGTGGCACTATGATTAAGCGGTGCCAGCAAAGCCACCAGATCCTCGCGCCCGGCCAGACACTCGATGCCCAGCGCGCCCTGACCGACTGCTGGCAAACTCTGCTCGGGACTGATTTCATTGCGGATGCGTGCGCCCAATCCCAGCCGTTTAAGCCCAGCGGCGGCAAGAATGATGGCGTCATACTGGCCTTCATCGAGCTTGCGCAAGCGAGTCTGTACATTGCCGCGCAGTGGCTCAATTATCAATTGCGGAAAACGTGCGCGTAACTGGCATTCGCGCCGCAGACTGGATGTGCCGACTCGTGCCCCTGCAGGTAACGCGTCGAGGCTGGCATAGGTGCCGGAGACAAACGCATCGCGCGGGTCTTCGCGCTCGCCAATCGCCGCGAGCTGGAAACCTTCCGGTAAATTCATCGGCACGTCTTTGATGGAATGCACGGCAATGTGCGCGCGCCCTTCCGCCATCGCCGTTTCCAGTTCCTTGACGAATAAACCCTTTCCGCCAATTTTACTCAGAGGTGAATCGAGAATCTGGTCACCCTGAGTCGTCATCCCCAGGATACGCACCCGCATGGCCGGATAAAGCGCACGCAGACGCTCGGCAACGTGTTCTGCTTGCCACAGGGCAAGTGCGCTCTCGCGCGAAGCGATGATCAATTCATCCGGGGTGATTGGGGGGTGGTTTGGACTATTTAACAAAGGACGGCCTGCACGTAAAATGGAGCATCAATTAGCGTATTTGCGCTTGGAGCAATGACAATGATGAAATTGGCAACGTTATTTCTTTTAGGAATTCTAGCATGGACCGGCCTATCCCCGGCGCGTGCAGAAACCCCAAACGTTCCTTACAGCACCAACCTGAAAGCCGATGCGGAACTGGCAAAAAGCCGCGGCGTGCCCATCATGGTAATGTTTGGCTCGCCGCATTGCCCTTACTGCGAGCGCCTGCTCAGTGAGTTTCTGCTGCCCATGCAGCGCAATCCGGAGTATGCCAAAAAAGTGCTGATGCGCCGGGTAGAAGTTGGCAGTTCGCAAAGCCTGATTGATTTCAACGGCAAACCGACCACCCAGGGTGATTTTGCCAAACTGCACCGGATAGGACTCTCACCTACCGTGGTCGTATTTGACTACCGCGGCAACCCGGTCTCTGCACCGCTCATCGGTTTGGGAACGGTGGATTACTACGGTGCCTTTCTGGATGCCGCAATTGATGCCGGACTGACCAAGGTTGCCAGCAATAAATCGCCTCAGCGCTTGAACTGACGGATAACCGCATACTGCCGGCGACTGACCGGCAGGGTCTCATCCAGCCCCTTCAGCAGCACCACCCAGCCAGCCGGCTCCGTGCTTTCACTTTCACCAGGCCGAATCACAAACCCCTCGATGGCGCTACGCGCCACCAGGCTGTTGCGGTGCACGCGCACGAATGTCTCACCGAACTCCTGCTCGAGGTTAATTAGCGACTCATCCAGAAGATAGGTATGGGTGAGGGTACGGGCAGCCACATATTTTTGCTCGGCACGCAGATAAATGACCTCTTCCACCGGCACCAGCAAAATCCGTCCGCGCTCGCATGCGCTGAGAAACCGCCGCGCTTCGCTATGATGTTGGCGTAATAGCGCAGTCGTGGCAGGATTAAGCGCCTGTGCCTTGCGCAGCGCCGTAACCAGCCGTTCGCTGCGTACCGGTTTGAGCAGATAATCGACCGCGCTCAATTCGAATGCCTGGATGGCATAGCTGTCATAGGCAGTCGCAAACACCACAGCGGGGGGCGTATCCAGCCTGCCCAGATGCTGGGCAAGTTCAAGCCCGTCCATCACCGGCATACGAATATCGAGCAGCACGACATCTACCGCAGTGTGTTCGAGCACTTGCAACGCCTGTACGCCATTGGCAGCCTCCCCCACCACCGTGGTCGGCAGTTCTGCAGCACAATCCGTCAGCAGGTCACGCAAACGATTGCGCGCCGGGGCTTCATCGTCCACGATGAGTATCTGCAATGGCACGCTCATTTCGCGGCTGTCCGATAAGGCAACGTGATATGCACCTGATAAGCTGCGTCGCGCACCTGGGTCTTGAGGCTGGCTTCGACGTCGAAATGCAGCATCAGGCGGTTTTTGATATTGCCCATTGCCATCTTGTTGCCGCCGTGATGGCGTCCTTCGCGCTGATACGGATTGCTGATCACCAGGTGTACCTGGCCATCGCTGCTATACAGATTGATGCTGATCTCGCCGGGCTGGCTGGCCGGTTCGATGCCGTGATACACGGCGTTTTCCACCAACGGCTGCAATATCAATGGCGGTATCAGCGCGTCACCCGGCATCTTGTCGATATGCCACGCCACTTGCAAACGCTCACCCAGACGCAATGCTTCCAGCTCCAGATATTGTTTGCACAATGCCACTTCGCTGGCCAGCGGTACCAGCTGGCGGTTATCGGCCATCAATACGCGGAACAGATCCGCCAGATTTTCCAGCGCACGTTCGGCGCGGCGCGGCTCGCTGCGCACCAGACTGAGAACCGCATTCAGGCTATTGAATAAAAAATGCGGGCGTATGCGCGCCTGTAATGCCTGTAAACGCGCTTCGGACAAGGCCGGGGATAGCGCTCGTCCACGCAGGTAAAAATAGCCCAGCAGCATGCCGGTTACCAGAATCACGTTGATCACATCGCGCAGGCCAAAAACATACAATGCGGTGTCGGCAAACAGTCTTGCCATCATGCCTTTCACTGCGGCATGGCAGACCAGCGCAAGCAGCAGTACCGCCACCACGCCTTTTTTGTAGGACAGGCGCACCAGCCAGGGCTTGCCCAGGCATAGCACTGCCAGCATCACCAACAGCGCCGGCTGTACCACTACCGACTGCTCGACAAACAGGCGCCACACACCATCGAGTGCATCGGCACGCAGCCAGGCCGCCGCCAGGGTCAGCCCCTCAACCCCAACCAGAATGCGCAGCGTAACACCCAGATTGCAGAAATCCGGTAACTGGGTGGGATAGTCGGAGGCGGTAGGCTTTGGCATAATCCGGGTATTGTGCAGCATTGTGCTGTCTTCGGCCAAAACTCTCCCGCCTTTAGTTTTCTGGCCGAACTCCTTTATTGATCAGGTTCCCAAATATGTCCCAGACACCGCTAGATACCCCGCCGCTGTGGTCAGGCCGTTTCACCGAACCAGTATCCGAGCGCGTCAAACGCTACACGGCTTCGATCGGGTTCGACTACCGGCTGGCCGAGTTCGATATTCAGGGTTCACTCGCTCACGCTGCCATGCTCGCCCATCAGCACATCATCAGCACCGACGACCTCGCCGCCATCCGGCGCGGCCTGGCCGAGATCCACGCGGAAATTCTGGCCGGGAGGTTCCAGTGGTCGCTGGACCTGGAAGACGTCCACCTCAATATTGAAAAAGCGCTCACCAGCAAAGTCGGCGATGCGGGCAAGCGCCTGCACACCGGCCGTTCGCGCAACGACCAGGTAGCGACCGACATCCGCCTCTACCTGCGCCACAATATCGATGGCCTGCTCGGCCTCATCCGCCAGGCACAAAGTGCGCTGCTCGACGTTGCCGAAGCCAACGCCGAGGTAGTGATGCCCGGTTTCACCCACCTGCAAGTGGCGCAGCCGGTGTCGTTCGGCCACCATCTCATGGCCTATTTTGAAATGTTGAAGCGCGACGCCGAGCGCCTCGCCGACTGCCGCAAACGCGTCAACCGCCTGCCGCTGGGGGCTGCCGCGCTGGCCGGCACCAGTTATCCGATTGACCGTGAAATGGTGGCGCGCGAACTCGGCTTTGACGGCGTCTGCGAGAACTCGTTGGACGCCGTTTCAGACCGCGACTTCGCCATCGAATTCACGGCGTGCGCCAGCCTCATCATGACCCATTTGTCGCGTCTGTCCGAGGAGTTGATTCTGTGGATGAGCCCACGCTTCGGCTTCATCGACCTGGCCGATCGCTTCTGCACCGGCTCCTCCATCATGCCGCAAAAGAAAAATCCGGACGTGCCCGAACTCATCCGTGGCAAGACCGGGCGCGTCAACGGTCATCTGGTGGCGCTGCTCACTCTGATGAAAGGCCAGCCGCTGGCCTACAACAAGGACAACCAGGAAGACAAGGAGCCACTGTTCGACACGGTGGACACGCTGATCGACACCCTCGCCATCGTCGCCGAAATGCTCCCCGGCATTCGCGTCAAGCCCGAAGCCATGCGTGCTGCGGCGCTACAGGGCTTCGCTACCGCTACCGATTTGGCCGATTATTTGGTGAAAAAAGGTCTCCCATTCCGAGATGCGCATGAAGCCGTGGCACTGGCGGTACGTCATGCAGAGACCAAAGGCTGCGATCTGGCAGATTTATCGATGACGGATTTGCAGCAATTCTCGCCCCTGGTGGAAGCGGATATTTACGCCGTACTGTCGCTGGAAGGCTCGATGAACAGCCGCGATCATATCGGCGGAACCGCGCCGGCGCAGGTAAGGGCAGCCATTGCACGAGGCAGACGCGCACTCAGTTAAGTAACGCACTGGGCCATCTCTCCGGTATGGCGGGGGATATTCAAGTCGGAGAAAAACCGCTCCGACTCTTTTTTCACGACGTCATAGCACTCGCAAACGTGAGTTTCCAAACCTGGTCTATCCAGGACCTTAATGTGCCCACGGCAGTAACTAATCAGGCCATCTGTTTGCAGCTTGCGCGCCGCTTCGGTGATGCTTTCGCGGCGTACACCGAGCATGTTTGAAATCAATTCCTGGGTCATGGCCAGGCTACCGGAATGGACGCGATCAAAATTTAACAGCAACCAGCGGCACAACTGCTGCTCGACCGAATGACGGCGGTTGCAGGCAGTCGTCTGAGCCATCTGGATGATGAGGGTTCGCGTATAACGCATCAATAGATGCTGCAATGATCCGCCTTGGTCAAACTCCTGTTTCAGCACTTTCGCCGGAAGACGGTAACCGTGACCGGCAGTCTGGATGGTTGCCATGGTGAGTGCCGCGTTATATCCCATGAAAATTGAAACATCCAGGACGCCTTCATTTCCCACTACCGCAACTTCCACAGACACTCCGTCTTCGAGGCTGCAAAGAAGCGAGGCTGTGGCGCTGGTGGGAAAATAGGCGTATTGCAATGCCTCATTACATTCGTACAGGACTTCCGTATAGGGCATGGACACGAGTTCAAGATGCGGAGCAATGCGCTCGAACTCTTCCGTATGCATCGCAGCGAGAAGATAATTCTGCCGTGGGTCGAAAATTTCAGTCATTTTGACTCTCCCGGTATTTATCTTTGACTTTGAATTGCCGGTCAAAATTGAATAATGGTTTTACTACTTTGAGTGCAATCTATAGGCGTAGTGATGACAAATCGGGCCAACTCGCCTTTACTTCCAACCTGAAGATGCTTCCTGTATAGGCAAATTCAGACTATCCACCGCCAAAAAATCCATCATTGCCGGCGCGGCGCAGGGTCTCTTTTTTATCAACAAACAGATGCGCGTTGCCTCCATTCGCCTTGACTCGATACATGGCGCAATCAGCCTGTTTGAGCAAAGTGTGGCTGTCCTCGCCATGCTCCGGATAAAATGCAACGCCTATGCTGGCCTGAATAGAGATATTGTGGCCGTCGATGGTGAGCGATTCGCTTAACAATGCGCTAATTTTTTCAAGTACTTTTTTTACGTCTCTGCGCAGCACGCTTTTTTCCAGGATCAGGCAGAACTCGTCTCCACCCAGACGTGCAACGGTATCCTCCTCGCGCAAGCACTGTTTGAGCCGCGAGGCGACCGTCTGCAAAACAGCATCTCCCGTTGCATGGCCGAAGGTGTCGTTGATAGTCTTGAAATGATCGATATCGAGCAGCATGAGAGTAAAACCCTCGCCACTGCGGAATGTGTGTGCTTGCGCTTGTTGCAACCGGTCCATGAACAAATTGCGATTTGGCAGGCCGGTCAAGCCGTCATAGTTGGCAAAGTGTTCCAGGCGTCGCATGATTTGTACCCGGTCGCTAACATCGCGGCCACTGGCAATGAAGTGAGTCGTTTTTCCGCAGGCATTACGGAAGGGGCGAATGATCTTGTCCTCATAGAAGTGCGTGCCGTTTTTGTGGCGGTTCATAAACTGACCGCGAAAAGTCGCATTGGCCTGCAAAACTTCCCACATCTGCGCATACAACTTCTCCTCATTTACTCCCGCTTTGACAATGGCATGAGTGCGCCCCAAGACTTCTTCTTTTCGATATCCGGTCAGAACCTCAAATGCCGGATTGACATATACAATCACACCATCAGCGTCAGTGATCGCCACCGCATCACCGCTCAATTCCGAGACTTCCTGAATGCGCAGCAGTTTTTCCTCCTCGTTTGCATGAGCATGCGGCGTACGTAGTTCGAGCAGCAGCAGACAGCGTCCTTCCAGTTCCAGCGGCATGAGTGTCGCCTCCAGAGACAGCGTTCTGCCCTGGCTATCTTTCCCACTGCAGGCACGCCACTGACTGTTGCGAAACAGGAACGATGCATAAACCAGGTTATCGTCTGGGGCGGACTGACTGATAGGGAATTCCGGCAATAAATCTGTCACCGGCTTACCCACCAGCTCATGCAAGCTTGCGCCAAAGCCGTTTAGCATTGCAGGGCTGCAATATTTGATGCTGCCATTCACATCCAGCAGTAGTAACGCGCGTCCCAAATGCGCTTCGGTTAAGAAAGCTGTGTGCAATTCTTTTTTTGGTTTCATGTCTACCACACTGTTTTGTCGTTCAGATTCCTTTGGCAACACTTCACCAAAGCGAGGCGTTTTAAACGCGCTTCCGACATACTCCTGGTTTGGAGGATTGGATATTGGTTGTTGTTTTTTCTTCGCCATTTCCATTCCCTGTCGATTATCAGCATGCTACGGCGGCACATTATTTTTATGCGCGCGGTAACTCTCTAGATGTTTTTTAATAGGAATCTGCGTCGATCAGGGAACTAGCAAGATACGAACCAATTATAAAAAACACTTATGAAACAGTATGTTTCTTTGAAAATTTGGTACAGGCGAAGAGTTGAGGCGCTATTTTTGTCTCTTGTTTGAGACAATGAATACCCCTCGTTTCATAGTTTTATCCAATAAAACAAAGGGGTGCTAAGAATTCAAGGTGTCACTAAATAGCAACGAGGGTTAAGCTTAAAGCTGCTAAATAATAGGCCTTGTGCAATGCCAGCCTTCGGCAAAATGGCAAATTAATCGCCCTTGGCTATATATGGGGAACCCTTTTCGGCAGGTACGGGAAGATAGTGAACAGCGCAACTAATTCCGGGAGTGATCCCCTGGGGAGAGCGCGCTACCGAGTTTTCTGAGGTTTTAGGTTTTGATCGGTCCGCCTAACGCCGCGACTTCTGCCTGGGTTGGTGCTCCCGACATATCATCCGCGTATCATGCAAACTCAATTTTTCTTCAGTCAGACCGCAGCGGTAACTACGCGGGCCTTCATGCAAATTGTGTTGGCATGTATTGCATACACCAAAACTGCGGTTTCCTGCACCGAGTTGTAGCGCGAGCAACAACTCCTTGAGTACTGCCAGGGCAATCTTGCTGCGTTGCGGGGCTATGCGAGTAATGACTTGGGCCCAGTCTGGTAAAAGCTGAATGTCCTTTAATAGCTGTGCACCGGATTCACTCAATGCGAGGCGCACCAGACGTTTGTCATCCGTATCACCCTGGCGTTCTATCAGCCCGCGCCGGTGTAATAACAGCAGGCTTTGCGACACTGTGCCTTTAGTAAGGCCCAGGTATTCGGTCAATGCTTGAGGCGTATTGCTGTATCGGTTAGCAATAGCCAGATAAACCAGCGCCTGCAGGTGCACGGGTTGCAGGCCATGTTGACCGCCGGCTGCGCGCAGATTAACGCGCACCAGATTGCCCAGACGATCAATCAGGTCAAAAAATTGTGCGGCGCTTTTATCCATGACAAGATAGTATCGCCGCCATACTATTTTTTCAAACCAATTAAAAAGAAATTTCGCCGCCACCTTGCTGTGCTATCAAGCTGGCCAGCGTCTGCATCAGTTCGCTACCGTCACGTGTGTTACGCCAGGCATTGTCCTGCCAACGGTAGTGAAACCCTCCCGATTTGGCAGCAACCCAGATTTCCTGGTTTGCACCTTGGCGGTTGATAATGATCTTGCTGCCGTTGTCGAATTCGATTTCCAGCACCTCGCCGGCAGCCAATTCATAATCCAGGTCGTTATCGGCATGCTCCAGCACCGATTCGATATGGGCAAAGGCGGCATCAGCCAGTTGGCGGTATTCAGTTTCGGTCATGGTAAAATGCGCTGCGTAATTTATGAACAGACGTTCCCGCCCACCTTGAAAGGCTCCCATGCGACACCGCACCTTATCCTATTGCGCGGCCTGTTTGTTGCTGCTGATGCTGTCAGCGTGCGGCACGAAAGGCGCTTTATATCTTCCCGAAAAACCCGCGACTACGCAACCCGCCGCTAAATGAACCCACTCTCGCTGCAATACAATCATCTCCACATTGAGTCAGCCGACCTGGTAACCATTGCCGAGACCTACGCTACACCCTGCTATGTGTATTCGCACGCGGCGTTGACCCAGGCATTTCAAGCTTTTGAACACGCATTGCATGGTCACGACCATTTGATCTGTTATGCGATGAAGGCCAATCCGAACCTCGCCATTCTGAGACTGTTCGCGGACTTGGGAGCCGGGTTCGATATTGTCTCGGGAGGTGAATTGCAGCGCGTCATGGCGGCCGGGGGCAATCCGGGCAAAGTGGTATTTTCCGGCGTGGGCAAAACAGCAGATGAAATGCGCCTGGCGCTGGACTGCGGGATTTTATGTTTTAACGTGGAATCCGAAGCCGAGCTGCAGCGCCTCAATGAGGTGGCCGGCGCTATGAACAAGATTGCTCCGGTGAGCTTGCGCGTCAATCCGGACGTGGATGCCAATACCCATCCGTATATTTCCACCGGCCTTAAGGGTAACAAGTTTGGCGTGGCTCATGAAGACGCACTCCGTTTGTATCGCCTGGCAGCATCTTTGCCGAACCTGAAAATTAAGGGCATTGACTGCCATATTGGGTCACAACTCACCGAGACGCGCCCGTTTGCGGATGCCCTGGATCGCGTACTGACTCTCGTGGACGCACTGGAAGCTGAAGGCATTGAGCTGCATCATCTCGATCTCGGCGGGGGTCTCGGCATTCGTTATCAGGATGAGACACCGCCGCCGGTAGCGGACTATATCGCTGCCTTGCTCGATAAGCTGAAAGGTCGTGTACACACCATTCTGCTGGAACCGGGGCGAGCTTTGGTCGGCAATGCAGGCTTGTTGTTGACCCGTGTGGAATATATCAAGCACGGCATGGAAAAAAACTTTGCCATCGTCGACGCGGCAATGAATGACCTGATGCGTCCCGCACTCTACGACGCGCACCATGACATCGTGCCAGTCGTGCCCCGCGACGGCAACGGTGAGGTATATGAGGTGGTTGGCCCAGTGTGCGAGAGCGGTGACTTCCTCGGTCATGAACGCCGTCTCGATCTGCGCCAGGGTGACCTGCTCGCCATCCTTTCTGCCGGAGCCTACGGCATGTCCATGAGCTCCAACTACAACTCACGTACCCGTGCTGCCGAAGTCCTGGTCAGGGGGAAGGAAAGCTTCCTGATCCGTGAACGCGAAAAAATTGAAGATTTATTCTCCCTCGAACACCCCCTGCCCTGATTGTAGCGAACCGCTATTGTTTTGATTCGACACTATATTTGCAAAAAATATTTTCAATTTTTGCTATCTATGTTGCGCATTTAAAAAAAAACTGTTCTAGAATTAGCGGCACCAAGCGGAGAAGCGCGATCATCACCCATTTGCAATGTTTTTTTCGGGAGTTGAGAGCCGGATAAGTCGTAAATGCCCAACGTCTTGGAAGTGCATTTGCAAAACTCTGCACGAAGTGGCAACTCAGTTGTTTAACTTTTAGAGGAGAAATAGTGATGGCAACAACTGCAAAGAGTAGTACCAAGCCCGCAGTCAAAAAGGCGGCGCCCGCCAAAGCGGCGGCAAAGCCCGCAGCTAAAAAGGTGGTCGCTAAACCAGCAGCTAAAAAAGTTGCGGCCAAACCCGCAGCGAAAAAGGCTGTCGCTAAACCAGCAGCTAAAAAAGTTGCGGCCAAACCCGTAGCGAAAAAGGCTGTCGCTAAACCAGCAGCTAAAAAAGTTGCAGCCAAACCTGCAGCGAAAAAGGCTGTCGCTAAACCAGCAGCTAAAAAAGTTGCGGCCAAACCTGCAGCGAAAAAGGCTGTCGCTAAACCAGCAGCTAAAAAAGTTGCGGCCAAACCTGCAGCGAAAAAGGCTGTCGCTAAACCAGCAGCTAAAAAAGTTGCGGCCAAACCTGCAGCGAAAAAGGCTGTCGCTAAACCAGCAGCTAAAAAAGTTGCAGCCAAACCTGCAGCGAAAAAGGCTGTCGCTAAACCAGCAGCTAAACCTGTTGTGGCAAAGAAACCTGTTGTGAAGCCAGCCCCAGCGTTGGCACCCATCATGGCACCGAAACCCCTCGGCCCAACGGGTTCCTAAGCACAGATGCAACACTTGGGGCGGGGTAATCCCCGCCCTTTTTATTTCTACTCCGCGTTATGCTTGGGCATAACCGCCGGAATGCGGATCTGCGCTTTAAATACCAATCGAATTCCGAGCAGTGCCGCCAACACCAATGCATAGACCAGTGGTTGGGTAATGTCTTTTTTTACCAGCCACCAGTAATGCACGACTCCAAGCACGGCAATGGCATATATCAGCCGGTGTAGTCTTTGCCATTTTTTCCCGCCCAGACGTTTCATCATGGCATTGGTGGACGTCAGCGCGAGCGGTATCAATAACACAAAAGCAAGAAATCCTACGGTGATAAACGGACGCTTGATGACGTCTTTCACAACCATCTGCATGTCGAAGAATTGATCCAGCCAGATGTACGTCGTAAAGTGCAGGCAGGCATAAAAAAATGCGAACAAACCCAGCATCCGGCGCAAGCGAATCAGCCAGTTCCAGCCCGAGATTTTGCGTAGAGGCGTAATGGAAAGGGTAGTCAGCAAACCTACCAAGGTCCAGGTTCCTGTGGAATGGGTAATAAATTCGATCGGGTTGGCACCTAATCCATCATTGACTCCCAGCCACACCAGCCGGGCCAGTGGTAAAAGCCCGACTATAAAGAGCGTCGCTTTCGCAATAATAATCTGACGCGCTGACGGGTTCAGTAAAACGTTTCTCATACAGCCGCATTCCTAAAAGTTCTTGCGCAAATCCATGCCCTGATACAGCCGCGCGACCTGCTCACCGTAACCATTGAACATCTCGGTCTTGCGCTTGAAAAACTCGCCGATGCGGCGCTCCCTGGCCTGGCTCCAGCGCGGATGATCTACCTGGGGATTAACATTGGAATAGAATCCATATTCACTGGGCGCCGCACGCCCCCAGGCAGTTTTCGGCTGCTGTTCGACAAAGCGGATACGCACAATCGATTTGGCGCTTTTGAAACCATATTTCCATGGCACAACCAGTCGTACCGGCGCACCATTCTGGTTAGGCAGGGTTTGCCCATACAGACCCACTGCAAGAATAGTCAGCGGGTGCATGGCTTCATCCAGGCGCAAACCTTCAGTGTATGGCCAGTTCAGTACGCTGGAGCGCTGACCGGGCATCTGCGCCGGATCGTGCAGGGTAGTGAACTCCACATATCGGGCGCTACCGGTTGGCTCGACCTGACGAATCAGGTTGGCGAGCGCAAAGCCTTCCCAGGGGATCACCATCGACCACCCCTCTACACAGCGCAGGCGGTAGATGCGTTCCTCAATGGGAAATGCTTTTAACAAAGCGTCAATATCCCAGATCTTGGGACGCTTGACCGCGCCTTCCACCGAAATGGTCCACGGACGAGTGCGCAAGCCCTGGGCATTTTCGGCAGGGTCGGATTTATCGGTGCCGAATTCATAATAATTGTTGTAAGTGGTGACATCCTTATATGGCGTTTTTTCCTCACTGGTACTGTAAGGACTGCTCACTATGCCCGACAGCCGGGTGGTGGCCTCAGCTACGCCGGGCAACAACGCGCTTACCGCCAAGGCTGATCCAGCGCGCAAGAAATCACGACGCTTCAGATAAATTTCATACGGAGTAATCTCCGCTGCTTTTAACACATCGGCTTTCTTTATCAACATAGGAGCACCTTTTGTTTGGGATGGTGAGGCTTGATACCTCAACAGATCTTTTGCCATGCTACAGATTCAGTCACGAACGCATTCTGAGCTTACATGCGCTTGGTCGTCGTTCCCAGCAAAACCTTACAGATTCCTGCTATGCATTCAGTGATTTCATACAAGCGGTCTGTCCGGGTAGTAACAACGACTTCCTTCGGATAAACCGATTCAACTATGCCCAATTTTGTTCCATCCCAAGCCCATGTCTACCGATAGACCCTATTGAATGTGTCAGGTTCTCGGCAGCGTTGTTGATATCTCGTTTGAATTCCTGGTTTTGCGGATGTCATCGTTACTTCAAGTTCACCTGTTTTAATAGCTGTCATGCCCAACGCCCGATTGGCACGCATTGTGCAAGAGTCAGGCAAAAACCATTCATTACGCGGGAGGTAACATCGTGATCGCACTAGATAACAGGCAGGCAGTAATCGTTAGCGTATCCGAGCAGACAAACAGCGAAGATCGCGTGGTCATCACCCTGACCCCGGATAATTGCGTATTGGCACTCACTGCGCAGCAGGCGCGTGTGCTGTCCACACAGATCATTCAGGCAGTGCAACGCGTTGAAGTTAAAACCAGTCTCGCCCAGCCCAGGCAAGCCATGCGCCGTAATCAGATATCGCCCATGCGAAACATGGACAACGTTCTGCTGGTTAAATAGCTGGAGAACCCGGACGAGCGCAACGCGAACATGCTAATATTTAATAACGCATAATGATTCGGCTGACCGTAGCCCATTACGCTTTATCTTTCACCGCTGTCTGGAGTTTCGCATGGCCACCCTCGACCTTACCCAGGAAAATTTCGAATCTACCGTCCTGGAAAACGATTTTGTCATCATTGATTTCTGGGCACCCTGGTGCGGCCCTTGCCGCGCCTTCGCACCAACCTATGACCAGGTTTCCGAAAACCATCCCGACATTATCTTCGCCAAAGTGAATACCGAGGTTGAACAGGCTATTGCCGGCAGCTTTCAGATTCGTTCCATCCCAACCTTGATGGTGTTCCGTGAAAAGGTCATCGTCTACTCGCAGCCTGGTTCCCTGCCGGCTTCAGCACTGGAAGACTTGATTGCCAAGGTACGCGAATTGGACATGGCGCAGGTACACAAGGAAATTGCCGAAGAGCAAGCCGGACAGGCCTGAATCCCCTGACATAGCAATTATCAGCAAAGAGTACGGAGAAAATTTACTCCGTAGCTTTTGCCGCTATTGCGCACTTACCTGCTCCATTTCACTTGGAGCAAGCTCTCTTCCTCGTTGTAGTGAAATTCCAGTTCGCCCTTGAAGGCATCGTGTAACGCTTCGGCGATTTTGCGCGCCAGATGGATGTCGGTGGTGGTCACGAGTACACCGTCCGCCTGATCTTCGATTTTCAGGATGCGCTGTAGCGGATGCTCAAGCTTGGCACGCTCCTCATGGTTGCGTACCAGACTCAGGATTTCATCGCGATGCGCGATGAAGAAGGCGCCACTCAATTCCATGTAGCCAGCCGGGTAGTCGTCGTTGCTGCGATGGCAGGCCGGACACAACGCCTCGTGAGCGCCCGCGGGAGCGGTTCCCCAGTGCCAGCGACCTGCATCAAAAACGGCGCCGCATTGGGGGCAGCGCATGGGTTCCACCGGCTTGTGCTTGGATTTGTAGGTGTCGTGCACCTGTTCCTGAACCAGACGGTCGTGGCGGATGGGGTGGAACTTGGTTTGGTCGAGTTGCGGTCTCATGGCAGCACCTTTCTGACAGGGTTGGGTGGGAAAAACGTGAGATCGGCATTCGGTCAGGTCTGTCGTCGGATACGCCGCGCCAGACCTTGCCAGGTGCGGCGCAAATGCTGCGCATCGAGACTGCGCTCGGCATCGAAGCGAAACACGCAGGGATACTCGTCCGCGCCCAGGCGCTCGCGAGTTTCGAGCTGGCGTTCCAGCACAGCGAGGTTTGCCTCCGATGCGTCCGTGCCGAGATGCGCCCGCGCCTGCACACGCTGGCGCAGGGTGGCTGCATTGGCACGATAATCGACAATGATGAAGGGTACGCCCAGCGCCTGCGCCAGCGCGCGAAATTGATCGCGCTGCCAGCGGGCGATAAAGGTGGCATCCACGATCACCGGAAACCCTGCAGTGATAACCTTGCCCGCCAGTTCCGCCAACCGGTCGTAGACTGAGCGAGTAGCGTTGCGGGAATACAGGCCGGTTTCCACCCCCGAACCGGTGCGCGCGGTGGCGGGCAGGTCATGCAGGCGCTTGCGTTCCACGTCGGAGCGAATGCGTACGGCACCCAGGTTTTCCAGCGCGGATTGGGAGAATGTGGTCTTGCCGCTGCCGGACAGGCCATGGTTGACGATGAGCGCTGGCAGAGCAGGCCGAAAGAACACCTCGGCCAGTTTCAGATAGCGCAGACAGTCGCGCAGGGCGCGCACTTTTTCGGCCCGCTTCGCACCGGGCTGGTGCGCGCGGATGCCGCTCACCTTGGCCCGCACCATGGCGCGGTAGGCGAGATAAAACCGCAGCACCCCCACCCCTTCGTAGTCACCGCTGCGGGCAAGATAGGCATCGAGAAAGCGGAATGCCAGCGGCGTCTGGTTGCGCACGACAAGGTCCATGACCAGAAACGCGACCTCGCTCATCACATCGATCCAGCGCAGGTTGGGATTGAACTCGATGCAGTCAAACACGGTAATGCGCCCGTCCACCAGCGCGATATTGCCCAGATGCAGATCGCCGTGGCACTCGCGCACCCAGCCTGCCCGCCGGCGCGCCGCCAGCATGGGCTTCAGGTCAGCGTAGGCGGACTCGGTGGCGATGCTCACTGCTTCCAGACGCGCCCGTTGCTCGGTGCGAGTGAGCAGCGGACGCAACTGATCGATATTCTGGCGCGCCGGCGCGAGGATGTTTTCCGGCGTACCAAAAAGGCTGTCCGGCGTAGCCGCCGGCAGGCGGGCATGAAAATCCGCGATCAGTACCGCCAGTTCGTCGGTGTGACCGGGGCTGAGCTCGCCTCGCGCCAACAATTGGTCGAACAGGCCTGCCTGAGCGAAGCGGCGCATTTTCACCGCATACTCGAGGGCCGGCTCAACACCAATTCGCGGCGCATCCACGCTGCCGCCGATGGGCACCACGCCGAGATAAAGGTCCGGTGCCAGCCGCCGGTTAAGACGCAGTTCTTCGGCGCAGTAGAAACGACGCTTGTCGAGGGTGGCGAAATCGAGAAAACCCAGATCCAGCGGTTTCTTGATCTTGTAGGCATAGTCGCCCGCCAGTAGCACGTGGGAGATGTGGGTTTCCAGCACCTGCACCTCATTGGCCGGGTGTGGGTGGCACGCGGATTCGCGCAGCGCCGCTACCAGCCGGGCCTGTTCGGCGGGAGTGAGTTCCGGTGCCTGGTTAGCAAGTTGCGCGGACATTGGCTGTAACCTCAATTCATGGAAGGGTTCGTGGTGGACGACGGCCCGTCACCCTGCTAGCGCACCACGATCAGCGGACATTCGACGGCACCCAGCAGCGCATCAAGCGCCGCCCGCTCTGTGGGCAGGCTGGTTTCGTGCAGCACCAGAGCTGCACCGCACCCGCAGCGCACCAGTTCGGCAAGCCGCAGGACGCGGGCGGACACGGTCTGCCCGCCTAGCCCGGCGAACGCAGCCTCGCGCCGCTGCTCGAATTCTTCCGGCGTGCGCGCCGCGATCAGCACCGTGAGGCCCACGCCCAGACCTTGCACCGGCTAGAGCCCTGCTGCCAAAATTCGGTAGCCGGCCACCTCGGGCTCGCACATGACGAACACCGGCGTTTCTGCCCGCCACTGAGAACGGGATGATGTAAACGCAGCCAGGCGTCCCGACTTGGCCATCACCAGCAGATCGGCCGTCTCGGCCAGCACCTCCACCACCATTTGGCCACGCGTGACGCGGAACGTCCAGTTCGCTTGCAACGCGTGCGCTGCTTCAGCCAGCATGCGCTGCGCCCGGACAGCCTCGACCCGCGACGCGATGCGTCCAGGGCGATGAGGATGCGTTTGACGGCCAGCTCCATGACACCGGTCCTATTGTTTCTTGCGCGACTTGCGCCGCGTGCCGCTTTTTTGCGGGGTACCGATAGCGAAGAACTGACGGATTAGGGCTGAATTCAATCAGCCGTGCCGCCACCCGATAGTTCACGCAGCCGGCGGCGACATGCCGATGGTAGCGCGCAGCACAGTACAGCGGGCAGTTTCAGCGCACGCGGCTTGTGGCCGTCGCCGAAGTTGTTGACGTAGCACCAGTCGAGCGGCTGCGGCTCGGTGGCGGCGCGGCTGCCCAGATACTGGCGCAGCAGGGCGTGCTTGCCTGCACCGGCCGGGCCGAGCACATAGAGATTGAAGCCGTCGTGGCGCATACCGATGCCAAACCGTATTGCCTCCTCAGCCCGCGTCAGACCGATGGTCTCGGTCAGGTCGTCGAGTTCGGCAGTGGTGGCAAACTGGAATTTATCCGGATCGCAACGGCGACAAAGCCGATCCGCCGGCAGAGAGGTGCGGACTTGCATCGGAACACCCTCCTCGTTATTTGGCAGGCGGGGTTTCGCTGTCTCCCACGACGTCCTCTGCGCCGGCCGGTTCGGCCGCAGCAGGCCAGCTCTGGTGGGTCTTCACATCGCCGCGCTGGCGCCGGCCATAATCCTCCAGCTTGCGCTTGGCCGCGTCAAACGCATCGCGTAACGCCACGTAAATATCTTCGCTTTGGTCCCGGTTAATGACGATCTCGCTGCCCGGCACCGTGAGATCAATGCGTACATTGAACAGCTTGCCCTGATGCTTGTGTTTGTGGGGCAGCTCAATGACGACACGACAGCCCATCAGCGGCGGGTAAAACAGTTCGAGTTTGGCGGCTTTTTCACGAATGTGGTCTTCCAAAGCTGTGGAAGCGGGCATGTCGCGTATGGTGATTTGCAGAGGTATTTGCATGGCTGCTCCTTTTGGCCGGCTGAATGTTTTAACCCATTACATTATTCATCATAGACGTGGAGCCCCAACCCCGACAGGCATAAAGATTGGTCCGGCAAACGAATCAGCTCAGGGCATCAGCGCCGGGAGTTGCCGGGCCAATGCCTGCCGCTGGCCGGCCTGTTTACCTGTCAATGCGAAACCAAGCAGGTCTTGCCCCTCATCCTGATACAGGGCACATACGCCTTCTTCCCCGCAGGCTACCTGCCAACTTCCGGCCACCTCACCTGCAACCGTGGCGACCGCAACGGGACAGGCCGGCGTTTTCACTATCACCGGCATGGCGGGATATACCACTTCAGTCGGCGTGCCTGCGAGCGTGGCAGCCAGCGCTCGTGCCTGCGCCATGAGCGGCATGACATAAGGCAGCACATGGCCCGCCACCTCGGCGCAATCGCCCAGCGCATACACATCCGCTGCGCTGGTCTCGAGCAGGCGGTTAACCTGAATTCCGCGCGCCGCGCGGATGCCGGCCGCTTGCGCCAGTGTCACGCGCGGGCGCAGGCCGATTGCAGCAAGAACGGCATCGGTGGCGATCACCGCACCATCGTCCAGGGTTACCGCATAGCCCGCCGCCGCGCGGTTAACCGCAGTGGCGGTATGCCCGAGATGCCAGGTCACCCCCACCCCGGCCAGCCCGCGCTGCAAATCCTGGGCTGCAGCTTCGGGGAGCAAACGATCCAGCGGGTACAGGGCCGGATGAACAATATCCACCAGATGACCTGCGTGCGACAGGTCATTGGCAAACTCACAGCCGATCAGCCCGCCGCCCAGAATCGTCACGCGCCTGGTACCGGTGATCCGCTCGCGAAAACGCGCATAGTCCATCAAATCATTGACTGACAGCACGCTATCCGCTGCATCCCCCGCCAATTGCGGCCGCACCGGGTCGGCACCCAGCGCCAGCACCAGCTTGCTGTAGGCGATGACGCGCTGCGCGGCGCGCACGCTGCGAGCCACCGGATCAATGTCCTCAACCCGGCTAAACACCAGCACTTCGGCGTTGAGCTGCTCCGCCATGGCCGGAGCAAAGGCACCGGCCAGCTGATCGGCCGTTTTACCCTGCGCCAGTGCATTGGAGAGCAGCGGCTTGCTGTAATAGCGTCCATCATCCGCAGTGATGATGACCAGCGGCACGGCCTGGTCCAGCTTGCGCAACTCGCGCGCCAGCGTGTAACCCGCGAGGCCGCTGCCAATAATGACGATGGGTTCCATATATTTTTCCTTTGCCAAGTGCTTTCCTATACTGCCACCATTTCAAAATCGGCCTTGGCGACACCGCAGTCGGGACAGGCCCAGTCTTCGGGGATGTCCTGCCAGCGTGTCCCGGCGGCAATTCCTTCCTCCGGTAAACCGACCTCTTCGTCATAAATAAAACCGCACACGATACATGTCCATACTTGCATTTTGTTCTCCTGAATTCAAAGAATGATTAACCAAGTGCCTTACGCTGTCACTTGCGCGAGCGTGTCGCGATAATGATTGGCGTGTTTTTCTTCCACTTTGGCGAGCGCCGCGAAGCGTTTCGCCGCCTTTTCCAGAATTGCCTGGAAGCGCGCAGCGTGTTCCCTGGATTCCGCGATCTGCTCGTCCATTTCCGCTACTGCGGCGTGGTTGCCTTCTTCGACTGCCGCATGACGAAAGTTGGGATACATTTCGGTGTACTCGTAGGTTTCGCCCTCGATCGCCATTTCCAGGCAGCGCGTTGGCGTCATCTCGGTCTTTGGATAAAGCAGATCAAGGTGGCCGAAGGCGTGCTGCACTTCTTGTGTGGCAGTTTCCTCAAACACTTTGGCAGAGGCCTCGTCACCCGCGGCACGGCACATTTTAGCGAAGTACATGTATTTGATATAAGCCATCGATTCACCCGCAAAAGCGGACTCGATGTTTTTGATAGTAACGGATTCGGGGTATTTCATTTTGCATCTCCTTTTGGTTTGGGTCAGGCGGGGCGTTCACCCCACGCTTCGCATGTTACGGAGATGCGATAGATTAATATAATTGATTGTTATTATTTGATAGATAGATAAAGACTATTACTCTATAACCGGTGACAGATGCTTCTGCACGCACGGCAAATCGCTACGCAGCACCGCTTGGCGCACCGCTTCCAGCGCCTGCGGACGGGTAAAGCTTTTGCGCCAGGCCAGGGCCACCGGCCGGTCCGGGGCGGGGTCGGAAAACGGCCGGAACGCCAGCAGCCCCTGCTCTGCCGCCCCGGTCGGCACCGCCGTGCACGGCATCACCGTAATCCCCGCCCCGGAAGCCACCATGTGACGTATGGTTTCCAGACTGCTTGATTCCAGCGTTTTCTGCATGCTCCCCGGCGCGGCTGCCGTGCGGTTCAGCGCCGGGCACACCTTCAGCACCTGATCGCGGAAGCAATGCCCCGAGCTCAGCAGCAGCAGACTCTCTTGAATCAATTCGTCTGCATGAATGGCAGACTTCGCACACCATGCATGACCCGCCGGGAGCGCCACTTGAAACGGTTCCGTATAGAGCATCTGGGTTTCAATGCCGGGTTCGTCGAACGGCAGCGAAATAATGATCGCATCCAGCTCACCCCGCTTGAGCTTCTCTGCCAGCTTGGCAGTAAAGTTCTCTTCGAGCAGCAGCGGCATCTGCGGTGCCAGCGCGTGCACCTGTGGGATCAGCTGCGGCAACAGATAGGGAGCAATGGTATAAATCGCACCTAGCCGCAACGGCCCCACCAGCGGGTCCTTGCTCTGCTGCGCCAGCGCCTTGAGATCACCGGCCAGTTCCAGAATGTGCGCCGCCTGCTCGACAATACGCATGCCGGCCGGGGTCACTGTAACCTCGTTGTTGCCACGTTCAAACAACGTCACGCCCAGCTCGTCCTCCAGCTTTTTGACGCCCACGCTCAACGTGGGCTGAGACACAAAGCATGCCTCTGCTGCATGCCCAAAATGGCGCGAGCGCGCGACGGCGACGATGTAACGCAATTCCGTGAGAGTCATACGGCGGAGTGTAACCCAAGCCCATCTGTAATCGAAATGGCAACGCCTGCGAAATGCCGTGGCGCCTCCTTCATTCTTCAATTGGCCCGGGTTTCAAAAATACAGCTTAAACCTAACTGATGGATTGCTCTGTGCGTAGGCGCACGGTGCTTTCCCCCCGGCCGGTATATTGTGTCTTTTATGTTCCGATGCTTGCCAAGTACTTAAGAAACATTTTAGTGGATGCTTGTCACAATCTAGTTATCTTCAGCGAAAGGTCAAATATTATGGAAACCATTCTGTCCGATCGGTTTGATACATGGGATAAAGCCGCAAAAACCGCTCAGGTGTTAATGAATACAACAGGTGTCAGCCAGGAAGATATTTGTGCGTTTTATGTAGGGCCCGCTGGGCATCATGCCGCTTACCCCATCGGGGGCGACCACCATTCCGACCCGGCGGCGGACGATGCACATCACAACAGCATGCTTGGCGGCGCCATCGGGGCCGGAATTGCAGGATTGGCCACCTTGCCAGCCGGGCCCGTCGCAGTTGCAACCGGAGCTGTAGTGGGCGCTTACACAGGTTCCCTGGTAGGTTCATTGCAAGGCATGGATGACACAGCCGATAACCCCAATGCATCAGACCTTACTCCTCGCGCCTCGGGCGTTATAGTCGCCATCAGGGTCGAAGAGCCAGGCAACGCAGAGAGCTTGGTAGTTCAAAGTCTGGAACAGGCGGGCGCACAGGATATCGAAAAAACAGAGGGCCAATGGCGCAATGGCGAATGGGTGGATTTTGACCCTGTCAGACCAGTCCATCTGCTACATCCCGCCGGCAAAGAGGATAAAGAGTAATTACGCGCTCTTCATATGCTCCTCCCCAGAGATTCTTCGGATATATCGCGACAGGAAATATTTCATGGACAAATACATACATAAAATAGCTGGTATCTATAGCAACAAATCTGCTGCAATCAAGACACGCGATTTATTAATTGAACAGGGATTCAATCTTGAGCAAATAGATATATTACTTCCTTCGGAATCCTACGATGACCGCAAAATAGAGCCCGAAGGTAACGAAGTCCTGCGCGAGGTGGTCAAGGATGGCGCCATCGGAACTATCGTTGGCGGTGGGGTCGGTGCCTTGGGGGTGGCCGCCCTGGCGGCTGCGAATATAAGCCTTTTTCTCGCTAGCCCCTTGCTTGGTCCGCTCACGATAATTGGCTGGGGAGCGAGCGTTGGAGCTATCGCCGGAGCCTCCGTGGGGGCCGGGATAAAAGAAGGCCGGTTTGCAGATCTTGTGAAAGGCGCACTTAATAGCGGACATACGGTTCTGATTGTGCACGCCACCACCGAAACGCAAACCAAGATTGCACGGGACATGATTAAAAATTCGGTATCCGACACCGATACCAGTGCCATACAATCCGTATAAGTCCACCGGATCATCTTCCCCTTCCTGCTACTTGTACTTGACACCAAGCGCTTCATTACTAAACTAATTAGCAAGACACGTCTTGCTCTTGAACAAGAAATCGAACGGAATTAATCCTTCCTTAATTTATCACCCACTCGATTGAACAGAGACAAGGTGGAATGAATAAGGTCGCCTTCTCAGTCAAACGATGTCTGGAAAACGGGTTTCTACTTTGGTTATGTTCGATAGCGCACAGAGCAATCAAAAAATTTTAGCGTATACTAAATCTATCGTATTCGAACGGGTTTTATTTTAATTAATTAACTCTCATAATACGTGACTGCAAGTAATAGCAATGGTGCCATTTCCTAAAATGGCTGAGGTCAATTTCTTTATAAACCGGTGGGAGAAGTAAACATGACTGCAACAAAAAAATTGATTATCGCGAGCATTGCTGCTGCATTATTGCCTAGCATGGCTCTGGCGGCGAATCCAACCAACTACGGATATCTGGTCGACACTAACGGCAAAGTCGTAAAAGATAACTACGGCGAGTGCTGGCGCACTGGTTACTGGACTCCTGCGATGGCGACCGCTGAATGTGATCCGAATCTGGTGAAGAAAGAAGAACCGAAACCCGAGCCTGCGATGGCAGCTCAAGAACCTGCACCAGCGCCAGCACCAGCGCCTGTGCCCGTTACGGTTCAAAAAGTAAGCTTGTCAGCCGATGCGCTGTTCGATTTTAACAAGGCAACTTTGAAACCCAAAGGCAAGACCACCCTCGACGATTTCGTGCGCGATCTCGAATCCGCCAAATACGATGAAGTTCATGTAGTCGGCCATGCCGATCGTATTGGCAGCCATGCTTACAACCAGAAGCTGTCGGTACGCCGTGCTGATTCAGTAAAAGACTATCTGGTAAGCAAAGGCGTTCCTGCTGACAAGATTAGCGCTAAAGGCGTGGGCGAGACCGAGCCAGTTACCAAACCAGGCGAATGTGTCGGCCGCAAGAGCCCTAAACTCATCGCCTGCTTGCAGCCTGACCGCCGCGTTGACATAGAAGTAACCGCAACCAAATAATCTGCAACCGCAAATTATTCGCCTCAAGTCTGCCTGCTGCTTGTTTTTTCTTTAGCAGCAGGCATCTGCTCCTCCCTCCGTTTATATTGTTTCAGCCAGGGCTTTTCAAGTATCCTGGGTTATCTACTCAAGGCATAAATTCAAAGTGCTTGCGAGTATCTCCAGAGGTTCAATTCACTAAGGAATCACTATGTATAAGCTAACCATAAGCGCCCTAGCAACAGTATTTGTGATATCCGGCTGTGCGAACATGACGCCAACCCAGCGTGGCACAGCTACGGGTGCGGGCATAGGCGCAGGTGTCGGCGCCGTCATTGGGGCGGCCACAGGCGGCGGCGGTGGACGGCGGACTGCTGCCGGAGCAGCGCTGGGCGGTGTAGCGGGCGCAGTTGCCGGCAATATCTGGTCCAATAAAATGGAAAATCAGAAACGGGCAATGGAACAAGCCACCCAGGGAACCGGCGTGCAAGTCAGCCAGACCGCGGATAACCGGCTAAAACTCGAGATTCCTAGCGATATTTCATTTGACACCAACCGGGCAGATATCAAACCCAATTTCCGGCCTGTTCTGGATAAATTTGCGGCAAGTCTGGTTGAGAATCCTGTTACGCTGGTGACCATCGTCGGCCATACCGACAGTACCGGCAGCGACTCGATCAATGATCCCCTATCTGTTGAACGTGCCGCCCGAACCCGTGACTATCTGGTCACCAGGGGCGTGGCATCAAGCCGTTTCACTGTAGACGGTCGCGGTTCTCACGAGCCAGTCGCTTCAAACAGCACCGAAGCAGGGCGAGCCAAAAATCGCCGCGTAGAAATTTTTGTGGCCGAACAGCAGAGATAATCAACCTTTCCGCGCAGCGAACTGGCTGCGCGGCTTTCCTTTTTTTAATTAAATTTAGTAACGCCAGTACCCAACATATCGTCCGCTCAATAAAACAGGCTCGGAATGAGAGTTCGACCATAAACCAGGCGGAACGCCCATCATTGCGGGCAAAGATGGGTTCTTTCCATGCCGTCGATTGATCCGCAGTTTGTATCTCACTCCCGCCATATGGGGATTCAGCTGATCCTGGCGTCACCTCCCGGCGCGACCAAGCTAAACACAGCACCGAAAAACAATTTAACGACTACCCTCAACCCGACACGCCGGAGATATGCTTTGCATGACTGGGGCATTGTCCGGGCGGTACGGTTGCTCAGTGGCGGAGACAGCGGAAAGATGATGGAGAAATATGAATAGCCAGATCCTAATGAAGTTCGCATTGGGAGTGTTCATGGTCTGGATTTATGTCGCTAAAGCGCAGGACATGACGGCGTTCCCTCCTCTGCTTACAGGTGGGCAATTTGAATATGTCGTACAACCCGGCGATTCACTGACCCACATTGGCGCCCGCTTTGGTATCGATCAGTCCGTTCTTGCACGGATGAATGACATGAAATCCAGCACCAGGCTATTACCAGGCCAATTATTGCAGATAGATAACCGTCACATCGTCCCGGAACAACTGGAAGAAGGCATACTGATCAACCTGCCGCAGCGCATGCTGTATTATTTTCAGGCGGGCAGGTTGGTGGCCCATTATCCGGTGGGGCTGGGGCGCCCGGACTGGCCAACACCGACAGGCCCCTTCTTCACGGCTAACCTGCAGGAAAACAAGACGTGGCATGTTCCCAAGTCGATCCAGGCGGAGATGCTACGGGAAGGTAAAGTTGTAAAAACCAAGGTACCGCCAGGGCCAGACAATCCGCTCGGCAAATACTGGATTGGACTGACCCTTCCGGGAATTGGCATTCACGGCACCATTGCGCCGGCCAGTATTTACCATTTCCAGAGTCACGGTTGCATCCGCTTGAACCAGGATGACATCGCAACGCTTTTTCAACAGGTACGCAGCGGTCAGTCCGGCAAGATCATTTATGCTCCTGTACTACTGACACAACTTGAAGATGGCCGCATTTTTCTGGAGGTGAACCGCGACATTTATAAAAAAGGGATGGATCCGGTTTCTCTCGTGGAAAATTTAGCCCGGGCCCGAGGGTTGAGTAACCTGATAGATTGGCATAAGGTAGACAACACGATTCGACTGAGAGAAGGGCTGGCCCGCGAAGTTGAGTTACCAGCCCCGGTTCAAAATGGAGATACGCCATGAAAGACTCAAACCGCCGTAAATTTCTAAAACTGGGGGTGCTGGCTGCCGCAGCGGGACTGGCCTCTTCACCCGCTCGCGCAACACTGAGCGGAGTTCTGGCGCCGGAACGATCATTGGCTTTTTATAATATTCATACCGGGGAAAACCTCCAGACCGTCTACTGGGCAGAAGGTGCCTACATCCCCCAGGCGCTGAACGACATCAACCACATTCTGCGTGATTTCCGCAATGATGAGACCAGGATCATGGCGCCCGAGCTGCTTGATTTGCTGTACCGCTTAAATACTGTGATTGATGCCCGCCAGCCTTTCCATATTATTTCCGGCTACCGCTCTCCCGCCACCAATGCCATGCTCGCAGCACGCAGCCAAGGGGTAGCCAAACACAGCATGCATCTGGATGGCATGGCCGCCGATATTCGTGTTCCCGGTCGTGAACTTATCCAGGTGCGCCGCGCGGCACTCATGCTGCGAGGCGGCGGCGTGGGCTATTACCCCAACTCCGATTTTGTCCACGTGGATGTGGGCAGGACTCGCCAGTGGCAGGGTTGAGAGTCTCTGGAAAAGTAGATTTATGATGGAAAACCATCAGCCGCGATGAATGACGCTTTACTACGACTTCATAGCGGCCGCTGCGCGCATTGCCGTCTTGCCTCCTGATAAAACAAACCGCAATAGCAAATTTCAATTGCAAGGTTTGAAATAAACAATTGGTTAAATGATGTTGCA
Organism: Sulfuriferula sp. GW1; assembly: GCF_047300855.1. Lineage (GTDB taxonomy): Bacteria > Pseudomonadota > Gammaproteobacteria > Burkholderiales > Sulfuriferulaceae > Sulfuriferula. The sequence continues at coordinate 3,235,202 of NZ_CP170197.1, forward strand.
TGGTCTTGAATGGAGACTGCACAGGCGCACGCATGTCTGTACAGAATGTTCACTATGCGGATCAAAGGAGATGAAAATGCGCGAATGCCCTTATATGCCCCCCACCGCCGTTATGCCTGTAGCCCGCAACCAGAATTCGCAAACGGCCGACCCGCGCAGTCCGGTACTGATGCAGGATTATCAGCTGATGGAAAAGAGGGCGCATTTCAACGCCTAACCCGTGAGCATGCAAGGGATGCAGATGTACCTGCGGCACATGCACGGTAACCCGCCTTTCACAAGATCGTAGCCGGACTCCAAATCGGGCCGCGTCATTGATTCTAACTTTCATTGGAGAAACACATGACAACCGAAGCGAAATGCCCATTCCATCCCACCGCCGGCACTGGAAAATCCAACCATGATTGGTGGCCGAACCAGTTGCGCCTCGAAATCCTGCACCAGCATACCCCGCAGTCCAGCCCGATGGGTGAGGACTTCAACTACGCTGAGGAATTCAAGAAGCTCGACCTTGCGGCCGTGAAAAAGGATCTCACCGCCCTGATGACCGACTCGCAGGACTGGTGGCCGGCGGATTACGGCCACTACGGCCCTTTTTTCATCCGCATGGCGTGGCACAGTGCCGGGACTTACCGCACCGGCGACGGCCGCGGCGGCGCGGGGCACGGCAATCAGCGTTTCGCACCGCTCAACAGCTGGCCCGACAATGTCAACCTCGACAAGGCGCGCCGGCTGCTGTGGCCGATCAAGCAGAAGTACGGCAGGAAAATCTCCTGGGCCGACCTCATCGTTCTTGCGGGCAACGTCGCCATGGAGTCGATGGGCTTCAAGACCTTCGGTTTCGCCGGCGGACGCGAGGATATTTGGGCGCCTGAGCTGGACGTCTACTGGGGCAATGAAGAAAAATGGCTGGATGACAAGACGCGCTATTCCGGCGAGCGCGAGCTCGAAAATCCGCTTGCTGCGGTGCAGATGGGCCTGATTTACGTCAACCCGGAAGGTCCGGGCGGCAACCCGGATCCGGTTGCGTCCGGCCGCGACGTGCGCGAGACCTTTGCGCGCATGGCGATGAACGACGAAGAGACGGTGGCGCTCACCTGCGGCGGCCACACCTTCGGCAAATGCCACGGTGCGGGTCCGGCCACGCACGTGGGGCCGGAGCCCGAAGCCGCGCCCATCGAGCAGATGGGCCTGGGCTGGAAGAGCAGCTTCAAAAGCGGCAAGGGCGGCGACCAGATCGGCAGCGGACTGGAAGGTTCGTGGACGCCGACCCCGACCCAATGGGACATGAGCTATCTCGACATGCTGTTCGGCAACGAGTGGGTCGTGGAGAAAAGCCCGGCGGGCGCCTGGCAGTGGACGCCGAAGCGGGAGACCGACAGCAACCAGGCTCCGGCCGCCGACGATCCGTCGAAGCGGGTGCCGATCATCATGACCGCTGCAGACATGGCGATGCGCATGGATCCGATCTATGAACCGATTGCACGGCGCTTCCACAAGAACCCGCAAGAATTTGCCGATGCCTTTGCCCGCGCCTGGTTCAAGCTGACCCACCGCGACATGGGCCCGCGTTCGCGCTATCTCGGTCCCGAAGTGCCTGCCGAAGAGCTGGTCTGGCAAGACCCCATCCCCGCCGTCGATCATGCCTTGATCGACGACCAGGACGCCGCCGCCCTCAAAGGCAAAATCCTGGCGTCCGGGCTGTCCGTTTCGGAGCTGGTCTCGACCGCCTGGGCCTCGGCGTCCACGTTCCGCGGTTCCGACAAGCGCGGCGGCGCCAACGGCGCGCGCATTCGTCTGGCGCCGCAGAAGGACTGGGAAGCCAACCAGCCCACGCAACTGGCCAAGGTGCTTGGCAAGCTCGAATCCATCCAGCGTGAGTTCAACGCGGGCGGCAAGAAGATCTCGCTGGCCGACTTGATCGTGCTGGCGGGTTGCGCCGGGGTCGAGCAGGCGGCGAAGAATGCCGGTCACGCCGTGACGGTACCGTTCACGCCGGGGCGCATGGACGCCTCGCAGGAGCAAACCGATGCGAACGCCTTCGCCGTGCTCGAGCCCATCGCGGACGGCTTCCGCAACTACCAGAAGGCCAAGTACTCCATCTCGGCCGAGGAGCTGCTGCTCGACAAGGCACAGTTGCTGACGCTTACCGCACCCGAGGTGACGGTGCTGGTGGGTGGCATGCGCGCCCTGAATGCCAACTTCGGACAGTCCCAGCACGGTGTCTTCACCAAACAGCCGGGGGCGCTCACCAACGACTTCTTCGTCAACCTGCTCGACATGGGCACGAGCTGGAAACCAGTGCCGGATGCTGAAGACGTGTTTGAGGGAACCGACCGCGTAACGGGCGAACGCAAGTGGACCGGCACCCGCATCGACCTGGTCTTCGGTTCGAATTCCCAGCTGCGGGCGCTGGCTGAAGCCTATGGCAGTTCGGACGCACAGGAGAAGTTCGTCCATGATTTTGTAGCGGCCTGGAACAAAGTGATGAACCTCGATCGCTTCGATCTCGCGTGATCCCGGGTGCGTCAGTTTGGACGCCGCTACAGGGCCGACCCGGATTACGCTAGCTGGGTTGCCGCCGGGCTGAGCATCAAGCTCGGCGCAATCATCGCCAAGGTCGCGTAACTTTAGACTGATGCAAACCGCCGCCCCGGCCTGCGCCATGCAGCCGGGGCGGTGGCGTTTCAGACGGGCGGATTTTTCAACATCTCCGCGATAATTTTAACCACCTGCTGCGCCCCGTTCGACCGTACCGGTGGGGGGCACGGTTGCGCCCATAGCGCGGCCAGGTCACTCGCTAGCTCACCGCTGGCGATAGCCGCTGCCGACACCTCCAGACAGCGACCATTTCGTACCAGCCAGTCAACCAGATACAGCTCTTCCGGCCAGTCCACACGTCGCAGATAGAGCAATGGCACGCCATTGACCGCCGCTTCGGCGAACAGCCCATAGCCCGGTTTGCCGATTACCGCATCGCACGACGCCAGCACATCGGTAAACGCCATGCCCAGCGGTTCGAAGGCATACGCGTCAGCATGCTGCACGCGCCAATCCTGCTGCACCAGCCATGTCACCCCGGGCAGGCGTGGCCAGGATTCCATCGGCGGCCTGAAATGCATGCCGCCCATATTCACCAGCACCAGTTTTTCATCTGGATTCAACCCCAGTTGCCTGTTGATATGCGCGCGCAACGATTGCCCGTATTGGGCCACCGGGCCCACAGCGACACGGTTCGGCAAGTCATGCATGGGCATGGCGGGCTCGAGTCGGATGAAGCGCTCCGCCCCGGCGTAGGCCGCGCGCATCTCGCCCAGTATTTCAGCGGCTTCGGGACGCCCGCCGCAGTAATGCGCATAGATGTCCGCCCAGTTGAGCGAGCACAGCCCGGCAGCAGGGATACCTGCACGTTTGGCTGCTGCCAGCGGCAGGTAGGCGACGTTAGCGAGCACCACGTCGGGCGCGGCATGGCGCAACAGCACAGTGTAATCCGCCACATGCCGTGCCCAGTCGCGATGAAATACCTGATAGCCGCGCGCGCTGGCGTCTGCGTCCACTTCCACCGCACTGACCATCGCCATGGTCACGTCGCTGGCAGACTGGATGTGGGTAAAGGGCACGCGGATGCGGCGCGCGATGACCTCACGCGGCGCGGCGCATTTCACCGTCAGCCGCAGATCGGGGTGCTGTATCGCGCAAGCGTTGATGACCTCGGCGGCCTGTGCTAAATGGCCGTAGCCGTGGAAGGAAATATCGAACCAAATATGCATGAATTTGAAAAAATCAGGTCGCCACAGAGATCACAGAGAACACAGAGATAAAGCGGGTTCCACATGTTTTTCGGTGCATCTGGAGGGCGAAACCAATATTAACTGCAGCCCGTCGTTTTATCTCTGTGATCTCTGTGGCTGAATTGTAATTTTAAGGATGGCATGTTCGGGGCGCATTGGGATTATGCGTAATTTTATCCCGGAAAACGCACCTCAACGCGCAGCCCCGAACCTTCCGGGTTATCGGTAAGCACCACCACCGCACCGTGTTGCTCAGCAATGTTTTGCACAATCGCCAATCCCAATCCACTGCCGGTCACACCGCTGCCTTCGCGCCGGTAAAAGCGGTCGAACACGCGTTCGCGTTCTTCGATGGGGATGCCCGGCCCGTTATCCAGCACGCTGAGCACAGGCTGGCCGTTCGCCCGTTGCACATTGACATCCACCCGGCCGCCCGATGGCGTGTAACGGATGGCGTTGTCCACCAGATTGCCGAGCAGGATGCGCAAGCTGTCGGCGTCTCCCTGCGTGCCCACCTCCACGGCATCCGCGGCGACACCCAGATCAATATTGCGGCGCTCCGCCAGCGGGCTGCGGTCGGCAACCACTTGCCGGACAAGTTCAGCCAGATTCACCGCCGCGAACTTGCGCGTCGCCATGCGCGGTTCCTGACGTGCCAATGTGAGCAGTTGGGCGACCAGATGGGTGGCACGATCCAGGCGTTCATGCAGTTTGGCGATGGCGGCCGTGCGCGCAGCCGGCGTGTCGGCGCGCTCGGCCAGTTGCAGTTGCAGCTTTAACGCGGCGAGCGGAGTGCGCAGTTCATGCGCCGCATCGGCGACAAATGCGCGCTGCGTGGCAAGCGCCTCTTCGAGGCGTTCCAGCAGATTATTCAAGGCGTCCACCAAGGGACGTATTTCCGGCGGGAGATTGTCGTTTGGCAATGCCTGCATGGCATCGGGGCTACGTCGCCGCAACGCATCGGCGACACGCTGCAGCGGCGCCAGACTCCGCCCCACCGCCACCCATATCAGCAGTGCCAGCGCCGGAATCAAAACGGCAAACGGCAACAGCGAGCGCGCGGCCAGCCCGGCGGCCAGTTCCTGACGCACCGAGGTAGGCTGCGCTACCTGAATAATATGGCCATGCCGTGTAATCGCGTAAACACGCCACTGCTCATCCCGGGTCGTCACCGTATGAAACCCGTTGGGCAGATAGCGCGGCAATGCAAGCGCCCGATTGGAGGCATACAGCGGCTGTCCGTTGCGGTCCCACACTTGCATCACGATATCCTGATCTTCCTCGGGGTCCGGGCCCCATAAAGGTGGCGTGGGTAAGGTGAGTTGCGCGGGCAATGAGGCAGCCATCTGCTTGAGCTGATAATCAAACAACTCATTGGCTTCCTCGTGCACCTGCAGATACAGCACTGCCCCGGCCAGCAGCGAGCTGAGCAGCATCCCACCCAATAACCAGATCAGCAACTGCTGGCGTAATGGCCTCATGCCGGGTTGGCCACTTTGTAGCCGACGCCGCGCACGTTGCGGATGAAATCGGCGCCGAGTTTTTTGCGCAGGCGATGGATGTACACCTCCACCGCGTTGCTCTCGATTTCCTCATTCCAGCCGTAGAGTTTCTCCTCCAGTTGCGCCAGCGACAACACCCGGCCGGGCGGGTCGAGCAACGCCTGCAACAGCGCGAATTCACGCGCCGACAAGGTCAGCGGCTGGCCCTGAAAACTGGCCTCGTGGCTGGCCGGGTCGAGGGTGAGTCCGGCATGGCTGATGCCCGGCTGGGCGCGCCCCGCGTGACGCCGCAACAAGGCGCGCACGCGCGCGAACAACTCATCCAGGTCAAACGGCTTGACCAGGTAATCGTCCGCGCCTGCGTCCAGCCCCTTGACCCGATCCGGGGTGGCATCGCGCGCGGTCAGAATCAGCACCGGCGCTGCGCCGCCGCACTTGCGGTAATCCGTCAGCACCTCCAGCCCCTGCTTTTTCGGCAGCCCCAGATCCAGCAGTACCAGGTCGTAGACCTGATTGCCCAGCGCCAGCTCCGCACCGCGCCCGTCGCGCACCCAGTCCACCGCGTAGTTTTCGCCGTGCAGACCTTCCTCGACGCTTTCGCCTATCATCGCGTCGTCTTCCACCAGCAGTATTCTCATTGATTTTCTCCCGCCTTTGCATCTTCGCACTCTGCCCGGTTCATCCCATAGTCGCAAACCGCAAATGACCAGCGCAAAAACCCCGCCAAGGGGCGGGGCTATGCAGGCCTCGTTCATTTAGTCGGGGTTGGGGCCTTCTTCCTTGTTTTCCAGCACCTTGCCGGATTGCGCATCCACGCCGACCTCATGGGTAACTTTACCCTGACGGATATCAAACGAATAGCGCAATCCGCTGCCGCCATTTTCCTTTTCCAGCTCCTCGTCAGTAATCTTGCCGGGGTGTGCCTTGAGGGCAATGGTGCGTGCCTCGGCCATGGTGACTTTGGCATTGTGGGCCAATTTCTCACCTGTATAAGCCTGGGCGGAAACGACGCCGCCTAACAGCGCGGCGGCGATTAAAATGGAAACGAAGTGAGGACTACGAACGCTTTTAAATGCTTGCTTACTCATGATATTGCTCCTGATCCAGTCAATGCGGCCAGGCGACATTGCCTTACCGAGATTGCATTCTGAACCGGGCAACTTAAGGTGGACTTAACGTATGTAAATTTTTTGAAGGGCTGCTTAATCATCGAATGAAGCATGTCTCAGCAGCGGGCGACAAGCCGTGAAAACCATTGCGTATCAACAAAATACAATGGCATGATGCGTGTCGGTGCTATTAAAAAAGTCCGGAGGCCAGCATCCGGCTAATGACTATTATGCCTCTGGGAGCAACCTATGAAGGTTTGTGGAATAGAAATAAAAGGTAGCGAAGCAATCATCGCGGTCGCTGAAATCGAAGATGGTGAAATCTCTCACTCCCAACTTGATACAAAGCGGATAGCACTACAGGACGATGAAGACACGGGCCAAGTTAAGTCGTTCAGTGCTCTAGTCAGCGGGTTCGCGCGCGACAATACTATTGAATGCATCGCCATCAAGAAACGAAGCAAGAAGGGTGAGTTCGCTGGGGGTCCAGTCACATTCAAGATCGAAGGCATCATTCAACTGGCCGGTGACTGTGGTGTGATCTTGCTACCATCCGCAACTATCAGCGCGGCTAATAGAAAATACAAATTCGACATCCCTAAATCTTTGAACAAGTACCAGCACGAGGCTTTCCTGACTGCCTGCACTGCGATTATGAAATCCACCAAATGACCAGCTTGTATCTCAACGGTGTTAATGCCCCAGCTGTAATCAAAGATGCATTGCACACTCTCTCGAAGAACATCCGCTTCACGAAGGAAGATGCTAAAGCGGCTAATGGCTATGTCTTCTTCGGAACAAACAAAATTACTAATAAGGCTATAGCAGTCAAGTTTTATTACTGGGGTGGAAAGTCGGAGTATCACGCCGAGCCAAATCAACTTGCGTCCATAGCGTCAGATTACGTTCTACCCATTCACGATGCGGGGCTTATCGATAATATTTGGGCATATTTCCTCACACCTGCTTGTAGTAACGGTGATTTAGACGACGTTTTGGAACGTACGAACATCGGAAATTTGGGAGCCCTTGACTTCACGTATCAGATTTTGGATGGACTTAGTCACCTACACGCGAAGCGTTTCTTGCATCGAGACCTAAAGCCATCAAACATCTACGTAACAGACAACCATCACGCAGTCATTGGGGACTTTGGGGCTGTAAAACGGATACCTGAAGGCTGTTCAGTAATACCTGCATCGAGCCATTCCCTTTTATACCGACCGCCAGAGACTATAAGCACGAGCTTCTACGGTATGCCCGGAGATATATACCAAGCTGGAATCGTACTTTACCAACTGCTCGGCGGATATCTTCCTTACGATGGGATGGCGTGGCTTTCACGGAAAGAGCTACGGCACTTAAAGTCCCTCGGCACACCTTCGGATGAAGATGCTTATGTTGATCAGTGCATAAAGACACGAATCTACTCCGGACGAATATTGGATCTTGCTTCGATGCCCCCATGGGTTCCCGAGAATCTAAAGAGGGTCATAAGGAAAGCCTGTCATCTGGACGATGCAAAGCGATTCCAAACAGCATCTTCGTTCATGGCCAAGCTGCACGAGGTACGCTCTTCTGTACTCGATTGGAAAATCGAGGATGGATACCCTGTTTTGTGTGGAACGCCTAGTTATCGAATCATGGACGATGGAGATCAGTTTCGTGTGCAGAAACGCAGTGTAAGCACATGGAGGAATGACAACAGCTTTTCTGGATCCAGTGTTGATGAACTTGTTCGGGAGGTTTCAGAAAGGGCATAACAATCCATTACACCGAATCTGCGCGAAAAAACGCGCAGGTTGGTGAATTCAGACGTTAACCATCCTGCCCGCGACATGGCCATGACGCAAACCATCAATCGTCATTGTCGTCATTCCAGCCGCGGTGCTGGCGAACCTGCCGGTACCCGCCGCGATAGTCGCCGCGGTAGTCGCCGCCGTAACCGCCACGATTTTCAGCAACCGCCACATTCACGTCGATGAAGCGGCCCGGGTTGTAGGGCAGCGTGGTGCTCATGTTGCGGCCGCGGTAGCGATACACCACATTGTAGCCGGACACCACCTGACGATAGTTGTCGCGGGTCTGGCAACGCTCCACCTGGCGCGGCTGATAGTAGCCATCGCCGCGGCGGCCATTGTTGCTGATGTTGTCGCCCACCAGCGCGCCGGTCACCGCGCCTACAGCGGCTGCGGCGGTACGGCCATTGCCTCGACCCACGGTATTGCCCAGCAATCCGCCTACCACGCCGCCGATGAGGGCGCCGCCGTAGGAACGTGGCTCATTCCGGTATCCGCCGTCCACCGTTTCGGTCCAGCATTCGCGACGCGGCTCGTTCACCTGCTGATAGATCGGCGTGGAGGAAAGTACGCGTGCACGGTCGTTGAAATATTCCGGGCGATCTGCCAGCGCAGCGGTGCTCAGCGCCATCAGGGCAATTGCGCCGGCAGTCAGTTGGGTTGTACGCATGATTCATCTCCTTGTCGTGATGTGGCGATTCGTTTTCGAATCCACGCTTGCATCATGACCGACAGGCGTTTCTGCCACATTTCCGAGTACAGCCAAACTGTAACAGTGTGTTACCCGGCTGATTCGTCTTTTTTGCCTGCCAGCAGCCAGTACAGCACCGGCATCACCAGCAGCACCAGCGGCAGCTGCACCGCCAGCCCGGCAATGATGGCCACCGCCAGTGGCTGCTGCATGGCGGAACCCTGACCGATGGCAAACGCCAACGGCAGCAGCGTGAGAATGGCGGCGAAGGTGGTCATGGCGATGGGGCGCATGCGGTTTTTGCCGGCCTCGATCAGCGCTTGCGAGAACGGCATTTCTCGGATCAGATCGCGGTACTCGGAAAAGTAGAATATCGCGACCTCGGTGACGATGCCGATAATCATGGTCATGCCCATCATCGCCGAGATATTGAGCTCGATGCCGGTCACCCACAGCCCGATAAACACCGCCGATACCGCCAGCAACGGAATCGCCAGTATTGCCAGCGCCATGCGGAAGCTTTCGTACAGAAACAGCAACAGCAGAAACACCAGCCCGATCGCCGCGATGAATACCGCCATCAAGCCCTTGAAAGCGATTTGCTGCTGCTTGTAAACACCGCCCAGCTCGAAGTACATGCCTTTCGGCAGCAGGTCCGGCTGCGCCATGATTTTCTGGATATCGGCGATGACCGGCCCCATGGAGCGCCCACTGATGCGCCCGGTAACGGCCACCATGCGCTTGAGGTTTTCGCGCCGGATTTGCGGCTGGCCGCTGATCGGCACAATCTGCGCCACGCGGCTGAGCGGGAACACATGCCCGTCGGGCGCGCGGATCAACAGCTTGCCCACGTCCGGGGTGATGGCGCGCTGATCCTGCGGAATCCATACGCGCACGCCGACCAGTTTCGGGCCTTTCTGCATTTGCGTGGTGACCACGCCGGACAGATAGCCGCTCAGGGTTTGCGTGATGCTGTCCGGGTTCATTCCCTCCAGCGCCGCCTTGACCCGGTCCACGCGGATTTCCAGCGCGTCGCCGGCCGGGTTGATGCCGTCGCGCGTATCCACCACGCCGGGTACCTTGTTGATCGCTGCCTGTACTTTTTTCGCGCTCGCCGAGAGCTCGTCCGGGTTATCGGAAAACAGCTTGATTTCGATCGGCTGCGGCACCGAGGTGAGATCGCCGATGACGTCTTCCATCAGCTGCGCCAGCTCGATTTTGAGACCGGGTACCTGCTGTTCGACCTGGCTGCGGATGTCGTCCATCACCGTCTCGATCGGCGGACGCTTGCCGGCTTTCAGGCGGATAAAAAAGTCGCCTTCGTTGGCTTCGGTCAGGCCTCCGCCCAATTGCGTGCCGGTGCGGCGCGAATAAGTGTCCACATTCGGGTTGGCCTTGATGATCGCTTCCACCTGCTGCAACAGGCGGTCGGTCTCGGTGAGCGAGGTGCCCGGTGCGGCACGGTAGTCGAGAATGAAGCCGCCTTCATCCATAGACGGCATGAAACCGGAACCGACCTGGGTATATGCCAGCACACCCACGCCGAGCAAGGGCACGACCAGCAGCAGTATCAACACCGGTCGCGCCAGCACGCGTTGCATCAGCGCGGTATAGCGGCGGTGCATCCATTCGGTCAGGCGCCCGCCTTCCTTCTGGTTGGCGTCCTTTTCGGTGAGAAAATGATCCGCTAGCAGCGGCACCGCCAGCCACGTCACCAGAAAGGAAATGATCAGCCCCGACGCCATGGTCAGCGACAGCGCCTTGAAAAACGCGCCGGTCACGCCGGTCAGAAACGCCAGCGGCAAAAAGATGATGATGGTGGAAGCCGACGAGCCCGCCAGCGGGCGCATGAATTCCATCGCTGCCGCCATCACCCGGCCGTGATGCGCGCCGGTCGCACCGCGCAGGCGCCGCACGATGTGCTCGATCATCACGATTGCATCGTCGATAATCAGCCCCACTGCCGCCGCCATGCCGCCCAGGGTCATGATATTGAAGCTCATGCCCAGGACATACAGCAACACCACCGTCGCCGCCAGCACGGTGGGCACGACCACGGCGGCGATCAGGGTGATTTTGATGTTGCGCAGAAAGGCGAACAGCACCAGCACCGCCAGCCCGGTGCCGATCATGATCGCATCGCGCACGCTGGCGGCCGAGTCCAGCACCAGCACGCTCTGGTCGTACCAGTTGGCGAGTTTCACCCCCGCCGGCAGTTGCGAGTGATAGGCGGCGAGCTTGGCCTGCACGTCGCGCGCAATCTGCACGCTGTTGCTGCCGGGCTGCTGGTAGATGTTGAACAGCACCGCCGGACGGCCATCCGCATTGACCTTGATCCATTGCGGCACGACACCGTCGCTCACTTTCGCCACGTCTTCCAGGCGTACGATCCCGCTGGTCCCGCTCTTGATGACCGTACTGCCGATCTGTTTTACATTTTTCAGGCGTGCATCGGCAATCGCCAGATACAGCTTGTAATGATCCTCCAGCCGCCCCACCGCAGTGACCACATTGGCCGCGCTCAAGGCCTGCGCGACGTCCGTCAGCGTCAATCCATACGCCAGCAATCGCGCCGGATCCACGGTGACTTCGTACTCCTCCTGCGCGCCGCCGATCACCTCGATGCGCGCCACACCGTTGACACTGGAGAGCAGCGGACGCAACTGATAACGCGCCAGATCATAGAGCGCCGTTTGCGATTGCGTTTTCGAGGTCAGGCTGTACGCCAGAATCGGGAATACCGTCGGGTCCATGCGCTTGGTCGACATCTGGGTTCCCGGCGGCAGGTTTGGCAGGATCTGGGTAATCGCTTCATTTACCTGCGAGGTGGCCAGGCCCATGTCGATGCCCCAGTCGAAACTGATCGACACCTCCGCCGTACCCCGGCTGGTGGTGGAGCGCACATCGCGCACGCCGGGCACGCGCCGCACTGCCTCCTCCACCGGCTGGGTGACCGACAGCATCATCAAATCCGCCGGGCGGTCGCCCGCATCCAGCGATACCAGCACGCGCGGAAAATCCACGTTGGGAAACAGGGTCACCGGCAACCTGAATGCAGCCAGCGCGCCCGCCAGCGCCAGCAACACCAGCAGGAACAATATCGAGCGCCGATGCCCCTGCATCCACTGGGTGAAGTTCATTGGCCGCTCCCGCGTACCGCCATCCCATCCTGTAATTCATAATTGCCCAGGCTGACCACCGGCTGCTGTGTATTGAAACTGCCGCTCACTGCCACCACCCCGCCCTGCTCCAATCCTGTGTGCACATTTACACGGTGCGCCTTGCCTGCCTGAACCTGAAACAGATAAGCACCCTGCGCATCACGCAGCACGGCGGAACGCGGCACCACCCAGGCAGGTTGTTGGCCCAGCTGGATGGTCGCGTGCACACGCGTCCCGGCGATCAAACCGCCATGGGGTATGTCCACCAGCACGTCGACAAACTGGGTTTGCGGATTGACCATGCCATATACCTGGGTCACCCGTCCGGTTACCCGGCGCGTGTCATTGAATACCGACGCCACGCTCACGGTCTGACCCGGATGTACGCGCATCACGTCTTCCGGCTCCACGCCCAGCACCACGCGCTGGCCGCCATCACGCGCCATCTGCAGCACCGGCGCACCAGCAGCCAGCCGGTCGCCTTGCGCGGCCGAAATGCTCGCCACCACGCCGTCAAACGGTGCCGCAACGCGTTCCAGACTGCGCCCATTGCCCATTTTTTGCTGGGCCTGCAAGGCTGCCTGGGCATCCGCCAGGGATTTTTTCGCCGCCCCCAATTGCGATTGGGTGGCGAGTTGCTGGCTCACCAGTTGCTCGATACGCGTCACTTCGCCCGCGGCAAAACGCACGGCCACAACGGCCTGCTGATAGCTCAGCGCGGCATCCGTGCCGGTGCCAAACTCCAGCAGTGGGGTGCCTTTTTTCACCACTTGCCCGGCATTCACCAGCAGGCTGACGACCTGCCCGGCCCGCGGCAAATTGATGTTTTGCAGGCTGCGCGTATCCGGCGACACCACGCCATAGCCGGATATCGTGTCGGCCATCATCTGTTGTTTCAGCGCCACGGTTTGCACTGCAACACTGGGGGGATCGGCTGCCCACACCGGGCTGACGGCAAGCAGCCAGCCCAGTAAAATCAATTCGCGGCGCATGGTTCGTTCTCCTGTTATTTGGCTTGCGCGGGAAGGTCGGGGCCCAGCAGGGTTTCCAGCGCGATCTGTTGTTCCATCAAGGCTTCCTGCAAATTGATGGCTTCGGTCTGTTTATCCAGCAATGCGGTTTGCAGGCGCACATAATCGGCGGCGGCCAGATTGCCCGCTTGAAACGCTGCCTGAGCGCGCCGGGCAACCACTTGCAGTTGTTGCTCGCCTGCGCGGGTGCGTAGTAACTGGTTTTGCAGCAAGGGCTGATTCTCCAGCGCGATGGCGACTTCGCTGTAGGCGCTGTTGAGCCGATCCTGGTATGCATCGAACAATTGCGTGCGCGTGGCATTTTCAATCGCGATATTGCCGCGGTTACGGTTGAAAATCGGCAGGCTCAGCGTCATGCCAAAGCCCATGGTATACAGGCCGCTGGTGTCACGTGCCCGGGTCAGCCCAACATTGAGCGCCGGGAACTGCGCCAAGACCGCGCCGCGAAACTTTTCTTCCTGGGAGCGATAGCCCGCTTGCAGTGCCTGCAGATCGGGGCGCTGATTGAGCCGGGCGAGCAAATCCTTGTGTACTGCTGCGGCGTCCATCAGCGTGGCGTGCGGTTCGCCTACCAGCGACAGATGCGTGGTGGACAGCAATCCCAACAGGCTATTCAAACTGGCCTGATTTTTCAGGCGGCCGCGTTCCAGATCGTTGATTTGGCGCTCGACATTTTGCAACGCGATCAGGTCTGCGCTGGCCATATCGAGGGTGACATTGCCCGCCGCCAGCGCCTGCTGACTTTTTTGATAACGGTCGTCCAGTAGCTTGCGCGCCGTTTGCAACTGCGCCATCAGCGCTTCCTGCGCAGTGAGTTGGGTGAACAGCAGGCGCGCCTGGCTCACCACCTGCCATTCCTGCCACAGCAGATCCAGATTCACCCGCTGTGTTTCCGCCTGTGCAGCGCCTTTGCGCGAGGAGCGTAGCAACAGCGCGTTGACGTCGTAGTTCAGATTGAAATTGAAGGCATTGGTATTGCCCACCGTGCCATTGGTGGGGTGGTCGGCGGTGACGCCCAGTTGCGGATCGGGCAATAGCCCGGCGGCGAATGACTGCGCGCGGGCAATGCCGAGCGCATCTCTTGCCTGCCGAAGTTGCGGATTGTTGGCGACAGCCAGCATCGCCACTTCGTCCATGTCCAGCCCGTCGGCGGGGTTGAAACTGTGGCTGGACAGATTGCGGAACGGCAAGCGCGCCGGGTCGAGCGTGATCGATGCCGCCGACTGCAGCAAACTCACCCGATCGGGCAGCGGCTTGGGCGCATAAGTGGCGCAGCCCGAAAATGCGCCCAGCAGCACAACCAGCGCGGAAATTTTAAGCTGCATAAGTTCCCTTTCCAGCTCCGCCCGCCTTATTTCGCAAGGGATACGGCACGCAACTGCCGCTTCCGCTGCGAACTGATGTAACTCACCAGACTCATGATCGCCACCATGAAAATCGCGCTGGTGCCGACAGTGCCCAGGCCGATGCCGCCATTAGTCACCGGTTGGGACAACAAATCGCCCATGGATGCACCCAGCGGACGCGTGAGGATGTAGGCCAACCAGAATGCCAGTACGGCGTTCAACTTGAAGACATAGTGCGCAAAGGTGATCGCCGCGATGACCCCGCCAAAAATGAATGCGGAAGGTGCGTAACCCAGATGCATGCCCTCGGCAAACAGGTCGCCTGCGGCGGTACCCAGAGCAAAGGTAAACAGAATGGCCGCCCAATAGAACAGCTCCCTTTTAGCTGTGAATATCGAGTGTATGGACAGCGTTTTTTCGCTGGCGTACCAGAGCGCAAATGTCGCTACCAATGCGGCGCCGAAAATCATACTTGTGGTCACCAGGCTCACGCCCGCTTCATCGACCAGCCTGTCGGTGATCAGTGTGCCGACGATACTGACCAGCACAACCACCAGCCAGTAACTTGAAGGGACATAACGTTTCAGCTTGAACTGGATCAACAGGGCGACAACCAACAGGCCGCCCATAATGTAGGAGGTAAGACCCAAACCCAGGTTCAGTGTGGCCGACAGAAAATCAGCCGCCGTTTCACCCACCGTGGTGGCCATGATCTTGATCAGCCAGAAAAATAACGTCACTTCCGGCACTCTGTTCAACAGCTTATTCATGATTTTTCCCCTTCCATGCTCTGCCAACGCGGTGTACGTAAGCATGACCGGGAGAATACGCGGGGAATTATTAACGCAGACTTAACGCGCACGCCGTAGGCAAAAAAGCCCGGATGATTTGGTCATCCGGGCTGTGGGTACAGGCTGGGTCTGTGATCGGCCCCGTCGCTGATCGTTGTTATTTGCGCTTGCCTCCGCGCTGCCGCCCGGCGAAATCGCGCGCAAACTGCCACGCCACCCGCCCGGAACGCGCGCCACGCTCCAGCGACCATTGCAGCGCGGCGCGGCGCATCGCATCGGAATCCTTAACCGTTACGCCGAGGGCATCGAGCCAGGTTTGCACGATGGCCAGATAGATCTCCTGGTCGAACGGGTAAAACGACAGCCACAGGCCGAAGCGCTCCGACAGCGAGACTTTTTCTTCCACCGCCTCGAATGGATGCACCTCATTGCCGACGTGGCGGGTGAGTTCGTTTTCTGCCATGTATTCGGGCATCAGGTGGCGGCGGTTGGAGGTGGCGTAGACCAGCACATTGTCCGGCGGCGCTGCGATGGCGCCGTCAAGCACCGCCTTGAGCGCCTTGTAGCCCGGTTCGCCGGTCTCGAACGAAAGGTCGTCGCAAAACACGATAAAGCGCTCGCGCCGCCCGACCAGCTGTTCGGCGATATCCGCCAGATCCACCAGGTGGGACTTGTCCACTTCGATCAGGCGCAGGCCTTTGGGTGCAAACTGGCTCAGCAACGCTTTCACCAGCGAGGATTTTCCGGTACCGCGCGCGCCGGTCAGCAACACGTTGTTGGCCGGGCGGCCGGCCAGGAACTGGCGCGTGTTCTGTTCGATGCGCTGTTTTTGCTCGTCGATGCCGGTGAGGTGCGCCAGTTCGATTTTGTGCGGATGCGGCACGGCTTCGATCCAGCCGGTGTCGGCGCGCTTGCGCCATCGGAAAGCGATCGCCGCGTCCCAGTCGGTGGCCGGCGGCGCGGCCGGCAGCCAGGCTTCCAGCCGCGCCAGCACGCGTTCTGCGCGCGCCAGCAATTGCGCCAGGTCAGCTGCGGTATTCGGCATTGATTTTCACGTAGTCGTAGGAGAAATCGCAGGTCCACAGGGTAGCGGCCGCATCACCCCGGTTAAGCACCACACGCACGGTGATTTCCGGCTGCTTCATCACGCGCTGGCCGTCGGCTTCCTGGTAGCTTGCTGCGCGGCCGCCGTTTTCCGCCACCAGTACGTCGTCGAGGTAGAGCTGCAGCGTATTTACATCGAGGTCATCCACACCCGCATAGCCGATGGCGGCAAGGATGCGCCCGAGGTTGGGGTCGGAAGCGAAAAAGGCGGTTTTCACCAGCGGCGAATGGGCAATGGCGTAGCCGATCTGGCGGCATTCCTGTTGGCTGCGGCCGCCTTCGACGCGGATGGTCATGAATTTGGTCGCGCCTTCCCCGTCCCGCACGATGGCCTGGGCGAGCCAAGTGGATACCTCTGTCACCGCAGCTAACAGCGCAGCGTAATCGGTGCTGGCGGTGTCGGTGATTTCGGCGTTGCCTGCCTGGCCGGTGGCGATCAGCATGAACGAGTCGTTGGTGGAGGTATCGCCGTCCACGGTGATGCAGTTGAACGATTGGTCGGCTGCGTGTTTGACCATTGCCTGCAGCGCATCCTGGCCCACGGCGGCGTCGGTCGCCACGTAGCCCAGCAGGGTCGCCATGTTGGGATGGATCATGCCGGAGCCCTTGGCGATGCCGGTGATGGTCACCGTCTTCCCGCCAACCTGCACTTGCCTGGACAGCGCCTTGGCGACGATATCGGTGGTCATGATGGCGTGGGCGGCGGCGAACCAGTTATCGGCGCGGCAATCAGCCAGGGCGGCGGGCAGTGCCGCGATGATCTTGTCGGCGGGCAGCGGCTCCATGATCACGCCGGTGGAGAACGGCAGCACTTCGCGCTCGGCACAGCCGGCCAGACCGGCGAGCGCCTCGCACACCGCCTTGGCCGCCTGCATGCCGGCCTCGCCGGTACCCGCATTGGCGTTGCCGGTGTTGATGATCAATGCGCGCGGCGCGGCTTTTTGCAGATGGCGCCTGGCGACCGTCACCGGCGCGGCGCAGAAGCGGTTTTGCGTGAACACGCCGGCCACGCGGCTGCCGGGGGCGAGCTGCATGACGGTCACATCGCGTCGGCCGGGTTTCTTGATGCCTGCGCTGGCAATGCCGATGTTGACGCCGGCAACGGGTAAAAGCTGTTCAGACTGGGGGGGAAGCAGGTTGACGGGCATGGCGGCTGGAAGCGGGGTTGCAAAGCCGCCATTTTACCCCGGAAGCCGGGGATTGTGCGTCAGTCGCGATCTGCGGAGTGCGCCTTGCGGCTCGGCATACGGCAACGGTTCCATGGCCAGACCCCCTCTTTTTCAACCGAGTGGGAGAATGTAGCCAAACCTGCCAGTACGGTAATGACAAAACCCAGCTGTTCAAACAGCAGGCGCGCGGTCATCACGCCAAACGGGATATCCAGAAAATCGGGTACATAGAAGAACGCTGCCAGGCAACTGAAGATAATGCTCAGAACAAGGTACATGGTGTGCCGCCCCAAAATTGAATCGCAATAATCCAGCAGGTATCCAAGGGCGATTGAGCAAACTCCGTGCCACGCAACTCCCTACAAACAAAATCAATTTGTTACGTCAATACGTCCCTCATCTTTCAGAACGCCTGTAAAAACGTCCGACATTCTTTTTGCGGCTGACAGATTGGTGATGTGGTCTATATTTAAGAGCCCTGATTACAAATACAGGAGTACACCATGTCTCTTTCCATGTTACCCGACGCAATTCAACTGGAACGTATAAACATGCTGAAGTCCGGAATCGAAACTCTGAAAACCATGGGCAATGATGAATTTGCTGTGCAGGATCTGGCCGGGTTTCGCGAACCGGATGAGCTCATCGTTCCCGTACTTAATACCCATGTACAACCTGACATTCAGGCCAAACAACCGGATACCGGCAGCGAGACGCTGGCCGTGGTGGAAGTCAGCAGCGATCTCGGTGATGAATCCTGCGGGCGGCGCTGGCAGGCATTGGAAGCCTGGGCACTGCTGCATGATGCGCAGATGATGGTATTCGTCCACCCCGAGGATCAGACACGAGCACTGGGAATTGCGCGTGCCTGGCATGTGCCGGATGATTACATTGTGACCTTGCCCAGACTGCATTGAACTGTGTTAAAAGGGCAGTGTGACTTTCCCGGGCTCGCCTATCAGGAGAAAAACAAATTCTCCTAAGAGAATCCGTGCCCACTCCGTGACCTGTGTTCCCTACGACTGCAGTTGCTTTTTCCAGGTTTAATTCAAGCAGCCCGACAAATCTTCTGGCTGGTTCACGTTGATAAACGCCGCTGCGTCGGTAAATTCAACGGTGGCAGTACGGTGGCGCGCCTGCCAGGCATGCACGGCACGGCCACCGCCAGCGAGATACTTGCCGAGGTCATCCGTCAGACGCCGTGCGCATATCATGATGGCCGGATGAGTACGTCCACCGGCACTGGCCACGACAATCTCCGCGTGTCCCTTCAGCAGTGGTGCGGCAAGCTGCTGCACCAGATCGGCAGGCAGCTGCGGGGTATCGCAGGGCACCGTGAGCACCCACTCATGGTGCGCCGCGTGCAAGCCCGCCCACACGCCTGCCAGCGGCCCCTGAAATCCATCCAGGGCATCTATCACCACCGGGTAGCCCAAGGCTCGATAGTCGTCCAGATTGCGGTTGGCGCTGATCAGTATCTCGTCCACCTGGGGCACGATGCGCGCCAGCACATGCGTCACCAGCGGCTGATCGTGAAATTTAACCAGCCCCTTGTCCTGGCCACCCATGCGTCGTCCGGCACCGCCAGCGAGAACAATTGCACTGATCGGTGCTTGTGCCATTCAGTGTTTTGTCCGCGCACGCCGATATAGAGCAAAACGCTCGGATTGGTTGCCTGGTCGATTGCCCTCCCATTCTTTTTTCCATTCTGCATTCAGTTCGGGGGGGGAATTTTCGTCGTATTGCACCAGCAATGCCGGGCAATGACTCTGGGAGGCCGAGCCCACTGGGAGCGTGCGCAAGTCGATCCAGTAATCGAGCATGGCGCGCATGGCTTCATTCAAATTCTGGCTGGCGACACAACCACGGCTGGGCAAAGCCGGTTCCATGCTGGTGATCATGCTGTGATAACTCATCCGTGCATTGACCGGATACATGAACAGGCTCGCCGCCAGTCCCCAGGTCAGCGTAATACCGGCTGCCCAGGCAATGAGCGGACGCTGCGGTGTGCGCTTGAGCAGCAGTAACAATGTTAGCCACGCAAAGCAGTATGCCAGCGCCAACGCCACCATGAGGGGCCGGAACTCACCCACATAACCCGGCTGGATTTTATGCATATGCGCAGCCAGCCGCGCGGGTATGCCTATATCAAAAGCGCTCCAGTACACCCAGGCTGCGGCAATCACCACCAGGAAAGTCATCATCGCGAACCAGTACAGCGCATTGGCGGCCCCGCGGCGCAAAGTGTACGTGCTGCCAGCGGCCAGCAACGCCAGCGGCAACAGTAAAGGCAAGCCATGAACTTCACGCGGATCGTTGGTAAGGGAGAGCAATGCCAGCAGACTCAAAAACATCAGCAGCGGCAGTGCAATCCCCGGTTCGGTCAAGCCATGGCGGCGCGCTTTCCACAGCGCCCATAGCGCCAGCGGCCAAGCCGGCCAGGAAAACCAGGGCAGAAAAGTCAGGTAATACAGCGTGCCCCTGCCTGCATGCGCGACGGATGGCGCGAACCGCCCCAGGGTATCGACGTGCCACCATTCGGCAAACACGCCGGGTGCCTGCTGATACAACATCCATGGCCAGATCAACAACCAGGGCAAGGCGCTCACCACCATGACGAGCGCCGCAGCCAGATTGACGCGCCTGCGCCAGGCCGGCGCCATGACGGGCAGCAGCAGGGCGGTCAGCAGCAATGCCAGCGCTTCCAATGCGCCCACGCTCATAAACGCCATGCCTATGCCGGTGCCCGCCAGCACCGCGCCGAGTAACGGACGCCGCAGATTAAAGGCAAATCCGAAACCCGCCATCGCATAGGCTGCCAGCAGGGCGCTTTGCGGAATCGCTTCGTGTGCGCGCACCAGCAGCCCCACACTGCCGATTAGCACCAGCACCGCCAGACGCCCATGTTCGCTGCTGTAGAGCAAACGACTGGTCAGTCCGGTGAAAATCAGCGCCAGCAACACGAACATGCCGGCGGTCAGACGCGTCGCATCATGCACCGACAACCAGCCGGACAAGCCTTGGGCAGCGTTGGCCGCGACCCAGGTAAACAGTGGCGGGTGAACTGGCAAAGGTTCGCCCGCCAGGGTAGGAATCGCGGCCGGCGCGCCGGACAACAGGCTGTCTACAAAGCCGATGCTGCGCGATTCATCGCCCTTCCACGGGTCATGCCCGACCAGCCCTGGTAGCAGCCACGCCAGTACCAGCAGCAGGGTGAGTAATGACGGTATGACGTTATGCCAGCGCTGATTCTGCAAGGCGGGATGCGCCGCGGATGCGGCCTGGGTGGGTGGCAAATTTCATGCGCAGATTCTACCCCAAAAACAAACAAGGCAGCCTTAGCTGCCTTGTTTCGATTACGCTTGTGCGATTAGGCCCAGCGCGATTATTTACTTATGCCGTATTTCTGGCGGAATTTCTCGACGCGACCGGCGGTGTCTACAATCTTCTGCTTGCCGGTGTAGAACGGATGGCATTCCGAACACACTTCAATATGCAGGTCTTTCGACATGGTGGAACGCGTGGTGAATTTATTGCCGCAGCTGCATACGACGGCAATTTCGGGGTAGTTTGGGTGAATTTCTGCTTTCATGATCTGTCCTCAGTTGCCGCGGCGTGTACGCGGAAAGGCGGTATTATCCAGTAAAATCCTTGCTATCGCAAGGGCTTAGCGCAGCGTCAGCGCCCACTGCGCATGGAATCAAAGAAATCGGCATTGTTTTTGGTGGCTTTGACTTTGTCGAGCAGGAATTCCATCGCTTCCAGATCGTCCATCGGATAGAGCAATTTCCTCAATACCCAGATTTTTTGCAATGCGTCAGCCTTGATCAGCAATTCCTCGCGACGCGTGCCGGAACGGTTGACGTTGATCGCCGGGTACAGGCGTTTTTCCGCCATGCGCCGGTCGAGGTGGATTTCCATGTTGCCGGTACCCTTGAATTCCTCGTAGATCACGTCGTCCATGCGGCTGCCGGTATCGATCAGCGCGGTGGCGATAATGGTCAGCGAGCCGCCTTCTTCGATATTGCGGGCCGCGCCAAAAAAGCGCTTGGGGCGTTGCAAGGCATTGGCGTCGACACCGCCGGTGAGCACCTTGCCCGAGGACGGGATGACGGTATTGTAGGCGCGTGCCAGGCGGGTAATGGAGTCCAGCAAAATCACCACGTCTTTCTTGTGCTCGACCAGGCGCTTGGCTTTTTCGATCACCATTTCTGCTACCTGCACATGGCGGGTGGCGGGCTCGTCAAAGGTCGAGGCGACCACTTCACCACGTACCGAGCGCGTCATTTCGGTCACTTCCTCAGGACGCTCGTCAATCAGCAGCACAATCATCACCACATCCGGGTGATTGGCGGCGATGGAATGCGCGATATGCTGCAGCATCACCGTCTTGCCGGATTTAGGGCTGGCCACCAGCAGGCCGCGTTGTCCCAGGCCGATCGGGGCAATCATGTCGATAATGCGGCCGGTGATGTTTTCTTCGGACTTGATTTCGCGTTCCAGCAGCAACGGCCGGGTCGGGAACAGCGGGGTCAGGTTTTCGAACAGAATCTTGTTCTTGGAATTTTCCGGCGGCTCGCCATTGACCTTGTCTACCTTGACCAGGGCAAAGTAACGTTCGCCGTCCTTGGGGATGCGGATCTCGCCTTCGATGCTGTCGCCGGTATGCAGGTTGAAACGGCGGATTTGTGAAGGCGAAATGTAAATGTCATCCGGGCTGGCAAGATAGGAGGTATCCGGCGAGCGCAGGAAGCCGAAGCCGTCCGGCAGCACTTCCAGCGTACCTTCGCCGAAAATGCTCACGCCTTTTTTGGCCTGGTTTTTAAGCAGGGCAAAGATGAGCTCTTGTTTGCGTAAACGGTTGGCGCCTTCGATCGAATTCTCGACGGCCATTTCCACCAGCTGGGTGACGTGCAACAGTTTCAGGTCAGATAAGTGCATTTATTTAGGGGGACTCATGTGCCTTGCAGGGAAGGCGGGGAACAACGTTGGAAGAGGAAAGTGCGCCTGATGTCCGGATGATATTTTTAATAAATGGACAGGCTCAGACGCACCATAACGGAACTATATATTGCTGTCAACAAAAGCTGTCAATTGAGATTTTGATAATGCGCCGACTTTGGTGGCCTCGATGTTGCCATTTTTGAAAATCATCAGCGTTGGAATGCCACGTATTCCGAATTTTGGCGGCGTAGCCTGGTTCTCGTCAATATTGAGTTTGGCAATTTTGAGACGGCCTGAATATTCTTTAGCCACTTCATCGAGAATTGGTGCAATCATTTTGCACGGGCCGCACCAGTCAGCCCAGTAATCCACCAATACCGGCAAGGTGGATTGCAACACCTCTTGCTCAAAGGAGTCGTCGGTGACGTAGTGAATGTGCTCGCTCATGGAATCCTCGCTTCTAGATGTGGGGTAAATTGCAGATCAGCGCAATTTTAAGGGTTGATTGGTACATGCTAGCGAAAAATACGCAGGATGTGAAGTCGGCGTCAATTCGCGCTTGCTGGTAAAATGCCGGCACTCTGTATTTGATCTTGCCAGGAACGTTGCTATGACTTACGTCGTCACTGAAAATTGCATCAAGTGTAAATATACCGATTGCGTGGATGTTTGTCCCGTAGATTGCTTCCGCGAAGGTCCGAATTTCCTGGTCATCGACCCCGACGAGTGCATCGACTGCACGCTATGCGTTGCCGAATGTCCGGCAGAAGCCATCTTTGCCGAAGATGACGTCCCCGCAGACCAGCAGCATTGTACCGCGCTCAACGCCGAACTGGCGGCGATCTGGAAACCCATCATCGAACGCAAGGATCCGCCTGCCGATGCTGACGACTGGAACGGCAAACCCGACAAGCTGCCGCTACTGGAACGTTAGTACTGCGGGTGCAACCCGACCTGATTAGCCAGACTGCCCAGCGCATCCTGGCGCAGCTGGCGGGTGATTTGCCCGATCTGTCGCGCGCCTGCGTTCTCGTCCCCAACTTCCACGCCGCGCGGCGTCTGGAACAGGCGCTCGCCGTGCAATGCGGCCTGCCGTATCTGATCCCGCCACGCATCACCACCTTCCCGGCCTTGGCCGCAACGCTGCCGGTCACCGCCGCGCTATTGCCGGACAGCCGCCGCGCCGCATTGCTGTATCAGGCCCTCAAGGCAAGCAGGCACTTCGATAGCGCCGATCTGTGGGGCGTGTGCGACGAGCTGTTGCGCCTGTTCGACGAACTCACCCTGCATGCAGTGCAGCTGCCCGACAGTCTGGCTGCGTTTACCGAGCAGTTGCGCGCCGCCTACCAGGCCAGGCGCGGGCGCGGGCTGGATTTTGAAGCGCGCCTGATCCACGAACTGTGGTACGCACTGGCAGCCGATGCCCACGGCGCGCAGGATGTCACCGCGCACTATACCTTGCAGCTGGCGGCACTGGCCGAAACCGCTGCCGGGCCGTTGTTCGTCGTAGGGCTGCCAGGCTACTCGCCACTGGAACAAACTTGCCTCGACCGCTATGCCGAGCGCCAGCCGCTGGTTTACCTCACTCCCAAAACCCACGGCGCGGTCCTCGATGCGCTCAGCACCGCGTGGCCTGCCGACGCGCACGCCCCGCCCATCAAACAGCGCGCGCACGCCCTGCGCCACACCCAGTCCACCAGCCCGCTGACCGGGCGTCTCGCCTGCTTCGGCGCCGTCAGCCTGGAACAGGAAGCACAAGCCTGCGCTACCCAGGTGCGGCTGTGGCTGGCCGAAGGCAAACAACGCATCGCGGTCATCGTGCAGGACCGCCTCAGTGCACGCCGCGCCCGCGCCCTGCTGGAGCGCGCGCAAGTTCTGGTGGCCGACGAAACCGGTTGGACCCTCGCCACCACCGCCGCCAGCACCGTGCTAATGCGCTGGCTCGAAGCGCTCACTGGCGGGTTTCGCTTCGAGGACGTGCTCGACCTGCTGAAATCGCCTTACCTGCTGGCCGACCAGGACGCCGTCACGCGCGGCCAGGCGGCCTGGCAACTTGAATCCGCGCTGCGCCGCCACGGCCCGGCAGCCGGGCTGAACGGGCTCAAAACACGGGTGCGCAATCTCGCTGAACACAGCGCCGCGCTCGGTGCACTGGAACGCCTGCAGCAGGCAGCCGCGGTATTGCCGCCACGCACCGAGCTCACGCTGGCCGACTGGCTGGCGCGGCTCGCCAACAGTCTGAACGCGCTGGGTGCGCACGAGCGCTTGCTGCACGACGCGGCGGGTCAGCAAGTGCTGGCGCTGCTGGCGCGACGCGAACACGAACTGCTGCCCGACAGCGGGCGCTTTCAACTCGCTGAGTTCCGGCGCTGGCTGGCCGGTGAGCTGGAACGCGCGGTATTTGTCGACACCGGCATCGACAGCCCGGTGGTATTTACTCATCTGGCCGCCACGCGCCTGCGCGATTTCGACGCCGCGCTGATCCTCGGTGCCGACGCCGCCCGCCTGCCCGGCAATGCCGGCGCCTCGGTGTTTTTCAACCAGCGCGTGCGCCGTGAGCTGGGCCTGCCCACCCAGGACGACAGCCTGCGGCAGACCCAGTACGACCTGGTCCAGCTCATTGCCAATGTGGCGCACATCCGCGTGCTGTGGCGCGCCTGGCAGGATGGCGAGCGCAACCCGGTGAGTCCGTGGTTCGAGCGGCTGCAAACCCTGCACCAGTTGGCCTGGAATGACGACCTGGCCGACACCCGCCTCACCGCACTGCTGCCGCACGCCCAGCTCGCCGCGCCCGCGCCTGCGCCGCTGCCGGCCCCCACCCAGTTGCCGCGCCCGGCGCTCGACAGCGCGCAGGTCCCCGCCCGCATCAGCGTCAGTGCCTACAACAGCCTGCTGGCTTGCCCGTACCAGTATTTTTCGCGCCAGGTATTGCGCCTGAATGCGCTCGACGAAATCAGCAGCGAACTGGCAAAAGCCGACTACGGCCAGCTGGTGCATGCCATCCTGCACCGCTTCCACCAGACCCATCCGGTGGTCACCGGCACCCCGCCCGAGACGCTTGCAGCCGACCTGCTGCGGTTCACCGAAGAAGCCTTCGCGCCGGTGCTGGCGGACGACTACTTCGCCCACGCCTGGCAGCACCGGTGGGCGGCACAGATTCCGCATTACGTGGCATGGCAACTGGCGCGCGAGCAGGAAGGCTGGCGCTGGCAAGCCGGCGAGATCGATGCGACAAAAACCTTCGACCTCGACAACGGTCAGCACATCACCCTGTACGGACGGCTCGACCGCGTGGACAGCCTGCAGGCGAGCCGCGCCGTGCTCGACTACAAGACGGGGGGTACCGCCGGGCTCAAGGACAAAGCCCGAAACCCCGGCGAAGATACCCAGCTTCCCGCCTATGCCCTGCTGCTCGGCGAAGACGTCGGCCAGGCCGCGTTTGTTGCCCTCGACGGCGAACAAAAAATCGAAACCCTGGCGCTGGAAGCCGAGCCCGATGCCGCAGCCGATGCCACACGCGAACGGCTGGTGCGTATATTCGAACAACTGCATACCAGCGTGCCGCTACCCGCCCACGGGGCCGACAGCGCGTGCCAGTGGTGCGAAATGCGCGGGCTGTGCCGCAAGGATTATTGGCCGGAGGCGCAGTCATGACCCCCGCCGAATTCAACCGCGCCGCGCTCGATCCCGGACAGGCTGTCGTGGTCGAGGCGTGCGCCGGCAGCGGCAAGACCTGGCTGCTGGTGTCGCGCATGGTGCGGCTGTTGCTGGACGGGGTGCCGGCGTCGGAGATTCTGGCGATTACCTTTACGCGCAAGGCGGCACGCGAGATGCGCGCGCGGCTGGATGACTGGCTGCGTTTCATGGCAACGGCGGAAGACGACTCAGTGCGCGCTTTTCTGGCTGAACGCGCAGTGCCGCCAGAGGCAATCGAAGCCTTGCTGCCGCGCGCGCGCGGCCTGTTCGAAGCGGTACTCAGCGCACAGCCGGGCATCACCATCAGCACCTTCCATGCGTGGTTCCTGACGGTCATCGAACGCGCCCCGCTGGAGGCGGGGCTGGCCGGTTTCACGCTGGCCGAGCAGACGCACGAGCTGGAAGCCGAAGCCTGGGAAGCGCTGGCTGACGATCTGGCGCGCGCGCCGGCCGCACCGCTGGCCGTGGCCATGCAAAGCCTGCTGGCCGATATCGGCCTGTACAACACCCGCGCACTGTTGTCGGCATTCCTGGCGCGGCGCGGCGAGTGGTGGGCGTTTACCGAAGAGCAGCCAGACCGCGCCGCCTACGCCGTGGCGCAACTGGAAGCGGCCCTGCCGGTCGCGCCCGACGCCGATGTGGCGGGCGATCTGCTAGGTGATACAAGTTGGGTAGCCCTAGTTTGGGAGTATCTGTCTTTACTGGGGAAAAATACCCCTACCACGATCAAAATGGCGCAAGCAGCTGAAGCCGCACTTTCAGCCGTTATCCCGGATAACGAACGTTTTGAGGCTTTGTGCTTAGCAATATTGACCAAAAGTGGTGGCATCGACGGGCGAATCAAAACCAGTAAAACTCAGGCTGAACGGCTGGGTGCGGCAATCGAAGTCCGGATGTTGGAACTGCACCAAACCATCGGCACGCGCCTGATGGCTGCACAGGCCGCACGCCAGGCACAACGCGTGTACCAGTTCAACTGCCGGGCATTGCAACTCGGCGACGCGCTGCTGGAGCAATATCAGGCACTCAAGCACGCGCGCCGGGTACTGGATTTCGCCGATGTGGAATGGCAAGTCGCCCAACTGCTCGGTGATTCGGATCAGGCCGAATATCTGCAATACAAGCTCGACGCGCGTTACCGGCACATCTTGCTGGACGAGTTCCAGGACACCAACCCGCTGCAATGGCGCGTGCTGCAAAGCTGGTTCGCTGCCGCAGAACAGGCCGACCGCATGCCCACGGTATTTCTGGTAGGCGACCCCAAGCAGTCGATTTACCGGTTTCGCGGTGCCGAGGCGCAGCTGTTCGAGCTGGCCGGCAACTACCTGAAGGCGCGCGGTGCGGCCTACCTCACCCAGTCCACCACGCGCCGCAGTGCGCCCCCCGTGGTAACGGTTGTGAACCGGACCTTCGCCGCAGTGGAACATGAATACACGCTGTTCAAACCGCACGCTGCGCACGATGCGCAGCGCTCCGGCCGGGTCGAGGTGTTGCCGCTGGCGCAGCCGCCGGAGCAAGTCATGGTCGAGCACGGCTACCGCAATCCGCTCACCACGCCCTACAGCGATACCGACACCCAAATGCGCGAGCTGGAAGCGCAGCAACTAGCGCAGCGCCTGAACCAGATCGTCGGTCATTGGCTGATCGACGACGAAAAAACCGGGCCGCGCCATGCCGAATACCGCGACGTGATGATCCTGGTGCGCAGCCGCACCCACCTGCCGGTATACGAGCGCGCGCTCAAGGCAGCGCATATTCCGTTTGCCACTACGCGCCGCGGCGGACTGCTGGAAGCGCTGGAAGTGGGCGATTTATTGAGCCTGCTGGCGTTCCTGGTCACCCCTGACGCCGACCTGCACCTGGCGCGCGTGCTGCGTTCGCCGCTATTCGACTGCGCCGACAGCGATTTGCTGGCGCTGGCCAGCGCCGAAGGCAATACCTGGTGGCAGCGTCTGCGCGCACTCGCCGGCCATGCGCACGCCAGCCCGGCATTGCAGCGCGCCGCGCCGCTGCTGGCCGACTGGCACAGCCGGGCCGGACGCCTGCCGGTGCACGACTTGCTCGACACGATCTACTTTACCGGCGAAGTGCAGGCACGCTATGCCGCCGCCGCGCCCACCGCCCTGATTCCCGGCATCCACGCCAATCTGGACGCGCTGCTGGAACTGGCGCTGGCTATCGAAGGCGGGCGTTACCCGAGCCTGCCGCGCTTTTTGCACGAAGTTGATCTGCTGCAGCAAACCGGCAACGACGCCAGCCCGGATGAAGGCAAAACCGCGCAGCTCGACAATGCCGTCACCCTGCACACCATCCACGGCGCCAAAGGGCTGGAAGCACCCATCGTCTGGCTGCTCGACGCCGGCGCACGCAAAACCCGGGCCGATGCCTATACCGTGCTCACCGACTGGACGCCGGGCGCGGTGCAACCGGCGCATTTTTCGCTGTATGGCGATAAAACCCTGCGCGCTTCGTTCCAGGCAGATTTTTTCGACGCCGAGGCGCGCCATGCGCGGCGCGAGAATTTCAATCTGCTGTACGTCGCGATGACCCGCGCGCGCCAGGCGCTCATCGTCAGCGGCGCCGCCAGCAAGTCGCAAAACGACAACTGGCACGGCCAGATTCTGAGCGCCCTGCGCACCGATGCCGACGCTGAAAGCGCCAGCTCTGGCGCCGATCTCGACGCACCGGCGCCTGCGTCAACGCCAGTCGCGCCACCATCCGTCACACGCGCCGCCCTGCCACCCGGCCTCAACCAGCCGCAGCCCACCGGGCGCCGCATCGCACCGGTGAGCAGCAGCGAGATCAGCTACGGCATCGTGCTGCACGCCATTCTGGAACGCATCACCCCACCTGCCAGCGCACCGGTCGCTGCCGACCTGAAAACGGAACTGGGCAACCCGGTGGAATTCGACAGCGCCTGGCAACACGCCCAGCGCCTGCTCGACACACCGTTGCTGGCGCGCTTTTTTGACCCGGCCCAATATCGTTTTGCGCACAATGAACTTGCGTATCTGAACGCCGACGGCGAGGCGCGGCGTATCGACCGCGTGGTCGGTCTGGCGGACGCTGTCTGGGTGCTGGATTACAAATCCGGCAACGATGCCAGCGCCGCGCAACTCGCCACCCGCCACCGTGCCCAGCTGGAGGACTACCGCAGCGCGATCCGCCATCTCCATCCCGGCCAGCCAGTGCGCTGCGCAGTGATTGCAGCCGATGGCCGGCTGATCGAGATTGAATAGACGCGGCTGTTCTCTATACTGGAGAGTGGACTCCTACACAAGGAACGATCATGTTAGCCAGCTTTCTCAACGAATATCGCAGCCTTCCCGTCAGCAACCCCGGCAACAAAGTGGTGTCCTGGCATGTGTTCCGCACCGTCAGCGAAGCCGAGGAGTACACCGACAGCATCAGGCTGGGAGACGGCCAGCACATCGTCGGCGGCATGGATTCCGACAGTGTCGGCAAATTATGGTGGGTAGGCGTGGAAGTGGATGATATCGGGCACTGGGGCAATCCGGCCGCGGTGAACAAGCACGCCGAATGAACGCAGGCAACGCCCCCATGCCGGCGCTATTTGTCGGCCACGGCAACCCGCTGAATGCGCTGGTGCACAACGGCTATACCGAGGCGTGGCGCCAGTTCGGCCAGCGCATTCCACGCCCCAACGCCATCCTGGTCGTCTCCGCACACTGGTACACGCGCGGCACTGCCGTCACCGCCATGGCGCAGCCGCCCACGCTGCACGACTTCGGCGGCTTTCCGCAAGCGCTGTTCGACATCCAATACCCGGCACCGGGTGCACCCGCGCTGGCCGGGCAGATACGCGACTTGCTGGCTCCGCTGGAGGTGCGGCTCGACCGCAACTGGGGTCTGGATCATGGCGCCTGGTCGGTGCTGGTGCACATATTTCCTGATGCCGATGTGCCGGTGGTGCAACTCGCCCTGGACGCCACGCAACCCGCCCGCTTTCACTACGAACTTGGCCAGCGCCTGCGCCCGTTGCGCGATCAGGGCGTGCTCATCCTGGGCAGCGGCAACGTGGTGCACAATCTGCACCGCGCGCACTGGGATGAACACGCCCTGCCCTACGACTGGGCTGTGGATTTCAACCAGCAAGTGCGCGACCTGCTGTTGCGCGGGGAGCATGAGCCCTTGATCGGGTATGAGCAGTTCGGCGCAGCCGCCGACCTCTCCGTGCCCACGCCCGAGCATTATTTGCCGCTGCTGTATGTCATCGGCGCGCAAAGCGCAGACGAACGCGCGTCAATTCTGGTAGATGATATCGCCATGGGTTCGATCAGCATGTTGTCGGTGGTGATCGGCGCTATCGATGCCGCATCCGGGTAGTGCGCACTAAAAAAAGGCAGAGATGGGCGGCCCGCTACCCTTATTTACAGTCACTAAAGGTCAGTGATGTAGCATGAGCAGACCTTCGAAGTGCTTTATGCGGAAGTCTGGTAGCCGATCATAAGCAGCCGGCAACGAAGCTGTATAAAAACCCCATTCTGCCCTGAACGATTCACCCGGACAAGGTCGAAGAAATAATCGCGATAACCACAGGAAATGCACATGGCCCGCTACAAGATCATTGATCGCAGTCCGCGATTTCTACCGGTGGTGTTGGATGCGCAATTGATGAGCGGCAGCTTCGAATACGCCTTGGACTACCTGATCGACCACGAGCTCGATCTTGGCGCCCTGGATCGCCGCTACCGCAACGACGACACCGGCAGCACCGCCTACGACCCCCGCGTCCTACTCAAGATCATCCTGCTCGCCTACAGCCGCGGCATGATCAGCAGCCGCAATATAGAGCGCGCCTGCCGCGAGAATGTCCTGTTTATGGCCATCTCCGGCGATTGCGCCCCGCAATTCACCACCCTGGCCAAATTCGTGCGCGAACTGCGCAGCGAAATCACCGAGCTGTTCACCCAAGTGCTCCTGACCTGTGATGCGCAAGGCTTGATCGGTCGCCAGATGTTTGCCATCGACGGCGTCAAGCTGCCCAGCAATGCCGCCAAGAAACGCAGTGGCACCCACGCCGAGCTGGCACGCCAAGCTGAGCGTATGGAAGCCGCAGTGGCCACGATCCTCACCACGCACCAAAGCCGCGATGAAACCAACGCAGTCGAGGACAACGAGCTTGATGTGCAACGCACCCAGAAACTCGCCACTGAAGCCGCGCGCATCCGCGCCTTTCTGGCCAAGCATAAGGAACGCCGCTCGCGTAAAGGCGCGATTCGTAAAAGCAACACGACGGACAATGACAGCGCCAAAATGGCCACCTCCAAAGGCGTGATCCAAGGCTTCACCGGTGTTGCCGCCGTCGACAGCCAACATCAAATCATTGTGGCCGCCACCGCCCTGGGCTCGGGTAGCGAGCAAGAAATCCTGCTGCCGATGATAGAGCGAACCCAGCCTTATCGCACGGCGCAAACCCTGATTACGGCGGATGCGGGCTACCACTCCGAAGCCAACCTCAAGCAATTGCACGAGCAAGGTATTCCGGCATTGATTGCCGATGGCTTGATGCGTAAGCGCGATCCGCGCTTAGTGGCTCAAGCCAGCCACCAGACCAAACCGCACCCTTTGCACGACAAGCGCCCACCCAAGCCGGACGGCAAGTTTCAACCTAAAGACTTCGACTACGACCCCGTCGCACAAACCTGCATCTGCCCTGCCGGGCAATCGCTCTACTCCAGCGGAAGTCATTGCACCACCCATGGCCGCACGCATCACAAGTTTCAGGGGAGCCAACGCAGTTGTGGGCCTTGCGACTTGCGTCAACGCTGCTTACGCCACCCCGAGAGAACGCGCACACGCCAAGTGGCGTTCTTCCAGAAACAGCAAGCCTCGCCGCTGCCCCACACCGAGCGCATGAAACAAGCGATTGATAGCGCCGAAGGACGTAAACGCTATGGGCAAAGAATGGTCACGGTGGAACCGGTGTTTGGCAACCTGCGCAGCAACAAGCGACTCGATCGTTTCACGCTGCGCGGTCAGGAGAAGGTGAATACGCAATGGCATCTCTTCTGTTTGGTGCACAACATCGAGAAGCTGGCGCATCACGGCTATGGGCGGTAGCCAACGATAGAAGGGGCATCATGCCCGCTATTCTGTAAGTCGAGTGGGTCAGTCGACCGCATTCTCTGAAGTGAAAATCACAAAACTATTTGTGTGCTGGCGCGGAATCGCTGCGGCGAGAAAATTCGCCTCAAAGAAATCTGAAAAGGGGTTTTTATACAGCTTGAACGTCAAAGATCAGCGGCGGCCATCTAGCTGTCCGCTACATCGCTTTGTTGTGTGGATTCGGTCAATACCAATAGGTGCATCACGCGTTCACTTGGTGACATTGGGAGAAGCATTTCATCTGACACCAATTTCTTCATACACCGCAGGCCAATATTTACTACCTCATTTCTTAGATCATTAACGCTTTCTTTTTGTAGAAGGCTACTATTGGCACCATGCACTAAGTCACTTCTCAGTTTGTAGAGTTTTTTGAGTCTACTCAGAAAGGCCGGTCTTTCCTCGGACCCTGATAGGTACTTCGCGAGGCTTCCTGTCACCTTGAAGGTAGTCTCGAACGCTTCACTGAACATGCCCTCCCACGCAATTACTGCATCAACGATAGCGTCTTCAGGGTTCCACCGCTCAAAAATGGCGTACTTAAGCCTTTGCAAAGGTGTCTTTACCTTATCAAGTGGCTTATCGCGAAGAATACTAAACCAGTTCTTTACGCTGTCCTTTGCTGCCTCATCAATCAGAAGATACTCTCCTGGACTTTGGTCGGCTAACCCACAGTTCCCCGGTCCTATCAATGGGAACCCAATTTCAAAAAAAGACGGAGTCGGCCCTCTTGTACATTCACACGAGAACACCAAAGAGAACAACACTTTCTCAAGAACATCTTGTTGGACCCGATTGGCCTCTATGCTATTCCCAGTATTGCATGTTGCCTCATGCGAATGAATCTTTGTTTTATGGATTACTTCCAGCACATGTCCACTGTATCTACTATGCTCATCCGAATGACTAACAACGGTCCTTTGAGTGTGAAGTCCTGGATTTTCTATTCCCGCATATTGTCGCAATGCGGCACCATCAAAAATAACTGCAGCAAACTCGGTAAACCGAATGCCTCTTAGGCCAACAAAACTGCTGTACTGCACCATATTTCCAGCAGCTAACTTTCTCAGAATGTCTATGTAGTCCGCTATTGTTTTGAGTACTGCATGCAGTGAATAATCCATTCGATTGCACGCATCGTAGAACGCTCTTGTAATCAAAGTTGTACACGCGCTGCATACCTGCGTATTGAACTGGAGACCATCCTCTGTGGTGAATTCAAAGGCATACTCCAGCCCCTCCTTACCATTCGTGATTCTGTTTAGCAGATCACCTTTGATTAAATGAATGAAGGTATCGTAATCATCCATTCCCACGTTCGTGCCTCCCATTACTGGAAGATTGCGACCGCCTGTTGATTTCATCAACAGATTCGGGTAGTCACGAATGCATAGTATTTGGAGATGCGCAATTACAGGATCATCGCTCGTGGGGCTTTCGGCAACGCCCCCGCACATCGTGCGATAGTGACTAAAGATTGATTCGCCGTTGTGCAACAACCGTCTCAAGTAGAAGTCTGCGCCGTCACCATAGCCCCCTTGGGCGATGTACTGGAATCTACACTGTTGAATCTTTACATGCATGTCTGTTAGGACAAACATCTGCGCATCATTTATCGTAAGAGATTCGAAATCTGTCTGATAGACGATATCTGTCCGGTTGAGCGCAAAGTTGAGTAGGTCCGCTCCGACATGCTGTTTCAGTTGTTGAAATTGAGATCTGT
Organism: Sulfuriferula sp. GW1; assembly: GCF_047300855.1. GTDB lineage: Bacteria > Pseudomonadota > Gammaproteobacteria > Burkholderiales > Sulfuriferulaceae > Sulfuriferula. Next base: position 3,269,188 of record NZ_CP170197.1, read on the forward strand.
CCATCACTTGACCTCTCAATGGGGATCATCCACATAACGTTGACGGTAACAGTTATCCAAGAAAACCATGGGCCCGGACATTTATTAATATAGAGACAGTCGTCATGGCGGTTTATCTTAGTGATTTTTATATATCTTCTCGGTGCCCAGCCTCAATATTGCGGTATGAAAAGGAGGCCGGCTGCAGACAGATTATGCGCCTGTTCAGGCCGCTCAACTATCTGAGAGAAATCCAGGATGTAATTTGAACCAGGCCGCTTTCGCCTCGTGAACAGACATCCAGTCAACAAGCCTCGGCCGTCTCTTCCGGGTCGGAAGCGTCCATTTGAAGCACTTCACAGAACGATGCACAATGCGAGCCGCATTTATTTCAGCGCACCTCGATCGCGTTAACTCCCACCAAAAATCCCAATAGCAATGAACCCCGAAGACTTACAACGCCTGGTTACGCTCGCCATGCCCTATGGCAAGTACAAAGGCCGCCTGATTGCCGATCTACCCGGACCCTACCTTAACTGGTTTGCCCAGGTGGGCTTTCCACCCGGCGAAATCGGCCGTCTGTTGGCGCTGATGCAGGAGCTGGATCACAACGGTTTATCCGCGCTGCCCTACCCCTTGCGAAAGCGCTAAGGGGGTAACTGCTGAGGCTTCATCGCTCCGCAGCCTGCACTCCCCCATCGACTGCTGTTGCTAGGCGTGAACTGCCGCAAGCGCGGGCATCCTGCCATTCAGCAGATATTCCAGCAGTTCCCGCACCGGCCGGATGGCCGCACCGAACGGCAGGCTTTCCGAGCCCCTGAAGAACAGGCCTTTGCCGATATCGCCGCGCAGCGCGGCTGCCAGTTGTGAATCGATGCAGAATTGCCCGGCTTTGGCGATGCCGTCGCGCAGCCCGCACTGGGTCAGGCAATGCAGGCCGGAGGCGCAACGCTCCGGATGGCTTTTGGCACAGTCCTGCAGCTTGCTTTCCCGGCGCAGGTAGTTGGCCAGCCACGGGGTGCGCACGGCGCGCGCGGGCAGGCCGGCGACGCTCATGAAGGTGACGATGTCTTCCGGCCGGGCTTCCGCCAGCACTTTTTTGAAGTTGGGGTGGGCGTCGCCTTCTTCGGTCACTGCGAACGGGGTGCCGAGTTGTACCGCGCTGGCGCCGCGGGCGAGCAGGTCGCGTATCTTTTCGTGGGTGTTGATGCCGCCGGCGGGGATCAGCGGGATTTGTTCGCGTTCGATGCCCAGTTCCTTGAACAGCTGGAATACGCTGTCCAGTACGCCGGGGAAATCGAAGCGCGGGTCGTTGATGTCTTCCGGTTTGGGAGCGCCAAGGTGGCCGCCGGCGTAGCGCGGGTGTTCGATCACGATGGCGTCGGGCAGGCGCTGCTTGCGCATCCATTTTTTCAGGACGATGCCGATGCCGCGTGCGTCGGAGAGGATGGGGATCAGGGCGACGTCGGGATAGCCTTCGGTCAGTTCGGGCAGGTCGAGCGGCAGGCCGGCGCCCATGACGATGGCTTGTGCGCCGCTCGCGCAGGCCTGGCGCACCAGGGTGGGGTGTTCGGCCACGGCTTTCATGACGTTGACTGCCACGAGGCCGGCGCCGCCTGCGGTGGCGAGGGCGGCTTTGATTTCCCGGTCCAGGGCGAGCAGGTTGAGCTGGTCGAGTGCCGCCTTGTCGCGGCAGTGCTTGCTCTGCGCGAGCAGGTCGGGGTGGTGGTGGCGCAGGTCGATGCTGGCGATGGTGCCGACTGCGCCCAGCCGCGCCACGGCGCCCGCCAGCCGGTGCGCGGAGATGCCTACGCCCATGCCGCCTTGCACGATGGGCAGCAAACGCCGGCCTTTGATGTAGAAGTGGGGCAAGTTGGTCTCCAGCATAAGGCTAGCTCAGAACAACTCTGTATGAAGCGCGTTATGCGGGAGCCATGAAGTTCGCATTGATGCTCTGCGGCTAATCAGGTCCCGCCGCCGTGAAATTCCACGCCCGGCTGGTTTTCGGGCAAGTCGGCCACCATCAGGTCGTGCTTTGCTTTTTGCAGATCGTCCAGCTCCGCACCCTGCAACATGGTTCTCGCATCGCGCAGGGCGGATTCCAGCAACGCTGCTGCCAGCGCAGCTTCATTCTGACCTAGGGTTCTGGAAAAGGCCTGCAGGTCATAATTCAGCTCCTTCGTTACACGCACCTCCAGAGGCTTTGTGAATACGCGGGGCATGGCGTCCAGCCTGGCGGCTTCGCCAGTATGGGCTTGCAGCTTACGTACCAGTGTGGCGACATGGCTATTCACGGATATATCGAGCCGGGCCGGGTTCAGTTTGATTTTATTGATGAAGTAGTTTTCGAAATCCACCTTGGCCAGATGGACCCACCTGCCCTCCTTGAGCCAGTTGATGTTGCGCAACGGGATCTGCGGCTCCGAATGATACACAGCGCCGGATTTGGTCATGTCGGTTAACCACTTGGCACGCAGCGGCGCCGGACTGGTCAATGCTTCTCCATTGATGGCGGCAGCAATATTGCGCACGGTGGCATCGACTTCGTTCTGTATGGAATAGACCGAATCCGGCGCGCCGATGGGCAGCGGCGTTTTCACTACGGACGGATGCGCACCGCATACCCCGACTGCAAAGATGTTGGGATACGTCGGGTTGCGCAGATACGCGTCGGTCTTGACGAAACCACGCTCATCGGTGAGGCCGGCACTGTCACGCAGCGCATGGATGCCGCGGAACGCGGCCCAATACACGGCGTAGGCAAAAGGAATTTCGCTCGCGCGGACTTCCTTGCCCTGCTCGTCGCATTCGGCGATATGGACAACGCCGGCATCGATTTTTTTGGTTTTTACGTTGGTGCGGTAAGTGATATTGCGCTCGGCAAGCGCCTGTTCCAGCAAACGGCGCGTGTCGCTCTCCGCACCCAGGCCGAGATGCCCGACATAAGGTTCCGGGGTGAGGAGCGTAATCGGCACCTTGTCGCGCAGGTTGCGGCGACGCAGATCGGCATCCGCCAGAAACGCGAATTCGTAGACCGGGCCGAGTATGGAGGAGTTCTGAACGGCGCCGATCACGAGCGGCCCCGGATTTTTCACGAACTGCTGGTAGTCCGTATAGGCCTTGGCTGCGTCTTCAATATGCACCACCGAGTGCACTGCGCCTTTGGCCGGATCCAGCCCTTCGATTTCATCAAACGCCGCTTCCGGTCCGGTGGCAAGAATCAGATAGTCATAAGCCAGTTTGCTGCCGTCCGCCAATTCCACCTGGTTATTCGCGCCATCCACTTTTTTCAGTGCTTGCGGGATGAAATCGATGCCACGCTCTGCCAGGCAGGGGCCGATGGGGAACGCAATATCCTTTCGATCGCGCCACCCCATGGCGACCCATGGATTGGACGGCACGAAATGAAAGTAATCCTTGTTCGATACCACGGTCACCTTGTCCTGCGGACCCAGCCGGTTTTTCATGGCGTAAGCGGCTGGCACCCCTGCGATTCCTGCTCCGGCAATCACTACGTGTGTCATGTTGGTCTCCTTTGGTGCGACATTTAAAAATGCACTTATTGCACGAGAGGCGTCTGCGCGCCTTCTAACTCCACACCTTGTATATTGGCCTGTCCAACCAGTATCTTCAGATACTGCCTGAGGGCGCGGATCCGGACCTGCTCGGTCAGATACTCGGCAAGCTTCTCCCGTATCATTTCGAAGGGCAATGTGCGGCCTTCTGCGCGGCGTTCGACGCGAACAATATGCAAGCCGAAACGGCTCTCAACCAGCCTGGGCGCGATTTGCCCCGCCTCAAGACTGAAAATGGCGCGTTCGAATTCCGGCACGATCTGGCCTTTGGTCAACTGACCCAGGCTGCCGCCGACTTCTGCCGAGGTGCAATTGGAGTAGGTGCGGGCCAGCTCTGCAAATTGCGCCGGCTGCGCCAGCGCCTGCTGCAGCACTTCCTGCGCTTTCGCCCGCAATGCGTCCAGCGGAACATTCGGCGTCACCTGAAATAGGATGTGGCTGGCTTCCACCAGATCGCCGGTGCGGAACTGCCCGATATTCTTGCGGTAATAGGTTTCGCACTCTTCATCGGTCGGCACCGGCGAAGTCACTTCCAGTTCGATCAGCCGCTCAATCAGGGCATCCTCGACCAGCGCCTCGGCATCTTCGGCCTGCGACGCTTCTAGTGCGCGCAGCGCATCCTGCTCCGCGGCAAGCTTGTTGCGTGCCGCCTGCAGCAAGACTTCCCGCACCACCAGGGCTTCCACCGCCGCCTTCAGCGGAACGGGGGCGCCGGCATGGTGCGGCAATTCGCGTTCCACTGCGTCATCCGTGATTTCGACATCATTTACGCTGATTCCCACAGTCCTTCTCCTTTCGTGCGTTGCCTGCGGCCCTGCTGGCAGCAGGCAGAATTCATCGATCAACCACGTTGCCTGACGACCTGGTAGCTGCGCGTCAGATAAGCAACCGCTGCGAATCCGCTCCAGACATGGACCAACCGGCTGAACGGAAACAGCAGGAACAGGGTCATGCCGAAGAACAGGTGAATCTTGAAAATCAGCGGCACCGCCAGCAGGAATTGCGCCGCACCGGAGCGGAACGTGACGATATGTTGCGCCCAATTTGCCAGCAGCAGCATGTCGGCCCCATCCAGATGCTGGGCCGAAAACAGGATGCTGGTCAGCCCCAGCAGCAGCGTGACGAAGACCCACAGCAGGATGATGATGTCCATCGGCTTGCTGGTGGCGCGGATGCGCGGTTCGGTAAGGCGCCGGTGCAGCAGCAGCGTGATGCCCGCCAGACAGGTCAGCCCCGCGGCACCGCCGGAGATCATCGCCAGAAGCTGTTTGGCCTCGGTGGTCAGCCCCATGGACTCATACAGCCAGTGCGGAGTCAGCAGGCCGACCGCATGCCCGAAGAACAGGAACAGGATGCCGATGTGGAACAAATTGCTGCCCCATCTCAACTGGCTCCGTTTCAATAGCTGGCTGGAATCGCTTTTCCAGGTGTATTGCTCGCGGTCGAAACGAATCAGGCTGCCCAGGAAAAAGATGGCGAGCGCCACATAGGGGTAAATCCCGAATAACAGATTATTCAAGTAATCCATGACTTGGTCTCCTTAAAGGTAGGTCAGATTGCGCCGCCGGCGGCAGCGGCCGCCTTGCGGGATTCCGGCATGCGCACATAAGCCGTTTGCGGTTTGGGCACCAGCAGCGGATCGGTGCCGTCGGCTGACGGGCCGAACTGGATGATGGTTTCTTCCATCTCGCGCACCGGCACATCGGGCAAAGCCTGCGCCGCCACCGGCGACATGCCTTCCAGCACGGCAAATACGTTGTGGTACGGACTATGGTTGCCGTTCAGCTTGCGCCCGATCAGCGCCAGCACGTCCACCGCTTCGCCCAGCATGTTCAGTGCGTCCTGATCCGGAAGCTGGGAGAGATATTCCAGAAACAGCGGCACATAGTCCGGCAACTCATCCGCATCCATATCCAGCCCGTGTTTGCGGTATTCCTCGATCAGGTTGACCATCGCCGAACCGCGGTCGCGCGACTCGCCATGGATATGCTCGAACAGATGCAGAGAATGCGACGGATTGCGGTCGAACGTGCCCACGTAGGTTTGTTCCGCCTCAAGCAGGGTCTGTTCACGCAGCGCCTGGAACAGATCAGCCAGCTGCGCCTGCGCCGCGCCGTTCTGCTCCTGTTCGTCCGCCAGCAATGATTCCATCAGATCCAGTTCGTCCACCCATTCGGCCTGGGGGTAACTCAACAACAACGAAAGCACTTTGAATGTTTTCATGATCAGGCCCCTTCCACTATTTTCTTCCGCGATTTCGGCATATCGACGAAGATCATCGAACCTTTTTTCTTGGTACCGAACAGACTGGTTTCAGATACGCCGTCCGAGCACGCATTGCCGAACGAAAAGCCGCAACTGCCTTTCTCATCGAAGCTGTCGACCACTTCCTCGCGATGGCCGCTCGGGATGACAAACCGGTCTTCGTAATTGGCGATGGCCATGTAGCGATACATTTCCTCGACCTGGCTCTCGGTCAGACCGACCTGCTTGAGCACTGCGGTATTGGCCACGCCTTCGACCGATTTGCCGCGCATGTAGGCACGCATTGCCAGCATGCGATCCAGCGCGGTGACGATGGGCGCTTCCTTGCCGGCGGTGAGCAGATTGGCCAGGTATTTGACCGGTATGCGCAGGGATTTGGTATCCGGGATGATGCCGTTCATGCCCATAGCGCCGCTTTCTGCCGCAGACTGGATCGGCGAGAGGGGTGGCACGTACCAGACCATCGGCAAGGTCCGGTATTCGGGGTGCAAGGGGAACGCGATTTTCCAGTCGATGGCCATTTTATAAACCGGCGATTTGCGCGCGGCGTCCAGCCAGGCCTCGGGCACGCCGTCGGCACGCGCCTGCGCGATGACTTTGGGGTCATTCGGGTCGAGGAACAGCTTCAATTGCGCCTCGTATAAATCCTGTTCGTCGGCCACACTGGCGGCTTGCTCGATCTGGTCAGCGTCATACAGCAGCACGCCCAGATAGCGAATCCGGCCCACGCAGGTTTCCGAGCAAACGGTGGGCTGGCCGGCCTCGATGCGCGGGTAGCAGAAGATGCATTTTTCTGCCTTGCCGGATTTCCAGTTGTAGTAAATTTTCTTGTACGGGCACCCGCTGATGCACATGCGCCAGCCGCGGCATTTGTCCTGGTCCACCAGCACGATGCCGTCTTCTTCGCGCTTGTAGATGGAACCGGAAGGACAGGACGCGACGCAGGTCGGGTTCAGGCAGTGCTCGCACAAGCGCGGCAGGTACATCATGAAAGTGTTCTCGAAGGTCGAGTACATTTCCTTCTGCACATCGTCGAAGCACTTGTCGCGACTGCGCGAGGAGAACTCACCGCCCAGGTCGTCCTCCCAGTTTGGACCCCATTCGATCTTGTCCATTTTCTTGCCGGTGATCACCGACACAGGGCGCGCAGTGGGCGGGGTTTCCGAAAGCTTGGCGTTCTGCAGATGTTCGTAATCGTAGGTGAACGGCTCGTAGTAGTCGTCAATCTCGGGCAGGTTCGGGTTGCCGAAGATATTGGCCAGGATGCGCCACTTGGCTCCCTGGCGCGGCTCGATCTTGCCATTGCCGTTGCGCTTCCAGCCGCCGTTCCAGATATCCTGGTTTTCCCACTGTTTCGGATAGCCGATGCCGGGTTTGGTTTCCACGTTGTTGAACCAGACGTATTCCATGCCGTCGCGCGAGGTCCACACGTTCTTGCAGGTGACGGAGCAGGTATGGCAGCCGATGCATTTGTCCAGATTAAGGACCATGGCCACTTGGGCACGGATTTTCATTTTGCAGCCTCCTTGTTTTCATCGAGCGGGCCTTCCAGCCAGTCCACTTTTTTCATTTTGCGTACGATCACGTATTCGTCCCGGTTGGAGCCGACCGTCCCGTAATAATTGAACCCATAGGAGAGCTGTGCATAGCCGCCGATCATGTGGGTCGGCTTGGTGACCGTGCGCGTCACGCTGTTATGGATGCCACCGCGATAGCCGCTGGTTTCCGCACCCGGCACATTGATGATTTTTTCCTGTGCGTGATACATCAGCGCCATGCCGCGCGGCACGCGCTGGCTGACCACGGCGCGGGCAGTCAGGGTGCCATTCACGTTGTAGACCTCGATCCAGTCGTTATCCACAATCCCGGCTTCCTTCGCCTCCGGTTCGGAGATCCAGACGTGTGGACCGCCGCGCGACAGTGTCAGCATGCGCAGGTTGTCCGTATAGGTGCTGTGGATGCCCCATTTCTGGTGCGGCGTGATCCAGTTCAACACCAGCTGGGTGTTGCCGTTGCCCATCTTGTCGATTACCGGCTTGACGGTCTTGGTGTCGATCGGCGGTTTGTATACGCATAGCCCTTCGCCGAAATCCAGCATCCATTTGTGGTCCTGGTAGAACTGCTGGCGCCCGGTCAGGGTACGCCAGGGGATGAATTCGTGGACATTGGTGTAGCAGGCGTTGTAGCTCACATGCTCCGACTCCAGCCCGCTCCAGGTAGGCGAGGAGATGATCTTGCGCGGCTGTGCCTGCACGTCGCGGAAACGGATCTTGTCGTCTTCGCGCGGGATGGCCAGATGGGTGTGGTCGCGTCCGGTGATTTTGGACAGCGCTTCCCACGCCTTCACCGCCACCTGGCCATTGGTTTCCGGCGCCAGCATCAGGATCATTTCGCACGCATCGATGGCTGAATCGATACGCGGCAAGCCCTTGCTGATGCCTTCTTCCTGTACCGTGTGATTCAGCTCGGCCAGTTGCTGCACTTCGCTTTCGGTGTTCCAGGAAATCCCCTTGCCGCCGTTGCCGACCTTGCTCAGGAGCGGACCCACCGAAGTGAATTTCTTGTACGTGTCAGCGTAATCGCGCGTCACCACCGTCATGTTGGGCATGGTCTTGCCAGGGATGGCGTCGCATTCGCCCTTCTTCCAGTCCTTCACCCCCATCGCCTGCCCGAGTTCGCTCGGGGTATCGTGCATCAGCGGGGTCAGCACCAGATCCTTCCGGGTGCCCAGATGCGTGGCAGAGAGTTCGCTGAACTTTTTCGCGATGGCCTTGTAGATTTCCCAGTCGGACTTGCTTTGCCACAACGGTTGAACGGCTTCGGACAGCGGGTGGATGAAGGGATGCATGTCCGACGTATTCAGGTCGTCCTTCTCGTACCAGGTGGCGGTCGGCAGCACGATATCGGAATACAGGCAGGTGGTGGACATGCGGAAATCCAGCGTCACCAGCAGGTCCAGCTTGCCTTCCGCGCCCTTGTCATGCCACACCACTTCCCTGGGCTTGGCTTCGCCCAGTTCCCCCAGATCCGGGCCGAATACTGCATTCTGCGTACCCAGCAGGTACTTCAGGAAGTACTCGTGGCCTTTGCCGCTGGAACCCAGAATGTTGGAGCGCCACACGAACATATTGCGCGGGAAATTCTTGGGATTGTCCGGGTCTTCGCAGGACATTTTCAGCGTGCCGTTCTTGAGTTGCTCCGTTGCGTATTTGACCGGATCAATACCTGCGGCTTCCGCGGCCTTAACCACATCGATCGGGTTGGTCTGCAACTGGGGTGCTGACGGCAGCCAGCCCATGCGCTCGGACTTCACGTTGAAGTCAATCAGGCGGTAGTCTGCAGCGCTGGCATCGCCGGTGGGCGACAGAATTTCGCTGGTATCCAGCTTCTCATGCCGCCATTGGCTGGTATGCGCGTAAAAGAACGAAGTGCCGTTCATCTGCCGCGACGGACGATGCCAGTCCAGCGCAAAGGCCAGCGGCGTCCAGCCGGTTTGCGGGCGCAGTTTTTCCTGCCCCACGTAGTGCGCCCAGCCGCCGCCGGACTGCCCGACGCAACCGCACATCACCAGCATGTTGATGATGCCGCGGTAAATCATGTCCATGTGATACCAGTGGTTCAGCCCGGCACCGACGATCACCATGGATTTGCCGTGGGTCTTGTCTGCGTTGTCGGCGAATTCGCGCGCCACGGTGATGATGTCGGCGCGTTTCACGCCGGTATGCTTTTCACCCCAGGCCGGGGTGTACGGTGCCATGTCGTCATAGCTGGTGGCCACATTGCCGCCGCCCAGCCCGCGATCCAGGCCGTAATTGGCGAGCAACAGGTCGTAAACCGTCGCCACCTTGACTTCGCCATCCTGAACACGGATGGTCTTGACCGGCACATTGCGCACCTGCACATCATCGGCGTCGGTGCCGCCAAAATAGGGGAAGCCGATACCAACAACGGCATCCTTGACATCTATCAGGCTGAGCCTGGGTTTGATTTCCTGGCCGGATCCGGCATCGCGCATTTCCAGATTCCACATGCCGCTTTGCCCCCAGCGGAAACCGATCGAGCCGTTGGGCGCGACCAGATAACCGGTATTTTCATCGATCACGATGGTTTTCCAGTCGGGATTGTTTTCCTGCCCGAGCTTGCCATCCAGATCGGACGCGCGCAGGAACCGGTCCGGCACCAGCGTGCCGTTATGCTCCTTCAGCATCACCAGCATCGGCATGTCGGTGAACTGGCGACAGTAGCCATCGAAATACGCGCTTTTTTTGTCCAGATGAAATTCTTTGAGAATGACATGCCCCATGGCCATGGCCAGGGCTGCGTCCGTCCCCTGCTTGGGCGCCAGCCAGATATCGCCGAATTTCACCATCTCGCCATAGTCGCTGGAGACGGCGACGGTTTTGGTGCCCTTGTAACGCACCTCGGTGAAGAAATGCGCATCCGGCGTACGCGTCTGCGGGATGTTGGAACCCCACACCATCAGGTAGGTGGAGTTGTACCAGTCGGCCGACTCGGGCACGTCGGTCTGCTCGCCCCATACCTGTGGCGAAGCCGGCGGCAGATCGCAGTACCAGTCATAAAAGGACAAGGGAACACCGCCGATCAGGGACAGGTAACGCGACCCGGCGGCATAGCTCACCATCGACATCGCCGGGATCGGCGAGAACCCGATGATCCGGTCAGGGCCGAAGTCCTTGATGGTGGACACGTTGGCCGCGGCAATCATTTCGGTGACTTCATCCCACTTGGCGCGCACGAAACCGCCCTGCCCGCGCACCGATTTGTAGCGCTTTGCGGTTTCCGGATTCTGGCTGATGGCCTGCCAGGCTTGCACCGGCTCCATGGTCTTGCGGGCTTCGCGCCACAGCTCCATCAGCCGGCCGCGGATCATCGGGTACTTCACGCGCTGCGCGCTATACACATACCAGGAATAGCTGGCGCCGCGGGGGCAGCCGCGCGGCTCGTGGTTGGGCAGATCCGGACGGGTACGCGGGTAGTCGGTCTGTTGGGTTTCCCAGGTGATCAGGCCATTCTTTACGTAGATTTTCCAGCTGCACGATCCGGTGCAGTTCACCCCGTGGGTGGAGCGCACGATCTTGTCGTGCTGCCAGCGCTGGCGATAACCGTTTTCCCAGGTCCGGTCTTCCTGGGTCACGACACCGTGATCGCCGGAGAAGTTTGCAACGTTCTTCTTGAAGAAACTCAACCTGTCGATGAAATGGCTCATTTATTTGCTCCTAATGTTATATCCGGCCGCCATACCCTTGATTCAGCAAGGGACGGGCGCATTTTTGCGTGAGTAATACCACCAGGTGACGGCGATGCAGCTCAGGTAGAAACCGATGAATAAATACAACGCGGCCTCCGGTCCGCCGGTCAGCGCGATGGAGGAGCCGAAGCTCTTCGGAATGAAGAACGCGCCGTAGGCCGCGATGGCGGAGCTAAACCCCAATACCGCTGCCGAACGCATGCCGGACTCCTTCACCGCTACCGACTCGACGGCATCCTCGCCGTGGATCTCGGCTTCGCGCAGATACATGCTCAGGCAGATCGCCGGAATCATGCGGAAGGTCGAACCATTGCCGATGCCGGTGCTGAGAAACAACACCATGAACATCGCCAGGAAACCCCAGAACGCGCCGGGCTGGGTGCGTATGCCGAGGAAGTAGAGCACCCCCACCACAGCCGCCGCCATGACCACGAACGTCCAGAAGGTCACGCGCGCGCCGCCCAGCTTGTCCGATATCCATCCGCCCAGGGGGCGGAACAAGGCGCCGACCAGAGGGCCCAGGAAAGCGTACTGGGTCGGGTCCACGTCAGGGAACTGCAGCTTGGTCAATAGCGGCAGACCAGCGGAAAACCCGATGAAAGAACCGAACGTGCCGACATACAGCCAGCTCATCAGCCACATGTGCTTGCGTTTGAAAATAACCGCCTGCTCGCGAAACGAGGCGCGCGCCGTCGCCAGATCGTTCATGCCGAACCAGGCAGCGAGCGTGGAAGCAATGATGAACGGCACCCAGATGAAGCCGGCATTCTGTATCCACATGGTCTTGGTGACGTCACCCTTGCTCCAGGTTTGCGGTTCGCCGCCGAAGACACCGAACACGCCGGCCGTAATCACCAGCGGTACGACGAACTGCACCACGCTCACCCCCAGGTTGCCGAGGCCGGCGTTCAGGCCCAACGCCATACCTTTCTGGCTTTTCGGGAAGAAGAAACTGATATTGGACATGCTGGATGCGAAGTTGCCGCCACCGAATCCGGCCAGTAGCGCCAGGATCAAAAACACCGAGTACGGCGTGTGCGGATCCTGCACCGCGAAGCCCATCCAGAGTGCCGGTATCAGCAGCGATGCAGTGCTGATGGCAGTCCACCGGCGCCCGCCGAAAATCGGCACCATGAACGAGTAGAAAACCCTCAGCGTGGCGCCGGAAAGACCGGGCAACGCCGCCAGCCAGAACAGCTGGTTCTCGTCAAACTTGAACCCGATATTGGGCAAGTTCACCACCGCCACGCTCCACACCATCCACACGGCAAATGCGAGCAGCAGTGCCGGAATCGATATCCACAGGTTGCGGGTCGCAATGCGCTTGCCCTTTTCCGCCCAGAAAGCGGCGTCTTCGGGACGCCAGTCGGCGATGACATGGCCCTCGTGCTTGGGATGTGTTTTCAATACGGTGCTGACCATTTTGCTTCTCCTTTTCCGTTCATTCGCGCTGGCAGGATAGTGTTGCCATCGCGTTTTGCATGGGCTCCCGACACGCTCATATCAACTCTTCTTTCATCATCGCGGCGCGCAGCCCCTCCTTGTTCGCCAGCACCGCCATTTTTTCCGCCTTGACGGCGTAATAGGTCCAGATCATCACGATTGCCACCAGGCCATAGAGCAGCATGAAGCAACTGCTGCGCACGCCTATCCTGTCCGCGGCCACGCCGAACAGAATCGGCAGGCTGAATCCACCGAGGCCGCCGATCACCCCGACCAGGCCGCCGACGGAGCCGATGTTGTCGTGGTAATAGTCGGCGATGCAGCGGTACACGCTGGCCTTGCCAAACCCCTGGGCGATGCCCACCACGAAGATCAAAACGGTGAATACCCACACATTGAGACCAATGTGCAGGGAGACATCGCCCTTGATGCCGTGAATGGTCATGGTGGTTGGCGGGTAGGAGAGGAAAAACAGGCTCACCAGACAGATCCACAGCACCCACCAGTTCACGGTGCGGCCGCCCAGCTTGTCTGAAAACCAGCCGCCCAGTGCACGAATGGCGCCGGAAGGGAGGGTGAACAGCATGGTGATCAATGCGGCGCTCTTGAGGTCGAGGCCGTATTCGGTGATGTAGTATTTGGGCAGCCACAGGGCGAGCGCCACGAACCCGCCGAACACGAAGAAGTAAGCGAGCCCGAAGCGCCACACGCGGGCATCCTTGAGCGGGGCAAGCTGCTGTGCAAGAGTGATGTGCTTGAGCCGGCCGGCCTTGTGCTCCACGTGACGCGGATCGGTAGAGGTCAGCAACCAGAACGCCACCGCCATCACCAGCATGGCGATGGAATAGACTTGCGGGACGGCGCGCCAGCCCCAGGCCACCACAATCAGGGGGGCGACGAAGTTGGTAATCGCCGCGCCCGCATTGCCGGCGCCGAAAATGCCCATGACGGTGCCCTGGCGTTGCTTGCTGAACCAGGCCGAGGTGTACTGGATGCCGATAGCGAAGGCGCCCCCCGCCAGCCCGACGAACAGCCCGACCACCAGGTACTGCCAGTACTGGGTGGCGAAGGCGAGTCCATAGGTCGAGACCGCGACCAGGATCATCTGCACCAGGTAGACGATACGTCCGCCGAAACGATCGCTGAGGATTCCCAGCGGCAACCGCACGAGTGAACCGGTTAATATCGGCGTCGCCACCAGCACGCCGAATTCGGTTTCGTTCAATCCCAGTTCGCTCTTGATTTTGATGCCGATAATGGAGAACATGGTCCACACGGCGAAGTTGAAGGCAAACGCCAGGGTGCTCATGCCCAGGGCCAAGCCCTGTTTTTGAGTATGTGTCGTCATTATTTGCGCCCCATGATGGTGATCTATCCTTGTTAACCTTGAGCGCAGTCTAGGCTCGGAAAGTATGGCTGCCTATCCGCGAAATCCTGTCAAAAAGCGCTCGCATACCACCAAAGAGGTATACGAAAAACATGATTAACCCTTTGCTGCGATTGGTATTTTTTGCGCCGCAATGCAGGCGTGGAAACGCTGCGGCGTTTTTGGTGGTACACCTTATTCCCACCCTTTTTATCCCCTGGTGCAGCACGCTTTCACCTCGGTGAGCATCCCAGCCGAAGCAGGAGAACCATAACCATGTCTACGAAACTGTTTGAACGCTCTTTGTTGTTGCGCCTGGGCATAGCCATGGCCGCCATCGCCCTGCTAAGCGTACTGGGCATGGCCAGTTCCATCATCGTTGCAGAGACGATGCAAGGCGGCGGCGCGGCCATCGACGTGGCCGGCTCCCTGCGCATGCAAAGCCATCGCATCGGGAATCTGGTACTGCTGGCGCAGGAACGCCAAAATCCTGACGATAAACGCGCGGCGCAGGCTGCACTGCAACACTTCAACCTGACCCTGCGCGATGGCCGCCTGTTGAGCGCGTTACCGGCCGATCCCGGCAGCGCGGCCCAGATTCATTACCGGGCACTGGTCAATGACTGGCAGCAGCACCTTCAACCTGCCATGCTCGCGGCCCTGAAAAGCGCAGGACGCGGAGCCGCAACGGCTGATCACAGCCATGCCGGAAACCTTGCGCTGCTGGGGAAAATAGATGGCTTCGTGGGAGGTGTCGACCAGTTCGTAAAGCAGTTGAGCCAGAACATGGATGCCAAGGTCACCCTGCAACGCACCATACTCGGCGTCTCGCTGTTTTTCACGATTGTGGTCATCTTTGTCAGCATGTACATGCTGCATACCGAGGTGCTCGTTCCGCTGCGGGATCTGCTCGATTTCGCAGGGCGGATCGGGCATGGCCAATTCGACATCCGCACCCAGCACACCGGTCCGGACGAACTGGGTCGTCTGGGGAGCGCATTCAACGGGATGGCTGCGGAATTGTCCAGGCTGTACCGAAATCTTGAAATCCGCGTCGCGGAAAAAACCGCAGAATTGAGCCGCAGCAACCAGTCCCTGGAATTGCTGTACCACTCCATTGCACGGCTGTATAACGGCCCGGTCGCCCGCGATACCTACGCGATCCTGTTGAAGGATATTGAAAGCGTGCTGGACATCGGGCACGGTTCAGCATGTCTGGTAGAGGGGGAAAGAGACCGTGCCTCCCTGCTTGCTTCCACGTTCGTCCCCGCGGCTGGCGACGTCGATCTTTGCCAGGTATCCGATTGTGCCGAGTGTCTGGGCGGCGCGGTCATACATCAACGCCTCGCTGGTGACAGCCAGCATACAATACTGGCGTTGCCCCTGATGGATGCCGAGCGGCAACACGGCGTATTGCAGCTGCAGATCCAGAAAGGGCGCACGCTTGAAGCCTGGCAAATGCAGCTGCTCGAAGCCTTGTGCCGGCATATCGGCACGGCCATCGGCACGGCGCGCAAGAGCGAGCAAAGCCGGCGCGTTTCTCTGCTCGAGGAACGGGCCGTCATCGCGCGCGAGCTGCATGACTCACTGGCCCAGTCGCTCTCCTTCATGAAAATCCAGGTGAGCCGCCTGCAGTCCGTGCTTGGTACGCCGCCGCCTGTAGAGGCGGGAAAAATACTTTCCGAGCTACGCCAGGGTCTCAACAGTGCCTACCGCGAACTCAGGGAGCTGCTTACTACCTTCCGCCTGAAAATCGAAGGCACCGGGCTGTCGGCCGCACTGCAGGATACGGTTACCGAATTTTCCAGGCGCGGAGACATTCCGATTCAGCTCGACGTCCATCTTGCCGGCTGCCGGCTGTCGGCCAACGAGGAGATCCATGTGTTGCAGATCATTCGGGAAGCCCTGTCCAATGTTGTGCATCACGCCCGGGCCCGGCAAGTCAAAGCAATGGTGAGCTTTGACAGCGACGGCATCTTGTCGGCCACCGTGGAAGACGACGGCATCGGCATCAATGGCACTCCGGACATGCACCATTACGGCATGGCCATCATGCAGGAACGCGCGCGCAGCCTGGGAGGAAAACTGGAAACGGAAAATCGTGCTACAGGAGGGACGCGTGTGTCACTGAGCTTCAAACCGGCCACCAGCAGCGAACCGGCGCCAGTACAACTGCACGGATTTGCAACATGAACGCCGTCACAAATTTCTCGTTATTGATCATCGACGATCACCCGCTGTTTCGCAAAGGCGTGATCCAGCTCATCGGCATGGCGGAGGAATTCCGCGTCATCGGCGAGGCATCAAGCGGCACGGAAGGTATTGAACAAGCCCGTGCACTGCAGCCGGACTTGATATTGCTCGACCTCAACCTGAAGGACATGAGCGGCATCGAGGTGTTGAAGGCACTGAAAACCAAGGATGCTGACTGGCGCATCATCATGCTCACCGTGTCGGACCATTCGGACGATCTGATCGCCGCGTTGCGCGCCGGAGCCGACGGCTACCTGTTGAAGGACATGGAACCGGAAGACCTGCTGGCCAGTATCCGTACCGGTGCCCAGGGACGCATGACCCTGACCGATGGCCTCACCGGCATGCTAGCCCATGCCTTGCGGCAAGAGGCGCGTCCCAACACGCCGCAGGAAGCCGGGCTTACCGAGCAGGAAACCAATATTCTGGAACAGGTCGCTACCGGCAAGAGCAACAAATTGATTGCACGGGAACTCGGCATCACCGAAGGCACGGTCAAGGTCCATGTCAAGCACCTGCTGAAAAAGCTCAATCTGCGCTCTCGCGTCGAAGCCGCCGTGTGGGCCGTCGAAAGAGCCGGACGCAGCTGAGTGGGGAAAGTACCCGCGTCAGACCGCCCAGGCTCGGAAACGCCCGTTGCAGCGCACTTCGATCGCGTTCACTCACTCCGTTCATCCCGATAGCAATGAGCCCCGAAGACTTACAACGCCTGGTCACGCTCGCCATGCCATACGGCAAGTACAAAGGCCGCCTGATTGCCGATCTGCCCGGACAGTACCTTAACTGGTTTGCCCGGGTGGGTTTTCCGCCCGGCGAAATCGGCCGTCTGTTGGCACTGATGCAGGAACTGGACCACAACGGTTTATCCGCGCTGCTCGACCCCTTGCGAAAGCGCTAAGGCGTTCACTGCGGCGGCTTCACTGTTCCGCAATCCGCACTCATCCAGCGGCCGCTGATATCGGCGTGCTCCTTGACCGGGGCGCCTTGTGCAACGCCTTCGAATTCGGTTCGCCCGGTGAAACTCTCCGGGTTTGCAAAAACGGCTTGCGCGGTTCCAGTCCCGTTCACTCTGGGATTCGCACAAACGAAATCCCAAGTGTATTTATTTCCAACATGCGTGGGGTTCTGGGCAGTGCATCCGGATTTATTTTGATAAAAGCTGGGCGGGATTTTTTGGTCAGCCATTTTCTGGGTCACGCAGACATTGGACGTGGCCGCGCCATTCTGTATGGGTGGTATATCTACGCCATGCTGCTTGGCCAGATTCATTAACATCTGCATTTGATCGGGCGGAATCTGTGACGCCAGCTTCAACAGGTCTGAGGTCGTGGTGATTTCCCATAATCCGGGTCGCATGTCGTTTTCTGCCGAATAGGCTGTTGATACCGGCAATGCGGATACCAGAATCAGGGCAAGTAGGGTTTTGTGCATTGAGTCTCCTGTATGCAATGAATTGACACAACTTTCAGAGAGCGTATCGCCCGGCAAGTTCAGAATATCGCAGATTCGACTGATGGATTGTCATGGCCGTGTCAAGATGGCTCTCTGTGACCAACTATTTTTCAGGTTAGATTTTTCCAAACTAAAACACCATGAAAAACGCCCTTGATACCGTACTGGCCTACCACCAGCGCACCAAACATCATTTCCAGCGTTATGCCGCCGGGCCGGGCGGCCTGGACTGGAAAAACCAGCCCGATCCTTTTCGCCGTTTTACCGGCAGTCCGTTACTGGCGCTGCCTTTGCTGGCTGCAGGGTCATATCCAGCGTACGCCGACCTGTACACGCCGGGGAAGATCGCGCCGCAAGCGCTCACGTTGAACAGTATCGCCGCCCTGTTTGAGCTTGCTTTCGGTCTCTCCGCCTGGAAGCAATACGATGACACGCGCTGGGCGCTGCGCTGCAACCCGTCCAGCGGCAATCTGCACCCGACCGAGGCGTACCTGGTGAGCGCGGGCTGCGAGGGGGTCGAGGACGGCGTGCATCATTATGTGAGCCGCGACCATCTGCTTGAGCAGCGCTGCCGCTTCGATACGGCAAGCAACGGCAGTGAGCGAATTTTGCCGCCCGCTTCTTTTCTGCTGGGGCTGTCTTCGATCCACTGGCGCGAAGCCTGGAAATACGGCGAGCGCGCGTTTCGCTATTGCCAGCATGACGTCGGCCACGCGATCGCTGCCGCGCGCTATGCCGCCGCGACGCTGGGCTGGCAGGTACAGGTGCTGAGCACATGGAGCGACGCGGAGATCGGTGCGATCCTCGGCGTAGATCGCGACCAGGATTTTGATGCTGCCGAGCATGAATCGCCGGATGCGATGTTGCTGGTGACGGTGTCAGCGCCGGGTTGCGCCGCCGCCGAACCCGACGCCGTCACGCTGGTACATGCTGCCCGACGCGGCCAATGGCAAGGGCACGCCAATGTGCTTGCTGCACACCATTCGCACCAATGGCCGGTGATTGACGAGGTGGCGCTTGCCAGCGCGAAACCCGAAACGCAGGAAGCCGCCTGGCAGGCCCCCGAGTTGCCCGAGCCGGTGGCTGGCGGGTGGGGTCACACTGCTGTCGAAATCATCCGCCAGCGGCGCAGCGCGCAAGCCTTCGACGGTGTCTCCACATTACCTGCCGAGGCTTTCTACCGCATGCTGGACCTGACCTTGCCACGCCAGGCGGTACCGCCCTGGGACGCCATCGCATGGGCGCCGCGCGTGCATTTGTTGCTGTTCGTGCATCGCGTCGACGATGTTGCGCCCGGGCTGTATCTTTTTCTGCGTAATGAAGGGATAGAAGCGAAGTTGCGCGCGGAATTGAACCCCGAATTCGAGTGGCTGCAAACACCCGGCTGCCCGGCGCATTTCTCGCTGTTCCGATTGGTTGCGGCCGATGCCAGAAACGCGGCACGCGCCTTGTCGTGCCATCAAGATATCGCCGCCGATGGCGCATTCAGCGTCGCCATGCTGGCCGAATACGACGCCACGCTGACTGCAACGCCATGGGTCTATCGCCAGCTATTCTGGGAAGCCGGGATACTCGGACAGGTGCTCTACCTGGAGGCTGAAGCGGCGGGTGTGCGCGGCACCGGAATCGGCTGTTACTTCGACAATGCGGTGCACGATCTGCTCGGCATCAAGGATGCTTCTATCCAGAGCATGTACCACTTTACCGTCGGGACGGCGCTTGAAGATACCCGTCTGCAGACGCTGCCGGCGTATGCGCATCTGGCTCGGGGTGGTGAGTAAGCGGACTTGACGATGGCTGAAGACTGACCATCGTCGCGCCGCATGTTATCAGGAGGGATTTTCGGTCACGGCCGGCGTCAGGATCAGCTGACCATCCTTGACCGGGATACGCTGGCCAGGATCATGGTCCATGCGCACCACGCCCTGTTTCTCGCCCAGATGATAGGTCACGTTGTAGCCCAGTACCTTCTTGTGATTGCTGTACTCGGTACGGCAGCGTCTTTCCATCACCGTCTGGCGGTCGGACTCCTGCATGTTTTTTTGCACGCGGTTACCCGCGTAGCCGCCCGCCGCTGCCCCTGCTACGGTTGCCAGGGTCTTGCCGTTGCCGCCACCGATCTGGTTGCCCAGCACGCCGCCCAGCACCGCGCCGACAGCCGTTCCGGCAATGCGATTCTCATCGCGCACCGGCGCCCGGCGGGTGACGGGCTCTTCCCGGCAATCCTTGTGCGCCGTGCGGATGTCTTTGGTAATCGGCTGCACGTTGACGACATCCGCATAGGTGGGCTGGGGATGCAGAGCCTTGTAACCCGCAATGCCGCCAATCGCGGTAACCGCTGCGGCCCCTGCTACTGCGCCAATCAGCATGGATTTATTCATCATGTCGTTCTCCTCTTTCGTGCCAATGAGCGCTTATCGTATCAGCATTAAACCATGCGGGCCTGTTTCAAATCGTTTCAAAGTTTTACACATTTTCCATAACCAAAATTCATATGCTTTGTCCTGCTGCAGGTAATTTCTGCACCAAAACACGGATGCACCCTGGTAGTGCAGAGCAGGCTAAAAGCGCACTGCAATTTGGCACTTGATTGGGTTTACAAAATGGTGATGGGAAAATCCCTTTGATTCATAAGTAAAAATATTCTGGCACGGTGATTGCTCAGTACGTCGTATGAGCTCTCTCCATTCTTCCAAACTGATTCAATCTGCTTGTGCTTATTGTGGTGTCGGCTGTGGCGTGCTGATCGAAACCGATGGCACCCGCATCACCGGCGTACGCGGCGACCCCGAGCATCCCGCCAATTTCGGCCGCCTGTGCACCAAGGGCGCGACCCTGCATCTGGTCGCCGCACAGACCGACGCGCGCGCGCTTTATCCTGAATTGCGCAGCGAACGCGGCGCAGCGCGCGAACGCGTGTCTTGGGACAGTGCGCTGGACCATGCCGCCAGCCGCTTTGCCGAGATTATCCGCACCCACGGACCCGATGCGGTGGGCTTTTACATCTCCGGCCAGCTGCTCACCGAGGATTACTACGTATTCAACAAGCTGGCCAAAGGCCTGATCGGCACCAACAACGTCGATACCAACTCGCGCCTGTGCATGTCCAGCGCGGTAAGCGGTTACAAAACCACGCTGGGTGCGGATGCGCCGCCCGCCTGTTATGACGATATCGCCGCGACGAATTGCCTGTTCATTGCCGGGTCGAACACCGCCTATGCTCACCCCATCGTGTATCGCCGCATCGAGGATGCACGCAAGGCGAACCCCGGCCTGAAAGTGATCGTGGTGGATCCGCGCCGTACCGACACGGCGCGCGAGGCCGACCTGCACCTGCCCATCCTGCCCGGCACCGACGTGGCGCTGTTCAACGCCATGCTGCACGTGATGCTGTGGGAAAACATGGCCGACACCGACTATATCGCCGCGCATACCAGCGGCTTCGATGCGCTGCGTGCGACAGTGCGTGAATATTCACCCGAGGCGGTAGCCGGGCTGTGCGGCGTGCCGGCGGCGGACATCATCACCGCCGCGCGCTGGTTCGGGCAATCGCCAGCCACACTGTCACTGTATTGCCAGGGCCTCAACCAGTCCAGCCACGGCACCGACAAAAACGCTGCGCTGATCAACCTGCACCTCGCCACCGGCCAGATCGGCCGCCCCGGCGCCGGCCCTTTTTCGCTCACCGGCCAGCCCAATGCGATGGGCGGACGTGAAGTAGGCGGCATGGCGAATCTGCTGTCCGCGCATCGCGATCTGGCCAACCCGGCGCATCGCGCCGAAGTGGCGGCATTGTGGGGCGTGGATTCGGTGCCGGCGACCCCCGGCAAGACTGCGGTGGAAATGTTTGAAGCGGTCGCGCGCGGCGAGATCAAGGCGCTGTGGATTGCCTGTACCAACCCGGCGCAGTCGCTCCCGAACCAGACGCTGGTACGCGCCGCGTTGGCAGCGGCCGAATTCGTGGTGGTTCAGGAAGTGAATGCATTTACCGAAACCGCCGAATACGCCGACCTGCTGCTGCCCGCTGCGGCCTGGGGCGAGAAGGAAGGCACGGTCACCAACTCGGAGCGCCGCATCACCCATTTGCAGGCCGCCATCGCGGCGCCCGGCGAGACGCGTCCGGACTGGGAAATCGCAACCGCTTTTGCACAACGGCTGGGCGTGCTGCAGGGCAAGCCCGCTGACCGTCTGTTTCCCTACGCCAGCGCGGAGGCCGTGTTCAACGAACACCGCGAATCGACACGCGGCCGCGACCTGGATATTACCGGGCTGTCCTATGCGCTGCTGGATCAACAGGGCCCGCAGCAGTGGCCGTTCCCGGAAGGCGCTGCCACAGGCAAGGCACGGCTTTACGCTGACGGCGTCTATCCCACCGCCGACGGCCGCGCCAGATTCGCCAACCCGCGTTACCTGCCCACCGCCGAAGTCATTAATACGCGCTATCCCCTGCATTTCAATACCGGCCGTCTGCGCGACCAATGGCATGGAATGAGCCGCACCGGCATGGTGGCACGGCTGTTCAGCCATGCGGAAACACCGGCTCTATCCATGCATGCCGACGACATGGCGCGACGCAGCCTCAAGGACGGCGACCTGGTGCGCGTAAAAAATCCGCGCGGCGAATTGCTGGTACCAGTGGAAGCCAGCGAGGACATGCGCGTCGGGCAAGTGTTCATGCCCATGCACTGGGGTGGACGCTATATGAGCGGCTTCGGCGTCAACACGGTTACCGCCGACCAGTGCGACCCGGTGTCGCGCCAGCCGGAACTCAAGCACGCTGTCGTGCAGGTTGAGAAGGCGCCGCTACCCTGGCACATGGCGGTGATGCGACGCGACAATGCGGTGGCGCGCATGTTGCGCATCCAGCCGCTCCTGGCACGCTTCGATTACGCCAGCTGCGGCCTGTATGGTCGTGACAATCCGCTGCTGGTATTGCGCGTGGCCCATGGCACCCCCCTCTCCTCCGAGATGCTGGCGGAAATCGACGCCCTGTTCGGCATGCAGGACGAGGCCAGCATCATGCGCTACGACGATCCCCGGCGCGGCATTTCCAAGCGCGTCATGGTGGAAGACGGGCGTGTAGTCGGCGTGCGCCTGACCGGGGAAATCGCGGCACGCGACTGGCTGAAAGAAATGATGGCAGAGGGTGTGGAAATTGCGCCGTTACGCAGCTGGGTGCTGGCACCGGTCGCTACACCTCCAGCCGGCAGTCATAGCCGCGGGCGCATTATTTGCAATTGTCTCAATATCCCCGAAACCAGGATTCTGGATGTGTTGGCGCGCGGCGCGGATTTGACCGCCTTGCAAACCAGCCTCAAATGCGGCACCGAATGCGGCTCTTGCGTTCCCGAGCTCAAGCGCATGGTATCTGCGCATAAACAGGAGGCCGCATGAGCTATTCCGCCATTCTCAAAGAAATTGCGCGCGGCGTGCATGGCGCGCACGACCTGACGCTGGACGAAGCCGAGCAACTGTACGGTGCCATGCTCGACGGCGGCGTACCGGAACTGGAGTTGGGGGCAATCCTGATTGCCCTGCGCATGAAAAGCGAATCAGCGGACGAACTGCTCGGTTTTTATCAGGCGCTGGAGCGCCGCGTGTATCAGCTGGATGCACCCAATGGCGGTGTGCGCCCGGTCGTGCTGCCTACCTACAATGGCGCGCGCCACCAAGCCAATCTGGTACCGTTGCTGGCATTGCTATTGGCCAAATTTGGTGTGCCGGTGCTGCTGCACGGCACGCTGGAAGGTGGTGGCCGGGTCGCCACCGCCTACATCTTGCGCGAACTGGGCATCCTGCCTAGCGCCAATGTGCGGCAGGCCAACGAGGCGCTGGCACGTGAGCGCATTGCCTTCGTTCCCACTGCCGCCCTGTCGCCAGGACTTGCCAATTTGCTGGCGCTGCGCAACCGCCTGGGTGTGCGCAATTCCGGCCATTCATTGGCCAAGATGATCGACCCGTTTGGCGGCAACAGCTTGCGCCTGGTGAGCGTATCGCACCCGGATTATCTGGAAAAAATGCGCGCTTTTTTCCAGGCTACAGGCGGCTGCGCACTGCTGCTGCGCGGCACCGAAGGCGAGGCCTTCGCCAACCCGAAACGCCGTCCCGACCTGGAATATTTCGAAGACGGCGCACAACAAATATTGTTCGAGGCCGAAGCCGGCCCGCTCAAATCCCTGCCCAACCTGCCCGACTCCATTGACGCCCCCGCGACCGCCACCTGGATACGCGAGGCGATGTCCGGTCAGCATCCCATACCGCTTCCCATGGTCAACCAGCTTGCCTGCTGCCTGTATGGCGCGGGCTATACCAACGATATGAACCAGGCCAAGGCAATCGTCGCCATGGAAACCGCCAGTCTGGCTGCTGCCTGATTGATTGTCCCCAGTAACAACCGTCGCTGGGCAATATCTTGCCCAGCATCAGTGAGTCAGGGCTTTTAATCCAAACCCATCATGGTGCATGCGATTTTGTCTTGCACTGCATGGGTGCGAGCCTTGCCCGGCGCGCTCCCGGCAAAAATACATATTTATAAACAAATACAATAAGTTATATAGATACAAATGAATGGGCATAAGTATTGCTTAGCAGTGTTTAACACATTTCGTTTTAAATTGAGGTCGCAACATGCAAGCAGGCAAAGTCTATTTGATCGGTGCAGGTCCCGGCGATCCTGAGCTGATGACATTAAAGGCGGTGCGCAAGCTGAACGCCGCAGACGTGGTGCTGATTGACGACCTGGTGAACCGCGCCGTGCTGAGCCATGCACGCGTTGACGCGCGCATCATCGAGGTCGGTAAACGCGGCGGCTGCCAGTCTACGCCGCAGGCTTTCATCCACCGCCAGATGATCGCGGAAGCGCGCGCCGGCAGGGTGGTCGCACGACTCAAGGGCGGCGATCCATTCATGTTCGGGCGCGGCGGCGAGGA
This sequence comes from Sulfuriferula sp. GW1, assembly GCF_047300855.1. Lineage (GTDB taxonomy): Bacteria > Pseudomonadota > Gammaproteobacteria > Burkholderiales > Sulfuriferulaceae > Sulfuriferula. Next base: position 3,293,719 of record NZ_CP170197.1, read on the forward strand.
GGTTGAGGCCTTGCGCGCAGCAGGTATCGCGGTAGAAATAATCAGCGGCGTTACTTCCGGCATCGCCGCGCCTGCGGCGCTGGGGATTCCCGTGACCCATCGCGATTGGGCGCCGGGCGTGACTTTTGTCACCGGCCACACGCGCGACGGCAACAGCGTGAATTGGGCGGCGCTGGCGGCAGCACGTACCACGCTGGTGATTTACATGGGTATCAAAAACCTCGCGGAAATCGTGGCACAGCTTCTCGAAGCCGGATTGCCCGCCACCACGCCCGCGGCCGTCATTGAAAACGGCACGCTTGCCGAGCAGCGACAAATCAAAAGTAATTTAGGAAATCTGCAAGCCGCAACGCAGCAGGCTGGCATAGGCAGCCCGGCCATCATGGTGATTGGAGAAGTCGCCAGTCTGGCACACATCGAAACCTGTACACGGATTGCCGTCAAGGCCGCGTGAGTTAGAAAAGCGTTTCGCCACAGAGATCACAGAGGCCACGGAGAAGAACAAGGCCTACAAACATAGGAGGCTGCTTAAATCGCAGGCTTTTTTCTCCGGCCTCGGTGACCTCTGTGGCAAGTAGATTTTAATTAATAAGCATCCAGCCTCATGGAGAATATCGCAATGCAAAAAATGAAACTGGTCATGGTAGGTAACGGCATGGCGGGTGTGCGCACCCTGGAAGAACTGCTGAAACTGGCGCCGGATCTGTATGACATCACGGTATTCGGCGCCGAGCCGCATGCCAATTACAACCGTATTTTGCTGTCGCCGGTGCTGGCGGGCGAGCAGACCATTCAGGACATCATGCTGAATGATGTGGATTGGTACCGCGACAACGGCATTACGCTTCATCTGAACAAGAAAATTACCCATATCAATCGCAAGCAGCGCGTGGTGACTGCCGAAGATGGAACCGCAGTGGAGTATGACCGGCTCATTCTCGCCACCGGTTCCAACCCGTTCATCCTGCCCATCCCCGGTAATGACCTGCCCGGGGTGATCGGCTATCGCGACATTGCCGATACCGATGCCATGATCGATGCCGCCAGGGCGTACAAGCACGCTGTCGTAATCGGCGGCGGCCTGCTCGGGCTGGAGGCTGCCAACGGCCTGAAATTGCGTGGCATGGACGTATCCGTCGTGCATATCAATGAATGGCTGATGGAACGTCAGCTGGACAAGGCCTCTGCCAGACTGCTGCAAAAAAATCTGGAGGACAAGGGGCTGAAGTTCCTGCTGAAAAAACACACGGCCGAGCTGGTAAGCGGTGAATCCGGACGCGTCGCCGCAGTTAAATTCAAGGATGGCGAAACCGTACCGGCCGACCTGGTGGTGATGGCAGTGGGCATCCGCCCCAATACCGCACTGGCGGAATCAGCCGGCATCCACTGCAATCGCGGCATTGTAGTGAACGACACCATGCAAACCTACGATCCGCGCATCTACGCGGTGGGTGAATGCGTCAACCACCGCGGCACCGCTTACGGGCTGGTGGCGCCGCTGTTCGAAATGGCTAAAGTCGCCGCCAACCATCTGGCCGAGTTCGGCATCGGACGCTACACCGGTTCGGTCACTTCGACCAAGCTGAAAGTTACCGGCATCGATTTGTTTTCGGCTGGCAACTTCACCGGTGGCGAGGGCTATGAGGAAATCCTGATGTCCGACCCGGTGGGCGGCGTTTACAAGAAGCTGGTGATCCAGGACAACAAGCTCGCTGGCGCCGTGATGTACGGGGATACCGTGGATGGCGCCTGGTACTTCCAGTTGCTGCGCGAAGGCCGCAACATTTCCGACATCCGCGACCATCTGATGTTCGGCCAGAGCCATGTCGGCGATCTTGGCCACACCGGCAACAACCGCGCCGCCGCCATGACCGACGAAATGGAAATCTGCGGTTGCAACGGCGTGTGCAAGGGCAGCATCGTCAAGGCGATCAAGGAAAAAGGCCTGTTCACGCTGGATGACGTGCGCAAACACACCAAGGCTTCTTCTTCGTGTGGCTCCTGTACCGGGCTGGTCGAGCAATTGCTCGCTTCGGTGCTGGGCGGCGACTATTCCGAAGCGCCCAAAACCAAATCCATCTGCGGTTGCACCGACCATACCCATGCCGAGGCACGCGCGGTCATCCGCGACAACAAATTGCTGTCCATTCCGGAAGTCATGGATTTTATGGAATGGCGCACGCCCAACGGCTGTTCCACCTGCCGTCCGGCATTGAACTACTACCTGATCTCCACCTGGCCGGGCGAGGCGGCGGACGACCCGCAATCGCGCTTCATCAACGAGCGCGCCCACGCCAACATCCAGAAGGACGGCACTTACTCGGTGATTCCGCGCATGTGGGGCGGGCAGACCAATTCCAGCGAGTTGCGCCGCATTGCCGACGTCGTCGACAAGTACGCCATTCCCACGATGAAGGTCACCGGGGGCCAGCGCATCGACCTGCTCGGTGTGAAAAAAGAAGATTTGCCCGGTGTATGGGCCGATCTGGACATGCCGTCCGGCCATGCCTACGGCAAGGCGCTACGCACCGTGAAGACCTGCGTGGGCAGCGAATGGTGCCGTTTCGGCACGCAGGATTCCACCCAGCTCGGCGTGGATCTGGAAAAGGCGCTGTGGAAAATGTGGGCACCGCACAAGGTCAAGCTGGCAGTATCCGGCTGCCCGCGCAACTGTGCCGAAGTGGCGATCAAGGACGTCGGCATCATCGGCGTGGATTCCGGCTGGGAAATCTACATCGCCGGCAACGGCGGCATCAAAACCGAAGTCGCGCATTTCTTCGTCAAGGTGAAGACGGCTGAAGAAGTGATGGAATATACCGCCGCTTTTCTCCAGCTCTACCGTGAGGAAGGCTTCTACCTGGAACGCACTGTGCATTACTTCAATCGCGTCGGCATGGATTACATCAAGCAGCGGGTGCTCGAAGACGCAGCGAATCGACGCGAACTGCACGCACGCATGATATTTGCATTGCAGGTGGAAAAAGACCCTTGGGTGGAACGCGCCAAAGAAGGTGTTCTGAAACACGAATTCGAAATGTTGACGGTTTAAAACCTTTTTAGCCACAGAGCACAGAGGAAATCCGCGTTAGCGTCCTCGCTGTGGGCTCTGTGGCAACCTATGAAACGAAGGAAACAAATGAGCGAATGGAAAAAAATCTGCACACTGGACGAAATCCCCAGCCTTGGCGCACGCGTGGTGAAATCCGCACAAGGCGACATCGCCATCTTTCGTACCGGCAACGATGAGATCTTCGCGCTGCATGATCATTGCCCGCACAAAGGCGGCCCATTGTCACAGGGCATCGTCGCAGGCAAGACCGTGACCTGCCCGATGCACGGCTGGAAAATCGGCCTGGACAGCGGCGCGGCCGAGGCACCCGACGAAGGGCATGCGCCCTGTTTGCAGGTGAAGGTGGATGAGGCGGGGATGGTGTGGCTGGACATGAAACAAATCGTCGCCGTCTGCGCTGCCTGAGCGATCCGCCATGAGCGGCCTGAGCCATCCCGCTGTCGTCGAACAGCATCACCCGTATCGAAATGCACTGAGCGCGACGCGGCGATGAACGGGCTGGTGCTGTTCGCCCACGGCGCGCGCGATCCGCAATGGGCGGCGCCATTCCAGCGCCTTGCCGAACTGGTCACCATCCAGCGTCCGGGCTGGCAGGTAAGCCTGGCCTATCTGGAACTGATGACTCCCAGTCTGGCCGAAGCGGTTGCCGCGCAAATCGGGGCGGGTGCCAGTCATGTCACGGTGGCACCATTATTCCTTGGCCCCGGCGGCCACTTGCGCCACGACTTTCCTATCCTGATGGACGCGTTGCGTACACGCTATCCCAATGTTGGGTTTGACACCCTGCCTGCACTCGGTGAAAGCGACACGCTGCTGGCAGCGATTGCTGCCTGGCTGGTTGCGTCGCTGCCGGGTTGACCGGCACACCCGAAGCAACGCTCCCCTATAGCACGCCTTTTTCCAGCGCTTGCAGATACAGAAAATCCGGTGTTTTTACGCCCGCCTGTTTTCGTATTTTCACCAGTTCAGGAGACTCGAAAAAACGCCGTGCGCGTTCCAGCGAAGACCATTCTGAAAAATGAACAAAGTGGTTTGCGTCGCGCTCGGATTTCAATAGCTGGTAGCTTATATGGCGGAAGCTCGTATACACAACGAGCCTAGCTTGCATTGATCGCATTTAAAAGATGTAAATATGCGTGATATGTGGAAGAGTACGGGCAATGCGAAAAACTGAAGACGCCTCTTTTCATACTTAAATGCCTTTAGCCCCCTCTCTATTGCAAGATTGTCTCCATGAATCCCGGCAATTGCTGCTGCGTAACCTGACGCCGCACGGCATCCTGGCGGCTTCACGCTCGCCTCAAGCCGAGCAACGCCGCTACACCCGCGTGTTCGGTCGGGACGCGGCCATTTGTGCACTTGGCATGTTGGTTTCAGGCGATCCAGAGCTCCGCGCAGGCGCAAAAAACGGGCTCATCACCCTGGCGCGCCATCAGGCCGAAAACGGACAGATTCCTAAATATGTCGACCCGGATGCCGATCAGGCCGATTTCTGGTATCTGGGCTGCATAGACGCGACGCTGTGGTGGCTGATTGCGGTCAAGTTTTATGCCCGCCACGAACCCGGCGAAAAAATCGAGGAAATCCTCGCACAGCAGATCAGCAAGGCGCTGGTCTGGTTACAATGCCAGGAGCACCCGCAGATTTTCCTGGTGCGGCAGGACGAGGCCAGCGACTGGGCCGACATCATGCCGCGCTCCGGTTTCGTGCTGTACAGCAACACCCTCTGGTACTACGTGAAACGCCTGTATGCGCTACCTCACGCGCAGCAAACAAAATTTCACTTCAACCACCTGTTTTACCCTTTCTCCAGCCAGGGGCCGGACTACCAACGGCTACGATTACTCACCCACTATGTGCGCAACGGCGCCAAGCGCGGAGAGCTCTACCTGAGCTTCGTCAATTTTTCCTTCTGGGGTGAAGAGGGTGACGTATTGGGCAACCTGCTCGCCATCCTGCTCGGCCTCGCCGACGATGGGCCTGCCAACCGCATCCTGCATGCCTTGCAACAGGCCTCGGTGAATCAGCCGTATCCGGGAGCAAGTGTGCTCGACCCTATCACCAGCACCAATCCGTTGTGGCGTTCCTATATGGGGCGCCATCGCCAAAACCTTGAATTTCAGTACCACAATGGCGGTGTCTGGCCATTCATCGGGGGGTTCTGGTCGATGGCGCTCGCGGCTCTCGGCAAGACGCAATCCGCACAGAATATGCTGGAAAAAATCGCCCGGGCCAACGCCTTGAACGGATGGCAATTCACCGAATGGTTTCACGGCAAGACCGGCGAGCCGCGCGGCATGCCGGGACAGTCGTGGAATGCGGCAATGTTTTTACTGGCCCATCACGCGTTGACGAACAAGGTATTTTAACCAATTACCGTGTTCGCAGGCAGCCCTGTCGGCTGCATCTTTTCACCGCTTCGGTGCAATGCTGCTGGCGCGCGCACCAAGCAGAGGCGCGATGGTCGTTTTTTCCGGAAAATATCCGCAACCAAAAATTAAACTCTTCTTATAAACAGCATCTTGCCGATGTTTTAAATACCTGGCACGCGCATTGCATTAAACCGTGCTGAGCGGCGGCCCGTAGAGCGCCGGATTTAAAATAACCGTGACCGCAGGAAGCTGAAAATGAACCAATCATTCTGGAAAGCCGGGCATCCGCCCACGCTGTTTGCCGCCTTTTTGTATTTCGACCTGTCCTTCATGGTGTGGGTGATGCTGGGCCCGCTCGGCGTGCAGATTGCCAATGATCTGGGGCTGAACGCCGCGCAGAAAGGCATGATGGTGGCCACGCCGATCCTGGCCGGAGCGCTGTTGCGCATCGTCATGGGGGTGCTGGTGGATCACCTCAAGCCCAAAAAAGCCGGGCTGATTGGTCAGCTCATCGTGATTGGCAGCCTGGGCTGGGCCTGGGTGGGCGGCATCCACAGCTACCAGCAGGTGCTGATTCTGGGCATGCTGCTCGGCTTTGCCGGGGCGGCGTTTGCCGTCGCGTTGCCGCTGGCGTCGCGCTGGTATCCGCCGCAACATCAGGGCACCGCACTGGGTATCGCCGGGGCGGGCAATTCCGGCACTGCGCTGGCGGCGTTGTTCGCGCCCGGCCTGGCGGTGGCATTCGGCTGGAACAATGTGTTCGGCCTGGCACTGATTCCGCTCGGGGTGGCACTGGCGGTTTATCTGCTGTTCGCCAAGGACAGCCCGGAATGCCCGCCCGCCAAATCCATGGCTGAGTACCTGCATGTGTTGCGCGACAAGGACGCCTGGTGGTTCATGTTCTTCTACAGTGTCACCTTCGGCGGCTTTGTCGGGCTGGCGTCCAGCCTCACCATCTATTTCAATACGCAATACGGTTTGTCGCCGGTCACCGCGGGGTATTTCACCGCCGCCTGCGTATTCGCCGGTTCGCTGGTACGCCCCTTCGGCGGCATGCTGGCAGACCGCATCGGCGGCATCCGCAGCCTGCTCATCATGTACAGCCTGTCTGCCCTGTTCCTGCTCGCGGTGAGTGCAGGCATGCCCTCGCCCATGCTGGCGCTGGCGGTGATCGTACCAGCGATGCTGGCGCTGGGCATGGGCAACGGCGCAGTATTCCAGCTGGTGCCGCAACGCTTCCGTCGCGAAATCGGCGTAATGACCGGCCTGGTCGGCATGGCGGGCGGCGTGGGCGGCTTCTACCTCGCTTCCAGCCTGGGTTATTCGCGCCAGCTCACCGGCAGCTACCAGACCGGCTTTATCATTTTTGCCTGCCTGGCACTGGTGGCGCTGGTCGGGCTGGCCAAGGTCAAAACCCGCTGGCGCACCACATGGGGCGCACCGGGCGTGGCGGGTGCGCGGATTTAGGACATCAGAAAGGGCCGGGCAGGACGCGCGCTGGAAATCAAATTACCCAGCGCCGGGTTATCCTGTCAGTCCCGTCCATCAGGCTTCTTCCATGCCCCTGCAACTCACCATAGCCCACACCTCTGCTGCCGGACCGCGCGAGCGCAACGAGGATTTCTGCGGCTTCGTCACGCCGGAGGGCGCACAGCTCACCGACAAGGGCGCACTGGCGGTGCTGGCCGATGGCGTGTCGGGCACCGCAGGAGGACGCGAAGCGGCGGAGTACACGGTGCGCGGGCTGCTCGCCGACTACTACGCCACGCCCGACACCTGGGAGGTGCAACATGCGCTGGACAAGGTGCTCGGCGCCATCAATCGCTGGCTGATTTCCCAGGCCACCACGCGCCGCGACCTGGCCGGCATGTCGTGCACGCTGTCGGCGCTGGTGCTGCGCGGCCAGCGCTACCATCTGGCACACGTGGGCGATTCACGCATCTACCGGTTGCGCGGCGAGACCTTCACCCAGCTCACCACCGATCACGTCTGGGACAGGCCCGACATGCGCCACGTGCTCAAGCGCGCGGTAGGGCTGGACAGCCACTTGATGGCGGACTTTGCCGAAGGCGCGTTGCAGACCGGCGACGTGTTTGTGCTGGTATCGGACGGGGTATGGGAGCCGCTCGGCGACCTCGGCATGCACAGCGCGCTCAACCTGCACCGCAACCCGGCGCAGGCCGCCGAAGTGCTGGTCAGGCTGGCGCACAAACAGGGGGGCCAGGACAACGCCAGCGCCGTAGTGGTGCGCGTGGACGCGGTAGCGGAGGACAACCTGCGCGACCACCTCGCCGCCGAGCGGCGCCTGCCGGTACCGCCCCGGCTCAAACCCGGTACCCGGCTGGATGATTTTGAAGTGATTGAAGTGCTGCACGAATCGCGCATGTCCATTCTCTACAAGGTGCGCAAACGCAGCGACGGGCGTCTATGGGTATTGAAAACGCTGCCTCCACTGGCTGCCAACCAGCCCGAATTTGCCGCTGCGCTGATCCAGGAAGAATGGCTGGCGAAGAAGGTCATCGCCCATTACTTCCCGCAGGTATTGCCGCTGGCGGGGGATGAACGCTCGGCGCTGTACTACGTGATGAGCTGGCACGCGGGTGCCACGCTGCAGCAGCATCTGGACGCCGGCCGGCATTTTTCCGTCGCTGAAGCCACGCAAACCGGCATCCGCCTGGCCAAGGGGCTGGGTGTGCTGCACCGGCTCAACATCCTGCACCGCGACATCAAGCCCGCCAACCTGCACCTGGGCGAAGACGGCAAGCTGCGCATCCTGGATTTTGGCGTCGCTGCCAGCAGCAGCCTGCATGACACGGGCGGCGGTGCGGGCACCCCCAGTTTCATGGCGCCCGAGCTGATCGCCGGCGCTGCCGCTACGGTACAAAGTGATTTGTATGCCGCCGGGGTCACGCTGTATTACCTGCTCACGCGCAAATATCCTTACGGCGAAATCGAGCCGTTTCAGCATCCCCGATTTGGCGATCCGACCCCACCCACACGCTACCGCCCGGAGATCCCGCAGTGGCTGGAAAACCTGTTATTGAAAGCCGTCTCACTCAACCCTGAAAACCGTTTTGAGACCGCGGAAGAAATACTGCTGGCGCTGGAACAAGGCGAACTCCGCCCGCTCGGTGCACCGCGTCGTACGCCGCTACTGGCGCGTGACCCGGCACGAGTTTGGCAGACCGTCGCGGTGTTTTCCATCGTGCTTAATTTGTTTCTGATCTATTTGTTGATCGTGGCATAAGCACAGTGTTTGCTTGATTCGGTAGCCCGTCTCTTAGTATTTGAAGGATACGCCATGTTGACAGTACTGATCGCCGATCATGACGCTACCCGCGCCGCCCAACTGGAACAGTCATTTCGCGATCAAGGCTATACGGTAGCCGATGTAGTGAGTTCGGCATTTGATCTTGCCGCCGCAGTCGCCAAGCATGCGCCGGACGTCATTATCATGGGTACCGATTCACCCGACCGCGATACCCTTGAACACCTGTGCATTGCCACGCGCGACTGTCCGCGTCCTGTGGTCATGTTTACCCCGGATGATGCCAGCGAATCCATACGGGCGGCGCTCAAAGCCGGCGTATCTGCCTATGTGGTGGATGGCATGGACGCCGAACGCATCCGGCCGATACTGGAAGTGGCGCGGGTGCGCTTTGAAGAGCACCAGCTCCTGCTGCAGAACGCCGCGGAAACGGCGCGCAAAACGCATGAACGCAGCGTGGTTGACGCCGCCAAGCAAAAACTCATGGCGCATCAGGGGTTATCCGAGGACGCTGCCTACCACGCCATGCGTCGTGCCGCCATGTCTGAAAACCGCCGCCTGGTGGAAATCGCCGAGTCCATTTTGCAGCAGCTCGGCCAGAGCAGCTGAACCATCGTTGTGCCGAAACACGAATCGTGTGCACTGCCATCGTGCGCGTTCAATCATGCACAGCCCATCCGGATTTCCAAAGAAATTGGGTTTAATTTAAGCAAATCAATTCGTTACATTGTTTAATTCAATGTGGCACGGCCTTTGCTGTGTAGCCCTTGAGTCCTGTCCAATGGCGGGCGGCACTCCGCAAGCGTTTTTTTTATTTTGCAGATACCGGAGACGGCAATCTGCACGCACATACGGAGCCAGCCACAATGAGCACGCAGCCGCACGACAGCCAAATTGACCTTACCTCTTCCACGCCTGAAAACACGCGCCGTGATTTCCTCAAAAAATCCACCGGCATCCTTGGAGCTGCCGCGCTGATGAACCTGGTCGCCCCCAGCGTACGCAGCGGGGCCTGGGCCGCCGGATCCGACGCGCCGGAAAAAACCGAGGTCAAAATCGGCTTCATTCCGCTGACCGATTGCGCCTCGGTAGTCATCGCCAGCGTGATGGGTTTCGACAAAAAATACGGCATCAAAATCACCCCCAGCAAGGAAGCATCCTGGGCCGCCGTGCGCGACAAGCTGGTGAACGGCGAACTGGATGGGGCGCACGTGCTGTATGGCCTGATTTACGGCGTGCAAATGGGTATCGGCGGGCCGAAGAAAGACATGGCCAATCTGATGACGCTGAACAACAACGGCCAGGCAATTACGCTGTCCGACCAGCTCAAGAACAAAGGCGCGGTGGACGGCGTCAGCCTCGCCAGGCTGATCAAGGCCGAGCCGCGCGAATACACTTTCGCCCAGACATTTCCGACCGGCACACACGCCATGTGGCTGTATTACTGGCTGGCGACCTACGGCGTCAACCCGTTCACCGAAGCCAAGGTGATTACCGTACCGCCGCCGCAAATGGTGGCCAACATGCGCGTCGACAACATGGACGGATTTTGCGTGGGCGAGCCGTGGAACGCCCGCGCCATCCACGACAAGATCGGTTTTACCGCCGTCACCACTCAGGAAATCTGGAAAGACCACCCGGAGAAAATTCTCGGCACCAGCGCCGAGTGGGTCGCCAAACACCCGAATACGGCGCGCGCCCTGATCATGGCCGTGCTGGATGCCTCGCGCTACATCGACACCATGAGCAACCGCACCCAGGTCGCCAAAATCATCGCCGACAAAGCCTACGTCAACACCGATTTCGCCTCCATTGAAGGCCGCATGCATGGCCAGTACGAAAACGGCCTGGGCAAAAAATGGCAGGATCCGAACTACATGAAATTCTTCAACGACGGCAAGGTGAACTTCCCCTATCTGTCCGATGGCATGTGGTTCCTCACCCAGCACAAGCGTTGGGGCCTGCTGAAGACCGACCCGGACTATCTGGCCGAGGCGCAAAAGGTCAACCAGATCAAGCTCTATACCGAGGCCGCCACCCAGCTCAAGATTGCCGTGCCGAAGAGCCCGATGCGCTCCGCCAAGCTGATCGACGGCGTGGTGTGGGACGGCAGCGACCCGAAGAAATACGCCAACAGCTTCAAGATCAAGGCTTAGCCCCACAAACATTCAAGGAAATAATCATGACGCCCGAGCAAATCACGCTAGTCAGATCCAGCTGGCAACAGGTTCTGCCCATCAAGGACACTGCCGCAGACCTGTTCTACACCCGGCTGTTTGAACTGGACCCTTCCTTGCGCAGCCAGTTCAAGGGCGACATGGCCGAGCAGGGGCGCAAGCTGATGACCATGATCAACACGGTGGTCAACAACCTCGACCAGCTGGGACCGATTCTGGGTACCGTTGCAGACCTGGGACGACGCCATGTCGGGTACGGGGTGAAAGACCATCACTACGACACCGTGGGAGAGGCCTTGATCTGGACGCTCGGCCAGGGCCTGGGCGAGGGCTTCACGCCGGCCGTAAAGCTGGCCTGGATCAACGCCTACATCACACTGGCCACCGCCATGAAGCAGGCTGCGTGCGCTACGACATGACGTGCGTTATTGCCCCGGCTGATCACTCCGACAAACATCATAGACGCGCGGCAAACAGCAATTAAGGAGATTCACCATGAGTGCCATATACGGAACCCTTCAACACAGCTCCACCGCTGAGGAAGACTCTGCGCCGCCCATGCTACAACCTGCGCAACCCGAACCCAGCGTGACCAAACCTGCATTCAACGCCAGGGAAAAGCTCGGCGCCGTGTTGCGCGTGCTGATCCCACCCTTGTTGGGCATCGCGGCCTTTCTCGGCATCTGGGCACTGATCGCGCAGGAAACAAGCAATCTCCCTGGTCCCTACAAAACCTGGCAGTCCGCCACGGCATTGTTCGCGCATCCGTTTTACAACAATGGCCCCAACGACCAGGGTATCGGCTGGAACATCCTGTATTCGCTCTATCGGGTGGGCCTCGGTTTTGGCATGGCCGCCTTGGTTGGTATACCGCTGGGCTTCATGATCGGCCGCTTCAAGTTCCTTGCGGCGATGACCGCACCCATCATCAGTCTGCTACGTCCGGTTTCACCGCTGGCATGGCTGCCCATAGGCCTGCTGGTGTTCCACCGCGCCGAGCCGGCCTCGATCTGGGTCATTTTCATTTCCAGCATCTGGCCGATGATACTCAACACCGCCGTCGGCGTGCGCCAGATACCGCAGGATTACCTCAACGTCGCTCGCGTGCTGAATTTGTCCGAGTGGAAGGTATTCAGTCGCATCCTGTTCCCCGCCGTGGTGCCGCACGTACTCACCGGAGTGCGCCTGTCGATCGGCATTGCCTGGCTGGTGATCGTCGCGGCCGAAATGCTCACCGGCGGCGTGGGCATCGGCTTCTGGGTATGGGATGAGTGGAACAACCTCAACGTCGCACACATCATCATCGCCATCTTCGTGGTCGGCATTGTCGGCCTGCTGCTGGAACAGATACTGGTACTGATTGCCAAGCGCTTCAGCTACGAATAAGGAAACCGTCATGGAAAAATTTGTACAACTGGAAAAAGTGGATGTCACGTTTCCCACCAAAAAAGGCGCATTTCACGCGTTGCACAATATCAATCTGAATATCGCTCAGGGACAATTTTTTACCCTCATCGGCCACTCCGGCTGCGGCAAATCGACCCTGCTCAACGTGGTGGCCGGCCTGCAGGATGCCAGCAGCGGCATGGCGCTCTGTGCCGGGCGCGAGATCAAGGGACCGGGGCCGGAACGCGGCGTGGTATTCCAGAATCATTCGCTGTTGCCCTGGCTCACTTGCCACGACAACATCTACCTCGCTGTGGAGCGCGTGTTTGGTCGCCAGGAAAGCAAAGCCCGACTCAAACAGCGCACCGTTGACGCGCTGGCCCTGGTAGGGCTTGCCCATGCCGCACACAAACGCCCGCATGAAATCTCCGGCGGCATGAAGCAACGCGTCGGCATTGCCCGCGCGCTGGCGATGGAACCCAAAATACTGCTGATGGACGAACCGTTCGGGGCGCTCGACGCGCTGACCCGCGCACATCTGCAGGACGAGTTGATGAAAATCGTTGCCACAACACAAAGCACCGTCATCATGGTGACCCATGACGTCGACGAAGCGGTGCTGCTGTCCGACCGCATTGTGATGATGACCAACGGTCCGGCTGCCACCATCGGCGAAATCCTCACGGTGGACTTGCCGCAGCCGCGCGACCGCCTGGAGCTGGCCAACAACGCGCATTACCATCACTTGCGCGCGCGCGTGCTGGAGTTCCTGTACCAGCGCCAGATGCGGCCTGCAGCCTGAATTCAGGCGGGTGCTGGCGACGCCTGGTGCAACGCCATAAACCAGTACCTGCCGCGCATAGCGCCCATCACGGCGCGATGACGCGTTGTGCCTGGCGCATCAGCAGCGGCATTGCCATGCGGTTGATAAAGCCAGGCAGGCGCATCGGTTTGAGCAGCATTTTCACCGTCATTTCGTAAGGGTAGTCGGCGCGCGCCCAATGTCCGGCGTTGTGTTGGAAACGCTGAAAATCTTGAAGGCTGAATTTCAGTCCCGGGTTGCGTACCTCAAATGCGTTTTTTACCGCCAGGTAGGCATCTTCCTGACCGATCTCGCCCAATCGCTCACGCAGTACACGTGCCACTTGCCAGCGTGACGGGCGCTCTATCTCGCGATAGCGCAGGAAAAAGTGGTAAAAATATTTGAAATGCCCCACTTCGTCGCTGCGAATATGTCCTACCAGTGCGGTCAGTACGGGTTCCGGACTGATCTTGTGCAATAAGCCATACAGGCCCGAGGTGCCGGTTTCCACAACACAGCGCGCCACCATTTCCAGCGCCCGCGTAGGCTCCAGCAGTTCGGGTTTGCAGAACGGGCGATAATCCGCGCAGAAACCATCGAACGCAGCCTGCCAGTCAAACGCAGGCCATACCGTTTCCACGTAGCGGCGCAAGGCGCGGCCATGCTGCAGCTCCTCCGGTTCCCAGCGCTCGCGCAACCATTGGGTGACTTCGGTATCGCCCTCCATATGGCCCAGCAGATTGTGGGTGAATAAATCAGAAAAACTCTCCACAAATGATGCGCCCGCCAATACATAAAACCACGTCTCTTCGTTGACAATGCTCTCGTGCGCGATGCGATCAAATGCAATCTGGTCTAGCGACCATGGGTGGGGTGCGCCAAAGGGCAGATGTGTATCCGGGTCTGGCATATTAAACTCACCTGTTTGTTGTTTGTTGTATGAGGTCTGACCAAAACGGGTGCCTGAGGTTCTATTGAGTAACAATAGCCAATGCTACGGCCTCAGCAACTTTGATGCCATCTACGGCAGCAGACAAAATCCCGCCTGCGTATCCGGCGCCCTCGCCTGCCGGATACAGACCTTGCGTATTGAGGCTCTGATAGCCTTCGTTGCGGGTGATGCGTATGGGTGAGGAGGTGCGCGTTTCCACGCCGGTGAGTACCGCATCATGCATGGCAAAACCGCGGATTTGCTTGTCGAACGCCGGTAGTGCCTCTCGTATTGCGGCAATAACATAATCCGGCAAGCTGCTGTCCAGCGTACCCAGCTTCACGCCCGGCGTGTAGGACGGCAACACCGTACTGAATTCGTTGGACGCGCGCCCGGCAATAAAATCGCCCACCAATTGCCCCGGTGCACAGTAATCACGGCCGCCCAGCTCAAACGCTTGGGTTTCCCAGTGGCGCTGAAAAGCAATCCCGGCCAGCGGATGACCAGGATAGTCGTCGGGGGTGATGCCCACCACGATGCCCGCATTGGCGTTGCGCTCGTTGCGCGAATACTGGCTCATGCCATTGGTGACCACGCGCCCCGGTTCGGAAGCCGCCGCCACCACCGTGCCGCCCGGGCACATGCAAAAGCTGTATACCGTACGACCATTTTGCGCATGATGGACCAGCTTGTAGTCGGCTGCTCCCAGCTCAGGATGGCCGGCGCGATCACCAAACCGGCAGTGATCTATCAGCGACTGCGGATGCTCAATGCGAAATCCCACCGAAAACGGTTTGGCCTCGATATGCACACCGCGCTGGTACAGCATTTCAAAGGTATCGCGAGCGCTGTGCCCCACCGCCAGTACCACATGGCGTGCAGCGATGTGCTCGCCGCTGGCCAGCGTCACGCCGCGCACCTGGCCATCTTCGATGTCCAGATTATCCACGCGGCATTGAAAGCGTATTTCGCCTCCCAGCGATTCAATCGTGGCGCGAATTTTTTCTACCATGCCGACTAGCCGGAACGTGCCGATGTGCGGCTTGCTGACAAATGCAATCTCCGGCGGCGCACCCGCCTTGATGAATTCGGCGATCACCTTGCGCCCCAGGTGCTTGGGGTCCTTGATCTGGCTGTAGAGCTTGCCGTCCGAAAACGTGCCCGCGCCGCCCTCGCCGAACTGCACATTGGATTCCGGATTCAGCACCCCATTGCGCCACAAGCCCCAGGTATCCTTGGTGCGCTCACGCACCGCCTTGCCGCGCTCCAGGATGATGGGGCGAAACCCCATCTGCGCCAGAATCAGCCCGGCAAACATGCCGCACGGCCCGGTGCCGATAACCACCGGACGCTGGGTTGGATGCGCCGCAGCCTGGGCAACAAAGTGGTAGCTGGTGTCCGGCGCGCGCGCGACCTGCCGGTCATTTTTCAGGCGGCGCAGCACCGCCTCCTCGTCTTTGACCTCGACATCCAGCGTATAGGTAAAGGTAATCAACGGGCGCTTGCGCGCATCATGCCCGCGCCGAAATATCGTGTAGCCGAGCAGTGCTTCGTCTGCGATGCCCAAGCGGCGCAGTATTTCCGCCCTGAGGGCAGCTTCAGGATGGTCGAGCGGGAGCTTGAGTTCGGTGATACGCAGCATGTGTTGCCTTCAATCAGGAGCCAATGGCCCATTTTACCGTGCAACGGCAGACAGCACGCGGGCCTTGCCTGAGGTAAAATAAGCTTTTGATTAGATTGTAAATTACGCATGGCCATCCAATGGTATCCCGGACACATGACCGCGGCGCGCAAAAAGGCCGCCGAAACCATGGCGCAGACCGACATGGTGATCGAGGTCGTCGACGCACGCCTGCCCGAAGCCAGCAGCAATCCGATGATTGCCGAATTGCGCCTCGCACGCCAACGCCCCTGCCTGAAAATCCTCAACAAGGCCGATCTGGCCGACCCGGCAGCGACGCAAGCCTGGCTCAAATTCTACAACGCCCAAAAAGGCGTCAAGGCGGTGGCGCTGTCATGCAAAAAAGCTGCCGATGTCGCCAAGATCCCTGCGCTTTGCCTGGCTCTGGCGCCGCACCGAGGCACGCCGATCAAACCGCTGCGCATGATGATCATGGGCATCCCCAACGTCGGCAAATCCACATTAATGAATGCGCTGCTCAAACGCCGTGTAGCCAAGGTGGGCGATGAACCCGCGGTGACCAAAAGCCAGCAGCGGCTGGTACTCAACGACAGCATGACGCTGATAGACACCCCCGGCATGCTATGGCCGAAAATCGAACACGAACGCGACGGCCTGATGCTGGCAGCCAGCCATGCGGTGGGGCGCAACGCGGTGATCGACGAAGAAGTGGCTACCTTCCTTGCCGACAGCCTGGTTGCAAATTACCCGGCCCTGGTGCAGGCGCGTTATGGCTTTACGCTGGATGAAATGGATGGCGTCGGCGTCATCGAGGCCATCGCCAAACGCCGCGGTTACCGTTTGAAGGGCGGCGAAGCGGACCTGGAAAAAGCGGCGTTGACCCTGTTGCAGGATTATCGGGACGGCTCGCTGGGACGCGTCAGCCTGGAGACTCCCGAGCAACGGCGCAGCATGTTAAACCCGCCTGACGCACTGGAGACAAATGTCCCGGAATAGCGTGCGAACAGCCCTTGAAATTTCTTCAGCAGTAAACATATCTGTCTCAGGCAGGCATTCATTCGGTTGACTGCCAGATGATCAACCTGAAAAGAAGGAGTTTTGAAATGGCCAATATTTCCCGTTACGATCCTTTTGATTTCACTGTCGAACCATTCGATGACCTGTTCCGTGGCTTTTTCCGCCCGGTGCGCTCTACCAATAGCGAGGCTGCCGTACAAATCAAGATGGATGTGAAAGAAGATGAACAGGGCTACACCGTGCATGCCGATGTACCCGGCGTGAAAAAGGAAGACATTCACGTCACCATCGATGGCAACCAGGTCTCGCTGAGTGCTGAAGTCAAACGCGAAACCGAGAACAAGGAAGGTGAAAAACTGTTGCGCTCGGAACGCTACTTCGGCAAAGCCTATCGCAGCTTTACCTTGGGCAGCGAGATCGACGATGCAGCCGCAGAGGCGAAGTACCATGATGGCGTGCTGGAATTGCGCTTGCCGAAAAAAGCCACGGCTGCAGCCAAGCGACTGGAAATCCATTAAAACTTTTTATTTTTCCAGGCGGCGTTAGCCGCCTTTTTTATGGGTGTATGGTTTAGCACTCACGAACATAATCCAGATTTAGTCTTGTCTTTGTGGCTATCGCTCCCATGTCGAACGCATGATTCCCTTTTCCATCCTTGATCTATCCCCAATCGTTGAAGGCGGCGACGCTGCCCAGTCGTTTCGCAACACGCTTGATCTTGCCCGGCACGCAGAGCGCTGGGGTTACCAGCGCTTCTGGCTGGCCGAGCATCATGGCATGCCCGGCATTGCCAGCGCCGCGACCGCTGTCCTGATCGGGCATGTCGCGGGCGGCACGTCGACCATCCGCGTCGGTGCCGGCGGGATCATGTTGCCCAACCATTCGCCTCTGGTGATCGCCGAACAGTTCGGAACGCTGGAATCGCTCTACCCGGGACGGATTGACCTGGGTCTCGGACGCGCGCCAGGCTCGGACCAGCTTACCGCACGTGCCTTGCGCCGAAATCTCGCTTCCGATGCCGACCAGTTTCCCCGGGACGTCATCGAACTGATGGATTACTTCGCGGCAACGCAACGGCACGCGGTTCGCGCCGTTCCGGGCGCCGGCCTGAATGTTCCGATATGGATTTTGGGCTCGAGTCTTTTTGGGGCACAACTGGCTGCGAATCTGGGTCTGCCCTACGCATTCGCGTCGCATTTTGCCCCGGCGCAAATGATGCAGGCGCTTGCCTTATACCGCGCCACCTTCAGGCCGTCCGCCCGTCTGGAGAAACCGTATGTGATGCTCGGCTTCAACGTGTTTGCGGCAGATTCGGAAGCGGAGGCGCAATTTCTCGCCACCTCAATGCAGCAAGCATTTGTCAGCCTGCGCAGCGGCCATCCCAAGCGTCTGCCGCCACCCGAGAACGGCTATATGGATCGCATCGGTCCCCCCGAACGGGCCCTCCTGGACCAGGTGCTGTCATGCTCGGCAATTGGCTCAAGCGACACAGTAAAGCTTAAGCTGGAAGCATTCATCGAACAAACCGGGGCGGATGAATTGATGATCACATCGCAGATTTTCGATCATTCTGCGCGCCTCCGGTCATATGAAATCGTCGCCAATCTCCACGCAGCGTTGGGGTGACAACCCGCTCTCATCCTAATGCCCCCGCTTCACGGCCCGCTTTCCCTGGCGCTTGCTTGCGAACCAGCGCTCCAGCACCAGAGACAGGCCGCCGCCTGGTCAAGCATCGAATAGTAATGCGCTCAAATGCCTTTCATGTTTTTCGGGGAACTATCGCCATCCGCCAAATGCCTCATAGTCAGTAAAGGCATGCCGCCCTATTTCAACACCTTCAGTAAGGCGCTTTGCCATTGCTTGTGTTCCCTGACTGGATGGCTGATCGCCGCTCCCAGTCCTGCCCGGTTTCGTGGAGCCACATCAGTCACTTGATCGGCTCTTTATCGTACCAATGAAATATTGTTGGCCTGGAGAAAATCACCATGATTCACAGTAAAGCCTACGCTGCGCTCAGCGCATCGAGCCCCCTGACCCCTTTCGAAATCCAGCGCCGCAATCCCGGCCCCGAAGACGTACAAATCGACATCCTGTTTTGCGGTGTCTGCCATTCCGATCTGCACACCGCCCGCAACGAATGGGCAAACACGCTATACCCCTCCGTACCGGGCCACGAAATCGTCGGCCGGGTGGTCGCCGTAGGAGACAGGGTAACGGGTTTTAAGGTGGGTGACCTGGCAGGCGTGGGTTGCATGGTCGATAGCTGCGGGCATTGCCATCCCTGTGATGAAGGCGAAGAACAGTATTGCGAAAACGGTTTCACGGGTACGTATAACGGCCCGGTCTTTGGTGGCGAGAATACTTACGGAGGATATTCCCAGACCATCGTCGTCAAGGAATCATTTGTTCTGCATATCCATCATGACGAGAAGGATTTGGCGAATGTGGCGCCGCTATTGTGTGCCGGGATTACTACCTACTCGCCGCTGCGGCATTGGAAAGCAGGCCCAGGCAAAAAGGTCGGAATCGTCGGTCTCGGCGGCCTGGGGCACATGGGTGTCAAAATCGCTCACGCCATGGGCGCCTATGTGGTGCTGTTTACCACTTCTCCCGGCAAAATCGAGGATGGCAAGCGGCTGGGCGCTGACGAGGTATGCATTTCCTCTGACCCTGCGCAAATGACAGCGCATGCCAACCAGTTCGACTTTATCCTGAATACGGTCGCGGCTCCCCATGATCTGGATGCATTCCTGCAACTCCTCAAACTCGATGGCACCATGACGCTGGTAGGTGCTCCGGCTGCGCCGCATCCGTCTCCGAATGTTTTCAACCTCATTTTCAAGCGCCGCCAGCTGGCTGGTTCACTCATAGGAGGCATACGCGAAACGCAGGAGATGCTGGACTTTTGTGCCCAACATGACATTGTTTCGGATATCGAACTCATCAACATGGACTATATCAATACCGCCTACGAGCGAATGCTCAAGAGCGATGTGAAATATCGTTTCGTCATCAACATGGCGAATTTGTAAAAACCACTGAACTGATTTTTGGAGAAGAATGATGAAAACAGGATTTATCGGACTGGGGAAAATGGGCGCAGGCATGGCCTCCCGCCTGTGTCAGGCAGGATACGAGCTGACCGTCTACAACCGATCTGCAGAACGGCTGCAGCCGCTGATTGCGGCAGGCGCCAGGGCCGCGAAAAATATTGCGGAAGTTTGCGATGCCGATGTGGTTTTCACCATGCTGGCCAATGATGCCGCGCTGAGTGAAGTGACACTGGGCCCTTCCGGCATTCTGGAGCATCTCAAGCCCGGCGCCATACACATCTCCTGCAGCACCGTAAGCGTCGCCTTGTCCGCACAGCTTGCCGAGGCGCACCGTGAAAAACAGCAGGGTTTTATTGCGGCGCCTGTATTCGGCAGGCCGGATGCCGCCGCAGCCGGTAAGCTTTTCATGGTCGCGGCTGGCAAACAGGACCTCATCGCCAGGGTTCAGCCATTGCTGGATATTCTGGGCCAGCGTACTTTCGTCGTGTCCGATGATCCTGAAAAGGCGAATCTGGTGAAGTTGAGTGGCAATTTCCTGATTGCAACGGTGATCGAGTCGCTGGGCGAGGCCATGGCGCTGGTGGAAAAAGGCGGCGTAGATCGGCATCAGTATCTTGATCTGCTCACCTCCAGCATATTCAATGTACCTCTGTACAAGAACTACGGCGGCATGATTGCCGATCGCCATTTTGAACCTGCCGGGTTTGCCGCTCACCTGGGCCAAAAAGACATGCGACTGGTTCTGGCCGCAGCCGAGGAATTGAAAGTGCCGCTGCCCTTTGCCAGTATCTTGCGCGATCGTTTTCTGGATTTGGCGGCTCATGGCGGTGATAATCTCGACTGGTCAGCCGTAGGCAGCCTGGCGGCGAAAGATGCGGCGATCATTTCTGGTTGAGTGCGTTGCGGAATTTTTAAGGGATTTTCCCCATGGCGCCAACACTTCGATTGCTTTTTAATATTCGTGGGAGGTATTTGCGGTGCACCAGGTTCTGCAATACCTTAAAAAACACGGCGAGAAACTCGACTCCGAGATCGCCCGTGACACAGGCATCACACTGGCGAACGTGCGCCTCTCCATATCAAAACTCACCGCCAGCGGGGAGGTGATCGTGTGCCATTCGATTCGGTTTGAAAAAGGCGAGAAGAGTGAGGCGACACTCTGTCGGGTGGCGGGATATATTCCGCCTGTAGCCCCTGGAAGAAAACCGAAAGCGTAGAACATAACTGTAGTGTGTAACAGACTGTTCACCGCACGGTGCAGCCCTTGGGGAATGCATCAAATCGGACCGTTACGGTCTGTCAAGCTAACCACAGCATATGTCTGAATTTCAGCCGAAGCAGCCCTGAGCAGTAACAGCCTGGTACTTCCGCTATTGGCAGGAAGGCGGACTTGTCACCACTTTATCCTTGAATTTTGGTTCCGAAACGGCCTTAAAATAAACGAATGAATCCTTATGTAGTGTTGGGCTTAAGAGCGGAAGCGACAAGCAAAGACATCACCGCCGCGTATCGACGCCTGGCGATGCGCTGGCACCCGGATCGGCATAGCGATAACGACAAAGCTAATGCCGAGGTGCGGTTTAAGGAGATCAACGCGGCGTACATGCTTTTGTCAGATCCTTCCCGCCGCTCGGCGCATGACCAGCCAGCCCCGCGTCAGCGTGGCCATCGTACTTCCTCGGGCAAACAGCCTCATAGCGCCTCGCGGCCTCCCGCGCCCAAGCGTGGCATCGATATTAAGGTGACTCTAACGGTTCCTTTAGATATGGCATTACGCGGTGGGCGGAGTCAAGTTTCATTGCAAAATGGCTCAAGCCAGCAGCACCGTGCAGAGCGAGCGAACAAGTGGCAACCTTGTCCTCAATGTGCTGGTAGTGGCATGCTGAGCGCGCGCAGCTTATGTTCGGGCTGCGCGGGTCGCGGATATTTGAAACCCGACAATTATTCGAGTCGCTCAACCAGCACCAGCGAAACAACGGTATTTTTGCCCAAGAATTTGATCGACGGCCATGTGATCAAATTACGCGAAATGGGGCACCCTGGCGAGGGCGGCGGCTATAGCGGCGATTTGTTTGTAAAAATCCGAATCGCCGCGCCCGAAGGCTGGAAAATAAAAGGTGCTGATATCCATGGTTCGATTGTCGTTGCGCGCGCATTGGCCTGGCAGGGAGTTGAGATCAAAGTACGTCTTCCTCACGGCGTGGAGGCGCGAGTTGAGCTTCGGCCGCAAACGCCATCCGGCGAGATAATGAAGCTCGCCCAGCAAGGTCTCTACGATCCGGAGGCGCGTAAGCGGGGTGATGTTTATTTGCGCGTGAAACTCGATCGCGCACCACAAGTCACTACGGATATTTGACATCCGCGCTTCATCAAACAGGTTATGACGGGTTCTACGAGCGGGCCGCTGTGAAATTGCGGCATTGCCTGTTTCTTTCCAGTATCTCAATAAGTGAGTTCAACTGGGACCTCACGCGCAAATATGCGATGAAGTTCTTGCTTGACTGTCGCCGGCATAATTTGATTTTGCTGTAAGAATTACTGAACGAAGTAGCATGGTAGCTAATCTTTGGCCTTTGCTGCCGGTGGAGTAAAGAGCAAGTCATGTCTGCCATGCACTGTACAGCGGTCGTTGGTTAGAAATTCAAGCGGAGTGGCCGCCTCTCAAATCTACGACCACGTACTTTCGACCCGGAACGGCCCTTCGCAGCTTCTTTCCCAACGACTGGAATTCGGCCAAGGCCGCCGTTGGCAGTCCAACTGAATTAGGTCTGTTGTGGGCTGGTAAGCAGTCGTTCTGAAACAATTCGCTCGAAGGTCAGCCCCGCAAACTTCGGTAGCTTTGGGCTGCTATTTCCGTGCGGGCTTGCCGTACCTCACCGCCACCTCAACCTGCTGCCTAATGGTGTCGCGTAACGCTGCGTTTTCTTTCAGGCAGTTCATCTGATCGAGATTCCAACGCTTCGTGTTGCAGTAATCAAGCCAATGTGCCGCTCCGCATCGCGCGCGAGTGACGCGTGAATCGTAATCGAACGGGTTTAGACAGTCCGGTAGATCTGAGAGTTGCGGATCGACGACGTGTACAACCAGCTCATCGCGACGTGCCATCTCGTTCTGAATGCGAAAGTTAACATGTCGATCGCCAAAGCCATAGCCGATGATGGTGAGTTGATCGACCTGCCGCAGGATGCCATCGAAGATCGCCAGCTTCTCTTCGCCCATCTTTGTCTTAGCGACTCTGCTGTATTTGCGGCCACCGGTTAGGATAGCCTTGCTCATGAGGTCCAGCTCGCCGTTCGGACCGGTTATGGCTCGCTCCCTACCCGACGGCATTAGTCTCCCTTGATAGAAATAACCCATACCCTGAATTCTGTGAAAATCGCGGATCAATTCGCTCGATGATATCCGCTGAAGAGTTGGATTAAGGATTTCTTCGCTGTCCCGATATTGGTGTTCGGTAAGGCTGCCATGCAACTTCACGAGATTAATTCCTCGCTGCCCGCGCATGAATCCGGTACTACCGGCGTTGTAGGTCGATCTATCAATACTAGAAAAAGCAACGCAATCATGCATTGCCAAATTACTGACCGGGAACACTCGCTGATTCGTGGCTCCATAGGTGATCGGAATACCGAAATCGATCGCAAGGCACTCGAGAAACAGGTCGTGATTAAGTGAAACAACCCAAGTTTCCCCCTGATCCGACAGAATATTGTCGAGCTTGGAGAACCACTGCGCGTTCTTGGGATATAGCACTTCGTAGGCGATAGCCTGATACAGCGACAGAACCGTATGGATCATGTCGTACAGGACTCCGAACACAAAGTGGTATGAATCCCTATCGGACTGGGAGTGGCCGGCGGTAAATCGCTCGGTTCTTTCCTGAATTATCGTCAGGAATTCCTCATAGTTTGTGCCCTTGTCCCGCTTGTACTGCAGCAGTAGTGAAAATGCTTCTTCAATCGCCTTGCTGTTGATTGGTCGATCATTGCCGAATGGCTCTTGGTGTGCCATTGTCGCCGAGAGCTTAGTGGTGTTCGCCTCATTGAACATGCCGAGGAAGACCTCGGTCATTTCACTGGAGATTGGCATTCCCAGGTCGTACGAAAACCCAGCGCCAAGTAGAAGGGCTATCTTCATATTTTTCCGTTTTTTGCTGCCCACTGATCAACGTGACATATTGCCTGACAACGCCTCAGCGAGGTTCTCAGACCTTCTTCAGATAGCATATGATAAGGAACGCTATCGTTCACTCTTAAATATAACAAAGGACCACTCGTGAAGCGCGACCTGGACTTGATTCGTGAAATCCTTCTTGGCATTGAAGCCAACGCTACAGGCAAGGTGGCTCCGGTGCCTGTGCTCGGCCTCAACTTCGGTATCGAGAAGCACACAACCGAAGAGATTGCCTACCACGTCACAATGTTGATTGATGCTGGCTATGTCAGGGGCAAGCAAAGCGCCTTACAAAGCCATCCTCTTGTTGAAGGGCTGACCATGAAAGGTCACGACTACCTGGACGCGATCCGCGACCCTATTATCTGGAACAAGACAAAGGAAGGCGCCAGGAAGGCAGGCGGCTTTACCTTGGAGCTGCTCGGAGAGTTGGCCAAGGGCCTCGTCAAAACCCAGATCGAAAAACACACCGGGGTGAAGCTGTGACTACCCTACTAACGCACCCAACCCTACCCTCATCACTGCCGGTGCGCCACCATCTGAACAGATCGGAGCACTTGTGCCCGATTGCCTTGTCAACGTCGGCAACCCGGACGACACCGATCTTTCATTGTATCCGACGTCAGCGGCTGCAATGGCCGACTAGCTGGCTATCACCGCGAAATTCTGAGCAACAGCATTGTGATCAGTAAGCTGCCATTACTCATGAAATTGTTATCAGGCCGGAACGGGTCGATAGTACGCGGTCGCATATTTGAGAAGCCGCCACCTAGCTTGTATTTCTAATCAACGCCCGGTGTGCAACGCATAGCAGACATGATTTACCATAACGCCACCGGCAGCAACGGCCGAGAACCAGATACGTTGCCTGGTAGTGGAACACTGAGCATGGTAAAAAGTGACGTATTTCCTTCGGAGAATCCGAATTGAGCGATGAACAGGACGCGGCAAAATCAAAATCCGTCAAATTAGTGATCCCGGAAATCCCGGAGAACATTAAGCCGATCCTTGAAGCTATCAATGAATTTCAATCGCAACGGTCATGGGTTGTTGCTACTCAGAATATTCCAAACTACGCAGCTCCTTGGCTAGAAGCGACGAGGGCGTTCGCTGAGTCCATGAAACCCTTTGCTCTCTGGGTGAATGAGCACAACAATGAAATCGCTCGCATTGGCAGTACCTTTCAGACAGCAAGTGCAAAACTTGGCGCAACGCTTCTGCCAATGATGAAACGGTTCGAGACCGGCTTAGCGAACCTTGCGCCTGTCATTGATGCTGCGTTGAAGGCTTACAAAGCACGCCTTGAATCGTATCCCAGTCTTGCTCAGCACTTTGAGCTACTGGCTAAGCATGGATGGTTTCTCAGTCTCTTCTTCGGTTTGAGCGAATTCGATGAAATAGCCTCAGCTGCTGGGCAGGATATTAAACAGTTAGAAAAACTTTTGGCAGAGGCATATCGAACATCCGTTGAAGAGCATGTAGCAGAAATTGTTCGTGAGTTTCCTGAGCGAGAGTTCGCAATCAAGCCAGCAGTGGCTGCTCACCTTCGAGGTGAGTATGCATTATCGGTTCCGGTGTTTTTTGCTCAAGCGGATGGAATTTGCGCATCTACTGTCGGGAAGCATATCTTTACGGGAAAACAGGGAGGCGAACGCCACATCTCTTCTCTGGCAACAGAGGAGATTGCCAAGCTAAACCTTGAATCAGAAAATGGTTTAATGCTGCTGACATTGCTTGAGATCGCGCTCTGGAGTCCTTTGACAGAACATCAGCCCATTGCATTCAACGATGCAAGGCGTGAAGAAATGGGCTACTCAGGACTGAACAGACATTGCGTACTTCATGGCGAATCTTTGGACTACGCAACGGAGACAAATAGTCTTAAAGCATTCTCGCTCCTAAGCTATGTAGCATCACTGCTTGCAAAAAAGAAAGATGGAGCTGAAGGCTGAGACAGGTTTGCTGCCGGTAGCAGCCTGATTCAGGCCTAAACTCAAACGACTGCTTTGGCCGAAAATCAGACGTTCACTACGACCACGATGACTGACCCCCAGACGCCAAGCGAACCATCAATCCGAGCAACGCTGAGTTCCGATTTGCACAATCGGAACCGACGGTTTCTATCGGGGCGTTTTCAACACCCGCTTCCGAAGACCTTTTTATTCAGCGCGCAAAACTTCCCGCAACAGCGGCACCGTAATCGGCCGTTTGGTTGCCAGTGAATAGTGGTCGAGCGTATCCAGCGCCGCCAGTAATGACGGGAGGTCGCGCCGCCAGTGGCGCAGCAGGTAGTCCGCTACGCCGGGTTGCAGGTCGAAACCGCGCCCGGCCGCACGGGTCGTCAGCGCCTGGACTTTTTCTGCATCGGTCAGCGCCTGCACCTGATACACCAGCCCCCAGCCCAGGCGCGTAGTCAGGTCGATGCGTAACTCAAGTTGAGCGGGCGCGGCGTTGCCCGCGACCAGGATTCGCCCATGGCCTTCGCGCACCGAGTTGATCCGGTTGAACAGGTCGATCTGGGCGTTGGCGTCGAGTGTGTCGACATCATCCACCGCCAGGAAATCGGCCGGGGTATCTGCCGCATCGGCAAACGCTGACGCAGGGAGGTAATTCGCCTCCATCCCGCATGTTGCTGCGCTAGCCACCGCCGCCTGCAACAGGTGCGTCCTGCCGCTGCCGGGTGCGCCCCAGAGATAGAGTTGGCGCTCATTGCCCTGCCCCGCTGCGAGCTCGCAGACGGCGTGCAGCAATTCCGCATTGCAGCCCATGACAAAATTGTCGAGGCTGGGGGCGGGTGGCGCAACAATGTCGAGCAGCAGTTGTTTCATGCGCCGCATTTTAACAGGCATCGCGCGGGGTTCTGGCATGGCCATGCAAAATCTGCTTGACATAGTGTTCATGCAACACTATCTTGTCGGTGTATTTTGTACACCATGGCCAATCATCCAATGAAACCGTTTTGCTATGACTATCCGCACCCGGCGGTCACCACCGACATCGCGCTGTTCACGATTCGTGAAGAGCGCCTGGCGGTATTGTTGATCCGGCGTCGTGCCGCGCCGTTCCAGGGCAGCTGGGCACTGCCGGGCGGCTTTGTCGAGATGGACGAGTGTCTGGAAGACTGCGCGCTGCGGGAGCTGGCCGAAGAAACCGGGGTGACGGGCGTATATCTGGAACAGCTCTATACCTTCGGCAAACCCGACCGCGACCCGCGCGAGCGCATCATCAGCGTGACCTATTACGCATTGGCGCCCAGCGAAATCCTCTCGCCGGTGGCGGGATCGGATGCGGCGGAAGTCGCCTGGTTCGCGATGGATGCACTGCCGGAACTGGCTTTCGACCATCGCGAGGTGATCGCGCTGGCCCAGCAAAGGCTGCGCGCCAAACTGGATTATTCCACTGTGGCATTTGGATTCATGCAAGAGGAGTTCACTCTGGGCGAATTGCAAAAAGTTTACGAAACCATACGCGGCGAAGCGCTGGACAAGCGCAATTTCCGCAAGCACATCCTGGCGCTTGATTTAATCAGCGAAACCGGCACCAGCCGCCGTGTCGGTAACCACCGCCCGGCAAAACTCTACCGCGTGCAGCACCCCGGCGCGGTGCTTTATATCAAGTGAGGCCGACCATGAAGATCATGCCCCTGATCCAGATGCCCAAAGCGCCCAATATCATTGCGCCGCCGATGGTGGAAGAGCAGCTTACCGACAGCGTGCGCGCAACACTGATCGCGCGCATCAAGCAGTTGATGCTGCAGCAAAACGCGGTGCTGGTGGCGCATTACTATACGTCTGCAGACATACAGGACCTGGCTGAAGAGACCGGCGGCTGTGTTTCGGATTCGCTGGAAATGGCGCGTTTCGGTCATGCCCATGCTGCCCGCACGCTGATTGTGGCTGGGGTCAAATTCATGGGCGAAACCGCGAAAATCCTTAACCCGGAGAAGCGCGTATTGATGCCGGATCTGCAAGCCAACTGCTCACTCGATCTGGCCTGCCCTGCGGATGAGTTTTCTGCATTCTGCGATCAGCATCCGGAACGTGTCGTGGTGGTGTATGCCAACACTTCGGCTGCTGTGAAAGCGCGCGCCGACTGGGTGGTGACCTCCGGCACGGCGGTCAAGATCGTCGAGCACTTGCATAAACAGGGTAAAAAAATCCTGTGGGCGCCGGACAAATATCTGGGTGATTATGTGCAAAAAACCACCGGCGCCGACATGCTGTTGTGGCAGGGCGCGTGTGTCGTGCACGAGACATTCAAGGCCGAGGCGCTGCAAAAGATGAAGCTCGCTTACCCGGACGCTGCTGTGCTGGTACACCCGGAGTCGCCCGCCGCGGTGATTGCGCTGGCCGATGTGGTGGGCTCCACGACGCAGTTGATCCGCGCTGCGCAAACCCTGCCCAACCAGACCTTTATCGTTGCCACCGATAATGGCATTTTTCACAAAATGCAGGCGGTTGCACCCGGCAAAACCTTCCTCGAAGCCCCGACCGCGGGTACAGGTGCGACGTGTATCAGTTGCGCGCATTGCCCATGGATGGCGATGAACGGACTGCAAAAACTGGCGCAGGTGCTGGAATCCGGGGATAACGAAATCCATATTACCGAGCCAGTTCGCAGCCGTGCCGTGCGCTCTATCCAGCGTATGCTGGACTTTGCCGCCGAGCAGCAGATTGCGCCCCGGATGCGCGGGGCGGCTTGATTTGGCACATCCTCTGCGTGTTCCGCGCTGGCATTTCATCACCGCGCCGTTGCTGGGCGCGGTCAGCGTATTCGGTTTTGCACCGTTTTATGCGTTTGTCATCCCCCTGTTCAGCCTGGCCGGACTGATCTGGCTATGGCGACACCAACATAGCGCGCGCCAGGCAACGCTCAGCGGATTTTTATTCGGGCTGGGCTATTTCGGCAGCGGCGTGTCCTGGATATACATCAGCCTGCATACCTACGGGGGCATGGCAATGCCGCTGGCAGTGCTGGCGACGGCCCTGTTCTGTGCGTTTCTGGCCTTGTTTCCCGCCGCTGTGGGCGGCTTGCAGCACGCTTTGCGCAATGCCGGCGTGGCGCGCTGGCTATTGGCAGTACCCGCGCTATGGGTAGTCGGGGAATGGGTGCGCGGCTGGATTTTTACCGGTTTTCCCTGGCTCGCCATCGGTTATTCGCAAGTACCGGCCAGCCCGCTGGCGGGTTTCGCCCCGCTGCTGGGTGTGTATGGTGTATCGCTGATACTGGCGCTCAGCGCAGCGGTATTGGCGCTGGGGCGCTTGCGCTATGTGCTGATGGCCGCAGCGCTGTGGCTGGCGGGTTGGGGTTTGGGCCAGATTCACTGGACGCAGCCTGTTGGTGCGCCGGTCGCAGTGAGTCTGTTGCAGGGCAATATTGCCCAGGATATGAAATGGCAACCGGAAAAGGTGGTCAGCACCCTGCGCGATTACCGCGAAATGGTGGCTGCCAGTCCGGGCCGGCTTATCATCCTGCCGGAAACCGCCATTCCGGTATTTTACGACCAGGTGCCTGCCAGCTATCTGAATGATTTGGCAGAAACTGCGCGCGCCCATGGTGGTGACGTGCTGGTAGGGATGCCGGAACAATTCCCGGATGGCCGCTACTTCAATAGCGTGCTGAGCTTTGGTACCGCATCCACGCACACTTACCGTAAATTTCACCTGGTGCCATTCGGCGAATACATCCCGATGAAATGGCTGTTCGGATGGATTATCAATGTGCTGCATATCCCGCTTTCCGATTTCGCACGCGGTGATGCCTATCAGGTACCGATGCCGGTGGCGGGCCAGCACGTGGCAATGAATATCTGTTACGAGGACGTGTTCGGCGAAGAAATCATCCACCAGCTGCCGCGCGCCACGTTGCTGGTGAACGTCAGCAATGATGCATGGTTCGGCGATTCGGTAGCGCCATGGCAACATATGCAGATTTCCCAGATGCGTGCACTGGAAACCGGGCGCTACATGCTGCGCGCCACCAATACCGGCGCGACGGCCATCATTGATACCCAGGGACGAGTACTGCACGAGCTGCCGCTGTTCACCCGCGCTACGCTTAATGGTTCAGCTCAGGGATATCAGGGGGCAACGCCATTTGTGGATTGGGGTAATCATGCCGCGTTGCTGCTATGCGCTTTGATGCTGGGAGCGGCCGGGATAATAATGTGGCGCAAGGCTGCGCAACGGTAGGCCTACGCAGCCGGCTTGATCCGTGTGGTGTTGCGTCCGCCGCGCTTGGCTTCCAGCAGGGCGCCATCCGCGCGGATTAACGCCTGGTTTTCCGCGGAATCTTTGGGGCTGTATTCGCTCATGCCGCCGCTCCAATTAAGGCGGTGCAATACACCCGGAGTCAGTTCCAGTACGGCAGGCAGATTGCCGCGCAGACGTTCCGCCAGTTCTATCGCGCGGGGCAGAGGTGTATTCGGGAAAATCACGCAGAACTCATCTCCGCCCAAGCGCGCCACGAAATCACTGGCGCGCAGATGTTGCTTGAGCACCTTGCCAAACTGGACAATAAGTTGATCCCCTGCATCATGGCCGTAGGTATCGTTTACATATTTAAAGTTGTCGATGTCGATAATCAACAGGCTATGTACCTGGCCTTGCGACAGCGTTTTGAATAGCTCGCCTTGACGGGTTTCGAAACTGCGCCGGTTATATACCTGCGACAGGTGATCCAGGCTGGCCTGGGATTCCGTCTCTTTTTGCTTGCCCACGGTGAGCTGTGCCAGTTTGACCAGCATCGCCAGCGGTTTCTCGAATTCGGTCAGATTGACCTGGTATGCAGAACGCACTCGTTGCCTGCGGATATCTGTCATCAGATTGACAATAGTGTTGAGATCTTCGCTGACCCAGTTGCGTAAACGCAGGTAAACCAGCCACACCATGGCTGTCAGCAGCACGGACAATACCAGCCATACGGTAAAGTACGTCAGGAGCTCGACCAGAGGCTGGGGGCTGGCTTTCCATAACTCGAGCTTCCACGGCGTTCCGGCCAAGGTGATTTCCCGCATCGCGGGCCCGCTCTTGAGACTCTCGTCACCACGCCGCCGCACAACGGTATAGGTGTCTGGATGGGTGTACTGGCGCAGTTCCAGATAACCTCCAGGCAATGGCAGGTTATCGAACAGGTCTTGCAGATGGGGCGCATCCTGAGCAAGGATGACGTGGCCCAACAGCGTCGTGCCCTCTAGCACCGGCTCGGAGACCGTCAAGCTCATAGTGGCGGCGGTGGCAGATTGCGCTTCCGGGCCCGCCACAAAACGCGTGTAGGCTTCCGGCACCACCAACGCATCTCCCGTCTGGCTTACCACTCCCGGTTCTGGCACCAAAAAGATTTGTGCACCTGGGTGGAGGGAATAAAGATTGGCCGCCTGGTTTCGGCAAATATCCTCGGCGCCGCTCTTTAAACAGGCTACGGTCTGCGGATGTCTGGCAATCAGTTTCGCAGTCTGGTGAACATCCTTGGCCAAGCCCTCAATCTGCTGGGCAATCAGCAGGCCCTCTGCCTGCGCGGATTCTGCCTGACGTGCCGGGCTCGAAACCCAATACACTGACAACATCGTCAATGTCAGGGTGATCTCCAGCGCAGCAAAAAGCGCAATGCTGAATCGCGCTAAAGAGGGCTTCATAATAAGGGGTCTGCTATCCATCCGGGTTAATGCCAACTTGTTATCGGCCTGCATTAGCGGCCAGCTGTTAATTTGTTCTGGAACTTAACAGCAATTAACGTGCCTGGTGTTTTCGTTTGCCGATGGTCGATATTCCCACGCCCCTCAACGTGAGAACCGGATCGCCGCCTCAATGCCGTCCGGTACTACCAAAACCTCCCGCCCCGCGTTCGGATGCAGAAAACTCTTCCACAATATTAAATGCGACTTGCACCACGGGCACCATCACCAGTTGGGCGATCCGTTCCAGCGGGTTGACAACAAAAGGCTGATGGCCACGATTCCACATGGAAACAAACAGTTGCCCCTGGTAATCCGAGTCAATGAGCCCTACCAGATTGCCGAGTACGATGCCGTGTTTATGGCCCAGACCGGAACGCGGCAGGATCATCGCAGCCATGTCTGCTCGACCAATATGGATCGCCATACCGGTCGGAACCAACTCGGTTTGGCCTGGGGCCAGTTCCAGTGCCGCATCAATACAGGCGCGCAGATCTATGCCGGCAGCCCCGGGCGTTGCATAGCCGGGTAAGTCATTGTTTAGTCTAGCGTCGAGAATCTTGACATCAATTTGGTGTGGCATGGCTTCCCTTGGTTTTGTGTAAATACAGACGGGCTATATGGGCGACGAGTTGGCGTGCCAGCGTCAGTTTGTCAGCATGGGGCAGCAAATGCTTACCTTCATCGTCCAGCAGCAACAATTCGTTGTCGTCGCTGCCGAGCGCATCCTGGGCGCGGTTGACGACTAAAAGAGGCAAGTTTTTGCGCCGGCGTTTGACCTCGCCGTTTTCCGGAAGATTTTCGGTTTCAGCTGCGAAACCGACGCAAAATGGGGTGTCTGCACGGTTCGCGATCTGCAGCAGAATATCGTCATTGGGTATCAAATCGAGCGTAAGGGTTTGCCCGCTTTTTTTTAGTTTCTGGGTCGCCTGGATAGCCGGACGGTAATCCGCCACTGCCGCCACGCTAATGAAAATGTCCGCACGGCTCACCGCGTTTCCCACTGCCTGCGCCATTTCTGCGGCGCTGGTTACCGACAGGCGGGTGACGCCCAGCGGCGTTTCCCGGCATGTGGGACCACTTACCAGCGTCACCGTAGCCCCGGCTTCATGCGCTGCGCATGCGACCGCATAACCCATTTTACCGGAGCTGAGGTTGGTAATCGCTCGCACTGGATCGATCATTTCCAGCGTGGGCCCTGCACTCACCAGCACACGCAGCCCGGCCAGCAGCTTGGGCTGAAAATACGCGCTGAGTCCTGCCAGCAATTCAGCCGGCTCCAGCATCCGTCCGGGACCGGTTTCTCCACACGCCTGTTCGCCAGCAGTTGGCCCCAGCAAGGTGACGCCATCCGCTTGCAACTGATGAATATTCCGCTGAGTTGCCGGGTTTTCCCACATTTGCCGGTTCATCGCGGGCGCCACCAGTAGCGGGCAAGCGCGTGCCAGACACAGCGTTGACAGCAGGTCATCGGCCAGACCATGTACCAGCTTGGCGATAAAATCGGCGCTGGCTGGGGCAATCAGCACCGCGTCTACTGCCCGCGTGAATTCGATGTGCGCCATGCCGTTATCCACGTCCGTATCCCACAACTGGGTGAGCACCGGCTTGCCGGACAGCGCCTGGAAGGTTAGCGGGGTTACAAACTGCGTGGCAGCCGTGCTCATAACCACGCGCACGTCTGCGCCCGCCTTGACCAGCAGGCGCGTCAATTCGGCAGCTTTATACGCGGCCACACCGCCGGTGATGCCCAACAGTATGCGTTTGTGTTGCAAATCCGGCATGATAGCTTTGCGCCTATGCGCTGATGGTTTGAACAATAAGCACATTTTACGGGATTAGGGGGATGAATGGCGATTCGCGACTGGCCGGAGGATGACCGGCCCCGGGAAAAACTCTTGCAGCGCGGCGCGCAGGCGCTAAGCGATGCCGAATTGCTGGCCATTTTCCTGCGCACCGGCGTGTCCGGCAAAAGCGCGGTGGACATGGCGCGCGACCTGGTGCATCAGTTCGGTAGCCTGACCCGCCTGTTTGCGGCCAGCCGTGGCGAATTCTGTGCCGTCCACGGCCTGGGTGACGCCAAATATGCTCAACTGCAGGCGGTATTGGAAATGGCAAGGCGCGCGCTGGGTGAATCCATGCGTCAAACCGATGCGCTGGCTTCCCCTGGCGCGGTGCGCGATTACCTGCGGCTGGCCCTGGCGGGCAAATCCTACGAAGTTTTTTGCGTGGTATTTCTGGATACGCAAAACCGCGTGCTTGCCGTCGAAGAGCTGTTTCGAGGCACGCTCACTCAAACCAGCGTATATCCACGCGAAGTGGTCAAGCGCGCATTGGCGCATAACGCTGCCGCGTTGATCCTGGCACACAACCATCCTTCCGGCGTTGCCGAACCCAGCCGGGCCGACGAGAACCTGACCCAGGCGCTCAAAGCCGCGCTGGCACTGGTGGATGTAAGGGTTATTGACCACTTTGTGGTGGGCAGCGGCAACGCTGTATCATTTGCAGAACGCGGATTGCTTTGACGTTGACAATCTAAATGTGGTATAAATCGCGTTTTTCCGAATTCCGTAGGGAGGTCATTATGGCCCGTGTATGTCAGGTTACCGGCAAGGCGCCGATGTCGGGAAACAACGTTTCCCACGCCAACAACAAGACCAAACGTCGTTTTCTGCCCAATTTGCAGTCACGCCGCTTCTGGCTTGAAGAAGAAAACCGTTTTATACGTTTGCGCGTTTCCACCGCTGCGCTGCGTACTATCGACAAAAAGGGCATTGAAGTCGTGCTCGAAGAAATGCGCGCCAAAGGCGAGAAGGTTTAAGGAGTAAAACATGGCCAGCAAAATCCGCGAAAAAATCAAACTCGAGTCCACCGCAGGGACCGGACATTTTTACACCACCAGCAAGAACAAGCGCACCACGCCGGAAAAGCTCGAATTCATGAAATTCGACCCCAAGGCACGCAAGCATGTGCTGTACAAGGAAATCAAGCTGAAATAAACCCAGCCTGCTCCATAAAAAACCCGCTCTGGTAGCGGGTTTTTTATGGTCTGTACGCTGCGCTTACTCAAGAACAAAGCCCCAACAAAAAGCCCGCCATAATATTACGGCGGGCTTTTTGTTGGGGCAGGAATTACCGGGAGTGAATAAGCTGCTCAGGCGTAGCACCGCAGTTTACGCGAGAACTTTTGCAACGACTCAATACCACTGGACTCGGCACGATGGCACCAGTCCTGCAATTGGGCCAGGAGCTGTTCCTTGGTGGCGCTGGAACGCGCCCACAATGCTGCCAGATCCTGACGCATGGCATATACCGTGGCCAGCTCCTTGCTCTGGTTCAATACTTCCGACAGGCTCGCCTTATCCTGCTCGCGCATATCCGCTGCATCAAGATGCAGCCAATGCTTGACCTTCTTCGCCATGCTGCCGTCATTAAGTTGCGGCAGTGAAGCTTTGAGCTTGAGCACCTCATCCGCGTACACGGTTTTTACTGAACGGGTAAACCGCGTCAATACATCGTAGCGATGGGTGATGATGGCCTGCAGCGTATCCAGGTCGCAGACTGCCTTGCCTTTGGTCATGCGCACACGAGGTGCAACCTTTTTGACTTTGGCCAAACCAAAAATTTCCATGATGCGGATATACATCCAGCCGATGTCAAACTCATACCATTTGTTGGACAGTTTGGCCGAGCTGCCGTAGGCATGGTGATTGTTGTGCAACTCCTCGCCGCCAATCAGGATGCCCCAAGGCAGAATGTTGGTGCTGGCGTCTTCACAAGTGAAGTTGCGATAGCCCCAGAAGTGTCCAATGCCGTTGATAATGCCGGCGGCAGTTACCGGGATCCAGGCCATTTGCACCGCCCAGATGGTCAACCCGATTGGGCCGAACAACGCCAGGTTAATCAATAGCATCAGCACGATGCCTTTGCCGCTGTAACGCGAATAGACATTGTGTTCCAGCCAGTCGTCGGGTGTGCCGGACCCGTATTTGTCCATTGTTTCCTGATTTTTCGATTCGGCGCGATAGAGTTCGGCGCCTTCAAAAAACACTTTTTTCAAGCCGAGCACTTGCGGACTGTGGGGATCTTCAGGGGTTTCACACTTGGCGTGGTGTTTGCGGTGAATTGCAGCCCATTGCTTGGTGACCATGCCGGTACTCAACCACAGCCAGAAACGGAAAAAGTGACTGACAATAGGGTGCAGCTCCAGCGCGCGATGCGCCTGATGGCGGTGCAGATAGATCGTGACGCCGGCGATGGTCACATGGGTCAGCGCCAAGGCGACCAAAACATAACCCCACCAAGGGAGATGCCCCACCAGACCGTTTGCTAATAAATCCATAGTTTCACTTACCTCAAATGAATGACTGCGTGTCGCAGCGAGGAAGACATAAATTCAAGTCAAGATAATCTTATCCTGATATATATCATCCACTGCGTAATATAACAGAAATACGCCTATCACATTAGGCCTTTTGTTTCTCGTGCTTAATGATGTTAATGTCGCGGCGCGGATATGGGATTTCAATCCCGCCAGCCCGGAAATTCTTCCATATTTCCATATACAGCTCGGAACGCAGATTGGCCTGCCCTCCTTCCGGGTCTGAAATCCATACGCCCAGCTCCAGATCAATGCCGCTCTCGCCAAAGTTTTTTATCAACACCCTGGGAGCTTCCTTGCTATCCCCCTGTAGCACTCGAGGGTGATTTACCGCCGCCGCTGTCAATATTTCCATTGCCCGCTCCAGCGGGCTCTCATAGCTGATCTGGATGGGGATCGCCATGCGAATATCGCGCTTGCTGAGCGAATGGTTGACTATGGTTGAGGTAATCAGCGTTTCATTGGGAATCAGGATTTCCGTACCATCCAGCGCTTTGAGCAAGGTATAACGCGTGTTGATCTGGCTTACTTCACCATAACCTGTACCCACCGTGAGCATGTCGCCTGGGCGAATCGAGCGATCCAGCAGAATGATGAACCCGGATACATAGTTACTGGCGATTTTCTGCAGACCCAGACCGAGTCCTACACCCAGAGCCCCGCCAAACACCGACAGCACGGTGATATCAATGC
Source organism: Sulfuriferula sp. GW1 (assembly GCF_047300855.1). Taxonomy (GTDB): domain Bacteria; phylum Pseudomonadota; class Gammaproteobacteria; order Burkholderiales; family Sulfuriferulaceae; genus Sulfuriferula. Next base: position 3,330,356 of record NZ_CP170197.1, read on the forward strand.
CCACCACCGGCAATGCAATCAACACGCCAGTAATAATCAGCAGGGTACGGGTCGCCTTGATCAACGCCAGGCGCAGATTGAGGTCCAGACGGCTCACGCGCATCAGACGCGTCTCGACGAATTGCGCCAGCCACAGTGCGCCAACCACCGCGAGCACAATGAGAATAATCGCCTCAAGCAGCAGCAGCAGCGAGAAATGGTGGACACCTGCGTCAAAGGAAACACTATCCAGCCCATGCAGGATGCGCGGCAGCAGGCCAGTGATATGCAGCGCCAGTCCAATCCAGATCAGCCAGGCGATCAAGCGCTCCCAGGTCTTGATGGCTTCGTTGCTGCGCAATGCATAGCGCAGCATATACACCAGGGTGCGCACCAATACCAAGGCCCCCAGCAGCGGCACGGCAATATTCAACACATGCACCGGCTGCCATGTCTCAAGAATCTCTCGCCCGATCAGTATCAGCACCAGCATAAGCAGCGGCGAACCAATCCGTTTCAACCCTTCCAGACCGAGGCGCCAAGATCCGTGGGCGTGCGTCAGCCGCGGGAAAATCCAGCGCATCGCGCCCCAGCCCAGCAAACCACATACGGCGAGAACAGCGAACTGCCAACCCAGTTCGTTGCGGTGGGTTTCGTTGAGCAACTGGAATAACAGGTTTTCGAGCGGTGCGGGTCGGGTCATGGATTTAACGCTGTTGCGTGTTCGCGGTGGTAACGCCAATTAACGGCATAAGCCTGTGCCAGCGCCGGGTTTCCGCGCAATATGAGCAGGTTTTCTGCGTTGCGGTACTGCGCCGCATGGGTAAAATTATAACTGCCGGTAATGACCACCGGCGCGCTATTCGCGTCGATAATCATGATCTTGTTGTGGGCGCTGGCATGCCCGGCATCCAGATAAACCGGCACACCGGCCGCAGCCATATGCCTCACCACACTGGTGGAAATCCTGTCGGTCTGCTCGCTATCGGCGATCAACGCCACGTCCACACCGCGCTGATGCGCCGCAATCAGCACATCGGCAATAGCACGATGGGTAAAACTGAACGCCTGGATACGAATCTGCCGACGCGCATCACGTATCGCGGCAATCACCAGCGCCGCCGCGTCGTCGCCCGGCGTAAACGCTACCTGAACCGTGCCCACCGCAGGCAGCACAGGCGGCGTGTGACTATCCTGAAACGCCCAACTGGCATGGCTGCATGACCATAGCGCCAGCCAAACGATGGCTTTGCGCATGTCAGCTCGCTTCCAGTACCGCTGCAAAAAAGCCATCGGTGCCGTGCTCTGCCGGGTTAAGCCGCAAATAGTCGCCGGTGTCGAGCGCGATGTGTTGCTGCTGCAGAATTTCCGCTGCACTTTTCAGCACAAACCGCGGATTGGCCGCAATAAACGCTTCGACCACCTGCTCGTTTTCTTCCGGCAGCAAACTGCAGGTGGCATACACCAGCCGCCCGCCCGATTTCACCAGGCGCGACGCAGCAGCCAAAATCGCTGCCTGCTTGGCAGACAGCTCGGCTACGCTATCCGGCGACTGACGCCATTTCAGATCCGGGTTGCGGCGCAGCGTGCCCATACCGCTGCACGGCGCATCCACCAGCACGCGGTCAATCTTGCCGGCCAGGCGCTTGATGCGGGTGTCGTTTTCACTGGTAATCAATTGCGGCGTGAGGTTGGACAAACCGGAACGCTTGAGCCGCGGTTTGAGCTTGGCCAGGCGTTTTTCCGACACGTCGAACGCATACAACCTCCCCGAGGAATGCATCAGCGCGCCCAGCAGCAGCGTTTTTCCCCCCGCCCCGGCACAAAAATCCACCACCATTTCGCCACGGCGCGGAGCAACCAGATAACCCAGCAGCTGGCTGCCTTCATCCTGGATCTCGAATTTTCCTTCCAGAAACGGTTTGTATTTGGCCAGTACCGGCTTGTCGGCCAGCCGGATTCCCATCGGGGAGTATGGCGTGGCGGTTGCAGTAATGCCGGCCGCGTTGAGCACGTCAATCATTTCATCGCGCTTTGCAAGCAGCGTGTTGACGCGCAAATCCAGCGGTGCCGGACGCAACAGCGCCTGGGCCAGCCGCGTCGCCGCCGCTTCGCCATAGACTGCCAACAAGCGCTCCGCCAGCCAATCCGGCATATCCCATTGTACCGCCAGCGGCTGCGTCGCCAGGTCCAGCGCCTTGATCTGCGGCACCATGTCCAGCTCCGGCCCGCGCAGATGCGGCTCCAGCTGACGCATGTTCATGCCCTGCACGCGCACCAGCCAGGCCAGCGCCAACTGCCGGGGCGTGCCTTTGCCAGTCGCAGTCTCCAGCGAGCGCTTGCGGCGCAGCACGCCAAACACCAGTTCAGCGATAAAGGCGCGATCCTTGTTACCCAGCATCGGGTTTTCGCGAAAATAACGGCTCAATACCGCGTCAGCTGGCGCATCCAGAGGCAACACCGCACGTAGTGCGGTAATGGCTTGTTCAAGAGGGAGATGGGGATAAGACATGGGTTTTACGGGTTCGACATTGCCCTGCAGTTTAGCGGAAACGGCTGCCGTCGACCACGCCAGGCAAGACTTGCAGTTTGCTGCAAACGGTTAAATATCAGATAATTCCGCTGTTTATCCCTGCCCCGCTCTTCATTAAAGCGATTTACCAACCTGAGGTGCTCCTTGAAAGACCTGCTCGCCTGCAATCTGTGGCTGTATAAAGTTTTCCCATTTCTGCGCTGGTGGCCGATAGTCAACCGCAATACCACCAAGGCTGATCTGACAGCGGGTTTGACCGGGGCAATGATTGTGCTGCCGCAAGGCGTGGCATTTGCGACCATTGCCGGCTTACCGCCAGAGTATGGCTTGTATGCGGCAATGGTTCCTGCGGTAATCGCCGCGCTGTTCGGGTCCAGCTGGCACCTGGTGTCGGGTCCGACCACAGCCATTTCGATTGCCGTGTTTGCCTCGGTCAGTCCTTTGGCCGAACCCGGATCGGCACAGTTCATCAGCCTGGTACTTACCCTTACCTTCCTCACCGGAGTCTTCCAGCTCATCATGGGCCTGGCGCGTCTGGGCGCATTGGTCAACTTCATTTCCCACACCGTGGTGATCGGCTTTACCGCGGGTGCAGCCGTGCTGATCGCAGCCAGCCAGATCAAGCACTTCCTTGGGCTCAACATGGCCCGGGGCTTGCCTTTCCACGAGATTCTGCATCAAGTGTTTCTGCAACTGGACAAAATCAACCCTTATGTCACCGCTGTGGGTGTCATCACCCTGCTCACCGGCATCGTGGCACGCAAACTGATGCCCAAGCTGTACATGATTATTGCCATGGTGGTGGGTAGCGTGGCCGCCCTCATCATCAACAACCTGGCAGGCGGTGCCGAAGCCACCCACATCAAAACTGTCGGCGCGCTGGCTGCCCACCTGCCACCGTTCACACTGCCGGATTTTTCGCCCACAGCCATCAGCCAGGTGATTTTCCCGGCGCTGATTGTGACCATGCTGGCGCTGACTGAAGCGGTATCGATCTCGCGCGCCATCGCGGTGAAATCCGAGCAACGCATTGACGGAAATCAGGAATTCATCGGCCAGGGCTTATCCAACATTTTCGGCAGTTTCTTTTCCAGCTATGCTTCCAGTGGCTCGTTCAATCGCAGCGGCGTGAACTATGCTGCAGGCGCAAGAACCCCGTTGGCTGCGGTGTATTCCGCACTGTTCCTGATCCTGATTTTGATGCTGGTGGCATCACTCGCCGCCTACCTGCCGACTGCGGCGATGGCCGGTATTCTGTTCCTGGTGGCATGGGCGTTGATTGACTTCCACCATATCCATTCCATTTTCCATACCAGCAAACAGGAAACGGCTGTGCTGGCGGTGACGATCATCGGTACGCTGATTGATCTGGAAAAAGGCATTTTCTTCGGCATCATGTTGTCGCTGATGCTCTATCTGTACCGCACCTCACGTCCGGCGCTGGTGGATGTGATGCCGGATCCGGAACCGGACAGCTACCATTTCGTCGCAGCGGATGGCCACCCAGAATGCCCGCAACTCAAAATGATCCGCCTTCAAGGCTCGATTTTCTTTGGCGCGGTTAACCACGTGCAGCAGGCCTTGCAGCAGATTGACGAGATTAACCCTCAGCAGAAACACGCACTGATTGCTGCCGGCGGCATGAATTTCGTAGACGTGGCCGGCGCAGAAATGCTGGCGCAAGAAGCCAAGCGCCGCAACAAAATTGGGGGCGGACTGTATTTCTACCGGATGCAAAATGGAGTGCGCGATCTACTGGTAAAAGGCCATTATTTGAACGACATCGGCGAAGACCATATTTTCCCCACCAAATCGCGCCCGATCGACGCGATCTATTCCAGGCTCGACCCAGAAATCTGCCGTACCTGTACTGCACGCATTTTCACGCAATGTAATATTGCACTACCCAATGGAGAGCCACGCACATGATCCGCAAAAATCCCAGTGGCGACCTGCCCGTCATCCACGAATCCGCGTTTGTCGACCCCACTGCGATTATTTGCGGCAAGGTGCTCATCGGCGAAAATGTATTTATCGGCCCCTATGTAGTCATTCGTGCCGACGAGGTGGATGACAGCGGCAATATGGAACCGATCTCCATCGGCGCCAATTCCAACATCCAGGACGGCGTCGTGATCCACTCCAAATCCGGCGCGCGGGTGAAGATCGGCGAACACACCTCCATCGCCCACCGTTCCATCGTGCATGGCCCATGCGTGGTCGGCGACAACGTCTTCATCGGCTTCAACTCGGTGTTGTTCAACTGTGTAGTGGGCAAGCGCTGCGTGGTGCGCCACAATTCAGTAGTGGAAGGCTGCGAACTGCCGGACGGCTTCCATATCCCATCCACCACCAACATCCATGCCGATTCTGATCTCAGCAAAATCGAACAGGTCGGGTTCCGCGAAGAAGACTTTTCCGAAGATGTGGCGCAGACCAACATCAACCTGGTGAAGGGTTACAAAAAGCTGCAGAACGAATTCTGATCAGCCCCGGTTACGGTCTGCGAATCGACACGCAGATAGTCTGGTTAGCTGTATTCCTTGTCCGTTTACTTGGCTAGCCCCTGCGCGTTGCTGATCCCCGTCAGGATGCCTTGCATGAGCGCAGAAGGGCTGGGCGGACAACCTGGGACGGCAATATCCACCGGGATCACGTTGGATACGCGCCCGCAACTCGCATAACTTTCTCCGAATACCCCCCCGGTACAGCCGCAATCGCCGATTGCCACCACCAGTGTCGGCTCAGGCATGGCTGCATAGGTGCGCTGCAGGGCCGTTTCCATATGCCGCGAAACCGGGCCGGTGACGAGCAGCATGTCTGCATGCCGCGGGCTGGCGACAAAATGAATGCCGAGCCCTTCCAGGTTGTAATACGGGTTGCTGAGGGCGTGGATTTCAAGTTCGCAACCGTTGCACGAACCGGCATCCACGTGACGAATCGCCAGCGCGCCGCCGAAGCGCCTGAGGATTTCATCCTGCAAGCGCTGGGCAGTGCAGCGCAATGCGTCGTTAATCTCCGGCGGCGTCTCGGTTTTTATGCCCGACCGTAATATCTGTCTAATGATCTTGTGCATGATTCCTCATAAATCGTGCCCGCTATAACTCAAGTTGAACGATTTATTGATGAGCGGAAAATCCGGAACGATATTGCCCAGCACCGCGTGCTCGATCAGCGGCCAGTTCTGCCACGACGGATCATGCGGATGCAGGCGGCGGATGCGATTGTCCGCTCCTGTTTCGAGTGCGACAAAGACCTCGCCGCGCCAGCCTTCCACCCAGCCCACGCCAATCGCGTTGTCGGGGGCTTTTGGCAGCGCCGTGAAAATCGCGCCGCCCGGCAACCCCTTCAGAATCAGACGGCAAAGGCGTATTGCCTCGTTCACCTCGTCAAAGCGAACCGTCACTCGCGCCGCGACATCGCCGTTGCGGTGCGTTGCCATCCGCACATCCAGTCTGTCATAAGGCGCAGTGGGAAATTGCGCGCGCAAATCCCAAGCCTGTGCGCTCGCGCGCCCCGCCAGTCCGCACAGCCCGAGGCCGACGGCCAGTTCCGGGGCAACCCGGCCGGCTCCGATAAAACGATCCTGCAGCCCCGCGTGGTCGTCGTAGATGTTGTGCAAACGGCTGACGGCCTGATCGAGCACGTCGAGCTCGGCCATCAGTCGAGCGCCACCACTTTCATCCAGATCACTTTTCACGCCACCGGGAACAATGCTGTCCATCAGGTAGCGGTGTCCGAACAGCGCCGCGTTGCTGCGCAGCAGGTCTTCCTTGAGACAGGAGAACTGCGCCAGGCCAAAGGCCAGACCGGCATCGTTGCCCAGTGCGCCCAGGTCTCCCAGGTGGTTGGCCAGCCGCTCGCGTTCCAGCAGCAGAGCACGCAGCCACAGCGCCCGCTCGGGCGGCGTCCTATCCACCGCGCTTTCCGCCGCCATCGCGTAGGCCCATGCGTAGGCGACGGTGGAATCGCCACTGATCCGCCCCGCGAGCCGCGCCCCGCTCTCCAGCGTCATCGCCTCAAACAGCTTTTCTATGCCCTTGTGGGTGTAGCCCAGGCGCGGTTCCAGGCGCAGGATTTTTTCGCCTATCACCGAAAAGCGGAAATGGCCGGGCTCAATCGTCCCGGCGTGCACCGGCCCGACTGCAATCTCGTGCACGCCGTCGCCTTCCACGGTGACGAACGGGTAATCCTGCACTGTGGCAGGGTGCACGGTGCTGCCGTCGAAATCCTTGCGCAACGGATACTGGTCTGCTGGCCAGGCGCTGTGCCGCAGCCACGGACGCGCATCCTGCGGGTTGTGCGGATAAATGCCGAGCAAGTCACCGAGCGCGCGTTGCATGCGGCTCGCCACCGGGAAAATATCGTCAATGCCAGGATACGCTTCATGGTCGGCGGACAGCGTCAGCCACACCAGCCCGGAACGGATGACCAACGCCGCGTGCACGACAAAGCCACGCTGCAGTTCGCGTCGATCGCTTCCCCACAGCGCGACCAGACGCCCGCCCTTGTCATGCACCTGCTGGCAGACCTGGCGCCATGCTGCGGCATCCACATCGCCGTGCCACACCGGTGCCGCACCGGGAAGCGCAGACAATGCAAGGTCAAAATCTTCGATGCGCATGTGGCTCCTTCAACCGATCAACCGCGCTGCCTGGCGGTACCAGTCGGCAAGATACGGCGGGATGTACAGCCCGAGCAGCAACACCAGGGCAAGATGCACAAATACCGGAATCAGCGCGGGCGGGTGCGGCAGACGCTGGCCCGTCGTTTCACCGAACACCATTTCCTGCACCCGGGTGAAAATGGCCGCAAAGGCGACCCCCAGCGCGACCAGCAGGAACGGCGTGGCCCAGGGATGCTCATGCATGGCGGTGGTAATAATCAGGAATTCACTGGCGAATACGCCGAACGGCGGCATGCCGAGGATGGCCAGGCTGCCCAGCATCAAGCCCCAGCCGATGGTGGGATTGGTATCGATCAGGCCGCGGATGTTTTCGATCAGCTGCGAACCCATTTTCTGTGCCGCATGTCCCACTGTAAAGAAGATGGCGGACTTGGTGAGCGAGTGCACCGTCATGTGCAGCAACGCGGCGAAAGTGGCGACCGCGCCACCCATGCCGAACGCGAACGTCATCAGCCCCATGTGCTCGATCGAGGAATAAGCGAACATGCGCTTGACGTCTTTTTGCCGCGACAGGAAAAACGCCGCGACCACCACGCTGAACAGGCCGAACCCCATCATCAGGTTGCCGGCCAGGTGCGATCCGAGCGCCCCATCCACCAGCACCTTGCTGCGCACCACCGCGTACAGCGCGACGTTGAGCAGCAAACCGGAAAGCACCGCGGACACCGGCGTCGGGCCTTCGGCATGGGCATCCGGCAGCCAGTTGTGCAGCGGCGCCAGACCGACTTTGGTGCCGTAGCCCACCAGCAGAAAGACAAATGCCAGCGACAGCACGGTAGGTTCCAGATGGCCTTTCACCTCGTTGAGATGCGTCCACAGCAGCGCGTCGCCGCCGGCGCCGAGTAGTTTTTCCGCCGCGAAATACAGCAGGATGGTGCCAAACAGCGCCTGCGCGATGCCCACACCGCACAGGATGAAGTATTTCCACGCCGCTTCCAGGCTGGCCGGGGTGCGGTACAGGCTGACCAGCAGCACGGTGGTGAGGGTGGCCGCTTCCATCGCCACCCACAGGATGCCCATGTTGTTGGTGGTCAGCGCCAGCAGCATGGTAAAGGTGAACAGCTGGTACATGCTGTGGTAGAGGCGCAGCATGTTCGCCGACAGCTTGCCGTGGTGCTGTTCGATGCGCATGTATGCGCGCGAAAACAGCGCAGTGGTGAATCCCACGAAGGCAGTCAGAGCAACCAGGAAAACGTTGAACGAGTCGATGAAGAACTGTTCGCTGAACGCCGTCATTGGCCCGCCGTTGACGATGCGGGCGGTGAGAACGACAGCGGCAATGAAGGTGGCCAGACTCATCAGCGTATTGAGTTCATGCGCCCAGCGCTTGTGGCCGAACAGGGCCAGCAATATCCCGCCGCACAGAGGAACTCCCAATAGCCAAAGAATTTCCACCTCAATCCTCTTTCAGTTTTTCCAGATTTTTAATATCCAGACTGTCGAAAGTTTCCCGGATCTGGAAGAAGAAAATGCCGAAAATGAAGGTTCCCACCAGCACGTCAAGCGCGATGCCCAGCTCAACCACCATCGGCATGCCGTAAGTGGCACTGGTGGCGGCAAAGAACAGCCCGTTTTCCATCGCCAGGAAGCCGACCACCTGCGCCACAGCCTTGTGCCGGGTAATCATCATCAGGAACGACAACAGTACGCTGGCCATGGCGATGCCCAGGGTGCTGCGGGTAATGGTGTCGGCCAGTTGCGAAATTGGCGCCGCCAGGTTGAAGGCGAAGATCACCAGGGCGATGCCGACCAGCATGGTCGTCGGGACGTTGATCATGGTTTCCACGTCCCACTTGATATTGAGGCGGATAATCAACCGGTGCAGTATCCAGGGCAGCAGGAACGCCTTCAGTACCAGGGTTAAAAAGGCCGAATAATACAAATGCGGCTGGTGGGTAGAGTACGCCACTACCGTGGTACTCAGCGCCAGTATGAACCCCTGCCAGGCGAACAAGTGGATCAGGGATAGAATACGCCGCTGCGACAGCATGGCGAAGGCGATCAACAGCAGCAGCGCCGCCAGAAAATTAATCAGTTGTCCGGTAAATGTAGCCATCGTTTACAGCTCCAGCATCAGCATCCCCAGAACCGCAAGCAGAAACGCGGTTCCCAGAAATTCCGGTGCGCGAAAAATACGCAGCTTGGCCGACAGGGTCTCCAGCAGGGCAAGCCCGGCGCCACCCAGCAGCAGTTTAACGAACAGCACCGCCAATGCCAGCGGTACGGCGCTCCAGTCACCCGCACTGGCGATACCCCATGGCAGAAACAAGGCGATCCCGATCGCACTGTAATTGCTCAGTTTGATTGCGCTTGCCCATTCGATCAGCGCCAGGTGGCGCGCCGAATATTCGAGAATCATGGCCTCGTGGATCATGGTCAGTTCCAGATGGGTGGCGGGATTATCGACCGGAATGCGGGCGTTTTCGGCCAGCGCCACCATCGCAAAAGCCACGGCGGCGAAGGCGAGACTGGGATAAAGCACGAATTCCCGGTGTGCGAGCGCCTCGACGATGGTGGTGAGCGAGGTGGAATGGGCGATCAGCGCAGGCATGAAAAGTATCATCAGCAGAGCCGGTTCCGCCAGACTGGCCACCAGCATCTCGCGCCGCGCACCCATACTGCCGAACGCGGTGCCGATGTCCATGGCCGCGAGCGCCGCGAACAGCCGCGCCAACGCGAACAATCCCACCAGCGCGATGACGTCGGCAGCCGCGGCAAATGGCAGGTCCGTCGCCACCATCGGAACAATGCTCGCGACCAGCACCATGCAAGCGAACTGGATATACGGGGCGGTGCGAAACAGGGGCGATGCATTGTCCGCCAGTACCGCGTCTTTATGGAACAGCTTGTGCAAAACCCGATACGGCTGTAGCACCCCGGCACCGCGCTTGTTCTGTAGCCAGGCGCGACATTGATTGACCCAGCCCAGCAGCAGCGGTGCCAGCACCACGATGAGCAGGGTTTGGAATAGCTGGGAGAAAATGGAAGAGATCATCGGGTAAACAGCAGCAGGAACAGTAGCGTGACGAGGCTGTACAGCAGATAAATGTGGATGCGGCCATGCTGTAATGTGCTCATCTTCAGGGAGATGCGCTCGACCAGCCGCGCGATGGGCAGGTAAAGCGCGTACCACAGCTTGTCCTCCGCCTTGCCCTGATAATGGGGGTGCGCATCGAACGGACTCGGCATCTGGCGCTCAATGCGGAAAAACGGCTCGAAGATCTGTTTGATCGGCTGCCCGAACCCTTCCGCCGTATCCTGCATGCGCGCCGTTTGCTGCGGATATCCGCAATCCCAGGCCGGGCCGCGCCGCATGCGCCCATGGTAGAGTTTGCGCACCAGCACGAAAGTCAGCAGCAGCAAGGCCAAGATGCCGAGCAGAAACAGCAGCGGACTGTAGCTCGCGTGTTCAGGGGTCGTCGCTACGACGAACAGCCAGCCGGACTGGGCCGCCGTAGCGCCTACTGTATGGCCGGTCAGCAGCCGGGTAACCTGATCCAGCTGCAGCAGCACGAACACCGGCGCCAGGCCGAGTGCCACGCAACCCAGCGCAAGCCAGCTCAGGCCAATCCGCTCCAGCCAATTGGCATCGTGCGCGGTGGCGAGCCTTGCCTCGCGCGGCTGGCCAAGAAAGATCACGCCGTAGAACTTGACCATGACATAACCTGCCAGTGCGATGGCGAGCACCACCGCCGCCGCCTCCACCGGCACCAGCATGCTCAGGTAGGAACTGGGCAGGCTCGGGGTCGCCAGAAACGCCTGCAGCAACAGCCATTCCGAGACAAAACCATTGAGCGGCGGCAACCCGGCCATGGCAAGGGTGCCGATCAGCGCCAGCCATGCGACCCAGGGCATGCTGCGGATCAGGCCGCCCAGTTTGCCCAGACTGCGTTCCCTGGTCGAGTGCAGCACCGTACCAGTGACCAGGAACAGGAGGCTTTTGAAAAACGCGTGGTTGAGGCAGTGATACAGGGTTGCCGCCAGCGCGAGGGCGGCAAGCGCGCCCAGCGCATAGACATGAAAAATCAGCGTCAGCCCGATGCCCACCAGAATGATGCCGATGTTCTCGATCGAAGAATACGCGAGCAGGCGTTTCATGTCGGTCTGCACCGCCGCGAACATCACGCCGAACAGCGCAGTCAGCAGGCCGAGCAACAGCGCCAGCACGCCCCACCACAACAGTTGCGCCTGCAACAGGTCGAAAGTCACACGCAATAATCCATAAATCGCCGTCTTCAGCATCACGCCGCTCATCAGCGCGGACACCGGTGAGGGCGCGGCCGGGTGGGCCTCCGGCAGCCAGACATGGAGCGGCAAAATCCCCGCCTTGGCACCGAAACCGAACAGCGCCAGAAGAAATGTCGCGCTTGCCCAGAATTCGCTCAGATGGCTGGCGCGCATGGTCGCGAAAGTAAAGTCGCCATGCCCGCCTTGCATGACGCCAAAACTCAACAGAATGCCGATGGCACCGAGATGGGCGATCAAGAGGTAAAGAAAACCCGCGCGGCGGATTTCGGGAACCTTGTGGTTGCTGGTGACCAGGAAGTACGAAGACAGCGCCATCGTTTCCCACGCCACCATGAACAGATACGCATCGTCGGCAAGCATCACCAACGCCATCGCGGCGAGGAAAAAGTGATACAGGAGGCCGTGCATACCTGGTGAAGTGCCCTCGCCTTTACGGAAATAGCCGGCCGAATAAATCGAAATCCCGGCTGACACGGCTCCAAGCAGCACCAGGAAAAATGCCGACAGAGCGTCCAGCCGCAGGTGAAAAGGCAAGCCGGGCAGCCCCAGCACCAGGACAGCCGTCTCCGGCCGCGCCGCCATGCCGATCAGGCCTGCACCTGCCAGGATCAGCCCGCCCACTGCACCCAGCGGAAACAGGACATGCCCTACAAAACGCAGACTCAGCGGGGCGAACAGACCAAGCACTCCCAGCGCGATCCAGAGCACGATGACGCCGAGCATCACATCTATCGGCAAGGGACTAAACAGGATCGCTGTAAGACTGTCCATAATCGGCTTCGACAATAGCACCATCTGCGTGCCCCTGTCACCCAGCGCAGGGCGATCAGGTCACGGCAGTACGCCACGCCCCGGCTAGGCGCCGGTCGCTTTCAGCGCGTCCGGATGCCAGCCCAGCAGCGCCAGCAGCACGAAAAACCCCAGCACATAGCCTACCGGCACAAACCAGCCCTGCCTGATCCATTGCCAGGTGTTTTTGGCCTCAGGAAAGCCGTTGCAGATGGCCACCCCGGCGGAGGAACCGAACCAGATCATCGAACCGCCATAACCCACGGCGAACGCCAGCATGCCCCAGTCATAGCCGCCCTGCTTCAACGCCAGCGCGGTGAGCGGAATGTTGTCGAACACCGCGCTGACGAAGCCCAGGCCCAGCGTGGTATGCCAACTGGGCAGCGGCAGTGCGGCCACCGGCATGAGTGACGCAGCCAGCACCAGCGCGATCAGAAACAGGGTGCCCTTCCAGGCGATTTTCGCCTCGGCCCAGGGGATGGGATGGAACAGGCCACCGATCAGCACTGCGATCCATGCTCCCAGCGCGGGGAAATCCACCAGCACATTGCCCGCCACCGCACCACCGATAATCAGCCCCGCCACCAGCACCCGGGTCAATACCACGACACTCAGAATCCCCAACTCTTCGACATCCACATGTACGCCGCTGCACGGGTCGGCCTGGATCGGTTGGTAACGGTGCTGGGCGCGGCTGGCAAACACGCCCACCACTAGCATTGCCACGCTCGACGCAATAAATGCATCGGCAACGTGCAGCGCAGGCACCCCGGCAATCCACATCATGGTGGTGGTGGTATCGCCCACCACCGAACCCGCACCGCCGGCATTGCTGGCCGCCACAATCGCCGCCAGAAAGCCCACGCTGACGCGCCCGTCGAAAACCTTGCGCGCCACCACGCCGCCCAGGATGGCGGCGGCGATGTTGTCGAGAAAAGTCGACATCAGCGCCACCAGGATCAGCAACACAAAGCCGCCCTTCCAGTCATCGGGCAGGATGCGCGGCATCAGGTCGGGCACACCGGAATCCTCGAAATGCTTCGCCAGGATCGCAAAGCCCAGCAGCAGGCCGAGCAGGTTCAGTACCAGCTTCCATTCGTGCAGGAAATGCAGCGCCAGCGCGTAGTCCTGTGCCAGCCATTTATACGCGCCAATCGCCGCCAACCCGGCCAGCGCGATGGGCAGATTGTGGCGGTGCAACACCGCCACGCCCAGCAGGGTAAGCGCAAACAGGATGAATTCGATGGGAATGCCGGCAATCATGTTTGGTTAGTACGGCTGGATGTTGCCGTTAATGCCATGCCCTTACTTGGCGGCCGTGGACTGGTACAGGAATGCATCGGCAAAAAATTCGTCTTCCGGCAGGCCATGCTGGAGAAAGGTTTTATGCGCGGCATCTACCATCCCCGGTGCGCCGCAGGCATAGACCTGGTAACCGGACAAATCTGGGAAATCCTGCAGGATGGCGTCGGCGACCAGCCCTGTGCGGCCAGGCCAGGCATCCTCCAGAGCAGGCTCGGACAGTACCGGGATGAAAGTAAAGTTGGGGTATTCCTGCTGCCACTGCCCAGGCAGCTGCGGCATGTATAAATCGCGTAACTGGCGTGCGCCCCAGTACAGGACCATTTCGCGGTCAATGTGGTGGTGAAAAGCATGTTCGAGCATGCCCTTGACCGGGGCGAAACCGGTGCCTCCGGCCATGAAGATAATGGGTTTGCCACTGTCTTCACGCAGGAAAAAGCTGCCCAGCGGCCCTTCGAAGCGCAGGATGTCCTTTTCTTTCATGCGCGTGAAAATATGTTCGGAGAACTCGCCGCCTGGGATATGGCGCACATGCAGCTGCAGGTAATCATCGTTATGCGGCGCATTGGCGAGCGAAAAGCTGCGGCGCTTGCCGTCCTTGAGCAAGATGTCGATATATTGTCCAGCCAGGAATTGCAGGCGCTCGTTGGCGGGCAGTTTGAGGTGCAGCGCCATCACATCATGGCCAAGCCGCTCGAGCTTGTGTACCCGGCACGGCAGGGTTTTAATCTGGATGTCCTTGGCTGCGCCGACTTCTCGGCACTCGATGCTGATGTCGCTGAGCGGACGCGCTACGCAGAACAGCGCCTTGCCGGCGTCGATATCGGCATCGGACAGCGCCCCGGACTGGTATTCGCCATAATCGATCTCGCCCGCGACCAGCTTGCCCTTGCAGGTACCGCAAGCGCCGTTGCGACAGCCATAGGGCAGCATATAGCCTTCGCGCAACGCGGCGGCGAGTATGGTTTCGTCGTCATCCGCATGAACAATGTGACCGCTGGGCTGAATGGTAATCTGGTAGGGCATGAACTTCCTCTAAAATACGCTAATGGCAAATATACTGATCATCGGCTGCGGCGATGTGGGCTTGCGCTGCGCACGATTGCTGGCGCCCCAGCACCGGCTGTACGCGCTGGCGCGAACGCCGCAATCGGCACAGCGCCTGCGTGAAGCGGGCATTACCCCTCTTCCCGGTGATCTCGACGATCGTGCCAGCCTGACGCGTCTGGCAGGTATCGCGGACTGGGTGCTGCACTTCGCCCCGCCGCCCGCGCGCGGCGTGCACGATATGCGCACGCGCAAGCTGTTGTCGATGCTGGGGAAAAGCCGAATTTTACCACGCCGACTGGTGTACATCAGCACCAGCGGTGTATATGGCGACTGCGCCGGGGCATTGATTGATGAGACGCGCCCACCCCGTCCGCAAAATGCGCGTGCGCGACGGCGCCTTGATGCCGAGCAGCAGGTGCGCAACTGGGGGCGACGCAATGGGGTGGCCACCAGCATTCTGCGGGTACCGGGTATCTATGCTGCCGGGCGACTACCGATAGAGCGCCTGCAACGCGGCACGCCCGTGCTGTGTGTCGAAGACGATGTATTCACTAACCACATCCATGCCGATGACCTGACGCAGATCGCGGTTCACGCATTATTTCGAGCACGCGCCGGGCGTGTCTTTCATGCCAGCGATGATAGTCAACTGCGTATGGGGGATTATTTTGCGCGCGTAGCGGCAGCCTTCGACCTGCCTGCTCCGCCACGCCTCACCCGCGTCGAGGCCGAGGCCTCGCTGCCCGTGCAGTTGCTTTCTTTCATGCGCGAATCCCGGCGTATGGTGAACCGGCGCATCAAGTCCGAACTGAACGTCCGCCTGGCCTACCCAGATATTGACGCCTTCCTAAAAACACAACGCCCCGCCGGTTAAACCGGGCGGGGCGTTACGGGATGCTGCCGTTTATTTTTTCAGACTGTCACGGATTTCGCGCAGCAACAATACCTCCTCCGGAGGAGCTGCTGGCGGCGCAGGCGGTGCCGCTTTTTGCAATTTGCTCATCGCCTTGATTGCTACAAAAATAGCCAGCGCGATGATGACGAAATTGACGACAGCATTGATAAATACTCCGTATTTAATCAGTGGAGCGCCTGCTTTTTCCGCCAATTCCAGGGTGGCGTAGGCAGTATTGCCCAAATTGATATAGAGCTCCTTGAAGTCTACGCCGCCGACCAATTGGCCGATGATCGGCATGACAATATCTTTGACCAGCGAATCCACTATCTTGCCGAAGGCGCCGCCAATAATGACAGCAACCGCCAAATCAACCACATTGCCTTTCATGGCAAATGCTTTGAACTCGCTGACAAAACTCATAATCATCCCCTCTCGTTTAATTATTTTGGTGATCTATCGGATTCCTGCAAATAAATCCTAGCAGTTTATTGCTCATTTTGTGAAATTTCAGGCCCATCATGTACTTCCTGAATAGACAAAAGGCAACCCGCAGGTTGCCTTTTTGTCTGCTTTAACGCGCGTATCAGCTATGCTTGCGCAACTTCTGGATAGCCGCAATCTGCGCAACCGCTTCGGCCAACTCTACCTGTGCCTTGGCGTAATCCATTTCCGAAGCGCGGTTACGCATGGCTTCTTCAGCATGGCGCTTGGCTTCCAGCGCTTTGGCCTCATCCAGATCGTGACCGCGAATAGCGGTATCGGACAGGATGGTCACCACGTTAGGCTGCACTTCCAGCATACCGCCGGAAACATAAATCACTTCTTCTTCTGCAACGTCAGGCTTTTTGATGCGCACCGTTCCGGGCTTGATGCGTGTCAGCATCTGGGTATGACGCGGGTAAATCCCCACTTCGCCCATTTCTGCCGGTACCACCACGTATTCTGCGGTGCCGGAGAACAATTCTGCTTCTGCGCTGACGATGTCTACATGAATGGTCATGGCCATAAATCTCGCTTCCCTGTGTTCCGCTCAAGCGGCGCAGACGATGCCTGCGCCGTGGCCGCGATTACTGTATGGTCTTGGCTTTCTCGACCGCTTCTTCAATGGTGCCGACCATATAGAACGCCTGCTCGGGCAGGTGATCGTATTCACCGTTGACGATGGCCTTGAAGCCGCTAATGGTGTCTTTCAGCGAAACATACTTGCCAGGGGCCCCGGTAAATACTTCAGCCACGAAAAACGGCTGCGACAGGAAACGCTGGATCTTGCGCGCACGCGCCACGGCCAGCTTGTCTTCGGGAGCCAGCTCGTCCATCCCCAGAATGGCGATAATGTCGCGCAATTCTTTGTAGCGCTGCAGCACCGACTGCACGCCGCGCGCCACGCTGTAGTGCTCTTCACCGACTACCAGCGGATCCAGCTGGCGCGAGGTGGAGTCGAGCGGATCCACGGCCGGGTAGATACCCAGTTCGGCCACCTGGCGCGACAACACGACGGTGGCATCGAGGTGGGCGAAGGTGGTCGCCGGCGACGGGTCGGTCAGGTCGTCCGCCGGCACGTACACCGCCTGGATCGAGGTGATGGAACCCTTCTTGGTGGAGGTGATGCGCTCCTGCAGGCGACCCATTTCTTCCGCCAGAGTGGGCTGGTAGCCCACCGCGGATGGCATACGACCCAGCAGTGCGGACACTTCGGTACCGGCCAGGGTGTAGCGGTAGATGTTGTCCACGAACAGCAGCACGTCGCGGCCTTCGTCACGGAAGTATTCGGCCATGGTCAGGCCGGTCAGGGCCACGCGCAGACGGTTACCAGGCGGCTCGTTCATCTGGCCGTAGACCAGTGCCACCTTGTCCAGCACGCCGCCGTCCTTCATCTCATGGTAGAAGTCGTTACCTTCGCGGGTACGCTCGCCCACACCGGCAAACACCGAGTAACCGCTGTGCTCCACAGCGATGTTGCGGATCAGTTCCATCATGTTCACGGTCTTGCCCACGCCGGCGCCGCCAAACAGGCCGACCTTGCCGCCCTTGGCGAACGGGCAGATCAGGTCGATCACCTTGATACCGGTTTCCAGCAGTTCGTTGGAAGCGGCCAGTTCGTCGAAGGCTGGCGCCTTGCGATGGATGCCCCAACTGGTTTCGTTGCCGATCGGACCCATGTCGTCGATAGGGTTGCCCAGCACATCCATGATGCGGCCCAGGGTTTTAATCCCGACCGGCACCGAAATTGCGGCGCCGGTACCGCTCACCAGCATGCCGCGGCGCAGGCCATCGGTGGTACCCATGGCGATGGCGCGCACGACGCCGTCACCCAGCTGTTGCTGAACTTCCAGTGTCAGCTCGGGGGTATCCATTTTCAGTGCGTCATAGACCTTGGGCAAGCTGTCGCGCGGGAATTCCACGTCAACCACCGGGCCAATGATTTGTACGATTTTGCCTTGACTCATCGTCGTTCCTTGAAATAACAAAATTGCTTAAACGGCCGCGGCACCAGCCACGATCTCGGAGAGTTCTTTGGTGATCGCGGCCTGGCGGGTCTTGTTGTAGACCAGCTTGAGCTCTTCGATCACGTTTTTGGCGTTGTCTGAGGCGGCCTTCATCGCCACCATGCGCGCACTTTGCTCGCTCGCCATGTTTTCAGCCACCGCCTGATAAATCAGCGCCTCGATGTAACGCGTCAACAGGCCATCCACTACCGATTTGGCATCCGGCTCATAGATGTAGTCCCAGTGGTGTACCTGCTTTTCGCTTGGTTCGGCGGCCAGCGGCAACAACTGGGTAAGCGTCGGTTCCTGTTTCATGGTATTGACGAAGCGGTTGTACACTACATAAAGGGCATCAATCCTGCCTTCCATGTAGGCATCCAGCATCACCTTGACCGGGCCGATCAGGCGTTCCATATGCGGTGTATCGCCCAGCGCAATCACGTGTGACACCACGTTGGCCCCGGTGCGCTGCATGAAACCCAGCCCCTTGTTGCCAATTGCAGTGACATCCACACCCAGCTTGGCAGCATCCCACTGCTTCATCTTGTTCACCACCAGACGCAGCACGTTGGTGTTGAGGCCGCCGCACAGGCCTTTGTCGGTGGTGACCACGATCAGGCCGACGCGCTTTTCATTTTCGCGCTTGACCACGAACGGGTGCTTATACTCCGGGTTGGCTTGGGACAGGTGGGCCGCCACGTTGCCGATTTTCTCGGCGTACGGGCGCGCAGCGCGCATACGTTCCTGAGCCTTGCGCATTTTTGCAGCCGCCACCATTTCCATGGCGCGGGTGATCTTGCGCGTGTTTTCCACGCTCTTGATCTTGGTGCGTATCTCTTTTCCGGCAGCCATGATTGCTTCCCGATCAGTAGACGGCGGAGGACTTGAATGCCTCGATAGCCTTGGTCAACGCTGCTTCCGTGTCGGCAGTCATGTCGCCGCTGCTCTGGATTTTTTCCAGCAGGTCACCATGCTTGCCTTTGACGTAGGAAGCCAGCGCAGCTTCAAACGCCAGCGTTTTCTTCACATCCACATCATCCATGTAGCCTTTGTTCACAGCAAACAGGGTGAGTGCCATTTCAGCAACGTTCATCGGCGCGTACTGGTTCTGCTTCATCAGCTCGGTAACCAGCTTGCCGCGTTCCAGTTGTTTGCGCGTCGCTTCATCCAGATCAGAGGCGAACTGTGCGAACGCCGCAAGTTCACGGTATTGGGCCAGCGCCAGACGCGTACCGCCGCCGAGCTTCTTGATCACCTTGGTCTGCGCAGCGCCGCCGACGCGCGACACCGACAGACCGGCGTTGATTGCAGGACGGATACCGGCGTTGAACAGGTCGGTTTCCAGGAATATCTGGCCGTCGGTAATCGAGATCACGTTGGTCGGCACGAACGCGGACACGTCGCCAGCCTGCGTCTCGATCACCGGCAATGCGGTCAGCGAACCGGTTTTGCCTTTGACGGCGCCGCCGGTGGCTTTTTCCACATAATCGGCGTTGACGCGCGCGGCGCGTTCCAGCAGGCGCGAGTGCAGGTAGAACACGTCGCCGGGGTATGCCTCACGACCTGGCGGCCGGCGCAGCAACAGGGAAATCTGGCGGTACGCCCAGGCCTGCTTGGTCAGGTCGTCATATACGATCAACGCATCTTCGCCGCGATCGCGGAAGTATTCGCCCATGGTGCAGCCCGCATAGGGTGCAATGTATTGCATCGCAGCAGAATCGGAAGCCGTCGCCGCGACGACGATGGTGTGACCCATGGCACCATGCTCTTCCAGCTTGCGCACGACGTTGGCAACCGATGATGCCTTCTGTCCAACGGCGACATAAATACAGGTTACGCCGGTGCCTTTCTGGTTGATGATGGCATCCACCGCCACGGCGGTCTTGCCGGTCTGGCGGTCGCCGATGATCAGTTCGCGCTGGCCGCGCCCGATGGGCACCATCGCATCGACCGATTTCAGACCGGTTTGCAGCGGCTGGGTAACCGATTGACGAGCAATCACGCCAGGCGCGATTTTTTCGATGGAAGCACTGAGCTTGGTATTGATCGGACCCTTGCCGTCGATCGGCTGGCCCAGTGAATTCACTACGCGCCCGATCAGCTCGGGGCCAATGGGCACTTCCAGAATACGGCCGGTGCACTTGACCGTGTCGCCTTCTGTAATGTGTTCGTATTCACCCAGCACCACGGCACCCACGGAGTCGCGCTCCAGGTTCAGTGCCATGCCAAAGGTGTTGCCGGGAAATTCCAGCATTTCGCCCTGCATCACGTCGGACAAACCGTGAACGCGGACGATACCGTCTGTAACTGAAACGACGGTGCCCTGGGTATGCAGCTCGGAGGCTGTAGCCAGGTTCTGGATTTTGCTCTTGATGAGATCGCTGATCTCGGTGGGATTGAGTTGCATTGTGGCTCCTAGACGGAATCTCTTAACGTGTTAGCGCGTATGCCATGCCTTGCAGCTTGCCGCGTACCGAAGCGTCATACACTTCGTCACCCACGGCAACAACAACGCCGCCAATGAGCGCGGGGTCAACGTTTACGCTGGCGTTGATCTTGCGCTTGAAACGGGTCTCCAGGCGGGCAGACAATTCGGCTAACTGGGTTTCGCTCATGGCAAACGCGCTGGTGACTGTCGCATCCAGCACGCCTCCTTCGCTGGCTTTAAGCGCCTCAAACTGGGCAACGACTTCGGGCAACACACTGATGCGGCCATTGTCGACCAGCAACCGGATAAAATTGCCGGCTTCTGTTCCCAGCCTGTCTCCACACACAGCGAGAAATAGTCCGCTGAACTGCTCTGCGCTGACTTTTGGGTCGGCTGCCAAGCGGCTCATCTCCGGATCTGTGGCCACTGCGCTGGCCAGCGCCAACTGTTCGGACCAGGCGTCCAGCGCTCCAGCTTGTTTGGCCAGACTGAAAACGGCTTCGGCATAAGGGCGTGCGATGGTTGCGATTTCAGCCATGATTACAGCTCGTTCTTGATTGCATCGAGCAAATCGGCGTGGGCTTTGGCGTCGATTTCGCGGCGCAGGATTTTCTCTGCGCCGGCAACTGCCAGCCCCGCCACTTGTCCGCGCAACGCTTCTTTGGCGCGCACGGTTTCTTGCGCGATGCTGGCTTGTGCGCCCGCAATCATGCGATCAGCCTCAAGCTTGGCTACGCCTTTGGCTTCTTCTACCAGCTGTGCAGCACGCTTGTCTGCCTGAGCAATAATTTCAGCCGCTTTTTGCTTGGCTTCATGCAGGTTTTCGACAGCGCGCTTGGAGGCCAACTCCAGTTCGTGCTTGCCGCGTTCGCCAGCGGCAAGCCCGTCGGCAATCTGTTTCCTGCGCTCGGCCAACGCATTCATGATGGGCGGCCACACGAACTTCATGCAGAACCACACAAACACGAAAAAAGTGATGGATTGGCCGATCAGGGTAGCATTGATATTCATGCCAGAACCTTTCTACGGTTAGTATCCAGCTTAGCCAGCCACTGCAAACAGCACATACATGGCCAGACCAACAGCAATCATTGGCACCGCGTCAACCAGACCCATGACGATGAAGAACTGGGTGCGCAACATGGGGATCAGTTCGGGCTGGCGTGCGGCGCCTTCCAGGAAGCGGCCGCCCAGAATACCGATGCCGATCGAGGCACCCAAGGCGCCCAGACCCATCATCAGGGCACCGGCGATGTACAGCACTGCGTGGATCATGTCCATTTGTTACTCCTCCGACTAAAGTTAAAGTGATTAAAGCGAAACTGGTAATTAGTGGTGCTCTTGATGCGCCATGTCCAGATAGACGATGGTCAGCGTCATGAAAATGAATGCCTGCAAGGTGACAATCAGGATGTGGAACACGGCCCAACCCCACTGCAACGCGCCACCGAACAGGCCGATGCCGAGCCCGCCCCCGAACATCAGCGCGATCAGGATAAAGATCATCTCCCCAGCATACATATTGCCGAATAACCGCAGCGCCAGTGACACCGGCTTGGCGATCAGGTTGACGCCTTCAAGGAAAATATTGGCAGGCAGCCCCAGCTTGCCGAACGGCTGCAGGGTCAACTCGCCCACAAAACCACCCACGCCCTTCATCTTGAAGCTGTAGTAGATCACCAGGAAAAACACCGCGATGGCCATGCCGAATGTCGCATTGGGATCGGTACTGGGCACCACCTTGAAAAACGGCAAGCCGGCAAGATGTGCAAGCTGCGGCACCCAGTCGACCGGTATCAAGTCCATCAGATTCATTAACAGAATCCAGACGAAAATGGTCAATGCCAGAGGTGCCACCAGCGGGTTTTTGCCCGAGAAAGAGCCGCGTACACTGGTGTCGATGAATTCAACTATCCATTCGACAAAATTCTGCAAACCGTCCGGTACGCCTTTGCTGGCACGCTTTGCCACCAGCCGGAACAGGAACAGGAAGAACACGCCCAGCACCAGCGATACGCCCAGCGTATCCAGATTGAACGCCCAAAACCCCATGGCTTTGGCTTCCTGCGCGCTGTGTGCGAGATGCCAGTGCTCTTCGCCAGGCAACTTGCCATACGTCAGGTTCTGCAGGTGATGCTTGATATATTCCGAAGAAGTGAGTGCTTCAGTCGACATAGCGCTGCTCTAATAATTAATCTTCAATGTGCCCGTCCTGGCCTGATCGTAATGCCGACCAGCCAAGCCAGTTGTCCCAGCACGAATCCTGCAATCATGACCGGAGGGTCAAGCTTCAGAACACCCATGCCGAGGGCTAAAAAAAACACTACCAATGCAAATCGTTCCAGGCCGGTGCGATACAGCATGCGCAAATCCTGCTGCGCATCCGTATCAACACGCCGTTCTGCGCGCCGCATGCGCCAAGCCAGCAATCCGGTGTTTGCCAACGCAACCAAACCGCCAGACACTACAGTCGCGGCGCTAGCTTGCCCGTACACCAGGTAAACCAGCATTGCCGCCACCAGCACACCCCCCCCTTGCACCAGCAAGGCCAGGCGGATGTCGGAATCAGGCTTTTGGTGTTGCGGAGTTATTGTGCGCATTCAAGCCACAGGTGGCGTGCCAACCTGTAAATAGACGCGGATGATACCTTAATTAGCATACCTAATGCAACGATTAGGTGGTTTGATGTTGTGGCGAAGAGGTTTGTTGCATATTTACAAAAAGTCTACACTTTTTCCCGTCGCCCGGGCGACGGTGGCTAAAGCTTTCTGAGTATGCCTTCAAGCTGTTCATGGCTGGCATATTCTATGGTCAGCTTGCCCGCCCCGCCCTTGCGCGACTGGATATTGACTCGCGTACCCAGGCGATCCGACAAGCTTTCTTCAAGGCGCTGGATATCCCGGTCTATTTTCTTGATGGCCGCGATGGGCGGATTGAGCATTTGTCCCACCAGGCGTTCTGTTTCTCGCACCGAGAGCTGCTTTTCCACAATCATGTGCGCTGCCTCATTCTGCTTGGGGTGAGCAAGCGCCAATAATGCCCGTGCATGCCCCATATCCAGTTGCTGCTCCAGCACCATGGCCTGAACCGGTTTGGCCAAATTGAGCAAACGCAGCAGGTTGGTTACTGCGCTACGCGAGCGCCCTACCGCTTCTGCTGCGGCCTGGTGGGTCATGTTGAACTCATCGATCAGACGCTGAATGCCCGTGGCTTCCTCCATCGGATTAAGGTCTTCACGCTGGATATTTTCTATCAATGCCATCGCCAGCGCGGCTTCGTCCGCTACCACCTTCACGACCACTGGCACCGTGCTCATGCCGGCCAATTGCGCCGCACGCCAACGCCGTTCGCCCGCAATGATTTCATAACGCTCTGCACCCACTGCCCGTACCAGAATCGGCTGCATCAGACCCTGGGACCTGATCGAGTCCGCCAGCTCGCGCAACGAAGTCTCGTCCATTCTGGTGCGCGGCTGATACTTTCCTGGCTGCAATTGGGTTACCGTCAAATTGCGCAACTCGCCTGGCAGAGCCGGGGCATCCTCCCCTCCCAGCAGCGCATCCAGCCCGCGTCCTAAGCCTTTTAATCTCGCCATTTATTCAACCTCATCTCAAGTTAGTATGCGCTTACTTCACTTCTAGGCTGCGCTGCAGCATTTCTTCTGC
The DNA here is from genome assembly GCF_047300855.1 of Sulfuriferula sp. GW1. Lineage (GTDB taxonomy): Bacteria > Pseudomonadota > Gammaproteobacteria > Burkholderiales > Sulfuriferulaceae > Sulfuriferula. Next base: position 3,354,421 of record NZ_CP170197.1, read on the forward strand.
AAGATTTTGGTAAGCTAGCGCGCCCCTGGAATTGCGGTCATACGACAATACCGGGCAGCCATGGCTGGGCGCTTCCGCCAACCGGATATTGCGCGGGATCACTGTATCGTAAACTTTGCCCCCAAAATGCTGTTTGAGTTGATCAGAAACCTGTTGGGCAAGGGTATTGCGCGGATCGAACATGGTGCGCAGCAAACCCTCTATTTCCAGCTGCGGATTCAGGCTGGCGCGTACTTTTTTAATAGTATTGACCAGATCGGACAGCCCTTCCAGAGCATAATATTCACACTGCATTGGAATCATCACTGCATCAGCGGCAGTCAGCCCATTCACGGTAAGCAGGTTAAGTGCCGGCGGGCAATCTATCAATATGTAGTCGTAATCCACCGCAACCGTGGACAGCGCTTTTTTAAGCCGGGTTTCGCGCTGTGGCTGATCAACCAGCTCTACCTCCGCCCCCGCCAGTTCGCGGTTGGCCGGCAGCAAGTCAAACTTGCCGCTTTCCGAATGCTGGCGCACTTCCGGCAGCGACGCCAGTTCCAGCAGTACATGGTATACGGTTTGCCGCAAGCTGCGCTTATCCACGCCGCTGCCCATGGTGGCGTTGCCCTGCGGATCAAGGTCTATCAGCAATACGCGTTGCCCCAGGGCGGCCAGGCTTGCCGCCAGATTAACCGCGGAAGTGGTTTTTCCGACGCCGCCTTTTTGATTGGTTATTGCCAGAATTTTTGCCATTACACCGCTTTCAGGATAATCAGATGACGTTGCGCACCCAGACCGGGTACAGTCAATGGCACGACCCGCTCCACTTCGACTTCGGCTGGCAATTGCGCCAGTTCCTCGTCCGGGCACACCCCCTTCATGGCATACCAGCGCCCGTTCGTAGCCAACAAGTGGCGTGTACACGCAATGAAATCAGCAATCTCGGAGAATGCCCTGGAGATCACGCCATCAAATTTTTGCTCGGGCCGGATATCTTCCACACGCCCTGGCGCCACGCGTACGTTGCTCAAACCCAGCTCTATTACCGCCTGTTGCTGAAAGCTGGATTTTTTGTGGTTGCTGTCAGACAGCGTGATTTCCCAGTCAGGGCGAGCAATTGCCAAGGGAATTCCCGGCAAACCGGCGCCACTCCCTACATCCAACAAGCGCTCTGCGCAAAAGTGCGGCAACACGGCGAGACTGTCCAGCAAATGGTGGGTCAGCATTTTTTGAGGATCGCGTAAGGCCGTCAGATTATGCACACGGTTCCATTTCTGGATCAGGCTCAAGTACTGCATCAGCCGGGATAACTGCTTTTCGTCCAGCGCCAACCCTAACGAGCGCACGCCCGTTTCCAGTTGCTGATACGGGGTCATGCGTAATTTTTATGTTTTATGGAGGCGCCGGTCCGCTTCAAGTGCACCAGCAATACAGAAACCGCTGCAGGGGTTATTCCGGAAATACGTGAGGCATGTCCTATGGTTTCGGGCTTGTGGCGATTCAGCTTTTGCTGTGCCTCGACTGACAAACCGTGCACCGTGCTGTAATCCAGATCGGGAGGCAATGGCCGCCCCTCCAGGGCTTGACCACGCTCGATCTCGTCATGCTGGCGTTCAATATAGCCCTGATATTTGGCCTGGATTTCTACTTGTTCAATCACTTGCGGGTCATTTGTAACCGCGCTCGTGTCTGATAGGCTTAATATTCCTGCATAGTCCACATCGGGGCGACGCAATAACTCGTAGAGATTGTATTCATGCTCTATCGGCTTGCCGAGCACACGCAGCGCATCTGCCTCGGCCAGCGTTTCCGGGCGCACCCACACGCTGCGCAGGCGCGCCAGTTCGGCCTCGATGGCGTCGCGCTTGCGCATGAAGGCATCCCAGCGCAAATCATCAACCACACCCAGCCTGCGCCCCGCCTCCGTCAAGCGCAGGTCGGCATTGTCTTCGCGCAGAGACAAGCGATATTCCGCGCGGCTGGTAAACATCCGGTACGGCTCGGTGACACCGCGGGTGATCAGGTCATCCACCAACACTCCCAGATAAGCCTCGTTGCGCTGCGGGCACCACGCCGTGCGCTCCTGTACGTACAATCCGGCATTGATACCGGCCAGCAAGCCCTGCGCGGCTGCCTCTTCGTAACCTGTCGTGCCGTTGATCTGCCCGGCAAAAAAAAGGCCTTGAATAGCCTTGGTTTCGAGAGAGCTTTTCAGTCCGGTTGGATCGAAATAATCATATTCAATGGCATAGCCGGGTCGCGTCACATGCGCTTTTTCGAAGCCCTTGATCGAACGCACCAGCGCCATTTGCACATCGAATGGCAAACTGGTCGAAATGCCGTTCGGATATACCTCATGGGTCGTCAAGCCTTCCGGCTCAACGAATATCTGGTGCGATAGCTTTTCTGCAAACCGCACCACCTTGTCTTCAATAGACGGGCAATAGCGTGGCCCAACCCCGGCAATAACACCCGTGTATAACGGAGATCGATCCAGCCCGTTGCGAATAATTTCGTGCGTCTCTTCCGAGGTATGAGTAATCCAGCACGGCAATTGGTGCGGATGTTGACTGGCATTGCCCAGAAACGAAAACACTGGCGCCGGGTCGTCGCCAGGCTGTATTTCCATAACCGAATAATCCAGGCTGCGCCCATCCAGGCGCGGCGGCGTGCCGGTCTTGAGGCGCCCCACGGGCAACTTCAGCTCGCGCAGGCGATGCGCCAGGCTAATTGCGGGCGGATCGCCTGCACGCCCTGCCTGATAATTGGATTGCCCGACATGCACCAAGCCCGCCAGGAACGTTCCCGCCGTCAGCACCACAGCGCGCGCATGAAATATCAGCCCTAGCTGGGTTTTTACTCCATCTACGCGATCGCCGGTCACCAGCAAATCGTCCACTGCCTGCTGAAACAGCCACAAATTCTGCTGATTTTCCAGGCGCCTACGTATCGCCTGCCGGTACAGCACCCGGTCGGCCTGGGCGCGCGTCGCGCGCACCGCTGGGCCTTTGGATGAATTCAGAATACGAAACTGGATGCCGCTCTCATCCGTCGCTGCTGCCATGGCGCCGCCCAGGGCGTCCACCTCTTTTACCAAATGACCCTTGCCGATACCGCCGATTGACGGATTACACGACATTTGCCCGAGCGTCTCGATATTATGTGTAAGCAGCAGTGTTTCTTGGCCCATGCGCGCCGACGCGAGCGCCGCCTCGGTGCCCGCGTGACCACCGCCAATTACAATTACATCGTACCGTTCTGGGAAATTCATGGATTTGTTCTGCTTGACGCAAGTACACAAGACACGGAATGATACGCCGAACCCGCATAAAGGTTAAGTTTGTTTCACGTGAAACATTGGGAGTTTGGGTTTTTGAAAGCCTCAGCCAAAAACCGGGCCGCCATACCGAGCCTCGCTGCACAATATTCAGCCGCCCGATACCAAGCCCATCGAGACCCGGCGATCGCCCAATGCAGCGCATTATGGTCGGTTCTGGGGTTTTCCCCTATTTTCCGATGCAGAAACGGCTAAAAATTTCTCCCAGCAGATCATCGGCGCTGAATTCTCCGGTTATCGTGGACAGGGCATTCTGCGCCAGCCGCAATTCTTCCGCTAGAAATTCCAGCCTATCGCCAGACTGACTGGCTTGTTCGATATGCCGGGCTGCCTGGGCCAGTGCATCCAGATGTCGATCACGCGCCATAAACAAGCCTTCGCCTTCCGGTTGCCATCCGGCAATTTTAAGGAGCTCTGTGCGCAAGGCTTCCACCCCCTCGCCGGTCTTGGCCGACAGATACAGATCGTTACCCTGCTTGCGGTGGTGCTCCTGGTTAAGGTCGATTTTGTTATGAATGGTTAAAAGCGGCAGCGTGTTTGGCAACCCAGCGATTATCTCTTGCTCGGCAGCGGTAACGCCGTGTTGGGCGTCCACAAGCAGCAAAGCTACCGACGCCTGGCGTATCGCTTCCCAGGTACGTGCTATACCGATGCGTTCGACTTCATCCTCGGTTTCACGTAACCCGGCCGTGTCGATAATATGTAGCGGCACGCCCTGTATCTGTATGGTTTCGCGCACGGTATCCCGCGTCGTGCCGGGGATCGCTGTGACAATTGCCACATCCTGCCCGGCGAGTTGATTGAGCAAACTGGATTTGCCTACATTGGGCTGCCCGATCAAAACCGCTCGTATCCCCTCGCGCAATAAGCTGCCCTGGTGTGCTCCCTGGCGGGTTTTTTCCAGTGCGGTTTGTATTGCAGTCAATTTTCCAAAGGCATCTGCCGCCTTCAAAAAATCGACATCTTCTTCGGGAAAGTCCAGCGTCGCTTCGACTAACATGCGCAGATTGATCAGCGCCTCCACCAATTCGTGAATGCGTCGCGAAAACTCCCCGGTCAACGAGCGCAAGGCACAGCGCGCCGCTTCTGTTGATGCGGCGTCAATCAGATCCGCCACGCTCTCGGCCTGGGCCAAATCCAGCTTGTCGTTTAGATAGGCGCGTCGGGTAAACTCCCCGGGCTGCGCCGGGCGAGCCCCCAATTCGAAACAGCGCGACAGGATGAGCTGCAATACGGCCGGACCGCCATGCCCCTGCAACTCGAGAACATCTTCGCCAGTAAATGAATGGGGTGCAGGAAAATACAGGGCTATACCTTCATCCAGGACATCCCCCTGGTTGCCGCGAAAACGACTCAGCTGGGCGAAGCGCGGCCGGGGTTCCTGCCCTAGAATGGCTTTTGCCAGCGGTGCGAGCTGGCTTCCGGAAACCCGCACCACACCTATGCCACCGCGACCTGGCGCGGTGGCAACCGCAGCAATGGTATCGTTATCCTTGCTTGCCATGGCCGGCTTTGGCGGCCTCGACACGGCGGGTGATGTACCACTGCTGGGAAATGGATATCAGGTTATTGACCAGCCAATACAATACCAGGCCCGCTGGGAAGAAAAAGAAAAATATGCTGAAGGCCACCGGCATAATCATCATGACCTTGGCCTGAATCGGATCCGGCGGAGTGGGGTTCAGGCGCGTCTGGATCAGCATGGTAATTCCCATGATAATCGGCAGCACATAGTAGGGGTCCGGCGCCGATAAGTCATGAATCCACAACACGAATGGCGCCTGGCGCATTTCCACACTTCCCAGGAGCGTCCAGTACAGCGCAATAAACACCGGTATTTGCACCACGACAGGCAAACAGCCGCCAAGCGGATTGATTTTCTCGGTTTTGTACAAATCCATCATGGCTTGATGCAGTTTTTGGCGATCATCGCCATACTGCTCCTTGAGCCGTTGCAAACGCGGCGCCAACCCGCGCATTTGGGCCATGGATTTGTAGCTCTTCGCAGAAAGCGGGAAGAACATGATTTTGATCAGTATGGTCAGAATAACAATCGACCAGCCCCAGTTGCCAACAAATTGGTGAATCTTCTGCAAGGTCCAGAATATGGGGGCCGCGATAGGCGTAAGCAAGCCGTAATCCACCACATAATCCAGGCCGGGCGCCAAGGCGGTCAAGGTTTTCTGTATCTGGGGGCCCGCGTATAACGGCGTTGAGAAATTCAGGCTGGCACCCGGTTGCACACTACCCTCGGGCATGATGACGCCGGCGCTGTATAACCCATCACCGGCCGGCTTGGTGTAGAACTCGCGCTTGGGGCCATTCTTGGGTAGCCAAGCGGAAACGAAATGATGCTGAACCATGCCGATCCAGCCATCGTTGGAATAGCGGGGATAGTCCTGCTCCCCCTTGTCTATTTGTTTGAACTCCACCTTTTTGAATTTACTCTGCTCGGTATATAGCGCAGGGCCCGTATAGGTGTGAATAAAATGCGATTCGCCTTCCGGTGCTTTACCATCGCGCACAAGCTGGAAATAGGCATAAACAGGTATGGCTAGTTTGCTCGGGTTGGTTATTTGATAACCCACATCAATTTCGTAACTGTCACGATGAAACGTGTAGGTTTTGGTAACCTTTACGCCCGTGGCAGGGTCAACCCAGGTCATCGGCACTTGGACTTTGTCTTGTCCCGGCGCCAAGGTGTAATTACCCGGGGTCAGCTGGAACAGGGTTTTATGGGTCGGCAGGTCGCTCCCGATCAACCCGGATTGTGCAATGTATTCATGCCCGGGCGTTTGTTCTAGCAACCGCAAAGTCTTGTTTTTGTCTACCGCGTCCTGATATCGCGTCAAATCCAGACTGCGTAAATCCCCGCCATTTGCGTCTATTTCTGCGCGCAATACATCCGTAGTCACCACCGCCCGGGGGCCATTGACCAAGCCGGGTGCCGCCGTTGACGGTGTTGGCGTCGACGTCACTTGCTGTTGATCCAGAGTTGGCACTGGCGCTACGCTAGCATTCGTTGCCTGTGTCGGTGCGCTAACCGTCGCCACGGGTTGGTCGTGCTTCTGCCAGTTCTCCCATAACATCAACAAAGAGAAGGAAAATACAACAAACAGAATTAGTCTTTGGGTATCCATTTTGGCTTTGTCAGTTTAAGGGACGGGGTCATAACCACCTGGATGACGCGGATGGCAACGGGATAATCGGCGCATCGATAACCAAAATCCCTTGGCCACTCCATGCTTGGTAAGCGCCTCGACGGCATACTGTGAACAGGTTGGCGTAAAACGGCAACGCGCGCCTAATAGCGGGCTGATCGCATATTGGTAAAGCTTGACCAGATATATCAGGAGCCGAGACATCGTTTGGATTTATGCAGCAATTGAAGTAATTCTTCGCGTACTAGCAAGACATTGGACCTATCAAACGGTTTCATGATACGCACAATAATATCCACTGCCGGGATGTCGTGCTGATTGGTGCGAAAGACTTCGCGTACCGTGCGCTTGGCCAGATTGCGCGCTACTGCTGTGCGCAATTCTTTTTTGCCAACAACGATCCCCATGCGCGCATGGGTCAAGTGATTGGGTTTGGCATAAACACGAACAAAGTTTCCGCTCTGTCCACAACGGAAATTAAAAACGGATGAATATTCATCCGTTTTCAACAGTCGTGATTGCCTAGGAAAACGCCAATTTTGCCTTTCGGCTACGCTTGCATCATTGGCTATAATTCCGGACTCAAACAGAGAGCCGGGCACGGCCTTTGGCGCGACGAGCGCGGATGACTGCGCGCCCGCCTTTGGTTCTCATGCGAACCAGAAAGCCGTGTGTACGCTTGCGGCGGATTACGGACGGTTGATAAGTACGTTTCATGACAAATCCTAGGAAAAATGATTCTGTAAAACGCATGATTAGACTATTTTATTGCGTCTCCTGTCAACCTGTAATTATCTCGACTACCTGTGGATAAGTTTTCCCCTCGGAGTTAGAATTCACGGTCTGTATTTTCACGCGCCCCCACAAGCATCAAAGCTTCTATGTGCCACCCATTAAATTATCCCCTTGTTTATATTTTATGAATGAGTTTTGGCAGAGCTGCCTGAACCATCTTGCCGAAGACCTGCCGCCGCAGCAATTCAATACCTGGATCAAGCCCCTCAAACCGGGGCTGGACGAAGATGCTTTTCGGCTGCTGGCTCCCAATCGATTCGTGCTCGACTGGGTAAAGGATAAGTTTTTAGCTCGCATAGAGGCCTTAGCGCTCGCTTACTTTGGTGAACCTATAGAAATCAATCTCGGTCTTAGTGAGCCAACGATTTCCATGCCAAGAACTGTGCCTCCCGCAGTCGCTGCTGCAATTGCGCCCAGCACGAGCCCCCCCGAATCACCTAAACGTCTCAATCCATCGTTCACGTTCGATAGTTTCGTCACTGGAAAGGCTAACCAGCTTGCGCGCGCCGCTGCGATTCAGGTCGCTGAAAATCCCGGAACTGCCTATAACCCACTCTTTATTTATGGGGGGGTAGGCCTGGGCAAAACTCATTTGATACAGGCTATCGGCAATGTGGTACATACTTACAATCCCGCTGCCCGTATTAGTTATATCCATGCCGAAAATTATGTGTCTGATGTAGTGCGCGCCTATCGTCATAAAACATTTGATGATTTCAAGCGCCATTATCATTCGCTGGATTTGTTACTGATTGACGATATTCAGTTTTTTAGTGGCAAAGGCCGGACGCAAGAAGAGTTTTTCTATGCGTTCAACGCTCTGATCGAAGCACGCAAACAGGTCATCATTACCTGTGACACCTATCCCAAGGAAATCGCTGGCATGGAAGATCGACTGAAGTCCAGATTTGGCTGGGGTTTGACCGTTGCAATCGAACCCCCCGAATTGGAAATGCGTGTGGCAATCCTTCTTAAGAAAGCTTTGGCTGAAGGCGTCGTGCTAGAAGAAAATATTGCGTTTTTCATCGCCAAACAAGTCCGTTCGAATGTGCGCGAATTGGAGGGCGCACTTAAACGGGTGTTTGCCTATGCCAGATTTTCGGCCCGCGGCATCTCCCTGGATTTGGTAAAAGAATCACTCAAAGATTTGCTGGCCGTACAAAGTCGTCAGGTTTCCATTGAAAATATCCAGAAAACCGTGGCCGATTTCTACAAAATAAAAGTAGTAGAAATGTATTCTAAAAAGCGTACCAGGTCATTGGTTCGTCCTCGACAGATGGCGATGTCTCTGGCAAAAGAATTAACTTCGCTGAGCCTCCCGGACATTGGTGAGGCCTTTGGCGGCCGTGACCACACCACCGTTTTGCATGCGTGCCGTAAAATTGTAGAACTCAAGGAAAAAGACGCTGCCATGAGCCGGGAATATGCATTGCTTCTGCAGGTATTAACAAGCTAGTGGGTAAGCTGTGCGCAAATTGTGAGCAAGTCGATAAATATCCCTTGAGCAAAACTTATCCACAATTTGCCTATATGTCATACAGGATTTAGCTGTCGACTAAATAGTTAGCTATCTTATTGATAGAACGAGATAAATGCATCTTATACAAAATTTACGCAACCCTTAACTATTACTATTAAGGTTATAT